>JAJOJF010000012.1 GCA_021208885.1 Burkholderiaceae bacterium
TCTTGCTCGCGCTTCAGATGCTCGCGTACGTCACGTGTGTTTGGGTCTTGGTACAGTGCGGCTTTTTCGAGTATGACCTGACGCGCCTCGGCTAGCGTTAGGCATGCCTGCGTCTTTTCAGCGGCGTAGGTACCGAGCGCAATACGGACTTTCTTTGTACCAACTGAGTAGCGCCAGTACCATCGGCCCATGCCTTTATCGGCTCGTAGTTGCAGCCCGCCGTGACCACGCGGTATCGATCCGTCCGTTAACCAAGTGGTCTTGCCGGTGTTTTTAGATTCTCGCAGTGCCGCGTTGATGGCCAGCGTCGTCAGGCTTTTGGGCATGGGTTCGCCTTGTAGAGCAGGGGTGAAGGGAAGTGAGGGCACTTTCGTTGGTGCCACTCTCGTGCCACTTGTGTGCCACTTTCAACGACGAATTATAGCAAGCATCTACGGATTCGAGCGAACATGACCGAACACTGATTTATTGTAAATCCTTGTATAAATTGAACAATCTGTGTATCTTTTGATTTTGTCAAAGTGGCACGAGAATTTAATCTGCGGACTGTTAATCCGTAGGTCCCTGGTTCGAGCCCAGGTTGGGGAGCCAAAAAAATAAATAAAAAAGCAGCCCACGGGCTGCTTTTTTATTTGCTCAGATCTTCAGGGTCCGTCGTACTAGGAACCTCTGTCTTCCAGAAGAATCGCTTTTACTGTTGATCTTATAAACACAGGGCATCTTTGTTGATACCATCAAAGCTTGGTTCATGAACTGGAACGAGCATGAGTATCAACGCGATCGAAGCCCTTTCGGAATTTTGTGCCACTTTGCGGTATGGTGACCTGCCATCCGAGGTTGTCGATCAGGCCAAGCGGTTTCTGTTGGATGCGGTTGGCTGTGCTTACGCAGCCTATAAAGAAGATCCCAAGAAAGCGGCAATTGCTGCAAAGATTGCGGCCAGTTTTGGACCTGGTTCGGCGCTTGTTATCAATGGTGAGATGACGCATCCGGCCGCTGCTGGCCTTGCCAATGGCATTTTGATCAATGCTGCAGATAATGACGACACACATAAACGTGCACTCGTGCATATTGGATCGGTCGTTGTACCAGCTGCTTTGTCAGCGGCATTGGCAAATCGGGCTGATGCGCGCGACTTTTTAGTGTCTTTGGTTGTCGGTTACGAGGTCACTGCGCGTGTTGGCATGTCAGTGATGCCAACACATTATCGTTTTTGGCATTCCACCGCTACAAATGGGACATTTGGTGCAGCAGCTGCGGCCGCACGGGCTTGGCAGATGACACCAGAGCAAATGCGAATCGCGCTAGGTTTTGCTGGTACACAAGCCGCAGGCTTGAACACCTTTTTTGAGTCAGGCGATGACTCCAAGAGTGTGCATCCAGGAAAGGCGGCGATGAATGGCGTGCTTGCTGCGATGTTGACTGATTTCGGTGCAACTGCGCCACCGGACATTTTTGGACATCCTAAAGGCTACCTTGCAGCCTACAGCCTTGAGCCAAAACCGGAAATACTTGGCGCAGGTCTTGGGCGGGACTGGGAAATACTTCAGAATGGTTTTAAGTTTTACCCCTCGATTCTCGCCAGTCATTCCCCTATTGGCGCCACCCTTGAAATCTTATCTAAAAAAAGGGTAAATCCTGCTGACGTAAAAAGTGTTGAGGTTAGAACCTATGCGACGGTCAAGTCGCATTTTTCGAGTAGAGATATATGCAACAGCATGGCTGCCCGTTTGTCCGTTCCTTACTGTATAGCTGCTGCGCTTGTGGACGGAGAAATTACACAAAGGCAATTTTCCAGTAATCGATTCACTGACTCGACCATCGGCGATATGCTGCAAAAGGTTGAGATTGTCGCTGACTCTGAACTCAGCCTTCTGTACCCAGAGAAGTTCCCAGCCAGAGTAATTGTGGAGCTTTGCAACGGCCAGATTTATGAGGCCACGCACATGTATCCCAAGGGAGATCCCCAGAACCCCTTAACTGAAGAAGAACTCCTTGATAAGTTTCGTAATAACCTTGATGGAGTCGTCAGTTCTGCTCACTGTGAATCCATGTTGAGCCTAATTGGTAATCTGGAAAATATCGAACTTGAGGATCTGGTCAAGGTGCTTGCAAAACACGGTGCCCAATAAACCAGTATTTTGAGCTCAGGGGAAGTCAATGTGTGAGAAATGTCCGACAGACAAAGGTTGGCGAGGCTGGATCGAACTGCCCAAGCTCGACTCTGTTGCGGCTAAGGGCGTCTGGGTAGATCTTTCGCATACATTGTCTCGTGACATGCCGCGCCAGCCATTCTTTCCACAGCCAGCGTTTAACAAGTTTATGAGTGCGCCGGCAGATCCGCTAAACGTCACGCATCTAGATATGATTGCCCATATTGGAACGCACGTCGATTCGCCGCGCCATGTTTACAACGATGGACCGGCATTTGAAGATATTCCATTGGAGCGGTTGTGTGGTCCTGGCGTGGTCTGGCATGTAAATCCCGATGCGCAGGGACTGATTGGGCCCAGAGAACTCGAGGGTGCGCTCGGACTCCTGGAACGTGGTGACATTTTGCTGCTAAACACGGGCATGCATCATCGCGCTTTCGATAATGGTTACGCTGATCACCCATCTTTGAGTATTGAAGGTGCACAGTGGCTAATTGATCATCAAGTCAAACTCGTTGGGGTGGATATGCCGACACCTGATTTGGCTCATCACAGACGAGCTAGTGGTTTTAATTTTCCGGTTCATCGACTGCTGTTGGCACATGGAGTGCTAATTGCAGAGCATCTAACCAATCTAGACAGACTAAGCGGTCAGAGAGTCGAGGTGATTTGTAGTGCACTGAACATTAAGGGTGGTGATGGTGCACCATGTCGAATTCTTGCGCGTCCGTTGTGACTGTTTTGTTTGGCTGGCGAAGCAGTAGTTGATCAGTTAAGATGCATCATCAAAAAAGATGTAAGACAACTAGAATGCGAGGGGATAAATGGAGTTTGATTTTTCGAAGTTCAATGCCAAGGACCGGTACAAATTACTGACATCAACTGTCATCCCGCGACCGATTGCTCTTATAACCACGGTCGATGAGCAGGGGCGCGTGAATGCGGCGCCGTATAGTTTTTTTAATATGTTTTCCGAAGATCCGCCTACATGCGTGATCGGCGTGCAACGCAGGCCTGATGGTCGACCGAAAGATACTGCTCAGTACATTCGTGACAGCGGTGAGTTTGTGGTGAACATGGTTGATATGGCTCTGGCTGATGCGATGAACATAACTGCAATCAACTTTGAGCCTGGTATCGATGAACTCGAAATGGCTCGACTTGAAACTGAACCTAGTCGCCTAGTTAAGCCCCCGCGTATTGCCACAGCACCAGTTGCATTTGAGTGCAAGCGAAGTGTTACGTTGCAACTGAGCGCTGAGCGAGATATTGTGGTTGGGGAAGTTCTAACTATGCACGCAAGAGAAGGTCTTATCGATCCCGAAACGCTTTATTTAGATCAAAGCAAATATGACGCGGTCGGTAGACTTTACGCTGACTTGTATTGTCCTTTGCGCGAAATTTTTGCTCTTAAGCGACCTGAACCGCAGGAGTGGTTAGCTGACCCTAAGCAACCACTACCTCCCAAAGTGTATAAGTAGGCTTTTCTGCTCTTTTTTGTTTTGATTGCGTGATCAGGCAAGCCACTGTACATCGGTTGTTTCGAGTGCGGGGCTTTGCTTGCTCGGACTCTGGTCACAAAATTGTTGGCAAACTGGAACGGGAAGCGCGCTAATCGTGTTGCCATCCGGCGTCGTCACGTTTTTACTGAATACTTTACGGGCGATGAAATGCTCATCATGGATTGCCTGTTCGAGCGTTTTTATCTCGTTGACACAGACATCTTGATTGGCGAGCTTTTCAAGCCAGTAGGCAAGGGGCTCTTGTTCAATTCGGGCTGCAATCTTTTCAGTGATTGATGCCATCGGGTCAGCATCTTTGAACTCTGGCAAGCCAATAATATCCAGAAAAGTTGCCCAGAATCGGTCCTCCAGAGGGGCCGCAGCGAGAAACTTGTTGTCCTTGGTTCGATAGATTCGATAGCGTGGGCTGCCACCGGTTACTAACTCTTGCCCAGTGCGTGGCCATGCATTGTTTGCCCACCCGCTACCTAAACCCCAATACATAAATGTAAAAAGATTGTCTGCCATGGCAATGTCAAGGTGGCGGCCCTTGTTGTCAATGTCTCGTTGGCGTAGCGCCAACAAAATGTTCATGACAGCTGGGTATGTGCCACCTGCGATATCTGCTGTTAGCGTAGGCGGCACGATTGGGCGCAATTGCTCATCAGCGCTTAAGCTAAGCATGCCGGTTTGAGCCTGATAATTCAGGTCATGGGCAGCCATGTCCGCAAGTGGCCCATGCTGCCCCCAACCTGTGATCGAGCAATAAATTAATCGTGGATTGATTTCCAAGAGATCTGTAAAACCTAATCCCAGGCGCTGCATCACACCAGGCCGGAATTGTTCGACCAGAACATCAGCTTGCTTAACGAGGCCCTTTATCTTCTCGATGCTTTCTGGCTCTTTTAAATTGGCGGTAAGCGATCGCTTGCCGCGATTTAGCAAGGCGAAATTTACGCTATCCTGCCCAAGTTTGGGCTCGTAGCTCCGCATCTCATCACCCATGCCCGGACGTTCGACTTTAATAACGTCAGCACCTGCCTCAGCAAGCAGTAGTGTGCACATGGGGCCCGGAAGCAGGGTGCTGAAATCCAAAATCTTTACGCCAGAGAGTGGTTGCATCAATTAATCTCCATTTTTCGTTTGCAGCCAAGCAGTGCGGGCACGACGTGCTGGGCAGTACGGCTCTTGACCTAACTGTTCGAATAGCGCTTGTGTCACTTCGTAATGATGTTGGAGACCTGTCCGGTTAAGTAGCTCGATAGGACCTTCCGGATATCCAAGTCCCATGCGCAGGGTGGCATCCATATCGCTTGCGGTTGCTAAGCCCTCATCCAATCGCCTGAGCGCGGCATTGTAGTAGGGGCGCAATAGACGGTTAAGTATTCGACCAGGAAAGTCCTGACACACTGCCACCACTAATCCAGAGGCCTCTAACGATGCCTTTGCATCCTGAATGGCCGAGGTATCAGTCCAGGGTTTGCGCACCAGTTCAACCAAGTTGGTTGGTTCGGCTTTGCCCAACCGAAATCTTGCAAATCCGAGCGTATTGCGTGGCCCATCCTCGTCACCAATATGCACGCCGAGACACTCATTGCCTAGTTCTAACAAAACAAACGGGGAATTGTTTACCTTTGATTTGGAATCACGAAAGGATCTGCCGGCATCTTTCCCGATGAAAACCCAAGCGGAACCGTCTGCGGTTGAATTGGTTAGAAACTCATGCTTGTCGGGAAAAGAAAAGCTTTCCCCGGATTCGATGACTCGATAGCTCATCTCATGCCCCAAAAATTTTGTTTTCATCGTAGCGATAGAATCCCTGACCTGACTTTCTGCCCAGTAAGCCAGCACTGATCATGCGCTTGACCAGTGGTGGGCAGGCGGCTCGTGGTTCGTGAGTCAAACCATGCATTGCTTCACACAACAGTCTTTGAGTGTCCATGCCAACCATGTCGAGCAATTCAAGCGGCCCCAGAGGGTATCCCAAGGCTGTTTTCACCGCTAAATCAATGTCTGAAGGATCGGCTACGCCTTGGTCAACCATATTGATGACATCGTTGTGCCAAGGGATCAAGAAGTAGTTCAAAATAAAACCTGGTGTGTCTTTCGTGCGAACTGGTTTTTGTCCCATGGCTTCGCAGGCTGCCCATGCACGGTTAAAAGTCTGCTCGGAAGTCTTAATGCCTGCTGACATTTCTACGAGCTTCATGAGTTGAGCTGGTAAACAAAAATGCATGCCGACAAACCGGTCATCTCTGCCGCTGCCACCAGCTATGTCAGTGATAGCTATGGTCGACGTGTTAGACGCAAAAATCGTATGTTCAGGACAGATTTTGTTTAGCTGAGAAAAAATGTCATGCTTGACTTGCAAATCCTCAAACACGGCTTCGATAATCAAGTCACAGTCAGAAAGCTGCACAAGATCAGTGGTGATATGCATGTTTGCTAAAATTTCTTGATCTTTGCCCTCTGGCAGCTTGCCACGCGCAACGGATTTGCCCAGAAAGGCAGCAGCTTGTTTGTATGCTTGTTCCAGTGCTGTGGCGTGGGTATCGTAAAGTCGAGTCTTGAATCCTGCACGTGCCGCGACGATAGCAATACCGGTGCCCATGGTTCCGCAACCTACTACGCCAATGGTTTTGATATCTGTCATGATCAGTTTTTCCTCAAAAAGCTGCGACCAATAAGTTGTCGATGGATCTGGTTCGTGCCCTCCCAGATTTGGGTAATTTTGGCGTCACGCATCAAGCGTTCGACACGATAGTCTCTGCAATATCCGTAACCACCCAAAGACTGCACGGCATCGGTCGTGATACGCATCGCGATGTCGGTTGCACGTAGCTTTAGAACCGATGCCTCAAGTCCAATGTCAACGTCACCGCGGTCCACGCGGTCAACCACGTGCCAAAGCCAGGATTCACACATTAGTAGCTCGGCAGCCAAATCAGCAGTTTGAAACTGCATGCCTTGAAACTCAAGTAAACGTTTTTGAAACTGTCGCCGCTCGTTCATGTAGTCAATAGAGTCTTTGAAAGCAGCTCGAGCGATACCAAGCGCGTGAGCGGCCACGCTCGGGCGTGAGCGATTTAAGGAACTCAATAAGATCTCAAGCCCTGAACCCGGTCCAACCAAAAGGTTCGTTTTTGGAATACGACACTGGTCAAATGCCAAGGAAGCAGTGCTTGATGCACGTGTTCCCATTTTGTCTTCGATACCAGTCACTTTAAGGCCCGGTGTGCCTTTTTCAAGAATCACGGCGGTTATCGCTTTTTTCGGATCCTCGATCCCTTCCCATTTGCCAAACACCAGATAAAGATCAGCTACATCGCCGTTCGAAATAAATATCTTGCTGCCATTAATCTCGATCTCATCCCCTAGATCTTTGAATGTAGTGCGCATACCAGTGGCATCTGAACCTGCAGTCGGTTCAGTGATCGTAAGAGATCCTAACCCACCTGCTGCAATGCGCGGCAGTAAGCGGGCCTTTTGTTCCTCGTTGCCAAACTCAATTAATGGCTTGATGCCATGGAAGTTGGTCGCCCAGATAATGCCGGTTGATGCGCAAGCCTCACTGATCTCCCTCACGCATGCGATGTAACAACCATAAGATAGGGGTGAGCCGCCGTACTGCTCTGGGATAAACAGCCCATTCAGACCTAGTTCATTAATATTGTTGACGTTATCCCAGGGAAATTCACCAGTTCGGTCGTAATCGCTAGCGCGCGGTGCTATTTTTTCAGTGCAAAGTTGGCGTACCGAGTCAATGATCATCTGCTCCTCGTCAGACCATTGCCGCTGTGAATCGAGTTTTTCTAGCATATTCATTTGGTTGTCCTTAGTCTGTGATCGACTGGCCACCGTCGATGTAAATGGTTTCTCCGGTCAGAAATCCGGAGTCCATGGCAAAAAGTCCAGCGACAAGTTTGGCGACTTCATCAGGCTCGCCAGGCTCGCTGCGAGGTATTCTTTTGGCTAGAAATTCGCCAAGCGGCCCATGCTCAATTGCCTCGCGGTTAATGTCTGTTTTGATATAACCAGGAGCAACGTTCAAGACTCGAATGCCATGCTTGGCCCATTCGACGGCTAGGCACCGGGTGATTGCTCCGACGGCTGCTTTGGATGCGCAATAGGCAATGTTTTGCTTGATACCTAGTCGGTCGTAGAATGATCCAATATTAATAATGAGACCACCACCGATTTCAAGAAGGAAGGGGTAGATGGCTTGGCAACCAAAGAGCACTGACAAAGCATTGGCGTCCATAACTTGACGAAAATCGTCAGCGCTCAAGCGGTGCGATGGACAAGCTGTGTGAATCCCCGCGTTGTTAATGAGCCCACTGGGTTTGTGACCGGTTTTATCAATGAATTCTGCTACCGCCTCAGCGAAAACCGCAGGATCGGTTACGTCAGTGGCAATCGGCAAGAGCCGAGTATGTAACGAACTCGCCTCGCCCGCGAAATCTGGCAATACGCCTGAACGCGACAAGCATCCAACAACAATCCCTTGACGTGCGAGCTCAAGTGCGATGGCCGCACCGATGCCGCGGCTAGCACCGGAGACAAGCACATGAGAGTGTTTCATTTTTATTTATCCTTAAAAACAGCCTTGCGTTTTTCTGTAAAAGCCAGCATTCCTTCATTTGCGTCTGCCGTTTGATAGGCAAGCGTCGAGAGATCACGTTCAATACGCAGACCTTCTTCGAGTGTCGTCTGCATGCCTCTCATCACAGCCTGACGTGCGAAGTATGTTGCTAATTGACTGTGTTGCAGCATCGGTTCAAGAAAATCGACACCAGCCTGTTCCGTGGAATCGGCCTGGACAACTCGGTTGATCAGACCAATATGCAAAGCCTCGTCAGCCAGAACCGTTCTTCCGCTAAGTATCATGTCCAGCGCAATTGCCTGCCCAACAATGCGCGGCAAGCGCTGTGTGCCGCCATAACCGGGTATCAAGCCAAGCTTCACTTCTGGTAGTCCAACTTTGAGTTTGTCCGTGCCGATCCGAAACGTGCAAGCTAGCGCAAGCTCCAGACCGCCACCGAATGCGTACCCATGAATGACGGCAACCGATGGTATTTGCAGGTCACTGATGCGACTAAAAACACGCTGTCCGAGTTCTGCTCCGTCACTTTGCGCCATCAAAGGTCGGTTCATTAATTCAGGAATGTCTGCTCCAGCGCAAAACGCTTTCTCTCCGGCGCCAATAATGACAAGTCCGCGTGCGCTTGAATTTTCGATTTCATCTAAAACGTGGTCTAACTGCTTTAGGATTTCAAAACTTAACGCATTGAGCACGCTTGGACGATCGAGTGTCATCACTGCAATTTGATCATCGCGCAATTTCCAATGGATGCTCATGCTTGTTCCTTATGTGGTTCTGTTTCTGGTAAGACGAAGCGGACTGGCACTGGTTTAATATCGTTGCGAATCACCATTTCCTTCAGTTCTCGTTTGAGAATTTTGCCGCTTGCGGTCAAAGGAAACGAGGGAAGCTGTATGAAAAACTCTGGCATGTCATATTTTGAGAGACCAACCGCATGCAAGTGATTCAGGACTTCTGCAGGCTCCAGCGGACTTTCGCCACGACAGATGATAGCCAGACAAACTTTCTCGCCCAGACGATCGTCGTGCACTCCAAATGCTGCAGCTTTTGCAATCTCGGGGTGTCGGTGTGCCAGGTCTTCAATATGTGCCGGGTGAATATTGTGTCCGCCACGGATAATCAGGTCTTTCTTGCGCCCAACGATAGAGAGATTGCCTTGATCGTCGAGTATGCCAAGATCGCCACTTAGAAACCAGCCATGACGATTAAATGAGTCCTCCGTGGATTTCTGGTCATCGTAATATCCGAGAGTCAGCAGCGCGCCACGGCTGCCAATTTCACCTATTTGTCCTGTTGGAACCTCTTGATCCGGGTCGTCTGGATTAAAAAGTCGAACCTCATAGCCTTTGCAAGGTTTGCCGCAAGTGGTGATGATTGTCGATATGTCGTCGTCAGGCGATGTGCTTTGATGCGATCCGTTTTCTGTCATTCCGTAGACATTTTGTGGCTTGATCCCGAGTTTGATAAAACTCTCCGCCACTTCACGCGGAATGGGGGCCCCTGCCATATAAAAGCAGTTAACTTGACCAAGCTTGCGCAAGTTGCGGCGCTTGAGATCGTCAAGGATGTCCATGGCATGAGTTGGCACCCCCATGACATAGGTTGCGCCTGTTTCGATAATCCAGTCTAAGGGCTTGATACTGCTGTCCGGGCTTGGGACAACAAGCTCCAGTCCGGCGATGAGCCACTGCTCAATTGCAACCGTGGCAATGTGGTGGCTTATAGGGCTCATGCTAAGCAAGACAGTTTTGCGATCATGTTTCCAGGTGGCCACCAGTGACCGTCCATTGGCTAGCAGTGTGTTGTCACTGTGCATTACACCTTTGGGCAGCCCGGTGGTGCCAGAGGTAAACGCCAGATAAACCACCTTGTCGGGGTTTAAATCTGGCGGTGGCATGACGGTCAGGTCAGTGCTGTTGTCGGGAAAGGGCACTGAACCCTCGGGCAGCACGCGTTGTTCTGTCCTGTGCGGGTAGACCGTATAGATACGCTGCAGAGTGGGAATTCGGTCTAATTGCTCATAGACCGAAGCGCTTGTGCCGTCAGCACCAAAGTTTGGAGTCGTAAACAAGGCTTTGCAGCGCGTGCGGTTTAATAAATCGACAATCTCGCCCACTCGGTAACTCTGGTGAAGGGAAGGGCAGCACACGTAGCCATTTCTGGAACAAGCAAGCAAAATGATGATGCTTTCGATCCTGTTAGGCAGCCAAACTGCAACGCGATCGCCTGTTTTTAGCCCCGCGCTATGCAAGCTCGCAGCCACTTGTTGAACTTTGACGAGAACTTCGCTCCAGACTAGCCGACTAAAAGGGTCACGAAGTGCCACTGTATTGGGATGCTCTGATGCATGATGTTGCAAAAGTGTGAAGAGCGTGTCCTGTTGCCAACTTCCATCGAGGTAGTAGCGTCGAGCCTGTTCGGGATCATGTAGCGTAAGCATCATGCTGATCTGCTCCGGGTTCAATGTCCAAATCGAGACGGGTCCGGCTTACGTCTCTGAGCGAATGACTCTGCAAGCTCGTTGTGTTCGTCGCTGTCAAGGTAAGAGCGCAGAAGCAAATCATGGGCCATGCGTGACAGGCCGCTCACACCACCATGGCGTGCATTGAATGCTCCTTTAATACTGGCCAAAGCAAACGCCCCACGGTCAGCGATTTCCAAACCCCACTGGCGTGCAGTCTGCATCAGCTCAGCTGCGGGGACGACCTTGTTGATTAATCCAATATCGAGCGCTTCAGAGGGAGAAATTTTGGGGTTTCGGTACCACATTTCCTTGGCTTTTTTCTTGCCAACCAAATCCTCAAGATACCAAGTTCCGTAACCAGCGTCGAAACTTCCAACCATGGGGCCGACTTGACGGAACATTGCGGTATCAGCGGCGATGGTTAGGTCGCACACCATTTGCAATACGTTACCGCCACCCACTGCATAACCATTCACAGCGGCAATCACAGGTTTTTGTAAACGATCAATGCTTTCGTACATCTCAAGCGTTGGCAAAACCCCCGCATAAAGCTGCGAATCGGGCATCCCGTCTTTGCGTCCCCCCAGGCAGAAAAAGCGATCTCCGGCGCCTGTGAGGATAATGACTCGGGTGCGCGTTTCGCGTCGAATATCGTTGATGCAATCGCGAATTTCGTGACACATGGTCTCAGTGAACATGTTTCCGTCGTCCGGGCGGTTCAATGTGATTGTCCCTATTGGGCCATCTTCTTCATACAAGATTTCGGTGTAATTCATCATTTGCTCCATTTACATGCTTGCAAGCTCAGGCGATGACGCCGGACTTGCGCAGCGCTTTTACCTCTTGTTCTTGAATACCGAGTTCGCGAAGTAATTCGCTGGTATGTTCACCTAGCCTCGGTGGTAAGCATTTGACGACGTCTGTACTACCGTCAATTCTGATGCCTAGTCCAACCTGAGGAATAACCCGTTCACTATCGTCTACTTGTTGGAAAAATTTGCTTGCACGCAATTCAGGGTCTTGTGCAATTTCATCGACCCGGTTAATCGGTCCGGCTGGCACTCGGTATCGCGAGAATAAATCAAGCCAGTGGGAACGAGTATTTCGTAATAGCAAAGAACCGATCCGAGCCACTATTTCCTTCCGGTGCTCGCGTCTCGAAGCGTTAGTCGCAAACCTGTCATCGTTACCGTACTCAGGCTCTCCCACCGCTTCCCAGAAACGTTGCCAGATAGCGTCATTACCCAATCCGAGCGAGATTGGATGGTCCGCTGTCTCAAATACCTGATAGATCGCGATAACCGAGTCGGTACCACCACTGCGCCGCGGTGTCGTTCCAGATCCAAGGTAAGACATGATGCGCGGTGCAGCAAAACGAGTCATGCTGTTAACCATGGAAATATCAATCCGACTGCCTTTACCTGTTTGCGTCCGCTCGTAGAGGCAGGCCATGACCGCGAGGGCTAGGTCTTGTCCAGCCAGCAAGTCAGCAGCAGGCGTTCCAATTTTTTGTGGTGCGGTCTGTGCTTCGCCAGTCAGATCCATGATGCCGGAATACCCTTCGGCGATCAGGTCGTAGCAGGCCCAGTCTTTGCGGGTTCCTTCCAGGCCGAAGCCTGTTAGGGATGCATGTATAAGACTCGGGAATTGCTGTTGAAGCTGTGCGTAAGACAAGCCCAGTTTTTCTTGAATCCGTGGCGTCATGTTGACTACCAAGACGTCTGCTGCGGCGATAAGTTTTTTAAGCAAAGTTTGACCCTCTGGCTTGGTGATATCCAATGCCAGACTTTGTTTGTTGCGATTTACGCTCATAAACCATAGCGACTCGCCTTCCAGAAATGGTGGGCCCCAGTGTCTGGCATCATCCCCCCCGCCGGGCTTCTCCACCTTGGTAACTGTCGCGCCAAAGTCTGCCAGTAATTGCGTTGCGTAAGGTCCTGCAATCGATGTCGTCAAATCGATTACCCGCACCCCCGCCAAGTGCCCAAACCCCGAGCTCGGATTTGTTCTGGGCAGAGATTCGAAAGGCAACATATGTTTGTCTCTTGTGTGTATATATTTTGTCCGAGAGCAAAATCTCTTGGGAGCAACACGACACAAGCAAAGAGCATGCCAGCGGAGATTGACTGAGTTCCCTCCTTGTGTAAGCTCGTATCAGCACTAAAACAAAGATAACGTGGACACTCTTGTGCTCGAAGTGTACTCATCAAGTACACTCGGTAATACAAATAAAAATATGATGGGGACTATATGCAGGACGAAAACCGGGGGTTTGCTGTCGTTGATGCCGATTTCACGGTTCGGTTTAGCGCAGGCTTGGCGAGCAACCCGTTGATTTTGGCTGAGCTTGTTCGACGCCTCAAAGGGGCAGGTGACGCCGCCTTGCCGTATGTTTTTGCGATCGAGCGTTTTTCTCAGCCGGTCGCTGTGATGAGTGTTCGTTGTGATGGTGCCACCTTTTTTGCGGTGCACAGCAGCGATAAGGCCGATCCACTTTTTGAACTGATTGTCAGTGTGCCATTCGCGGCAGATATTCTGCGGTATTTTTTGACGAATCCATACGAGGCAATTACCGTCGTCGATGCCCAGGGACTCATTAGTTATCTGAGTCCAGTTCATGAGGCGTTTTTCAAAATTCCGCATGGCAGCGCGGTTGGCAGACCCGTCAGGGAGGTAATTGAAAACACCCAGCTTGATCGTGTAATTAGAACGGGTCGAGCACAAATAGGGCACACCCAGGAAATGCAGGGGCAAACCCGGGTTGTCAGCAGGACACCAATCCATGATCGTGATGGGAAAATTGTTGGTGCTATCGGCCAGGTCATGTTCAAGAGCCCGGATGAGCTCGCGGCACTGAGTCATGAGATTACCCGATTGCGGCAAGAGGTTAGTCTGTATAGACGTGAACTCGCGACTAGCGGATTGCAGTCACATGGCCTTGACGAAATAGTTGGCTGTAGCGATGCAATCTTGCAACTCAAGAAACAGATTGCCAAGGTGGCTGTGCTTGATGTGCCAGTGTTAATTGTGGGTGAGAGCGGGGTTGGTAAAGACTTGGTGGCACAAGGTATTCATGCACTGAGTTCGCGCGCAAGCAAGCAGATGGTGATCGTAAATGCTGCGGCTCTACCAGAAAACCTAGTCGAGAGTGAGCTTTTTGGCTATGAATCAGGATCGTTTACTGGAGCAAACCGAAAGGGCAAGCGCGGCAAGTTTGAGCAAGCAAATGAATCGACGCTGTTTCTGGACGAAATTGGTGACATGCCAATTGAGACGCAAGCCAAATTATTGCGAACGCTACAAGATGGCTCATTTGTGAGAGTTGGTAGTGAGATCAATCAGCGTGCGGACTTCCGCTTGATTGCAGCAAGCAATCGTGACTTCAAGCAAATGTTGTCAGCTGGCACCTTCCGTTTGGACTTGTTCTACCGGATTAGTGCTGTGACTCTACGTGTGCCACCTTTGCGTGAACGCACGGAAGACATCTCGCTGCTTGTGGATGCTGAGTTAACTAAATTCGCATCGCGCAATGGCGCAATTCCTAAAACTGTCAGCCCGCAGGCGCTCGACTATCTGAAAAGGCTACCATGGCCTGGAAATGTTCGACAACTTCAGCACGTGGTCACGAGAGCTGCTATCTTCTCGGAGGGTGACGTGATCGAGGTCCAGGACTTTGAAATGATGGATGAGGACTTGCCGAGCCCAACTACACTTAATCAGTCAGCTGACTGGTTGTCTAAACCGGCCTCGCCAGCCAGTGAGCTGATTGGTACAAGGGTGCATGAGGTTAAGCAATCGCTTGAGGCCGACATGATTAGGCGGGCGTTGGTCGAGTTCAAAGGCAATAAAAAGAGGGTTGCCCAGCATCTTGGTATTTCAAGATCCTACTTGTACAAACGGCTGGCTGCCATGCATGCAGAGCAGCCTTCAGAGTCAGAGTTATGAAATAAGGGGGGTACTACACATGGCTGCTTATGTCATCACGATGGTCAATATCTATGACGCGCAAAAGTACAAAGCTTACGCAGAGTTGGCAACGATTGCAAACGAAAAGCATGGAGGCAACTTTTTAGTACGCGGCGGCAATCCGGAACCTGTTGAAGGCAATTTGCCTTACGAACGGGTCGTGGTTAACCAGTTCGATACCCGTGAGCAGGCGAGAACCTTTTACCATTCAGTTGAGTATCAGGCAGCTAAAGCAAAAAGGGAAGGTGCAGCCGATTTCAACATGATCATTGTTGATGGGGTCTAAAAACGCTTTGACGCCGCTCTTATTCAGCCTTTGAGCTAACCGCAGGTTTCCTCACTGGTTTTGGCTGTCTCAAAACAGTGAACATCGCCGCGATAATTAGAATTAATGCGGCGATATCGGACAGCGTTACCTTTTCTCCGAGTAATAACGCGCTAGATCCCACGCCAATGGCTGGAACCAACATGATGGAGATGCCGCTGATTGCCGCAGGTAGCTTACGCGACAATCGATACCAGGCGATATAGCAAAACACGAATGTCACTATGCCGCTGTAACCCATCGTCATCATTTCAATGCTGTTGGGCCATCGCCATTGAGTCGCCTCAACCCAATAACTGAGCGGCAGAAAGACTGCGAGCGTGATGATCAGCGACCACAATGCCAAAACCTGATTGGTAATGCTCAAGGGCGTGTGGCGTGTGATGGCTGTTCCGAATCCCCATGCCATTGCCGCTAGTAACATGACTAGTATGCCCGTTGGATAATTTAAGAAGTTGTCGAGTTCGTTAACGGTTAGCAGGGTAACGGCGCTGATGGCTAATGCAGCTCCGGCGATACTGCGCCATGTGAATGTGGCGCCGTAAAAAACAATGCTGCCAATTAGCGCCCAAACAGGGAATGTATATCCGATGATCGCGGCGCGCCCACCGTTTAGCAGCTTTACACCGTAAACCAAACCGATTTGCCAGAGGGTCATGGTGATCAATATTATCTTCAATACTGAAAACCACTCAGACTTTGGCACTTTGATTGTTTGCCCAGCCCGCAGCAAATAAATGCCTAAGAAAATTATCCCGATGACTAGGCCGATGGCTCGGAACGCCAGCGGCGGGTAGGTTGTGACAGCGATCTTGATGATTGGAAAACTTAACCCCCAAGCCAAGGTTACCATCGCTAACAGCCATACATCGCTGCGGGTTAGCTGTGTATTTTGCATGTTTCGGATCGCAATTAGATGGCTCGTAGGATGCTTCGCAAGTAGGTTTCGTATAAACGAGCCGGATCCTCCGTCATCGGGAAATGCCCAAAACCTTTCATTTCGATGAATGTCGCGCCATTAATCTCGTTAGCCACCTTCTGAGTGTCCGATGGACTAGCGGAATAGTCATAGTCACCTGTCAACAACCACACAGGTGTCTTGGTTGTGTTGATAAGGCTGGTGTGTCGGGTTGCACTGAACTCATCACTATAAAACCGCAAATCGCCGTCGTAGACACCTGGTCCGCTTTGAGAGTAGATCCACCGTGCCAGATTGCGACGAGATTGTGGGCTTTTGGGGCTTAGAAGCGATGCGACCCAGGTAGCTGCCAGACGTCCGCCATGGACTTGTGGGTGATCCAAATACGGCGTTCGACGTCCAGGTGAGTGATAGGGTGTTTCAAGCAAAATGGCCGCTTTAAATAGTTCCGGGTATTGGGCAAGCAAAGCGATGCCGATCGCTGCACCCATTGAGCACCCCATAAGTACTACTGGCTTGTTTGTTGTAGCTTTGATGAAGTCATGTACAGTTTTCACATATGACGCTTCATCGAGCTGCCATTGCCACTGCGATTGATCATCGCGCACGGGGGAACGACCATGGTTCGGCATGTCAAAAGCCAACATACGCCACGACTGCAGTTCGTCGTTGGTCATCAGGCCGTGCCACTGGCGGGCATCAGCACCAGCGGTGTGAAGCATACAGATGACCTCTCCATTCGGGTCGCCAGATTCCTCGGTGTAAAGCCAGCCAGAGGCAGTATTGGTGTAGCGACCGTTGATGAGCTTGAGGTTGTCATCTATTGGAATGTCGATGGCAGAGCCATTAATAAGCTGCCTTGCGTTTTCAATCATTAATTCGAGGATAGGCAAGGCCTGCATAAACGCTTTGGTGTCTGCTTCGATTTTGACCGAGTCACACAGACGGTATAGCGCGCCTAGCGATTGGAAGCCAGGCTTTGGAACCGGTTCAAAAGTCGCCAGCCAGACACTGGTAGGCGCTTCAATGGTCACCTTCGGATGGTTAGTGGGGTGGCACTGCCACAACGTAACGCCATCGCCTTGTAGGGCGATGGCGCTTTCAAGTCGCTCGAGTTGAGCATTTAAGGCCGGCAACGCAGCAGCTTTCTCTAATGCCTTGCTGATGTCTGAGACATCTATTTGCACAGTAGCAGCCTTAATTTCTAGATTGTCTGTTCTTGAACATTGCCACGATCAATAAGGAATATCTTGTGGACAAGGTGTTTGGAGTGCTGCAAGTCAGATTCTGAAAAAATAACCGACATTCCTTCACTTTTTAGCTGGCTGATCACCTCGGCCAAACGTTGTGCAAGCGCGGGGGCAACGCCTTCAAACGGCTCATCCAATAGCAACAGGCGCTTGCCGACCATGAGGGATCGACCGAGCGCTACAAGCTTTTGCTGGCCGCCCGATAGCTGTAAGCCACGACGTGGCGCAAACTCTTTCAGTTCGGGAATGATGTTGTAAACATATTCAAGCCTCTGCTGCGCCGGAATTTCTTGATTCGCCCAAGCAGGTACAAGAATATTTTCCTCAACGGTCAGATCAGGAATCAATCGCCGGTCTTCGGGCATATAGCCAATGCCAAGACGGTTGCGGTGATTCACCGGCGTGGCAATCAGATCGGTGCCATCAAAATCGATTCGGCCAGACTTGGGCTTTAACAAACCCATGATGCTTTTAAGCAGAGTCGTTTTGCCAGCGCCGTTACGACCAACAAGGCCTACCATGGCACCCGTGCCCAGATCGATCGAGACTTCGCGAAGAATGTCGACTGCGCCGATTGAAACGTTAATGTTGTCTACCTTCAACATATCAATGAGCTCCTTGCAGCATCTTGGCTTGGGTCTCGCCTACGATGAATTCAATGACCTTGGGATCGCGAAGTGCAATTTCAGGAGGTTCATCTGCAATAATTTCACCGGCATAAAAAGCCAGGACCCGATCGGCGTGTTTGCTTACGATTTCCATATCGTGCTCCACAAACAAAACGGTCGTGCTTCCATCCTTGACTGCATTCATTACCATGGCCATGATGTCAAACTTCTCTTCAGCGGATACGCCACTGGTTGGCTCGTCTAGCAGGAGAATTTTGGGCCGCACCGCCATGGCCATTGCAATATCAAGCAACTTGCGAACACCGCCGGGTAGTACCCGGGCAGTTTTATCTCGATAGGCGGTAAGGTTAAATCGCTCAAGTGCTTCTTCAGCCAAAGCCTTAACTGTCTTGTTGTAGGACGGGATGGCTTTGTCTAGTTTGGTAAAGAGACTTCCGTGGCTTTCAATAAGCGAAACAACGCTGTAACTGACCTCAAGGTTTTCGAGGGCGGTCATCGAGTTATACAGTTGCGGAATTTGAAATGATCGACATATTCCCAAACGGGTAATATCCCTGGGCTGCAAATCGGTGATGTCTTTTCCGTCAAATATCACGCGACCTGTATCTGGCTTCAGGTAACCTGTGATCATGTTGACAAACGTGGTTTTTCCGGCCCCATTCGTACCGATCAAACCCAATACTGATCCTTGCTCGACTTCAACATTGATGTTTTTTGCAGCGGTAACTGCTCCAAACGACTTGTTCAGCGAATCGGCGTGTAGGATTACCTTGCTCATGCTTTCTCCTTGCGGAACTTTTCACGTAGCGACCACAAGCCATTTGGCAACAATAGGATCACAAAAATCAACGACAATCCGATCACCATCTGCCATGTGTTTGGCGAATAAGAGAACGCAATGGTGTGAATGATGCCAAATACGAGTGCTCCGATGAACGGTGCCACAACGCTACCGATGCCACCAAGAATTGTGATGAAAATCAACTCGCCTGAAGTCGTCCAGAATGACATGGTCGGATCGATATGGCCGACAGCCGATGCTGCTATTGCTCCACGAAGCCGGAAGTAACGCCAGCGATCACGTAGATCAGATGGATGGTGCGTTTGGCCGATGCGCCCATGTACTCAGCCCGAATTTCGTTGTCCCGAATGGCGGTGAGCAGCAGTCCACGTGGGCCCTTGAGCAACCCATTTACAAAAGACGTGCTAATCAGAATCATCACGAAGGCCATGCCGAGAATGGCTGCTCTGGTCATGTCTGAATCTGGCAGCCAGCCAAAAATCGTTACGGCTGGGACGTTAAAGCCGTCAGTCGATCCGAGCGCTTCGGTTTTGGCGAGCAAGCCATACAAGATCATCGAAAATGCGAGTGACAGTAGGCCAAAGAAAATGCCTCGGTAGCGCGCCACTAAAAATCCGAGTAGGTATGCCATTAAACCGCCAGTAATTCCGCTAGCGAGGATCAGCACCGTCATTTCGGTCAAATCGAGTTTCAGTGCTAAAAGACCTGTAGTGTAAGCACCGGTGCAGAAAAAAAGCGCTTGCCCGAATGAAACCAGGCCAGCTCTTAGGAATAGCATCAGCCCAAGCACTACCAGACCATTGGCCGACACAATGGTCAACATGAACAGAGCCCACTGAGGGATGAAGGGTGAGGCAACGAGTATCAAAATTAATACCAGTGCCAAACGCTGTATTGTTTTGTCGAAACTCATATTTTTCTTGCCTCAGCCAAACTGAACAAACCACGTGGACGAAACGCGAGAACCAACGCCATCACGCTGAAGATGACAAACAATTCCAGCTGCGGTATGTAGTGGACGCAAAATGATCTAACCAGTCCCATGATGATCGCTGCTAAAGCCACGCCAGGCAGACTACCTAAACCGCCAGTCACAACAACGGCAAACGACAACACAATAACTTCGACACCTATGCCAGGTACGACCGAGATGGTGGGAGCAGTAAAGGCTCCAGCAATGCCGGCAAGGGCACAACCTGCACCAAAGGTGAGAACGAATATCTTGCTCACATCAATGCCCATCGCAGCACTCACTTCACGATCGTGAATCACGCTGACGAGAAGGCGGCCGAAATGCGTTTTCTTCAGGAAAAGCATCAGCGAAGTGCCCACCAGAACTGCCAATCCGAGCATCAACAAGTAATAGTTCGGGTAACTCATGCCCGCTAGTTCGAAATTACCTAAATAGGCAAATGGCTCGATGATGAAATAGGGATCGACGCCCCAAATCAATTTCAGAAGATCCTCCATCACCAGAAAAACGGCGTAGGTCAACAGCAAGATGACCACTTCATCTTTTTCGTACTGGTAACGTAGAAGAACTCTTTCAACCAAGGGGCCAACAGTGAAACCAGCAACGACTGCAGCGACAAACAAAGCCAAGTAAGAAAGTGCAGGAGGGTAGTCGTTGGCAGTCCAGGCGCCAACAACGCTGGCAGCTACATAAGCGCCTAGCGCGTAAAAACTCCCGTGAGCCACGTTCACGATTTTCATGACGCCGTAAATTAGTGTCAAACCCACGGCGGCTAGGAATAGCCAAGATGAGTAATTGATGCCGTCAACAAGCACCAGCAAGAATTTATCAAACATTTTTATATTGCGCGGGAGTACGGATATAACGTACTCCCGCGACTTCCTCTTTAGAGGTCCATCGGAAGGTGTGTATGAATTACTTCATCCCACCGGCAATCCAGTCAGCACTCTTGACACCGTCGGGTGGCATGACTTTTTCTGCAGGAAAGCGAAGGATATCGACAATTGTCATCTCGCCGTTAACAAGTTTTGTACGGCCGTAGGCGGTTTCAGAAACAGCCTGGTGACCGTTGCTCAATGCAAACTTGTGAACTCCACCTGGGCCTTCGTATTCCATGCCGCGAATTGCAGCTGCAAGTTCATCGGAGCTAGGTTTCTTTCCACCGTTAGCAGCCATTGCCTTTTCATAGCCTAACTTGGCAGCCATGATGGAATTAGCCATTTGATAAGCCGTGTAGTTTGGCGCAACGTTATAACGGTCGATAAACTTCTCACGGAACCAGCGGTTGATAGGTGTATCTGGAGCCAACACACCATAAGGACCGCGTGCACCGATGATGGTGCCATCCGGGATGCGGTCCTTCAGTCGGAACATTGCAGTTTCACCAGCAGCCAAAACGACCTCACTGTTGTTGTATAGGCCGCGGGGTGCTGATTGCAAGATAAATGCCTCGAGGTCCCCACCCCAGAAACTGGTGTGCACGACGTCTGATTTGCTGCCCATCAGTGCCGAAATTTCAGCGCTGTATTGGCCAGCAAACAGCTTGGGCATTTGCGATGTCGTTACTTCGATTCCTGGATAGAGTTGCTTCATCGCGCCGCTGAAGTCATTCCATGAGTCTTGACCCCAAGCATAGTTTTGGTTGATGCCGCCAAAGTTTTTGACGTTGGGATTGGTTGCTTTCAGATAGAGAGCAGCCCCGACGCTATCGGCTGTGGCATGGTTGACAGCACGGAAAACGTAGTCCTTCTTGCCTTCTTCAAAGATTCTCGGTGTGCCGCAGTCAAACAAGAACGTGACCGTTTTGAGTTCTTCAGCGACCGGAGCGATCGCCAAGCAGTTTCCGGATGAGATATAACCAACGATTAGGTCGACTTTGTCGCGCTGCACCAAGTTGCGATACTCGGTCACCACGCTAGTGCTGCTGCCAGCTTCGTCGATCAGGGTCATTTTGATCGGAAGCCCGCCAAAGCCCTTTTCATTGTATGGTGCCGGCGCTGTTCCTGCATTGAACTCTTGAATCAAGAGTTCTGCTGCATTGCGGGCAGGAACGCCAAAGGGTGAGGCTGCGGGCCCAGACAAGAACGTAACGACGCCGAGATTGACCTCGTTTGCGTTTTGAGCTTGTGCCGTACCAACTGCAAGGCCGGCCATAATGCTCGCTAATAACAATTTTTTAGATTTCATATCTAAAGTCTCCTCAGAAAACCAGATGAACTGAAGTGGGTTTGCCAATCGTTTGGTCTTATTGTTTTTGCTTAATCAACACAAGCAAAACTCATGCCAGTCTGTGCGCCCCGGAAATACGTGCTGCCAAGTGTCTCACTCGTGTAATGTGTTTGCTGTGAAGACACTCGCGACATGTTGCCGAGCGGCGAGGACACCTGCTATCAGCACATACCCTAGTGTTGCTGCTTTGTGAAACCGAGGCGAGTTTTCAGTCCAAGCGCTGTGCGCGACGAGCCAGTGCCATTTTGTGCCGGCGCATTTCGTCTGGCGTAGTTGGCACAAATTCGGGGACTGCAACTGGCTTGCGGTCTTCGTCGACTGCCACCATGGTGAAAAAGCAGCTGTTTACATGGCGCGTGGCCTGGGTACGAATGTTCTCGGCTAGCACCTTGATTCCGACTTCCATCGATGTCTTGCCTGTCATGTTAATGCTGGCTAGAAATGTCACGAGTTCGCCTACATGGATCGGTTCACGAAAAGTGACGTTTTCTACGTTCAATGTAACAACGTAACGGGCTGCATATCGGCTCGCGCATGCGTAAGCAACCTCATCTAGCAACTTTAGGATTGTGCCTCCGTGCACATTCCCGGAAAAGTTTGCAGTGTCCGGTGTCATGAGAACCGTCATGCTGAGCTGGTGGTTTGGTAGTTTCATTTCGGCCATCGGGAGTAGGGTTTTTGATTCGCTTGTGTGGCATTGTTTGCGCACTGTGTTCACTCAACGAGATTAGTTTGACGAGTGATTGAAGATCGCGCAAGGGCCAAAGGACAGGACTAAGGGACTGCAGAAGGTCGCGGTGGATCAAGAATCACAAGGTCCGAAAGGCAAGCCGATTTTTCAGTGGTGTTGACTCGTAGCAAAGGTTCTCAAAGCATTTGGCAATATCGCTGTTCCCCCGTATTCCTGACATGGCGAGAATGTTTTCACGTGACATTAAACGTGCTCTCTGATAGCTTGTCTCGTATATCAATATAGATATTTCATACAATGAGACAATTCTCATGATTAACACGCCGGATAGGGAAATGGTGTCAGCGGTGTCAACCACCCAAAGTCTCGACAGAGCAATGGTGCTGTTGGAGATCGTGGCGATGCACGCAAGTGCTGGTGTGTCTTTGGGTACGGCTGCGCAGCAAGCTGGCTTGGCCAAGCCAACTGCGCATCGTCTTCTGACTAGCATGCGAAATGCCGGTTTGGTTGATTACATAGCTGATGAACGTCTTTTTTACCCGGCTTACAAACTGTTTCAGCTTGGTCATATGGCTGGGAGTCGGTTCGGATTGGTTCAGTTGGCGAGGCCAATATTGAGGCAATTAGCTGAAGTCACCGAAGACACGGTGTATCTAACTTTGCGCAGCGGGGATAGTTTGCGATGTGTGGCTCGAGAAGAGGGTGCATATCCCATCAAAATTCTTACACTTGCCGAAGGTGATATTCGACCACTCGGGTTGGGATCAAATGGAATAGCTTGGCTGGCTGGACAAACCAAGTCGGAATTCGAAAGGTTGCTGCAGGCCAACCATGCTGCGCTTTCCGTGTTTCCAGCTTTCTCCGAACGTAAGCTCAAGGGTTATGTCAACACTGCGCGAAGGCTTGGGTATGCCTTCAGTCGCGGGCTAATGATGCCCGAAATGTCGGCAATTGCTATGTGTGTTTGTGATCCTGCGGGACGTCCAGTGGCGACAGTTTCTGTAGCGGCATTGACCTCACGTTTTGATGACTTACGGCTCGGATATGTCAGAAAAGAACTTGGGCGTCATGTAAGAATGATTGAGTCACTTGAGTTTGACATGAGTGCTGCTGCAATACCTGCGGTGTCTTCGAGGGTTGGGTGACATGAATCTGTCTATCCACGCAAAACAAGCGGCTGCGTTGTTTGGTGACAGGGTCGCGATTGAGCAAGGCGATCTACGCTGGACATACGAAGAGTTTGATCGAATTGTCGATCGTCTTGCCTCAGGCTTGGTGCAGAGATATGCGCCGCTATCGCGTGTTGGCGTGATGATGTCTAACCGAGTAGAGGCCGTGTTTCTTCAGTTTGCGCTTGAGCGTGCAAG
Organism: Burkholderiaceae bacterium; assembly: GCA_021208885.1. Lineage (GTDB taxonomy): Bacteria > Pseudomonadota > Gammaproteobacteria > Burkholderiales > Burkholderiaceae_B > Algicoccus. The sequence continues at coordinate 23,874 of JAJOJF010000012.1, forward strand.
ATTGATACGTGTACCCGTTAATGCTCGATACACCGGACATGACCTGGCGCTGTTGATGCGTGACTGTCATGCATCTGCAGTGTTCTTTGATGAGGTTTGTAAGCCTGAAGTGCTGCGGGCACAGTTGCCAGCAGCGGTTGAACAGGTTTGTGTCGATGGTAGCGATGATTCAAGACTGTTTGAAGCGCTCATGTCTCATTCTGTTGTCCCTGAAATGCTGCATTTGGCATCTCTGGACGATCTGGCAACCATCAATTACACCTCGGGCACTACTGGCAAACCGAAAGGCGTGATGTTGAGTCACCGCAACTGGGTTGCGGTGTATCGAAACATGTTGATCGATCGAGATTTCCGAGAGGATGATGTGGTTGCGGTTGTGGGACCACTGACACATTCAGCCGGTGCATACCTTGCGCCTTGGTTCTGGCGCGGCGCAAAAAGTATCATTGTCACGCCACCAACGCCAGAGCGACTTCTGGATTTGATTGAGCAAGAGCGGGTAACTGCATTTACGTGTGTGCCAACTTTTTTAACTCGGCTTGTCAATCAGCCATCAGTCTTCGATCGTGACTTGAGCTCCATTCGGTTGATTGGCTACGGTGCAGAGCCCATACCGTTAAACACCTTGCAAAAGGCTTGGCGGCTTTTTGGTCCAGTCCTTTGGCAAAACTATGGGCAGACAGAGGCAATGATGACGTGTCTGCATTTGCCGCCCGAGGACCATTTGCATATTGAGGCTGGGCAAACAATAGGATTTCGGCATGGCTATATTGGTAGGCCTTACACGTTTGTTGAGGCGGTGCTGAGGGATTCGGACGGAAATCCAGTGCCTGATGGTGAGGTTGGCGAATTGACTTTGCGTGCCGATCACATCATGCAGGGCTATTGGAACCGTCCGGATTTGACTCGAGAGGCTACCCGGGACGGTTGGCTTTGGACTGGTGATCTTGCTATTAGAGAGTCAGCACGTTTGTTTCGCCTAGTAGGCCGTCGAAAGGATATGTTGATTTGCGGTGGCTTCAACATCTATCCAGCTGAGCTTGAATCTTTACTGACCGGGATTGAGGGGGTTAGCGAAGCGGCTGTGATCGCACGTGACGATGCCGACTGGGGTGAAATAGCAGTGGCTTTTGTGGCCACTTCAATCAACTCGCCATTGACGATCGAAGATTTGATTGCAGCGGTGCGGCCAATGGCGGGTATAAAAACGCCTAAAGCATGGCATCTGCTAGATGAGTTGCCTAAGAATGCCAACGGCAAGCTCGACAAAAATGCGCTTCGTTTGTTAGACCGGCAACTAATGTCTCGTCAGAGTAGGGAAGAGAAATGAGCAAACAGGTTCCTGGCGCCATCGACTTCAGGCACAGTAATCGCGAGGTGGTTCTGTGTGACTTTGCCCGTTCACCCTTTGGAAGGTTTAATGGTGTGTTAGCGTCGCTAGATGCTCCAGGACTTGGCGCGCAGGTAATCAATGCGTTATTGGCCAAAGCCAAGCTGGATCCAGACGCGGTTGATGGGCTTTATTGTGGCATCGGGCTTTCTGGTGCTGCCATGTTGACAGCGACGCGACAACTTCTGCTTAGATCGAGTTTGCCGCAGACATGCCCGTCAGCAGGGATTGATAGGGCCTGTTGCTCAGGCATGACAGCCATTTCAATGGCAGCACGCGACGTTGCGTTGGGTTTGTCGGATGTTGTTATTGCAGGTGGTGTTGAGAGCTTGTCAAATATGCCTTTGTTTTTGCCTCGGCTTCACGATGTTCGACCAGGTAGTGTCCAGCTGTCGGATCCGCTCATTTTGGGTGGTGCTGTCGTTGACCGCCCAATTGCCACATACTCTGGTGAAGAAGCCTTACGCTTTGGAGTCGATCGCCAAGCGCAGGACCAATGGGCTTTAAGTAGTCATCAACGTTATTTCGATGCGAAATCCAAAGGACTATTTGGACCAGAAATTACGGCGGTCACTCTCGATGAGGGCACTGTTGTGCGCGAGGATGAAGGCCCCAGACGAGATAGCTCACTAGAGAAATTAGGCAAGCTAAAAACGGTTTACGGTAGCCCTACGATCACTGCAGGTAATGCACCGGGTTTAAGTGATGGGGCAGCGTTTCTGATTGTGACCACGCCACAGAGAGCGAAAGATCTCGGGCTAAAGCCTCGGGCAAGGGTTTTATCTTACGCTCAAGTGGCTGGCGGGTTGACTTCAGGCACCTCAACGCCAGCCGTGGCAATACAACGCGCGCTTTTGACGATTGGTCAATCAATCGAGGCGTTAGATCGAGTCGAGATCAACGAGGCGTATGCGGCAACGCCGTTGGTCAGTACAAAAGTGCTTGCCGAGGATGACTTTGAGGTGCTGCAGGCACTGAGAATAAAAACCAATCCTTGGGGAGGCGCAGTTGCGATTGGTCATCCCTTGGGTGCATCTGGGGCACGGCTCGTGATGACATTGATGGCGGGTTTTGAGCAGTCGAATTTGTCCGGGGAGAGTCTAGCTGCCGCATCGATCTGTGGAGGTTTCGGGCAAGGCGACGCGGTCGTGTTGCAACGAGTTTAAGGGGGAAACCGATTACCCAAAATATCGGCAAATTGATAATCAGGAGACAACCATGAGGCTTGAAATAGGATTAGTAAAGAAGTTGTTTGCGGCGACAGCCGTTACTGTTGTGGCAAGTTCGCCAATGCTCGCTTCTGCTAGCGACTCGTTTCCAGATAGGCCAGTCACTATTGTTGTGCCGTTTGGTGCCGGTGGTGGAACCGATGTGCTTGCGCGTATGTTGGCAGAGCGCATGAGTGAGGGGCTGGGCCAACCTGTCGTGGTTGAAAACAAACCTGGCGCTGGCGGCAGTATCGGAACAGCCCATGTAGCTAAGGCCAAGCCGGATGGCTACACAATTTTGCTTGGCACGAGCTCAACCCATGGAATTAACCCTGCCCTGTATTCAAACCTGCCATACGACGCCATCAAGGATTTCTCTCCGATCGGAATGGTTGCAACTAACCAATTTGTCGCTGCGGTGCCAGCCGAATTGCCGGCTAGTAATTTGAAGGAATTTCGAGCCGTCGTCGAAAAGGATCCAGCATCTTTCAACTATGGATCTTCGGGTAACGGTACAACCAGTCACATGGCAGGAGCACTCTTCGTGCAAATGTCGGGTTTGCCGCTTACCCATATCCCCTATAAGAGCAATGGTCCGGCACTGATTGATTTGATGGCCGGCAGGGTATCTCTGATGTTTGACAATATTACGGCCATGCAAAAGCAGATCGAAGCTGGCACGATTCGTCCGATTGGCACGACCGGCAAGGCTAGGTCACCGATTCTTCCTGATGTGCAAACGCTTCAGGAGCAAGGGCTGGAGGGCTATCACATTGGTGGTTGGTTCGGCATGCTTGCGCCCGCAGGAACGCCTGAGCCCGTTGTTCAGAAATTATCGCAAGAACTGGCGAGGGTCCTGCAGATTCAAGAAGTCAGTGATCGGATGAAGGCAGTTGGTGCAGATCCAGAGGTTAGTACCCCTGAAGAATTTGAAGTGTTAATTCAAACTGAAATTCCCCGCTGGAAAGAAATCGCGGAAATCGCCGGCGCAAAGATGAACTGATCACGCACTTGAGCTTGGCTTCGATCATGAAGCCACATCGCGAGTCAATTGGCTTGCGATGTGGCCTGTCGGCATTGCCAACTAGCCGGGGATCGCTGGATTCGCTATCCGAACTACCCGTTGTGGGAATGGTATGTCAATGCCAGCTTGTTCAAACGCCAGTTTTAAGCGTGCGAGGATCTCACGTTTGATGCCCCACTGTTCCATGGCGACTACTTTCATCCGTACGCGCACTGTGACCGCTGAATCTGCGAGTTGGGTAACGCCAAGAACTTCAATGTCATCAAGCGTCTTATTTGATATCTTGGGGTCACTGCGCAACTCTCTTCCAACTTGCCGGATGACTTCGTAGGTTCTTCCGAGATTCGCATCATAGCCAACGCCAACATCGACAACCGCAAATGCAAAATCACGACTGTGGTTGCTCACCGTCGTGATGCTGCTGTTTGGGACAAAGTGAACTGCTCCCTCGCCGTCGCGCAAACGGACGTAACGTAGAGTGACTTCTTCGACAGTGCCTGATTTATTGGCAACTTCAACAAAGTCGCCTTGACGAATCTGGTTTTCGATAAGCATGACAAAGCCAGTGAAGTAGTCTTTAACCAGGCTTTGTGCCCCAAAACTGATCGCAATACCTACAACGCCAGCGGTCGCAAGAAACGGAGCGATTGAAATTCCAAGCTCTGACAGCACCACCATAATTGTGATGACGGCAATCACAACCGACGTGATGTATCCAAATATACGGTCAAGTGTGTCTATGCGTTTTCGTTCCTCGACGCCTGACATTCGGGCACGTAGACGAGTATGTGCTATGCGCAACGCTTTCTCAACCAGCCCCCTGACAATAATGGCAATAACGATGATGACAATCACGTTAAGCGCAGAGATCAACAATCCTAACCATGCGGGAATGTCGTTCCATCCGAAGCTCTTCAAAAAGTCAATCAGTGGCTCTTGCATATCTATCCATTCAAGGTTTTTGCCGTGGATACAGTGTACCAATAGGGGAAAACGATTTCGTGACTGCTATCAGTCGATTTGGCTGAGCGAATGACTTTTGGCCAATTTCAAATATTATTTGCCGAAATGGTCACGCGCAAAATGGCTAAACGCATTGACAAGAGGGTTGTCGATGCCGCGGCGCCAAGCCAACCCCACCGATAGCTCAGGCGGTGGTTGTTTGATCTCGCGGTAGCTTACCCCGGGTAGTCGCAGTGTGCGTTGCGAATTTGGTACTGGCGCAATGCCCATGTTTGCGGCCACAAGTGCCAGAGCCGAGTGCATCGTTGTGACCTCGCGCCAACTGCTCGGCCGAACCTGATGTTGGCTTAGAAAGTCTCTAAAGAGACTGCGCGTGCTGCGTCGATCATCGTGGCTTGGGTATCCAATGATTGGTCTGCCGTTGAGTATTGCTATGTCAACTGTCGAGGGCGATCTCCAATCGCTTGGGATCGCAAGCAGATATGGCTCAGTAAACAGCGTTTGTACTTCAATCTCAGGATGAACAAGGGGCTCACGCACAAGCCCGGCATCAACGGCTGGAGAGAGAATCGTGTCGGTTTGACCGCCAGTTGAATACTCAATCAGTTGCACATCGTATTCAGGGTGCTGTTTGAAGAAAGCCTTGAGCAAGGAAGGCAAAAAAGTGTATGTGTGCGCGTGCAGCAACCCAAGCTTGAGCACAGTCACTCGTGATTGATTGTCTTCACTGACAATCTCGCGGGTTCGTTCAATTTCGCTTAGCAGGTGACGTGCGTGATCAAGTAGAGCACGGCCTTGGTCAGTTAGTCGGATTGACCGCGTTGTGCGCTCAAACAATTTGCACCCCAAGGTCTCTTCCAGAATCCTGATGTGTTCAGTAAGCGGTGGCTGACTGATGCCTAGTCTCTGTGCGGCTTTATTGAAGTGACCTTCCTCGGCCACTGCTACAAAGCATCGCAAGCGTTTAACGGTGATCATTAATAGTAAAAAAAGAATAAATTGACAGTAAAAAAGTATTAGACACTAATTATGCTGCACACCTAAACTTGATCGCAATCAATAAAACAATTCGGGGGGAAGCAATGAAGGTCGTGCCGTTAACAGGCAGTATTGGTGCAGAAATTTTGGACATTGATATATCCAGCGAATTGGCGGAGAGTGTCATTGCCGACATACGTGATGTGCTGCTCAAGCACAAAGTCGTTTTTTTTCGCGAACAAAATCTGACGCCAGAGCGACAGATAGCATTTGCCAAACGTTTTGGCGACATTAGCACTAGCCCTGTCTACACGACGCTTAAAGAGCACCCGGAAATCATGCCGGTCGTTAAGGAGGCTACCGATCGGGACATCATTGGTGATACTTGGCATACCGATGAAACCTTCCAGCAGACGCCACCCATGGGTTCGTTGCTATACGCCAGGCAGATCCCGTCGGTTGGCGGCGATACTTTGTGGGCTAACCTCGGATTGGCGTTTGATAGGCTGTCAGATGGTATGAAAGAACGTCTTATGACGATGAAGGCTATTCATTCGAATGATTTCTTGACTGCTAATGCAAAAGCTCGCAACAGCACGCGATCGACCAAATTGCGCGAGGATGCTCCGGTTATGCACAGTTTGCATCCTGTGGTTCGCACGCATGATGAAACCAATGAGAAGGTCTTGTTTGTCAATCAGCCCTTCACATACGCATTTGAGGGTATGACACGTGAAGAGAGCCTGCCTTTGTTGAGTTTCCTCTATCAAGCCAGCTCTAGGCCAGAGTTGACTTGCCGCTTTCGGTGGCGCAAGGGATCTCTGGCGTTTTGGGACAACCGCTGCACGTTGCACTACGCCTGTAACGATTACAGCGGCGAGCGACGTGAAATGCACCGAATCACGATCGAGGGCTCGGTTCCACGATGAGTAGGCACGGATATACGCTGGTAACTGGTGCTACCAAAGGCATTGGACGGGCTTTAGTGGATCGTTTGGTCAGTAAAGGCGAGCAAGTTGTCGGTATTTCGAGAAGTCCAGACGCGTCCTTCCCGGGGGTGCTGGTGACGGCTGACCTCAGTGACTGCGTGCAAAGGCGTGAAGCATTAGCCCAGACTGTCGCGAAGTACCCAATTGCCCGGCTTGTAAACAACGTTGGCTTTAATCAGATGCAGGCGCTTGGCGAGATCACGCCAGAGATGTATCAAAAAGTCATGGACACTAACTTGGCAGCGCTTGTCGATGTCACCCAGTCGGTCGTACCGCTCATGCGAGAGCGCAGGTATGGTCGGATCGTCAATATAGCTAGCCGATCATTGCTAGGACGCAAAGGTGGCAGTGTGTACTCGGCAGCCAAGGCAGCCATGGTTGGCTTTACGCGGTCGTGGGCGCTTGAGCTTGCACGTGATGGTGTAACCGTTAACTGCGTGGCCCCTGGTCCTATTACCACCGAGATGTTTGAGCGTAACAATCCGCCTGGCTCAGAAAGCCGTCGATTGTTAACTGACGCAGTGCCAATGGGACGAATGGGAAAGCCAGAAGAAGTGGCTGACCTCATCGAGTATGTGTTATCAGATGGGGCGGCATTTATTACTGGCCAGACAATTTTTGTGTGTGGTGGTTCAAGCATTTCACAACAACACTTTTGAGGCATTTCAGATGAGCGCATCGGACGGTTTGTTCAAGCCAAGTGCGCTTGTCACTGGCGCTGCGCAAGGCATTGGGCTCGCTATTTGCAAGAGACTCGCGGCAGAAGGCTATCCGCTCATCATGGCCGATTGCAACGACGTTGTTCACGAGGCCGCTGCTTGTTTGGCAAATACCGGGTTCATTGTGAAAAGTGTGCAACTCGACGTCAGTCAGACCGATGAGGTTCGAGACTTGCCACGACGTTGCAAGGAATTGTGGGCTCGCTTGGGTGTGTTGGTCAATAACGCCGGAATCTCCCCGAAACATCAGGGGAAAAAGAAACTGGTTGAAGAAATGGATCTTGAAGAATGGCTGCGCGTCATCGATGTGAATTTAACGGGGACTTTTAGGGTAACGCAGCAATGCTTGGCAGTGATGAAAAGAAACCGGTGGGGGAGAATCATCAACATCACCAGCCAGGCAGCCAGAACTAGAACCCCCGTGCCTGGCGCACACTATGCAGCATCCAAGGCAGGTGTAACTGGATTTTCTCGGGTTTTGGCAGGTGAAGTGGCGCAATCTGGCATTACTGTGAACTGCGTAGCACCGGGTCGAATCGAATCAGCGATGACCCGCGCAGTAGATGGAGCAGTTAACGCCGACCTGGTTTCGTTGATTCCGATTGGTCGCTTGGGGCTACCCGAAGAGGTTGCAGCTGCAGTTGCGTTTTTTGCATCCACCGATTCGGCGTACATCACCGGAACAACACTGGACATTAATGGAGGTAACTTTATGCTTTAAAAAGCCACAGATTTGCTGGGGTTATAAGCTGTTAAACCAAGGGTTTCCTTGGATGCCCGAGCTTGTCTTGTACCGCAAAATACGAGCATGGTTTGTAGCGTACGACGCAAAGCGGCATTCCTGCCTTGTTAATAAAACGATGTTAAGGAGACTGTAGTGAAAAAAAATTTGTTAACAAAAATGCTGACGCTGACTGCTGGCGTATTGGCCTCGGCCTCCATGGCAGTGCAGGCCGCTGACTATCCGAGCAAGCCGGTCAATTTGGTGGTTGGTTATTCGGCCGGCGGTGCAACTGATCGTGTGGCACGTATTATCGCGCGCGAATTGACTTCACAGACTGGGCAGCCATTTATTGTTGAGAACCGGCCTGGTGCAAACAGCAACATTGCTGCAGCCTATGTTGCTGGTCAACAGCCAGATGGCTACACAATTTTTGTAGGCTCTGTGGCGAATACGATCAGCCGCTCTTTGTATTCGAACCTGCAGTACGACCTTTTGAAGGATCTAAAGCCCATCGTATTACTGACCACGATTTCCAATATCCTGGTTGTGCATCCGGACTTGCCAGTCAACTCGGTCAAGGAGTACATCGAGTATGCCAAGGCCAATCCTGGCAAGCTGATGTGCGCGTCATCAGGTGTTGGCTCATCAATTCATCTTTCGTGTGAACTGTTCAAGATGCAGACCGGCACAGACATTCTTCACATACCATACAAGGGAAGTGCGCCCGCTGTTGCTGACTTGGTCGGTGGTCAAGTCGATTCGATGTTTGACAACTTGCCTTCAGCTATCCCGCAGGTCCGTGGTGGCAAACTCAAAGCACTCGCCGTCACTGCCAATGAACCAGTGCCATTCGCACCTGGTGTGCCTACCGTGATTGAGTCTGGCGTTAAGGGGTTTGAGGTGTCATCCTGGTTTGGCTTGTATGCGCCGGCCGGTACCCCGCAGGCGATCATCGACAAGCTCAATGCCGATGTCAACAAAGCGCTGACTTCGCCTTCGGTGATTCAGGCATACGAAGAAGCTGGCTTTATGATGCCTGCAAAGCCAAACTCGGTAGCTGACTTGGCCAACAAAACTCAAGTTGAAGTTGATAAGTGGCAGGCAGTGATCGAATCAGCCAATCTAAAAATGGACTAAGGACAGGGCTGAATCACCTATGTATCCGATCGATTTCTTTTTACGTGCTGCGCAACGTTATCCCGATCGGGTGGCGTTGCGTGGGCCGGGTACCCGCTGCATGTCCTTTGCCGAATTGGCCGATCGCGTCAATGCCTTGGCTTGCGCAATGCAGGCTTGTGATCCGTCCGAGCAGTCTCGGGTGGCGATATGTGCCGGCAACCACGCTGACCATGTGGTGGCTTTGTTGGCGACGCTTGCCGCAGGAAAGATCTGGGTTCCTCTGAATGTGCGCAGCACCGCGATTGAGATTGATCGGATCTTAAATTCGGTTAAACCAACCATTGTGATTGTCGATGAGAAAGGCTCGCAATTGGTTCATGGCTCAGAGGGCGTTACGTGTTGGGGCATGGGTCAGAAAGATTTGTTGTCTGTCGCACGGTTATGTCAGGATTATGCGGGGTCAACCCGATTAGCAATTACAACGGGGCGCGATGGTACCCAAGCGATAAAGTTTACTGGGGGAACAACCGGTGCACCCAAAGGTGTAATGCAACCTTACCGTGCCTGGAATGCTTGTATCATCAATCAGATCCATGGGTGGAAACTTACCGAGGATGATTGTTATGTGGTTTGTGCTCCCGTTACCCACGGAACGTCAACCTATGTGCTGCCGGTATTGGCACAGGGCGGTTGTTTGGCTTTTCCGGAACAAAACAGCCCGTCAGAAATTTCGAAAGCGTTTGTGCAGCATCGTGGCACGATTAGTTTTATGCCACCAACGTTAATTTACATGTTGATGTCAGACCCAGGCGTCAAACAAGAGGATTTCGCCAAGCTGCGCCATCTGGTGTTCGGTGGTGCGCCGATGCCACCTGAAAAAGTGGATGAGGCGATAGCATTTTTCGGGCCGCGTGTTGGCGCAACTTACGGTCAAACTGAGGCGCCTCAAATCGTGACGATGATTCGTCCTAATGAGTTAGCCGATCCAGTTAATCGCGGTTCATGTGGCGTTTGTACGTGGTTGTCTGAGATGGCAATTATGTCGCCGCAGGGTGAGTTTTTGCCTGTTGGAGAGAAAGGCGAGGTGGTAGTTCGCGGTGATCTGGTTATGACCGGCTACTGTCAGATGCCAGAGAAAACCGCTGAAACAATTGTGAACGGCTGGTTGCACACTGGTGATGTTGGCTATGTTGACGAGCGTGGTTACTTGTATATCAAGGATCGGGTCCGTGATGTCGTGATCACGGGTGGTTTCAATGTGTATCCGGTTGATGTCGAAGATGCCTTGTCCAAACATCCCGCTATTTATGAAGCCTGTGTTTTTGGCCTGCCCCATGACAAGTGGGGTGAGGCAGTTCATGCAGCAGTCCAGCTAAAGCCCGGTCAGAACGTCACTGATGTTGAGTTAATGAACCATGTCAAGGGACTATTGGGCGGTGTTCACACACCCAAGCAGATACATTTTCTGGAACAGTTGCCCCGTTCTGCCGTTGGCAAGGTGTTGAAGAAAGACGTTCGAGAGCAATTAGCCTCACGATCCACTCAGTTCTAACGTCTGTCTATCAAATCATGAACCGTTATTTCAACGGTTCATGATTTGATTTCACATCACAGAACTTTCTCTCGCGCAGAGACCGTTCTTCTCAAGTAGCTTCGGAAGACCATAAAGGTTGACCAAAGCAGTATGATCGCGGCGATTCCTATAAACGTAGCGCTAATCGGTCTCTCGAGAAAGATCATGGGATCGCCTCGCGACAAACGCAGGGCGCGCCGTAAATTCTCTTCCATGAGTGGGCCGAGCACGAATCCGAGCAATAGTGGGGCTGCGTCAAACCGCAGAACCAACATCAGATAGCCAAGTGCTCCAACGATGCCCACCATAAATACGTTGAACACGTCGTTGGTTACGCTATAAGTGCCGATGCAAACAAAGACAATGATGGCTGGGTAGAGCAGGCGGTAGGGGATTTGAAGAATTGACACCCAGACGCTGATCAACGGAATGTTTAAAACAATAAGCATGACGTTGCCAATCGCAAAGCTGACAATCAGGCCCCAGAAGAGCTCAGGTTGCTCGGCAATAAGCATTGGACCAGGTTGGATGCCATGGATGATAAGGGCGCCGAGCATCAGCGCCATGACTGCATCACCCGGAATGCCCAGCGAAAGTGTAGGCACAAAACCGGTTTGAGCTGCTGCATTATTGGCAGCTTCAGGTGCAGTTACCCCCTCAATTGCCCCTTTCCCAAAGCGGGTTGGTTCCTTGGCAACTTTTTTCTCGAGTGCGTAGGCCATAAATGAGGCAATAGACGGGCCTGTGCCCGGTAACGCACCGAAGAAACCGCCAACGCCACTGCCACGCAACATCGGCATGATGGTCTGCTTGAACTCACCACGACTTGGGATCATCGAGCGCAGAGTTACCTTGCTTTCAACTTTGGTGTTGTGAGCGTTTGAGAGGCTGTGGATGATTTCAGGAATTCCAAAAAGCCCCATTGCCATAGCAACCAAGCTGATGCCATCAGATAGTTCTAAAACCCCGAAGTCGAATCTGAGCGTTCCAGTATTTACATCGGTGCCAACAGTGCCGATTAATAGCCCGAGTGCCACCATCGCGAGCCCTTTGGCTGGAGAGCCCGAGGCAAGTGTTGAGGCTGCTATAAGACCTAACACCATGATAGAGAAGTATTCAGCGGCACCAAACTGCAGTCCAATCTCAGCGATAGCAGGTGAAAACAAAATCAAAGCAATCAAGCCGAGCATCGAACCCACAAAAGAAGCAATCGTAGTGACAAACAGCGCAATACCAGCCTTTCCCTGTTTGGCCATCGGGTTGCCGTCCAAGCAGGCGACCACTGCCGCAGCATGACCTGGCAGATTTAACAAGATTGATGCCGTTGATCCACCGTATTGGGCACCATAAAAAACGCCGGCGAGCATGATGATTGCAGCCACCGGTGACAAGTGGTAGGTCACCGGCAGCAACAGCGAAATTGTGGCCAACGATCCAATGCCTGGCAACACGCCTACTAGCGTGCCGAGAAATACACCCACAAAACAGTAAAAAAGGATCTCTGGGCTTAATGCCGTTTGTAGGCCACCTATTAGCCCGTCAATAATGCCTGCTTCCATGCGTTCTGTCTCAGTGTGTGGTTGTTGTGACTCGTTTTAACGCTAACCGTACCCGGTAATTCAGCGCCGGCTAGCTTTGACCAATTGTTGGCATAACAGGCATGTTCATGCCAAGCCCAATACTAAATATGAGATAGGTGATAATCGCTACACCGATCGCGAGGTAACTTCTGGAGCGCCAGGTAAGCGTACTGGCACCGGTGGCTGCAATAACTGAAAGCATGACTGCAATCGGAAGGCCGACATAATCAAGGGTGACAGCAAACACAAAAATACTGAGCATTACCCAAAACAGTCCTTTGAAGTTGACCTTGACCGCTGGGCCTCGTCGAAGTAGTGCAGGCAAAGTGATGAATACGCCAAGAACAACCAAAATGATGCCAATTGCAGTCGGGAAAAAACCGGGCCCCATTTGTCGCAACTGACCCATGTCGTATTGCTGAGAGTGGATCACCGCGAAGATTCCTACAGCGGTAATCAAAATTCCCCCGATGATGTCGGCAACATCCTTTTGCTTCATGTTTTATGTCTCTCCACGGCGCTTGCAGTGCCGTTATTGTCATTGTGTTTATCTATGGTTAAATTTTGTCTGGCCAATTTCGCAAATAGTCGAGGTCGAGTCAATAGTGGTTTACAAGGGTTTTTTGTTCGGTGATATTGAAGAGTCTTTTCATGTGGTATTCGACTTATTAATAGACGAGTGCGAATGCGCCTTCAAGTGAGCATTCGCTTAACTTCAACAAGAAAATCTTTATTAAAAATGCAAGTGAATGCAGAGTTTGACAAGCGTGTTGTAGTGGACACATCGAGTGCTCCTTGGGTTGGCTCACCTGTCTCTGATGTCATGCGTAAGATGCTCGATCGAATGGGTGGTGAAGTTGCGCGTGCGACTTCGATTGTTCGATATCAGCCGGGATCTTGTTTCCCGTCGCACGTGCACGGGGGTGGTGAAGAGATTTTTGTGTTGGAGGGAGTTTTTTCCGATGAGTTTGGTGACTATCCGGCTGGCACCTATTTGCGCAATCCGCCTGGTTCATCGCATCAGCCTAGATCGGAGCGTGGCTGTACCTTGTTTGTGAAGCTTTGGCAATTCATGCCGGGTGACCAACAGACGGTGAGAATAGATACACGACAGGCTCAGTGGTACGAGGGCATGGTGCCAGGTCTTTTTGTGATGCCGTTGCATGAGCATGACGGCGTGAATACTGCGCTGGTTCGCTGGGCGCCCAATACACAATTCAATCGCCATGTACATCCGGGCGGCGAGGAGATTTTGGTGCTCGAGGGCACATTCTATGATGAACACGGCACCTACGAGGCTGGCAGCTGGCTACGTAGCCCTTGTTACAGTGAGCACAGGCCCTTTACTAAAGCTGAAGGTTCTCTAATTTACGTCAAGACTGGGCATATTGGCGCGCCATGTTTGGAGCTGCCCGGGGCTTGAGCAAGTTTGACGTTACCGAGATTGCTTATTGCAGGAGCGTTTGGTCAGTGTTTTCGCATCGCGCCCGTCGCGCCATGCGAAATAACTTCTGTAAAGGAACACACTTAAAACCATGCCCCAAACCATTCCAGAGAACATGCCCGAGAGCATGGCGCTCAAGTTCAGATTTCCATCGTTGCTTTGCTGAATAACTTGCACAAATAAAATGGCGCCGAGCGTCATTCCCAAAAACATCCAGCCTGAACAAAGCAGGTTTTGGGCGAGCATTGAACAAAGCTTGCGACATTCTGGGCGTAAAAGACGCAGACTAGGTATGGCGGCTAGCCCGCCGATCAACATCCCGAGGTGCATGTAGGGCATTAATTCAACGTGGAGCTTCAACGATTCGGCAATGGACAGAGATTGGCTGCTCGAGCAAATGGATGCAATGATTGCGATCGGTGTACGCTGAAAATCGAAAAACAATCCGATAAGCATCCCTCCGAACCCAAGGCTTAGCATGACATGTGGCGGTGAAAAACCGAAGCGTTGAGGTCGTAAACGTGACAACGCGAAGCAACCCCCGCCGACACCGATGATTGATAGATATGATATCGACCACCAATCGCTCGCCGGGCCAAGATTCACGTAGACCATCGTCAGCGCAACAAGCCCAACTAGGGTTGAGCCGATGATGGTATTGGTGTGTCTGTCAAAAAACGAATGTTGCAACCTGATCTCCTGAAGCCTGCGTTTCAAGTTGGCTAGACACGAGTGCCCGAACTAATTTATAAAATCTATCAAGCTGATAGCGGCACTGGCGCGCTCTTTATTTTTAAACGCCTCGGTGAGGGTAACGGCTTTGCCGCACAATAGCAATACTTGTAAGTCTTGTGTAATCGTTATCCCTAGTGTCTAGTGACTTTTGGGGTTTTCTCCGCTACTGTGCTTCGGTGATCACTAAAAACCCAACTGTTTTAGTGCAAATAATTACCGAATAGTTTTTTTTTAACCGTACGGTATGCCATAGAAAAAAACTAAATTGCTCGCGTTCGAGAGCTGTCTATTAGGAGGCATGAATGATTCCGCCAGAGTTTGAGTACCACGCACCCACGACTTTGAGTGATGCAGTTGCCTTGCTTAACCAGCTAGGCGATGAGGCCAAAGTTCTTGCCGGTGGCCACAGTTTGCTGCCGATGATGAAAATGCGCTTTGCCGAACCCGCTCACTTGATTGACTTGAACAAGATCGAGCAGTTGCGGGGTATTCGCGAAGAGGGTGGCCTCATCAAAATTGGTGCGATGACGGTCGAGAACGACATTTTGGCATCAGAGCTGCTGAAGCGGAAAGCTTCTTTGCTACCCAAGGCAGTTAAGCTGATCGCTGACCCTCAGGTGCGCAATCGGGGCACGATTGGTGGTGACATCGCCCATGGTGACCCAGCAAATGATCATCCGGCGATCATGAAAGCAATGGACGCTACGTTTGTACTGACAGGTCCAGGAGGCAGCCGTTTGGTCAAAGCAGTCGATTTCTTCCATGGCACCTATATGACGGACATGGCTGAAAACGAAATTCTGACCGAAATTCAATTTGATCCGCTGCCAGACAACACAGGAACCGCCTATCTCAAGCTCAAACGCAAGACGGGCGATTGGGCCACCGCAGCCGCCGCTGTTGTACTGCAAATGAGCGGTGGAAAAGTTTCGATGGTCAGAATTGGTTTGACCAACGTTGCTGACACGGCGCTCAGAGCCACTGAAGCAGAGCAGATTCTAATGGGGAATCCTTTATCAGCTGAAGTCTTGGCCAAGGTGGTCGATGCAGTCACCGCGATTTGCAACCCGGCTGAGGACTTGCGAGGCGATGCCGAGTACAAAACCGCCATGGCTGGTGAGATGACCAAGCGCGCTTTGCTTGAAGCGGCCAGCCAGATTAGCTAACAGTGCAGACAACGTATTAATCGGAGAAAAGATCATGGGCAAAAAAATAGTCAGCATGACCATCAATGGCCGTAAAGTGGAGGAGGCCGTTGAGCCGCGCACATTGCTCATCCATTTTTTGCGTGAACAGATGAACCTCACGGGCGCGCACATTGGCTGCGAGACAAGCCATTGTGGCGCGTGCACGGTAGATATTGATGGAAAATCAGTCAAGTCTTGCACCCACTTGGCGGTGCAGTGTGACGGCAGTGATGTCATGACAGTAGAGGGTTTGGCCCAAGACGGCGTTTTGCACGCTGTGCAAGAGGGGTTCTATCAAGAGCATGGTCTTCAGTGCGGGTTCTGTACGCCAGGCATGTTGGTGCGTAGCTACCGCCTGCTGCAAGAAAACCCCAATCCGACGGAAGAAGAAATTCGTGCAGGCATTTCGGGCAATCTGTGTCGCTGCACTGGCTATCAGAACATTGTCAAAGCCGTGCAGTACGCCGCCAAGAAGCTGCAAGAAACCGCAGCCGCTTGAGTTGATTGAACGAACACACGATTAGGAGACAAAACAATGAATGCACCTTTAAAGGACCGTGAAGCAGCGCTCATGGGCATGGGCGACTCGCGTTTGCGCAAAGAGGACGCGCGCTTCATTCAGGGCAAAGGAAATTATGTTGATGACATTAAGTTGCCCAACATGGTGTTTATGGATATCGTTCGCTCGCCGCTAGCGCATGCCCGCATTAAGGCAATTCACAAAGAAGAAGCCCTGAAAATCCCGGGCGTCTTGGCAGTGTTGACGGCAGAAGATCTCAAGCCCTTGAAATTGCATTGGATGCCGACATTGGCTGGTGATGTCGCAGCGGTGTTGGCTGATGAGAAAGTGCACTTTCAGATGCAGGAAGTTGCGGTGGTTGTTGCAGAAAATCGCTACGCAGCTGCTGATGGCAAAGAGGCTGTATTTGTTGAGTACGAGGAACTTGATGCGGTAATTGATCCTTTTGAAGCCCTCAAGCCTGGCGCCCCTGTGTTGCGTGAAG
Source organism: Burkholderiaceae bacterium (assembly GCA_021208885.1). GTDB lineage: Bacteria > Pseudomonadota > Gammaproteobacteria > Burkholderiales > Burkholderiaceae_B > Algicoccus. The sequence goes on from JAJOJF010000012.1 coordinate 40,511, forward strand.
ATCTCTCCGGCAAGACCGATGGTGCGCACGGTGCCCGCAATCACCACAACGAAATCTTCACCTGGACTGCGGGTGACAAGCAAGCCGCCGATGAAGCGTTTGCCAGGGCGGAGATAACGGTAAAGCAGGACATGCTCTATCCACGCGTGCATCCATGCCCACTTGAGACGTGTGGTTGTGTCGCATCGTTTGACCCGATACGTGGCGATTTGACCACTTACATTACAAGTCAGGCACCACACGTGGTTCGCACGGTGGTTTCGATGCTGTCAGGCATTCCTGAGTCCAAAGTTCGAATTATTTCTCCCGATATTGGCGGGGGGTTTGGTAACAAGGTTGGCATCTATCCCGGCTATGTTTGTGCCATTGTCGCCTCGATTGTTCTAGGTCGTCCTGTTAAGTGGATTGAGGACCGCATCGAGAATCTGTCATCGACAGCTTTTGCGCGTGACTATCACATGACGGGTGAACTTGCGGCAACCGCGGATGGCAAGATTCAAGGCTTGCGAGTGGAGGTGATCGCTGATCATGGAGCGTTCGATGCCTGCGCTGACCCTAGCAAGTTTCCGGCTGGCTTATTCCACATCTGCTCCGGTTCGTACGACATTCCAGCGGCACACTGTTCTGTAAAGGGCGTGTACACCAACAAGGCGCCTGGTGGCGTTGCTTATCGCTGTTCATTTCGGGTGACTGAGGCCGTCTATTTGATCGAGCGCATGGTTGACGTTCTTGCGCAAAAACTTGACATGGACAAAGCCGAAATTCGTGAGAAGAACTTTATCCGCAAGGAACAGTTCCCCTATACATCGGCCTTTGGTTTCGAATACGACTCGGGTGACTATCACACAGCGCTAAAGAAAGTTCTCGATGCGGTTGGTTACAAAGAGTTGCGAGCTGAGCAGGCAGCCAAGCGTGCCGATCCCAATAGTCCGACGCTAATGGGGATCGGTCTAGTCACTTTTACAGAAATCGTTGGCGCAGGTCCGAGCAAGATTTGCGATATCTTGGGTATCGGCATGTTTGATTCCTGCGAAATTCGTGTTGACCCAACAGGTAGCGCTATTGCGCGGATGGGCACGATTTCACAGGGGCAAGGTCACCAGACCACTTACGCCCAGATCATTGCAACCGAGCTTGGGATACCATCCGAAGTGATTCAGGTTGAGGAGGGTGACACCAATACGGCTCCTTATGGGCTAGGTACTTACGGTTCTCGCTCAACCCCGGTAGCTGGTGCTGCCATTGCCATGGCAGCGCGAAAGATCCATGCAAAGGCCAAGAAAATCGCTGCTTCACTTCTAGAGGTCAGTGAGGACGATCTTGAGTGGGAAGTTGATCGATTTAAAGTTCGTGGCAATGACGGCAAGTTCAAGACCATGAAAGACATCTCTTGGGCAGCGTACAACCAGCCGCCTCAGGGCATGGAGCCTGGGCTCGAAGCGGTTCATTATTACGACCCGCCAAATTTCACTTATCCGTTTGGTATCTACCTTTGCGTGGTGGATATTGATCGCGCTACGGGCGAAACGAAAGTCCGCCGTTTCTACGCATTGGACGACTGCGGAACGCGCATTAATCCGATGATCATTGAAGGGCAGATTCATGGTGGATTAACCGAAGGGTTCGCCGTAGCCATGGGTCAGCTTTTGTCGTTCGACCAGCAGGGCAACATCCAGGGCAATTCGCTCATGGACTATTTCTTGCCGACGGCCGTTGAAACGCCTCATTGGGAAACGGACTATACGGTCACGCCATCACCACACCACCCAATCGGTGCCAAGGGAGTGGCCGAATCGCCGCACGTGGGCAGTATCCCAACCTTTACAGCAGCGATCGTCGACGCGTTTTCTCACGTCGGTGTGACGCATATTGATATGCCACACACAGCGTTCCGGATCTGGAAAGAGCTCAAGCAACACAACTTGAACCTGAACTGAAGCCACAAACAGGGAAATTGAATGGAAGTCACAATTGATAAGCAGTACCCGATTCCTGCCAGTGAGAAGGCTTGCTGGCAGGTTTTGTCGAACATCACCGAGCTTGCGACCTGCATGCCTGGGGCAACCATTACCGAACAGGTTGACGACACGCACTACAAGGGAACTGTCAAAGTCAAGGTTGGTCCGGCCACGGCTTCCTTTGCTGGCGATATTGAGGTGCTTGGCGTGGACGAAGGCGCCAAGCAGATTCGCATGCTTGGAAAAGGGGCAGACAAAGGTGGCTCGTCGGCCTCAATGGAGTTAACCGCTTCTTTGCAGGTTCAGGATGACAGCAGCGTCAACCTGATCGGCAAGGCTGATGTAATTGTTAACGGCAAATTTGCCCAGTTTGGTGGGCGTATGATGACTTCTGTATCAGACATGATTCTTAAGCAGTTTGCTGACAATTTCGCGGTTAAGGCTCGTGCAGCTCAAGCTGCGCTTGCACCTGCCGATGCAACTGGCACATCGACAGCTGCTCAATCGGCTACTGGTGAGTCTGCGACTGAAGTTGCTTCAGCCGCTGATGCCCCTAAAATGCAGACTGAGCTCAATGGTTTAGCGATTGCCTGGATGTTGATCAAAAACTTTTTTGCGCGACTTTTTGGCAAGTCCTCCTAACCCTAAACGGGTGATAGCAGATGGATGCAAAGGAAATCTCTGAGCGACTGGTCCAGTCTGGCTATGTAGCTGATGACAGCCTCGCCGACATGGTTTGGATGGGGTTGACTATTGATCGGCCGATCTTGCTAGAGGGTGAGGCTGGCGTTGGCAAGACAGCAATCGCCCAAGCCAGTGCGACGGCATTGGGGCGACCTTTGTTTCGCTTGCAGTGCCACGAGAGCTTAGATTTGAATCAGGCTGTCTACGAATGGAACTACAGCCGTCAGTTGCTCGAGATTCGGCTGCGCGAAGCAGAAGGTATTGGGCAAGATAGATTGCGAAATGACTTGTTCAGTCAGACTTTTCTCCTGCAGCGGCCTTTGATGCAGGCCATTACATCTGAGCAGTCTGCCGTTTTGTTGATTGACGAGATTGACCGCGCAGACGAATCGTTCGAGGCTTATTTACTCGAGGTCTTGGGTGAATTTCAGATTACGGTACCCGAGCTTGGAACGGTTCGCGCCAAAACCAAGCCACTTGTGGTGCTAACAAGCAATGGCACGCGCGATTTGTCTGATGCTTTGCGCCGCCGTTGTCTCTATCACTATGTGGATTACCCCACGGTTTCGCGCGAGCTAAGCATTGTGCAAACTCTTATCCCTCACGCCAATGCCGAACTTGTCCAACAAGCCGTGTTATTCATCCACCAATTGCGTAAAGAGGATTTAGACAAAACGCCTGGCATTGCGGAGACGCTCGATTGGATACGCGTACTGTGTGCTCGGGACTTGCAGAAATTGCCTGATGACCCCAAGGAACTCGCAGGTAGTTTGAGTGCCTTGTTAAAGACGCGCAGCGATCAGTGGCAGGTTTCCGAAGCGGTCATTACCAAGCTAATGGGATCGCGTAGCCGTGTTGGTGTTGATCCCGGTGTGGTTGCATCGAAAGGTTGACAATGAGCCCCGCTCAGAGTGTTCAGCAGTTTGCAGCTTATCTGCGTGAACATGGTTTCGTGATTGGCTTGGCTGAATTACAAGCCATGCTCCAAATGGCTTTGTGGACAAAAATCGATCGTCCTGAACGGCTCCAGAAGTATTGGAGGGGCATTGCTTGTTCCTCACAGAAACAGTGGCGCCAATTCCCGGATCTTTTTGAAGCTTATTGGTTTCCTGAACGGATCAAGGGCAAGGTAAGGTCTTCGCAAAAGAAGCGCTCAGGTAAATCATTGCATGAGCTCATCCAGGAAATCCAAGGTCAAGGGCAAAGCATGCCGACCGCAGGGCAGTCTGGCACCCTCGGATTAAGCGGTGAGGGGGATGGGCCTGAGATTGCCGACAGTGAGCGTGGCCAGGGCGGGGCTAGTCGAACTGAGCCATTGACTGACAAGCCACTTGGCGAATGGTTGCCTCACGACAGTGAGCAGCTCGATCGCCTGATTGAGCCATTGCAAGCCAGGCTGCGTCGTAAATTGATTAGGCGTTATCGTCGAGGGCCGCATGCAAGCCGCATTGACTTGCGTGAATCCATTCGCAAGGCAATGGGCACGTCTGGTGAGGTAGTTCGGTTGCAAACACGAAAGCGTCAGACCGTCATGCCAAATGTCTACATTCTGGTCGATGTAAGCCACTCAATGGAGACCCACGCCCAGTTTTTCTTGCGGATGGCCAGGTCGTTTTGTCAGGTCATGCGCGCCAGAGCATTTGTGTTCCACACGTCACTCATCGAGGTGACTGATTTGCTTAAGCGCAATAGTGGGCGGGTACAAGAAAAGATCAATTCGGTGACGTTTGGATTTGGTGGTGGCACTCGTATCGCTAGCAACTTGCACAGGTTTATTGAGCAAGCAAAACGAGGTCCAAATGGGCAGCGAATCAGAGGCTTGGGCAGGCGGGATTTAGTGTTTGTGCTCAGTGATGGATTTGACACTGATCCGCATGACCAGTTGGCAGTTGCTGTGCAAGACCTTCGACGGTTGGGTGCAGAGCTCTACTGGCTTCACCCAACGCTTGACGTGCCGCAGTCGCGGGCAATAGAGTCGGCACAAGCGCACATTTCGGGCTTTTTGGGCATTAGCCATCTTGACAGTCTGAATGGGTTGGTTGACTTAATCGCTAGACGTCACGGTTATGATGTAGATCAGTTTCGAGTAGCGGCGTGAGATGCTTGTTCTGCCGCTGAAATTGACTGTTCAAGTCACACTTGAGCCTTGCGCAAATCTGGAGACACGACGATGGGTTGCATATTGAAACAAGGCGGGGGTTTGTACTCTCGGATGCGGATAGGGGCCGTTTTGTTGGCAGCAGGACAGGGGAGTCGTATGGGTAACCGGCCCAAGTCGATGTTAAAGCTACACGGTGTTCCGCTGATTAATCGCCACTTGATCGCCCTCAGTGGTGCGGGTGTTGATGAGGTGGTGGTAGTTACTGGTTACTACCATGAGCAAATCGAACCACTTGTTCAGGCGTTTCCTGTGCAGATTGCGCGTAACCAGGATCCCGCGGCAGGTCAGCAAAGTTCGGTCAGGCTTGGGATTGAGACGCTTGGTGAGAAATATGACGCCGTCATCATGATGCTGTGTGATCAACCCCTAGTCAACGCCGCTGACCTCACAGCGCTGATTGCCGCATTCAAAAAAAGATCCCACGGAGAAATTGTGATGCCAGTGGTTAATGGCAAGCGTGGCAACCCGATCGTTTTGTCTGGAAAAGCTGTCAGCGAAATCCTAGCTCTTGGGCAAAACATGTACTGTCGCAAGTACATGGACAGCCATCCTGAGCTCATCACTTTGTATGACACTGACAACGAACATTTTATTCTTGACATCGATACACTTGAGGATATCGCCACGTTTGAACAAAAGTGGGGACACATCCTTCAGTTGCCAGAAACTGAAGCGTCCATGGTGGCAGCAGAGTTGCAGACAACGACACAAGCTGAACCTGCCTACCTCGCGCTCAGACGTCGCATGGCGGTGTCGTAGATGGCAGGCGTTCACTGGCCAGTGCCACTTGGGATTCATCAATTCGATCAAGCTCATGCGATTAACCCTGTTCTTGCACGCGCATTCGGTGCAATGCGGGTAACCGATCTGGCTCAAAGCGGCAAGGAGATAGGCGCGAGCGATATCTTTTATGCTAGCCATGACCAATTGCTTGCACGAGTTCAGCTGTCGGAGTTTCAAACACTGATCAGCTTTATTGCTGATTCCCTGCAAAAAACAATTGGTCAGGCGAACGCTGGCATATGGCCAGCCGGAAAAATGCGTTTGCGGTTGCAGATTGTGGGTTGCTGGTTTCAGATCCAGAACGGCATGGCCTTTCACGACGTGCATACGCATGGCAACTGCTCTTGGTCAGGTGTGTACTATGTTCAGTGTGACTCGCCGGAAAAGCGGCGCTTACATAAGACACTTGGTCAAATGAATGGTGTTACACGGTTCTATGGTCCTTATACGGACTGGTTAAGTGGCGCACACATGGATATCGGTAATGCCTATCTGCAAAAAAACACGCTTGATTTGGAGCCCGAGCCCGGCAAGCTTATTGTGTTTCCGTCCTATTTGCCGCATAAGGCCATGCCCTACGAGGGCGAACTTGATCGGATCATTGTTTCTTTTAATGCACAGGTGCATTCACCTGATGGTGATCAGGTCTTTGGCTATGACGCCACTTGATCATGCATAGACCAAGTCTGCTAAAAGATGGCCCTTAATTCTTTGGCTGGGGATGTTTCGCTCAATTTTGTTATGTGAGCGACTACGTTCATCGCTATGGGATCGCTTATATCTGTGAGCTGTAAAAGCTTACCGTCTTTTAAGTCTTGGAGCACAATGGATCGTGGCAACCATGCTGCGCCAGTGCCCGCAATAGCCATTTCACGTAGGCCAACTGCGAAGCTGCTTTCGCAGGCAATCAGGGCGTTGTGTTCACGAAGAACGCGTGGAACCTCCTCTGCCCAGACGACCTCTCCAAAAAAGCTGCCTGGGGGATAGGCGAGCAGTGGCAGGCTACGTCGTTTGCCGGGCGAGTTGAATCGTTTCACGACATCACGATGCGCCACTAGGATCATTTCGTCGCTACCAAGCGTTTTTTTCAGGGACAGATGAGCGGGTATGGCACTTTTGGCGCCCTCTATTTCATAAACAATCAGCATGTCAACTTCACCCTTCAGGAACATGGCTACACAGGTATCCATGTTTTCTGAGACGACCCGGTAATTGAGGTTCTTGATGCTCGCGGCGAGTTTTTCGAGAAAATGGGGCAGAAATGATGTCACAAGCAAACTATGTTGCGCCGCTAGCGTAAGCGTCACTCGATCCTGTGTTGATGATTGAGCTTGGTTACGGATCTGATAAATCTGGTTGACGAGCCCACGGATGGCTGCTTCATGCTCGATTGCTGTTGCAGTAAACCGGAAAGGCTTTTTGCTGCGATCGATTAGTTCGACTCCGAGCCATGTCTCGAGCGCCTGTATGCGTCGAGAAAAAGCAGGTTGTGAGGAGTTTCTGATTGATGCTGCTGTTGTGAAGTTTTGGCAATCGACTAGCGCCAAATAATCTTCGAGCCATTTCAGTTCCATTGGATGTTCCGCTTGTTTGTGAACGCTGAGTGGTTATAGGAGTTTCACGTCAAATGCAAAAAACACATAATAGAAGATAAAAATAGCATTGGACTCGTGATCTTAGGGCTGTTGGAATGCATAAAAACTATTCAGGATTCGTATGAACCTCTCAAAATTCCCTAGATTACGTTGCGGTCACTGGCCAACACCTCTTGAGCCTATGACGCGTTTATCGAAGCACCTAGGTGGCCCCGAACTGTGGGTGAAGCGTGATGACTGCACCGGGTTGTCAACCGGAGGCAACAAGACAAGAAAATTAGAGTTTCTGGTCGCTGATGCCCTAGAGAAGCAAGCCGATGTGATCATTACCCAGGGAGCCACCCAGTCCAACCATGCCCGTCAGACAGCCGCGCTTTGTGCCAAGATCGGTATTGAGTGCCAAATTTTGTTGGAAGATCGCACTGGCTATGACAACTTTGATTACAAACTAAACGGCAATGTTTTGCTTGATCGGTTGCATGGGGCAAAAGTTTCCCAGCGTCCAGGTGGTGCTGATATGCAGGCGGAAATGGAGCTGCTTGCTGAGGGTATGCGCAAACAAGGGCGACGTCCCTATGTGATTCCCGGTGGTGGTTCGAACCCTGTTGGGGCACTTGGCTATGTCAATGCGGCACTTGAATTGACAACACAGCTAAATGAAATGTCTCTCGATGCAACTCATCTGGTGCTTGCAACCGGAAGCTCTGGCACACATGCCGGGCTGATTGCAGGCTTGACCATTTTGAATAGCCCACTGAAAGTGGTCGGGTTTGGTGTGCGAGCCCCGAAAGAAAAGCAGGAACAAATGGTCTATGACTTGGCTTGTAAAACAGCTGCACTGTTGGGGCACGAGGGCATTGTTAAGCGACAGTCAGTCTTTGCTGACTGCAATTATGTGGGTCCGGGGTACGGTTTGCCAACACCGGCAATGATTGAGGCCGTCACAATGTTGGCACAAACAGAAGGTTTGCTATTTGATCCGGTATATACAGGCAAGGGTCTGTCGGGTCTGATTGATTGGATTAGGCAGGGCAAGTTTACGGCGCACGACAAGATCATTTTCTTGCACACGGGTGGTTCGGCTGCCCTTTTTGGATACCCGGAGACGTTTGGTTTACCCGGTTACAGCGACAGTTAATTAATTGTCATCACCACTGAAGTAGTACATCAGTTCCACAACTTATAAGGAGTGACGTATGAAGCTCAATATGATCAGTAAATATGCCGCTGGTGCGATGATCTGTGTCGCAGGGCTAGCCATGACGTCGGCTGTTCAGGCACAGACCACTTTACGTCTGTCAACCTATGTCAATGAAACGGACATTCGCTTTGACGGGTTTAAAAAGTTTGCTGAACTCGCGGAGCAAAAAACGGACGGACGCGTCAAGGTGCAGATTTTTCCCTCGGGGACACTGCATGGCTGGAGCGAGGGTGTAGATGCAGTGCTAGGCGGTGTGTCGGATATTAGCTGGATTCCTGCAGACAAGCGTCTGTCATGCTATCGCGTCACGTCGCTCTATCCGGCGCTTGTTGACCTTGAAAAACAGATTGAAATGGACACCAAGTACGCTGATCTGATGCGTCCAGAAGCCGCAAAGGCGGGTCTAGTACCTCTGATCAACTCGAATTATTCGTACGATCAGGAATGGTGGTTCAAGGGGCCAATCGAAGATATCTCTAAACTTGATGGCAAGCTCGTGCGCTCGATTGGGCCCTTGGTATCGATGATGATCGAAACTTGGGGCGGTAAGCCGGTATTTATTGCGCCCAAGGAAGTCTATCAGTCAGCCGAGCGAGGCGTGGTTGACGGCATCAATATGGGTGTGGCGACCTATAGTTCATGGAAGCTTTGGGGTGTCATGCCCTACATGGTCAATGGAACAATGTTCTATGGCAACATCATCTACATGATCAATAAAAAGAAGTTTGACTCATTGTCAGCCGATGATCAGAAGGCTTTGATGGCAGCAGCGACTGAGTCAGAAGTGTGGCTCAAGCCACGCTATGAGAACTGGGTTAACGAGCAGGTCGGCAATGCTGTGATGAAAGGCGGCGGCGCAGCGGTCTCGTTATCCAAAGACAAGCGCCAAGCATTGGTCAGTGATATTCAACAAAAATGGAACACCACAGTCAAGGCTGATTGCGGTGACGAGTTGAGCGCAAAAGTGCTTAGCCTATTCAAAGAATACGCTGAGTAACAACATCCGTGTTTTGGAGCCCATCCTGGATGGCGGGCTCCCATTTGAGGGCAGGGTGACATGTTGCATCATTTGGTTCGTGGAACTGAGCGACTCACAAAATGGTTCGCCATGCTTGGCGGCGTGATCATTCTGATTCAAATGACGTGGATTTCATATGGGGTGTTCAAACGCTATGTGCTCGGAGATCCTGATGCGTTTGTAACTGAGGCTACCGCCCTCATGCTGTTTCCTGTGGCCTTTCTCGGTTTGGCCTATGCTTTAACGGTTAACGCCTATCCGACGGTAAGTTATTTGGTTGAATCTTTGCGTGGTCGCGCCAAAAAATCGCTACTGGCGTTTAATTTGCTGATCATGGTTTTAATCGGGGCGTTTTTTTCCTATGCAGCTATCGATGCCACCATCAAGACTTATCACTCGGGTGCTGCGTCAGAAATTCTTCTTTGGCCACGCGTCTATTTCTGGCTGCCAGGTGCGTTCGCGCTGGTTTTATTTACCTGGTACGCGACATTGAGGTTCATTCTGGTGTTGATTGCGCCAGTCGAGCCTTGTGAAGACTCAACTTGTCAGGTTGGACAATCAAAATGATGATGGAATGGTATCAAGTTGGATTGTCCTTGATGGCACTGTTGATGCTGTTCATCTTTATAGGTTTGCCAATCCCGTTCGCGATGGCAGCGGCATCCTTGCCGTTTTTGTTGAACATACAGGGACTGTCAACCTCGCTTGTCAGCACCGAGTTAAAGCTTTGGGGTGTTTGGATTGATTACATCTTATTGTCAGTACCTTTGTTTGTCTTCTTGGGCGAGTTAATAGGACGATCAAGAATTGGTCCTGATCTGTATCGGTTTATGCACGGTGGCATCCCAGTCAGGGGGTCGGCTGCCTTTGGAAGTATTGGCGCGTGCGCAGGCTTCGGTGCTGTTTGCGGATCTTCCATGGTCGGTTCCTTGACGATTGGCGGTGTCGCTTTGCCAGAGATGATTAAACTTGGCTATGACCGCAGACTTTCAAGTGGCGTTTTGGCTGCAGGCGGAACGCTTAGTGTCTTGCTCCCGCCAAGCTTGATTCTGCTGTTTTATGGCATCGTTACTGACCAATCAATCGGCCAGTTATTTATTGCCGGTATCATTCCAGGGTTATTGTTGGCCTCACTTTTCGTGTTGGTGGTCGTGATTTGGGCCAAGCTACATCCAGCGCATGTTCCCCAAGCAGAAAAAGGTGCCAAGTGGTCAGCCCGAGATATCGCAATGACAATCGGGCCGGTTTTGTTAATCGGCGCCATTATCACGATCTCCATTTATGCTGGCATTGCAACGCCGACTGAAGCAGCTGCAGTTGCGGCTCTAGCGACCTTGATCTTGGCGTTTTGGGTTGGAGGTTTGACCAAAGCGGCATTTCTAGATTCTTTGATGGCCACCATGCGAACCATGGGTTATCTCGGGCTGTTGCTCTCGGCCGGGGTGTTGTTTGGTTTCGTCATGAATTATTACCAGATTCCACAGCAATTCACGAGTTTCTTTTTATCTTTTGACTTGTCACCTTATCTGGTTTTGGCGCTTGTTATTGTTTTTTACATCGTGCTGGGGATGTTCTTGGAGCCAGTGTCGATGACATTCATTACGCTTCCCACTATCTATCCGCTAATTGCAGCCTCCGGTTTTGATCTCATTTGGTTTGGGGTTATCTACACGATCACGATGGAGATCGCTGTTTTGACTCCACCCGTCGGGTTGAATCTATTCGTGATTCAGGCAATCGGGCGCGACCATGTCTCGATTGGTGACGTTATCAAGGGTTCTTTGCCGTTTATTGGCACCATGATCGTGCTCTTGATTGCACTGATTGCTTACCCACAGCTGGCCACCTGGTTGCCCGATTTAATGAGTTAGGCTTAGCCCAGAAATCCGTCTGTATGCTCGCTAGCGGTTCTCCTTGTTGGCGTATCGGTTTTTCCAGTGGTTCACAGCATAATCACACGAATAACGCTGGATTGCGGTATAACGAAGGCTTCGAAATAGATAGGGAAGTCTTTAACCCAGATGGGATCTGATCTTGTTGGTGTGGTGCCCGACGTTTTAAGTCAAGCGACGATCGTGGTGGCTAGCGTGGGTACATCAGCCATCGGTGTCGACGTCGCGTTGCTGGTCACCTATGTTGTCTTAGCACTGCTTTTTTCCTTTATGTGCTCCGTGGCAGAGGCCTCGTTATTGAGCATTACACCAGCTTACGTAGCGGGGCTGCGAGAAAAAAATCCCAAGCGTGCTGAGCTTTTGGGCCGCCTTAAAGGCGAGAAAATCGATCAATCGCTTGCCGCAATTCTGACAGTCAATACGATCGCTCATACCGTTGGTGCGATCGGAGCTGGTTCAAAAGCCACAGTCGTTTTTGGTGATGTCTGGTTTGGTGTTTTCTCGGCAGTAATGACGCTGTTAATTCTTTTCTTGTCTGAAATTGTGCCGAAGACCCTCGGTGCAGTTTACTGGCGAGAAGTTAGCGGTGTGACAGCGATCTACGTGAACTTTCTCATCAAGGCGATGTATCCCCTGATTGTTGTGTCTGAATTGATCACTAAATGGATTTCAGGCGGTAAAAAAACAGGGGACTTTGATCGCGAGGAGTTTGTTGCTATGGCTGGTCTGGGTCATGAAATGGGACACCTTAATGAGCGCGAGTCCGCCATCATCGGCAATTTGTTTGGATTTAAGTCCTTAAAGACCAGCGCCATTATGACGCCACGAGTGGTGGTGGCTGCAGTAAAAGCTGACATGACGGTTGACGATGCACTAGAAAGAACCAGCACCGTGCCGTTTTCTCGGCTCCCAATTTATCCGGAGACGATTGACGAGGTGTCAGGCTTTGTTTTGCGTGAAGATCTCTTGTTAGCGCAGTCGCGTGGACAAGGTATGGACCAAGTCGATAAATTCAGGCGTGATATGGTGGCCGTGCTCGATACTTTGCCAGTGTCCAAGGTGCTGGAAACTCTCTTGCAGGAACGCCAACATATCGCCCTGGTGGTTGGAGAGTACGGCGAGACCGAAGGGATTGTTACGCTCGAAGATGTTGTTGAGACGCTGCTTGGCAGCGAAATTCTCGATGAAGGGGATCGGGTTGTTGATATGCAGCGACTGGCGCAGCAACTGAGAAAAAAACGGGCAGAGCGTATGGGTATCAAACTCGGCGAAGAGGATTCGCCGAGTTGATGGATTGAGTTGTAGCTTATATTTGATTAACGAATCGCTTTGGCAAGCATGGCCTCGCATAGGACTTGCGCACCCGCACCGAGGTCTTCTGGTTTGGCATCTTCGATTTCGTTGTGGCTCACCCCGTCTTTGCAGGGCACAAAAATCATGGCAGTCGGTGCCACACTTGCCAAATAGACAGCATCATGACCTGCGCCGGTAACAATATCCATATAACTGAACCCGCTTGATTTGGCGGCTTCTCGAACGGTATTCACCATCGCCGCATCGAACGGTGTTGGCGGGAAATAGGACACCTCCTTGACTTCAACAGACACGTTGTGCTCTTTTTGAATGCGGGCGCATGTGGCCATGAGTCGCTGATGCATATCAAGCAGGGCATCGGCATTTTCATGACGAATATCGACTGTGAAGGTTACCTTGCCGGGAATAACGTTGCGTGATGATGGGTGCACGGTAGCTGATCCAACCGTGCCGCGGCCATGCGGGGCGTGATCGAGTGCGTTTTGCACAACATCTTGCATGATGAAGGTGGAGGCATAAAGCGCATCCTGTCGAATTGGCATGGGGGTGGGGCCCGCATGCATCTCCATGCCAGTCACTGTGACATCGTACCAACGCAGACCAAGCGAGCCAGTCACAACGCCAATGACCTTTTTCTCGTGCTCCAAAATCGGGCCTTGTTCGATGTGTGCCTCAAAATAGGCACCCACTGCACGTCCACCAACGGACTCTTTGCCATCGTAGCCGATTGCTTTTAATTCATCGCCGACGCGTTTACCATCCTTGTCGGTGGTGTTCAGAATATCTTCGAGTTTGAATTTGCCGACAAACGCGCCTGAGCCCATCATAACTGGGACAAATCGAGTGCCTTCTTCATTGGTCCAGATGGCAACCTCAATGGGCGCATCGGTCTGAATGTCATGGTCATTCAAAGTGCGCACAACCTCAAGTCCTGCTAGTACGCCGAAGCAGCCGTCAAATTTTCCGCCAGTCGGTTGAGTATCGATATGACTACCAGTCATCACAGGCGGCAGGCTGTTGTCTTTGCCGGCACGTCTACCAAAAATATTGCCGACCTTATCCACCGTGACAGTCATCCCCGCTTCTTTCATCCAACCAGTGACCAGATCGCGACCCTGACCATCGAGCTTTGTCAACGCCAGGCGGCAATTACCCCCCTTGGGCGTTGCACCAATTTCTGCGAGATCCATAAGCGACTTGAAAAGTCGTTCAGACGAAACCTTGACTGGCAAATCGAGAAGGGCGCTGGACATTCTGACTCCGTTGATGTAATTGGGTTAGCGAAAAGCATTTGCTGGCTAACTTTCGTTCGTTAGCCCAGCAAGCGTCTTGCCTGTTAGCAAAAGTATGCATGCTTAAGTTGTGTTTTGTCGAGATGCCATGACAGATTGGTCCGATATACGACGGAACAAAAAATTGGGTTTTTAGACTTGAGGACATTCGTAACAACCCATGTGTCCTTAATAAAGCTTGACTTACATGTGGAGTGACGATTTTCGGCTTGTTTGTGCTCTTGCACCTAGGGAAATCGCTATGCTGGATTTTTTCCTGCAATTACGGGCTTTTTAGGAAAATTGTATGCAATCTACTGACTAACCCTAGTACCAAAGTGTTGATCTTATGCGGTCTGTGTGCGAAATTTAAGTGGACTTTTTTGGTGCGTAATGCACCGATAAGGTGAGCAATTGCTGGCGCACGCATCAGATTGGAATGAGGCGAGCCAAGTTTTGTCGGGTGCAATAAGAATGCAGCAAAAGCGCTATGCAGTGGATAGGAGGAGAAGCAAGCGGTTTTTTTGTACACCGCGTGTTTGGTTCGCGCCTGGTGTGGGCGCGGAGCAAAACGGTACGTTAAAGCTGGCATGCAACTTGCTGTCCGAAGGTGGTCGTCGTTGTAACCCTTGTCGCCTTGCTGGGACATTGTTGTGACGACTTTCGTAATGACTGCAGACTGGCCTTTTTCGGTTTGCAAGCCATGATTGAGTCAACAACCTTGTGGTCGGAGAATGTATGAAACAGTCCAAGTTCACTTCTAAATTTTTTACGCCATTTAAAACCGCAGCTGTTTGTGGCGCTTTGATGGTCGCATTCGGTGGCGCGGCTAGTGCAGAGCAGGTGCTGCGGATTGGAATGACCGCTGCAGATATCCCTCGCACCCTTGGGCAGCCCGATCAGGGGTTTGAGGGTAATCGATTTACTGGCATTCCGATGTATGACGCATTGACTCAGTGGGATTTGTCGAAGTACGACGAGGCGAGTGTGCTGTTGCCCGCATTGGCGACCTCATGGCAGGTTGACCCCAATGATCAGACCAAGTGGGTCTTCAAATTGCGTGATGACGTCAAGTTTCACGACGGCTCACCCTTTAATGCGGATGCTGTTGTCTGGAACGTTCAAAAGGTTCTTGACAAAGAGGCACCGCACTTTGATGCCAGTCAGGTCGGTGTGACCGCCTCGCGTATGCCGACGCTACGTAGCGCCCGCAAAATCGATGACTACACGGTTGAATTGACCACGAGCGTGCCTGACGCTTTCTTGCCCATTAACTTGACTAACCTCTTTATGGCATCGCCGGCCCATTGGCAGGCTAAGCTAAACGCCGTGCCGGCAAGCGTGACAGACCCTGCGGAGCGCGCAAAACAGGCATGGATTGCGTTTGCTTCAGACGCTTCAGGTACTGGCCCGTTCAAGATGGACAAGTTCGTGCCTCGCGAGCGCCTGGAAGTTGTGAAAAACCCGAATTATTGGGATCCAACCCGTACGGCCAAGCTTGATCGAGTCGTGATGTTGCCGATGCCGGAAGCCAATGCGCGCACGGCTGCTTTGTTGTCCGGCCAGGTTGACTGGATTGAGGCGCCAGCACCAGATGCTATTCCGCAAATTGAGGCGCGTGGCTTCAAGATCTACAGCAATCCACAGCCGCACGTTTGGCCGTGGCAGTTGTCGTTTGTCGAAGGTTCTCCCTGGCTCGACAAACGGGTGCGTCACGCAGCCAATCTTTGTGTTGACCGAGAGGGCTTAAAGACGTTGCTGGGTGGACAGATGGGGATTCCGAAAGGTACCGTTCCGCCTGGCCATCCATGGTGGGGCAATCCTTCGTTTGACATTCGATACGATCCTGAAGCCGCTAAAAAGCTGATGGAAGAAGCAGGGTATTCGGCTAACAAGCCCATGAAGACCAAGGTTCAGATTTCTGCATCGGGTTCTGGGCAAATGCAACCACTGCCGATGAACGAGTTCGTCCAGCAGTCGCTAAAGAACTGTCATTTTGATATTGAGTTCGATGTCGTGGAGTGGAACACACTGTTCACCAATTGGCGCAAAGGGGCTAAAGACCCATCGGCTAATGGTGCAACAGCGACTAACGTTAGTTTTGCTGCGATGGATCCATTCTTTGCGATGGTGCGCTTTACAAGTAGTGGCACAGTGCCGCCGACATCGAATAACTGGGGTTATTTCGTCTCACCTGAGTTTGATGAGCTCATCGCTACAGCGCGTACCTCATTTGATGACAAGGCGCGGGATGAGGCCTTGGGCAAATTGCATGCTCGGATAGTGGAAGAGGCGCCATTTGTCTGGATTGCACACGACACGGGCCCACGTGCCATGAGTCCGAAAGTTCAGGGGGTGGTTCAGCCCAAGAGCTGGTTCATCGACATTGCGCCGATGTCGATGCAGTAAGGCTTGATAGCCTTAAAAACAGGAGGGTTTGACCCTCCTGTTTTTAGAAGATGGCTTGTTTCTGCTTCAAATCGGTGTCTCGAGGTTGCATGCATGTTTAATTTCCTGGTCAAGCGTATTGTTTACACCATGCCTATCATGCTCGGTGTGGCGCTAGTGTGTTTTGGGTTGGTGCATATCGCGCCTGGTGATCCCCTGGTTTCGATTCTCCCGCCTGACGCCTCGGTTGATTTGCAAAATCAGTTGATGGAACTCTATGGCTTCAATAGGTCCTTGCCTGAGCAGTTTTTTTCATGGGTATTCAGGGCGTTGCAGGGTGATCTAGGCACGTCGATTGCGACGGCGCCCCGTAACTGAAGAGGTGCTAAAGGCTGTTGTCAATACGTTGCGTCTAGCGATGGTCGCAACCATTATCGGTTTCGTGTTTGGCTGTTTGTTTGGATTTGTTGCTGGATATTTCCAGAACTCCTGGGTAGACAAGGCAGCGTCTGCGACCTCAGTGCTCGGTGTTAGTGTGCCGCACTACTGGCTGGGTATGGTGCTGGTGATTATTTTCAGTGCAACTTTGATGTGGTTGCCGCCAAGTGGTGCCGGGCCAGGTGGTTCAGGCGAATGGATCTGGGACTGGGAGCACATTAAGTTTCTGATTCTGCCGGCTGTCACCATGAGCGTAATTCCCATGGGCATCATTGCCCGTACCGTTCGGGCTTTGGTTGCGGAGATTCTTGCGCAGGAATTTATCGTTGGGCTGCGTGCCAAGGGCTTGACCGATGTGGGAATTTTCTTGCACGTTGTTAAAAATGCAGCGCCGACTGCGCTGGCTGTGATGGGCTTGCAGCTTGGCTATCTGCTTGGCGGTTCTATCCTGATCGAGACCGTGTTCTCTTGGCCTGGCACGGGATTTTTGTTGAATTCAGCGATTTTTCAGCGTGATTTACCGCTATTGCAGGGCACGATTCTTGTGTTGGCGACTTTCTTCGTGGTGCTGAACTTGCTAGTCGATGTTATGCAGACTTTGCTGGATCCGCGCATTGCACGTGGCTAATCGAATTGCATCAGAAAGGTAAACCATCGTGAATATGTTGAATATCACCGTCGACAACAGCAAAGTTCCTAACATTCCGTTTGAGCGTTCTGCGGGTTATTGGGAAAACGTGGGGCGGCGTTTTATGCGAGACCCTGTTGCCCTTGTCGCAGCTGCTGTTATTTTGTTTCTGTTGTTTTTAGCCATTTTTGGACAATGGATTGCACCTTACGACCCATACAAGGGGTCGATCATGACTCGTCTGAAGCCAATTGGTTTCGAAGGGCATCCACTTGGTACAGATGAGCTCGGGCGTGACATGTTGAGCCGCCTGATTGTGGGCGCAAAATTGTCCCTTTTCATGGGCATAACGCCAGTAATCATCGCCTTTGTTGTTGGATCAGGTATTGGCATTTTGGCTGGTTACAGCGGCGGTTGGGTCAACAGCGTGATCATGCGCACCATTGATGTTTTCTATGCATTTCCATCGGTGCTTCTGGCCATCGCCCTGTCAGGTGTGCTTGGTGCAGGTATTACCAATTCATTGATCTCGCTGACGATTGTGTTCATCCCCCCCATCGCGCGGGTCGCCGAAAGTGTGACGACTCAGATTCGGAGCCGTGATTTTGTGGAGGCGGCAAGAGCCTCTGGTGCTCATGCATGGACCATTGTTCGTGTGCATGTGCTTGGCAACGTATTGGGGCCAATTTTTGTTTATGCAACAAGCTTGATCGCAGTGTCGATGATTCTGGCTTCAGGGCTGAGCTTTCTCGGCTTGGGAGTCAAGCCGCCTGAGCCAGAGTGGGGATTGATGCTTAATACGCTACGCACTGCCATTTATGTACAGCCGTGGATTGCCGCTTTGCCTGGTGTGATGATCTTTATTACTTCAATTGCATTCAACATGTTGTCCGATGGACTGCGCACGGCCATGGAGATCAAAGACTGATGACTACTGCCAATTCATATATAGATAGAGGCGGGCCCGCACAACCGCTTCTAAGTGTCAAAGGTTTGGTTAAACATTTTCCGCTTGGCAAGGATCTGATTGGGCGTAGCACGGGAGTGGTGCGTGCAGTTGACGGTGTTTCATTTGATGTTTTTAAAGGTGAGACATTGAGTGTCGTAGGTGAATCGGGTTGTGGCAAATCGACCACGGCTCGTTTGCTCATGAACTTGCTTGATCGAAACCAAGGTGACATTATCTTTGACGGCATGACCGTTGGTGGCGCTCAGTTACCTTTAAAGGAATTTCGACGCCAGGCCCAGATGGTGTTTCAGGACAGTTATGCATCTTTGAATCCACGCCTGACTATTGAGGACTCCATTGCATTTGCTCCGCAAGTGCACGGTGTACCCAAACGGGAGTCTATTGAACGCGCCCGTTCTCTGTTGGCCAAGGTAGGACTCGAGCCCAGACGGTTTGCCGAACGTTATCCGCATGAGCTTTCTGGCGGACAGCGTCAGCGGGTGAATATCGCGCGCGCGCTAGCACTGCAGCCCAGGCTAATTGTGCTCGATGAAGCAGTTTCTGCCCTTGATAAATCCGTTGAAGCGCAGGTTCTGAACCTGCTGCTCGATTTGAAAGATGAGTTCGGCCTGACTTATGTATTCATCAGCCACGATTTGAACGTGGTTCGTTTTATTTCCGACCGAGTCATGGTGATGTATCTTGGACAGGTAGTCGAAATCGGGGACAGTGAGACGTTGTTTGAGACGCCACGGCATCCCTATACTCAGGCGCTATTGTCCTCGATTCCGTCGCTTGATCCTGATCACCGGACTGAGCGACCACCGTTATCGGGCGATCCACCTAATCCGATTAACCCGCCTAGCGGGTGTCGGTTCCACACCCGGTGTGCCAAAGCACAACCAGCCTGCTCGCAAGAGGTGCCGCAGTTGGTTCGTCAAGCCGATGGCCAGTCAGTGGCCTGTCTCATGTATGTTCCCAATAGCCAATATGATTCAAGCAAGCAGTCGGTGGAGGTCGCAGCATGACTGAAGTCGTTAGGGAAGTGGATGCTCTGGTCAAAATCCAGGATTTGTCTGTTACCTTTACTGCCGGTAAGAAGCCTGTGCGTGCCGTTGATGGCGTGAACCTGTCCGTTAAGTCGGGTGAAGTGATTGCCTTGATCGGGGAGTCAGGTTCGGGCAAGAGCGTGACTCTGCGCTCGATTCTGCGATTGCATCCGCCTAGGCGAACCATTATGAAGGGTCACATCGTGATCGATGGCCAAGATGTGCTGGAGATGTCGTCTGGACCACTAGCCGATTTCAGGGGCAGCAAAGTCTCCATGATTTTTCAGGAACCGCTTTTGGCGCTGGATCCTGTTTACACAGTCGGTGACCAGATCATTGAAGCGATACGACGCCACGAGAGTGTGGATAAAGCCACTGCTCATTCGCGTGCACTCGAACTCTTTGAACTGGTCAAGATTCCCAGTCCCGAGCGACGTCTGGCCGCCTATCCACACGAGATGTCTGGTGGCATGCGCCAGCGTGCCATGATTTCGTTGGCGTTGGCTAGCCGACCCAAGCTTTTGCTGGCTGATGAGCCCACCACAGCACTTGATGCGACTGTACAGATCCAGATTTTGTTGCTCTTGCGTGAATTGCAGCGTGAGCTAGGGCTGTCGGTGATTTTTGTGACACATGATATTGGTGCGGCTGTTGAAGTCGCTGATCGTGTAGCAGTGATGTACGCCGGCAAAATCGTGGAAGAGGGGCCGGTGAGAACTTTGATCCGTGAGCCAGCTCATCCGTACACCAAGGCATTGCTTAGCAGTGTCGCTCATGGCGGTTTTGCTAAAGGAAGCAGACTGCAGACGATTGCAGGATCTCCGCCAGACCTGGCTAACTTGCCACCGGGTTGCTCATTTGCTGATCGGTGCTTGCAAGTAACCGAGGCCTGTCGTCAGGCCGTGCCCGAAGAAGTTTGGTTATCGGAGAACCATCGCGCCCGCTGTATTTTGCTTAAACCTGTTTAGCTGTCCGTTTTGCAAGACCATTTTGTGTCTACCTAGGTCAGTTGATGGTGAGTTTGGCGGGTGGTGGTGGTGCGTAGCCGCCGTGACGTGATGTGCGTAAACCCACTCTAGCCATGGATTCGACGAGTGCTACAGCGCAGGCTACGCCGTCAAGCACCGGCATTTGGTATTTCTTGGCAAGTCCGCCCGCAAGGTCGGTCATCCCGGCGCAGCCGAGGACAATTGCCTCGGCACGGTCAATTTCAATGGCTTTTTGAATTTCAGCCTCGATGCGTGCCAATGCATCGGGCTTGCCATGCTCTAGCTCGAGCACGGGAATATCTGAGGCTCTCACACTAACACATTGCCGCTCTAGACCGTAGCGTAGTAGATTGTGTTCAAGCGCTGGCACCGAACGCGATAGCGTGGTCACCACTGAAAAGCGGTTGGACAGCATAGCCGCCATCCGATAGCCGGCCTCGCCAATGCCAACTACGGGCTTATCGGTCAGGCACCGCGCAGCATCAAGCCCGGTGTCATCAAAGCAGGCGATAACCACGCCGTCGATGTCACGTTCTAAGCGGATTTGCTCCAACAAGCCGGCCAAACTCAGGGCTTCATCATAGTAGCCTTCAATGGAGACTGGCCCAAAACTGGAGGTTCTGGCGATGATTTGTGTTCCTGCAGCGACAACGCGCTTGGCAGCGACTGCAACTTTGTCGGTCATGGATTGTGTGGTGTTGGGATTGATGATCAGTATACGCATGGTGATGTCACGGTTTAACTTCGGTGTTGGTGTGCAAATTTAACCACGCTTGGCATGGCGTGGGCCTTTAACTTGCTTGGGATTCAAACATAGCATTTGTTGCCCTAATTAGGTGCGTTTCTTAAAAAATGCACTAATTTGAAACTTTCGTGCACCCATTTGGCGGATGAGAGTGGCAGGTATACGTAAACCGAAATGGCACGGATCTTGCTCAATACGTAACACCAATAGATAACAGGATCAGCTGTGCTTGCTCCGGTGTTACGTTTCGCAAATTCGGATCCGTTGGATGGCGCTGGTTGGCGGGCATCCTTACGGTTGGATTTTGCACGGCGGGATGATTGCACTGATCTGAGATTCAGGCACGAAGGACCTTTAAGAATACAAAAACCGCTTTATCCCGATGGTCCGCAGTGTTGCCATGCGGTGGTAGTGCACCCGCCAGGCGGGATTGCAAGCGGTGATCATCTACGCATGGACATATCGGTGGCGACTGACTCTCATGCGCTAATCACTACCCCGTCAGCTGCCAAGTGGTACGGGGCTTTTGACGCAACCAGCGCGAAACAAGAGATCGATATTGAGGTGCAAGGCAGTCTCGAATGGCTGCCGTGCGAGACCATCGTGTTTGACAAGGCGTGTGTTGCTTCAGAGATCAATATCGGACTTGGCTCTGATGCTCGCATGCTGGGTTGGGATCTATTGATATTTGGGCGCCAAGGCAGTGGCGAGCGGTTTGTGACCGGAGTGTTTGACCAGTCGGTGAAATTGGTGCTGCAAGGTGAAATAGTCTGGATTGATCGATTGCGCCTGGTTGGATCTGATCCTTTGTTTGACTCCTCAATTGGACTTGCTGGTCAGTCTGCATTGGCCACTTTCTGGGCAGTGGCACCCGACAGTGCCCCTTGGACAGAGGGTCATATGGAGGTGGTTCGATCCTTTAGTCCCGAAATTGCCTGGACTTGCTTGCACCCGCGACTGCTGGTCGGACGCCAGGTGGGTTGCCCGATTCTGATGCAAAAACGTCTGCAGCACGCATGGCGTTTCCTGAAACAAACCTATTGGGGCTTGGCTGCACCGAGCCTGAGATTGTGGGCGACCTGATGCAAAACCAGGTTTGATGAGTGATTTGCTAATCAAGCAAGAGGCGAGAAATCGATGGACCTTACACCTCGAGAAAAAGACAAACTGTTGATATTCACGGCTGCACTGTTGGCCGAGCGCCGATTGGCTCGTGGCCTTAAATTGAATGTACCTGAGGCCATTGCATTGATAACTGCCGCCATTATGGAAGGAGCTCGCGATGGCAAGACGGTTGCTGAGCTCATGAGTGCCGGCAGAGATGTGCTGACCCGCGATCAAGTTATGGACGGTGTGCCACAAATGATTCCCGATATACAAGTTGAAGCAACATTTCCCGATGGCACCAAACTCGTCACGGTACACAAACCCATTGCTTGAGACAGGAGATTAACGATGTGCGAATTATTTAAATACCGAACTGTTGTGGCCTTTTTGTTCGTCATGCCAACAGCATCCTTTGCTCATGATGGCCATGGCAACACGCCGTTGCATGCGCTGATGCACATGCTGGAAGCTAACGGTGTCTGGATTGGTTTGATGTTGCTTTTGGGTGTTGGCAGCCTTCTATATCAAGCCAAAAAATCTCGTATCAACAAGTCCAGATGTGTGCGTCAGAGGGACATCACCAGGGAGCGTCGCGATGATTCCCGGTGAAGTGTTGGTTCAGGCAGGCGAGATTGAATTAAATGCAGGCAGGACTGCGATAAGTTTGAGGGTGGTGAACACAGGTGATCGCCCGGTTCAGGTTGGTTCGCATTATCACTTTGCTGAGGTAAACGAATCGCTGCAATTTGATCGGGACGTGGCACGCGGATTTCGGCTGAACATTGCTGCTGGCACGGCAGTTCGTTTCGAGCCTGGTCAGGCGCGAGATGTCGACCTGGTCGCCTATGACGGCCTGCGCACGGTGTTTGGGTTTCAAGGCAAAGTCATGGGCCAACTCGATTCAACGGGGGCCAGCACATGAAAATCTCCAGACAGGCCTATGCGGAAATGTATGGTCCGACAGTTGGTGATCGGATTCGTTTGGCCGATACCGCCTTGCTTGCAGAGATCGAGCAGGACTTTACGGTTTATGGTGAAGAGGTTAAGTTTGGTGGGGGCAAGGTCATACGTGACGGCATGGGGCAATCTCAGCGCCTGAGCAAAGAGTGCGCCGACACGGTATTAACCAATGCGGTTCTGATTGACTGGTGGGGTATCGTCAAGGCTGATATCGGCATTAAAGAGGGCCGCATCAGCGGGATTGGCAAGGCAGGTAATCCCGATGTTCAGCCTGGCGTGACAATTGTGATCGGTCCGGGAACGGAAATCATTGCAGCAGAGGGCATGATCGTGACGGCAGGCGGTATCGACAGTCACATCCACTTCATTTGCCCACAACAGATTGAAGAGGCTTTGAATTCCGGCATCACCACCATGATTGGCGGGGGTACAGGACCAGCCACCGGCACATTTGCCACCACGGTAACGCCAGGTCCCTGGCATTTGGCCCGTATGCTGCAGGCTGCTGAAGCCTATCCCATGAATCTCGGGTTTCTTGGCAAAGGTAATGCGTCCTTGCCCGGGGCATTGCTCGAACAGATTGAGGCTGGCGCGATCGGATTAAAGCTGCATGAAGACTGGGGCAGCACACCAGCAGCGATTGATAATTGCTTGAATATCGCTGAGCAGACTGACACCCAGGTGGCTATTCACACCGACACCTTAAATGAATCGGGGTTTGTAGAATCAACGATTGCAGCGATTAACGGTCGAGTCATCCACACTTACCACACTGAGGGGGCTGGTGGCGGTCATGCCCCAGACATTATTCGAGCCTGTCAGTTTCCGAATGTGTTGCCATCGTCAACCAACCCAACGCGGCCATACACGATCAATACGATTGATGAACATCTAGATATGCTGATGGTTTGTCATCATCTTGATGCCAGCATTGCCGAAGACATTGCGTTTGCCGAGAGTCGGATTCGTCGGGAGACAATTGCAGCTGAAGACATTCTGCACGATATAGGTGCGTTTTCCATGATTGCATCGGATAGTCAAGCCATGGGTAGGGTGGGTGAAACCATCATGCGTACCTGGCAGACTGCGCACAAGATGAAAGAACAATTTGGTGCTTTGTCAGCCGGTGGGCTATCTGATCCGAGCACCCATGACAATAATCGGATCAAGCGCTATATCGCAAAGTACACCATCAATCAGGCCATCACCCATGGGGTTTCGCACGAGGTGGGCTCGGTTGAAGTGGGCAAGCTTGCGGATCTGGTGTTGTGGCGTCCAGCGTTTTTTGGGGTTAAACCCACCACCGTAATCAAAGGTGGCATGATCGCCACGGCGCTGATGGGCGATCCCAATGCTTCTATCCCGACACCGCAGCCAGTCCATTACCGACCGCAGTTTGGCACCTCGGCCAGGGCGGTGGCACAAACAAGCCTGACATTTCTATCGAGAGCGGCTCTCGACCTTGGCCTGCCAGATCGTTTGGGGTTGCAACGGATGATTACAGCGGTTGGCAACATACGGCGAGTCAGTAAAGCGGACATGAAGCTAAATGATGCGACACCTGAGATCAAGGTGCATCCGGAGAACTATAAAGTCTATGCCGATGGCGTGTTGCTTGATTGCAAGCCTGCGACGGTTTTGCCGATGGCTCAACGTTACTTTCTGTTTTGACAATGCCTGTACTTTACGACAAGCTAGTGCGCGGCAAAGCACAAGCTGATTATCCAAACGCACAAGCGGTAAAACTGACGCACAATGAGCGGCAACGAAATCGTTTGGCTTTGATGTTGTCGCAAGGGCAAGCTGCTGCCATTGTGCTGCATCGAGGCCAGTTCTTGCAGCCGGGCGATGTCCTGTTATCAACGGAAGGTCAAGCATTGATCGTTGAAGGCGCGGTTGAACGCTTAATGCAGATAACGGCTGAGACAAACCTTGTCTTAATGCGACTCATTTATCACCTGGCCAATCGACATGTGCGTGCCATGATTCGGAGTCATGCCATTCTGATTGAGCCAGATGCTGTGCTTGAGCAGATGGTTCGCCAGATTGGCGGGCATGTTGAGTTTGTCGAACAAGTGTTTGAGCCGGAAGCTGGTGCCTATGCCGGTGGTCATCACCACCAGGGTGATGGTGACCCGGCTGATCGGGTAATGGGAAACGTTGGTGAAATGCTGTCAATTGCGGCGCATCAGGCTCGGGGCAAACATGCGCGATGATCAATTCGGTTGGCTTGATGCTCTGCATCTGGCTAGTGCTAGCCTGCCAATTGGCGGTTTCGCGTATTCCCAGGGCTTAGAGCAAGCCTGTCACATTGGGTTGGTCAATGATGCAGGATCAGCGCAAACATGGATTGCTGATTATTTGTTACTCGTGTTGGCCCGACAGGAAATGCCTTTGTGGCTTGCTGTATTTCAAGCCAGTCACAGCAAAGACTGGGAAACCGTGTGTGCCGTAACCCAAAGGTTGCATGCATTGCGTGAGACAGCTGAGTTGCGCCTTGAGTCACGGCAGATGGCGCATGCCATGGTGCGCTTGTATGACCAATGGCTTATGTCACTTGACAAGTTCAATGGCGAGATGCCCAATGACGGTGACCGCTTTGCGATACCCCATGAGGTCGTCGGCGTGTTGCAGCAGGACTATACGGCTGCTCACGCGGCTTTGTGTGGTGCTCGGCAAATCGAGCCTGATGTGGCCATGACAGCCTGGCTATGGTCATGGCTGGATAACCAAGTATTGGCAGCAGTCAAACTGGTACCGCTCGGGCAGCGTGACGGCCAGGCTATCTTGCACGCGGTTAAACCCAAATTAATAAAAGCAATGGATATCGCGAGTCATACGCCATTGCACGAAGCTGGCTCAGCGCCGCTAGGTTTGGTGCTGGCAAGCACGCAACATGAAACTCAATACGCACGTCTTTTCAGGAGCTAGGACATGAGTTCAGTCAACAGCCCGCTTCGGGTGGGAGTAGGTGGTCCGGTTGGATCCGGCAAAACGACTTTGGTGGAGATGCTGTGCAAGCGCATGCGGGATCGGTTCAATCTTGCAGTGGTCACCAATGACATCTACACCAAGGAAGATGAGCGCTTGTTGGTAGCTGCAGGGGCTTTGCCGCCTGAACGAATCATGGGTGTGGAAACGGGAGGGTGCCCGCACACAGCAATTCGTGAGGATGCATCGATCAATCTCGAAGCGGTTGATCGCATGCATCAGAGGTTTCCTGACCTGGAGCTCATCTTTATTGAGTCTGGTGGTGATAACCTTGCAGCAACATTTAGTCCAGATTTGTCTGACCTGACCATCTACGTGATCGACGTCGCTGGTGGTGAGAAAATCCCCCGCAAGGGTGGGCCCGGCATTACC
This sequence comes from Burkholderiaceae bacterium, assembly GCA_021208885.1. Taxonomy (GTDB): domain Bacteria; phylum Pseudomonadota; class Gammaproteobacteria; order Burkholderiales; family Burkholderiaceae_B; genus Algicoccus. The sequence continues at coordinate 67,004 of JAJOJF010000012.1, forward strand.
CGCAGTGATCTGTTGGTGATCAATAAAATCGATTTGGCACCTTATGTTGGTGCCGATCTCGATGTCATGCGCCATGACACGGATCGCATGCGACCCGAGCGTCCTTGGGTGATGACTGATTTAAAAGCCGGTCATGGCTTGGATGAAGTCATTGACTTCATCGTGACCAAAGGTTGCTTAGGCGTCTGATCAATTTGGGGATTTCGGTCGTTTACGTGTGCCGTTGTTGTCTGGTTTCTGGCAATAATCCACGTGGCCGAAAACGCAACGCCAATAATAAAATAAGGCCCATCACCATTAAACGCATGTGCGCTGCGCTGTCGAGCAGATGAACGCGCAAGGCGCTCTCAGCACTCATGCCAGCCGTTAAGGTTTGCATGAGCCAAAGTCCGATCGGCTCAGCCTGAACCCAAAAAAACCAAATTAAAAAACCACCCAAGATTGCACCAAGGTTGTTGCCCGAACCGCCAACAATCACCATGACCCAGATCAGGAACGTGAATCGTAGAGGATTGTAGGAGTTTGGCGTAAATTGACCGTCTAGTGTGACCATCATGGCGCCAGCAATGCCAATGACGGCAGACCCGATGACAAAGACTTGCAGATGTCTGGCTTTGACGTCTTTTCCCATCGCCTCCGCTGCCGTCTCGTTATCCCGAATCGCACGCATCATGCGGCCCCAGGGCGATTTCAACGCGATCTGCGCCAACCAAAATACCACTAGCAGAACCGTGACAGACAAGCCGAAGTAGCATAGTTTTACAAACACCGAGGCAAAGTCCTGAACAGTCACCCCAAAATATTGAGCCCAACTGATGCCCCAGTCACTTTGTTGAATGTCGATTTCGTATGGCACCGGGCGTGGCAGTCCGTTGACATTGTTCACCCCCCTAGCGAGCCACTCTTCATAACGTAAGACCGACAGAACGATTTCGGAGATGCCCAAGGTGGCGATGGCCAGATAGTCGGCTCGCAATCCAAGGGTGATTTTGCCAATTAGCCATGCTGCGGCAGCGGCCAAACAGCCACCGACAGCCCATGACAGCAAGATCGGCAAACCAGCCCCACCAAGGTAACCCGTTTTAGAAGGATTGACTGCTTCGATTAACTCGACTGCAGGGTCAAAGAAATAGCGACTTGCCAATAACCCGCCCACAATGATGGCAGCCAGTAAGAACCGGCGTATCTTTCCTGGGCGAGTAAGCCGGTAGGCCAATATTGCTGCTAGTGTAGTGACCAGCGCCATTAGCAGTGCGGTTACCATCCCCATCCCACCAACACGCCAGGCCTCGGTGGTTGGTGGCATCGCTACTAGTACAGTAGCCAAGCCGCCAAGGGCAGCGAATCCCATCACGCCGACATTGAACAAGCCTGCATAGCCCCATTGCATGTTCAGGCCCAACGACATGATGGCGGCAATCACGCCGTAATTCACAATGGTGAGCGCCAGCGACCAGCTTTGCATTTGGCCTACCCAGACAACGGCGATGGCCATCAGTCCAAATCCGATCCAGGCTGCCCGGTTTGACGTTGTTTTGGTGGCTGGGTTCATGCGACTTTGCCTCCAAAAATGCCTGTGGGCCGCAACAGGAGCACCAACACAAGAATGACGAAAGAGACCGCAAACTTATAATCAGTGGACAAGAGCTGCATCAACCCTTCCGGCGCCCATTGCTCAGGTAGCAGGTAAGCAAAGAACTTGCGATAGGCGTATGTCAGCAACACCTCGGAAAAGGCCACAATGAAGCCGCCTGCGATAGCACCAAGCGGACTGCCCAAGCCTCCGACAATGGCTGCCGCAAAGATAGGCAATAGAAGTTGGAAGTAGGTGAAGGGTCTAAAGCCTTTGTCTAGTCCATAGAGCGTGCCAGCGATGGTGGCTAGGGTAGCAGCAAGAATCCAGGTGATCATGACGACCCGATCAGGATTGATGCCCGATAACAGGGCCAGGTTTTCGTTGTCTGAGTAAGCACGCATTGACTTGCCAGTGCGGGTGCGCTCCAGAAACCAGAAAAGTGCGGCAACCACGATGATGGCCACCACGATAGTCAAGCCCTGTGAGGTGCGAAATGCAACCCCTTCGGCCAGCCCGCTCCAGTCGCGAAACTCTCGCGTGGTGATGATAAAGCGCTCACCATCAGCAAATCGCTGGTCACCTGGCCCAATGATGAACCGCACAATGCCATTCATCACAAACATGACGCCAATCGATGCAATCAATAGCACCACTGGTGCAGCCTTATGTTGGCGGTGATAGCGATAGACCACCCGATCAGTTAACAACACGAATGCCACAGTGGCCACAATTGCCAATGGCAAAGCAAGTAAGGCGGTGGGTAAGGGACCTAAGCCGATGCCTTGCGATTGCAACCCCCAAGTCACCAAAATGGTCACCATGGTCCCAAATGCCATGGTGTCGCCATGTGCGAAATTGGAGAACCGCAAGATGCCGTAAACCAAAGTCACCCCGAGTGCGCCTAGCGCCAATTGGCTGCCGTAGGCGGCTGCTGGAATTAATACGAAATTAGTCAACAAGACTAGGGCGTTCAAGATATCGGTCATGGTTGCCCCCCAAGAAATGTTCGGCGTACATCGGGGTTGGCCATCAGCGCGGGTCCCGTGTCGGTGTAACGGTTTGAACCTTGCACCAGCACGTAACCTTTGTCAGCGATATTGAGTGCTTGTCGAGCATTTTGTTCGACCATTAAGATTGCAATGCCCGTGTGTGCAATCTCGATAATCCGATCAAAAAGTTCATCCATCACAATCGGCGATACACCGGCGGTTGGCTCATCGAGCATCAACACCTTTGGTTTAGTCATTAAGGCTCGACCTACAGCAACTTGTTGACGTTGGCCTCCGGACAGCTCGCCAGCAGGTTGACGGCGCTTTTGCTTCAAGATCGGAAAGAGCTCGTAAATCTGCTCAAGCGTTTCAGAGAAATCATCGCCCCGAATAAATGCGCCCATTTCCAGGTTCTCTTGAACGGACATTGAGGTAAAGACATTGTGCGTCTGAGGGACAAAGCCCATGCCTTTTAAAACTCTGGCTTGTGGGGTCAGCGCGGTGATGTCCTCGCCACCCAAAAGAACTTGTCCATGGCGCAACGACAGCATGCCAAACAAGGCCTTCATTGCCGTGGACTTTCCAGCGCCATTTGGTCCTACGATGACAGCGATCTCGCCTTTTTCAACGGCAATTGTGCAATCGTTCAAGATGTTGGCTGCACCGTAGCCACCTGTCATGTGCTGGCCAATCAGAAAACTCATGCTGCCACTCCGGGCTTATTTTTAAGGCCTCGTCCAAGGTACGCTTCGATGACCTGCTCATCGGCTTGGACTTGTGCGGCTGAACCCTTGGCTAGTACGCGACCTTCAGCCATCACAATGACTGGATCACAGAGTCGGCCGATAAAGTCCATGTCGTGTTCGATCATGCAAAAGGTATAACCACGCTCTCTATTGAGTTTCAATATCGCGTCGCCGAGTGTATTAAGTAGTGTGCGGTTGACGCCGGCACCGACCTCGTCGAGAAACACTATCTTGGCCTCTGTCATCATGGTGCGGCCAAGTTCCAAGAGTTTTTTTTGGCCACCCGATAGGTTACCGGCTAGCTCATCGGCGACGTGGCTTAGTTCCAGAAATGCAATGACGTCATCAGCTTTGGTTCGAACCGCACGTTCTTGCTCTCGAACCTGTGTCGGCGACAGCCAAGCACCTATCAGCGACTCGCCAGTTTGCTGGCCTGGCACCATCATGAGGTTTTCTCGTACCGTCAGGCTACCGAACTCGTGAGCAATCTGGAAGGTGCGCAGCAATCCTTTGGCAAATAGCTCGTGGGGTGAAAGCCCGGTGATGTCCTCACCATCGAGCAGTACTTGTCCGGACGTGGGCTTATAATGGCCTGCAATGGTATTAAAGAGAGTAGTCTTGCCGGCCCCGTTGGGGCCGATCAAACCGGTTATTTTGCCAGTTTCAATGGTCAGAGAGACATCATCGACGGCACGGATGCCACCGAACTGCATTCTCAAGTTTTTGACTTCAATCATAAAAATAAGCCGGTTTAGCAACTACCTTGTTTGGCGATGCTTTGACCAGCTGAAAGTATTGCCGCGGCTACTTTGAATAGCCACGGCGGTCTGATAAATCAACGGAAACCCACGGTTTCAAGCTTGCCGTCCTTTACTTGCAGCACACGGTAGCTACCACTGCTTTCGCCAGGTTCGAGCATCCGGATATCTGAAGCCCCGTCATAGTCGATCTTCCCGCCCTCGGCCAGAATCTTCAGGCCCTTGGCAAGTTCGCCGGCGTAGATTTTTTCGCCAGGCCCATTGGCAATTTCCATCACCATTGGCGCAACCTTGGCGCTGTCAGTCGATTGCGCTGCTTGCATCGCCAACAAAATCAATGCCGCTGCGTCGTAAGACTGATGTGTGTAGGGCCCCAGGTTAATGTTGGCTGCTTTGGCCATTTCCTCAAATGTTGCTGCACCTTTGCTGTCGGTGCCAGGTGCCACGCCCCAGGCGCCATTGAGTCCAGGGCCGATTGCCTGCGGCAGACTGTCGCCAATCATGCCATCAGGCAAAAAGAATGTGTCAAAGGCACCTGTATCAAGCGAAGATTGAATAATGCCGCGACCGCCTTGGTCCAGGTAGCCTGCAACGATCAGTATGTCACCGCCAGCTGCTGCAAGCGCCGCTACCTCAGCGGTGTAGTCGCCTTTGCCGTCTTCATGGGCGGCTGACAGAGTAATTTTCCCGCCAAGCTTTTCAAAGTTCGACTGAATGCTGTTGGCTAGTCCACGACCATAGTCGTTGTTCGTATAGGTCAGAGCAGCAGTTTTGATGCCTTGCTCATTAAGCATCGCGGCAATTACTTCACCTTGACGTGCATCGGATGGTGCGGTTCGGTAGAAAAATCCGTTGTCTTGAACAGCCGTCAGGGCAGGCGAGGTTGCCGAAGGCGAGATAATCAACATGCCACGCGGAACTGCAACGTTTTGCACGACCGCGGTGGTTACCCCAGAGCAGTCAGCGCCCACAATGGAAGCAACACCCTCTGAGTTGATGAGACGTTCTGCGGCGGCCGTGGCTGCAGCGGCGTCAACGCAAGTGGAGTCTGCGCGCACGGGTTCCACTTTTACGCCGCCGAGCAAAAGACCACTGTCCGAAACCTCCTTCATCGCCAGCTCAGCGCTAGCGGCCATGTGTGGAGTGAGCGACTCAATTGGGCCAGTGTAGCCAAGCAACACACCAAGTTTGACTGTATCTTGTGCCTGGGCACCAAATGAAACCATGGCCGTTAATGCCACGGTTGAGAGTACTTTTTTCAATTTGATCTCCTTTGTCAGGGGTGGTAACTGAAAGATAGATTTGTACTGTCACGAAATATACACAAAGTTACAAAAAGTCCACTTGTGTTCACATAAGCAGCAGGCAATTACTCGAGACTTTTAGGGCTTCTACCGAATTGTTTTTGCCGAGCTAGTGAACAAATTGCTCTCTTGCATGGCTGGTGTGCTCTCACTAATGACAGTCAAGGCGCCTGTTGCCCGTCGTCGATAAGCCAAAAATAGAACGCTCTCTTTTGAAACGCAGCGGCCATGATTCCGGTTTGTCCTGAAGCTCCGCATTGAATCTGTTGTTTGAAATCTCTAAATTGGTGCAAAGCTGACGTTAAACTTTCGATCTGATGATAAATATCAATAAAATTCCCCAATATAAGTCATTTTTTGGTGTAAAAACGGCAAATTTATCGTAAATGCACCAAGATAAAACATTCCAACGCACCATATTTGGTGTCTCAGTTCTTACCTAGGGGTTTAAATTGAAGTACAGCTCAATGCACCAGTTTTTAACTCAGGTGGCCGAACGGAACCCGGGGCAACCAGAGTTCTTGCAGGCCGTCACCGAAGTCATCGAGAGTATCTGGCCATTTATTGAGCAAAATCCCCGATACGCAGAACAAGGGTTGCTTGAGCGTCTGGTTGAGCCTGAACGGATTGTGATGTTTCGTGTCTCGTGGGTAGATGATAATGGGCGCGTGCAGGTCAATCGTGGCTACCGTATTCAGCACAATATGGCAATTGGACCTTACAAGGGTGGACTGCGGTTCCACCCGTCTGTAAATCTGTCAGTGTTGAAATTTCTCGCATTTGAGCAGACGTTTAAGAACGCGCTGACAACCCTGCCCATGGGTGGGGGCAAAGGTGGTTCGGATTTTGACCCGAAGGGAAAGAGTCCAAGCGAAGTTATGCGGTTTTGCCAAGCCTTCATCAGCGAGCTCTATCGACATGTCGGCGCTGACACGGATGTACCTGCTGGCGATATTGGTGTGGGCGCGCGTGAAGTCGGATTTATGGCCGGTATGTACAAAAAGCTGGCCAACCGGGCAGACTGTGTCTTCACAGGAAAAGGCTTGAGCTTTGGAGGGTCTTTGATTCGCCCGGAAGCCACAGGCTACGGCACGGTTTACTTTGCCCAGGAAATGTTGAAAATGAAGTCCAGATCATTTGAAGGCATGCGTGTCAGCGTGTCTGGATCAGGCAACGTTGCCCAATACGCCATCGAAAAGGCGATGGCACTTGGCGCCAAAATTGTCACGGTCTCAGATTCGGCCGGTACAGTCATTGACGAAGATGGTTTCACGCCGGAAAAGCTAGCCGTGCTCATGGAAGTCAAAAACGAACGCTATGGCCGGGTGAGTGATTACGCTGACCGTGTGGGAGCCAAGTTTGCGGCTGGCAAAAGGCCCTGGCATGTGCCGGTTGACGTGGCTTTGCCATGCGCGACTCAAAATGAGCTCGATGCTAGCGACGCCTGTCTTTTGATTAACAATGGCGTTAGTTGTGTCGCCGAAGGCGCGAACATGCCATGCACGGTTGAAGCAACTGAAGCGTTTGAAAAAGCGGGTGTGCTGTACGCACCGGGCAAAGCCAGTAATGCTGGCGGTGTCGCCACTTCGGGTCTAGAGATGAGCCAAAATGCCATGCGTTTGTCTTGGGTGCGCGAAGAGGTCGATGCCCGGCTGCTACAGATCATGCAAAACATTCATTCCGTATGCGTCAAGCACGGGATGAGTGAAGATGGCTCTGTCAGTTATATCAAGGGTGCCAACATAGCGGGTTTTGTGAAAGTGGCTGATGCCATGCTTGCTCAGGGTGTGGTTTAGTCGTTTACAAAAGGCCCCAGGCGGTGCAGTTAAACTACCGGCAGTGTGCTGGATTGAACCCCACTGTTAACGTTGAGTTAGGTGAGACTGGATTGCCAACTTTGGAACCCACTGAAATAAATAGAAATGCCCAAACGCGTTCTAGTCGTTTGGGCATCATGCATCTATGCCTATCGCACAGTTGGGGTGGATTAGAGATGTACCCGCCTCGGGTATGCCACGCTCTGCGTGAGCAAGGGCATAACGTTCATGCGATCGCTTTTACGAACTCGAGGGTCTTGAAAGGTTTTCGGGATGATGGTGTACCGACGCTCGAGTTTGACAGTTCGATGAAAGCCTTGCTCGGCGCTAGATCGATATTGGCCTACATTCGTGAGCACGACATCAAAATCCTGCATGCAAACAAATCAGGCGATATGCGACTAGCCGCATTGTTGGTCCAACTTGCGCCAGAATTGCGCCTTTTCTTCACCGATCACATGGGGGTGACCAAGCCAAAGAAGGATTGGTATCACCGATGGGCCTATTCAAAGGTCACTTATCTTTTTGCGATCAGCAAAGCGACCTTCACGCGAAACTTGAATGCATTCCCAGTTGCCAGTGATCGTGTCGTGCAACTCTATTACGGCATGGATTTCAATGCCTACCAGATTCCGCTAAGCGAGACCGAGCGCCGCGTTGTTCGTGTCTCAATGGGTGTGCCTGAAGATGGCGTGTTGATTGCATTGCCAGGCCGACTCTCCCCGGGCAAGGGTCACGAGGTTTGGGTTAAAGCGCTCGCTGAACTGCTGCATCAGCAGACCAGCGAGCCATGGCATGGGGTGGTCATTGGCGATGCGTCTGGAGCAGATGCTGAGCCTGGCGGCTATAAAGACCGAATCGAGCAGTTGGTCCATGAGCTTGGTCTGCAACAGAAAATAACTTTCGCAGGCTTTCGGGGGGATATGCCGCGCTGCTTGCTTGCGTGTGACATTTCTGCGATCCCCTCTGATAACGAGGCGTTTGGCCTGTCAGTGATCGAATCAATGGCAGCTGGCTGTGCTGTTGTCGGTGCAGACAGTGGTGCAGTGCCTGAGTTGGTTGGCCAGTCGCGGGGAATGCTCGCGCCCGCAAAAGATCCCGCTGCGTGGGCAGTTTGTCTGCAGTACTTGGTTAACCAGCCTGAGTTGAGGCAGCGCTTTGCTAGCGAGTCACGTCAATGGGCGCGTGAGAATTTCACCATGGAAAGGCATTTGAATGCGCTAGTGGCTTATTACAGGCAAGCACTGAGCACCGAAGTCTGTCGATAAATTTGTTATTTCTGCTTGATCTGATTTGACTCAGACGTCTCGCGGGTTGGAATCCGCCAAACCACCCAGGCTCCGATCAATGCGGCTATCAGCACCACGATTTGTAGATGCAGGTTGTCGTGCAGGATCCATAACGAAATGGAAATCGTAGTTGCCATGGTCGCAAGCGCAAGCCGCTTGGTTCGCCTGGGCAGACTGCGATGATCTGACCAGTCTTTGAGCATAGGGCCAGCCCAAGTCGTTTGCAGCAACCAGCTGTGCAAGGTGGGCGACGCGCGTACAAAACAGGCGCCAGCCAGCAGGACAAAAGGCGTGGTTGGTAAGCCAGGCAGTACAACCCCAAGCATGCCTAAGCCAAGCGAGAAGATCCCAATTGCAATAAGTAACCAACGCAGCCAAATTGGAGCGCGCTCCTGACGGGTTTCACGTGCATCATCGCTCAACCTGAGCCCCCATGATTGTGGCAGGAGGTGCAACGAGTAGCGATTGGCATCATCATTTTTTGCAATGTCAGAGGGTTGCTTGCTGGCTGCGACGCAGTAGCAATTTCTCTACCTCAAGAACCAGCAGCACTAGCGCGCCGATTCCAATAACAACAGTCAGCTGCGTCAATGACAATGCCTTAGTCTCAAAGACGTTCTGTAACGTTGGCCAATAGGTCATCAATATTTGTACCCCAGCAACGAATGTGACAGACGCCAATACAAGCGGTGTGCCTTTAACGCCTTGCCAAGTAAACGATCTGGATTTTAGGTAACGAACACTAAATAGATAGAATATCTCCATGCTGACCAATGTGTTTACAGCCATGGTGCGAGCAACCTCGATTGATTCGCCCTGACTTAAGGACCAGTGAAACACACCAAATATTCCCGATAAAAATAGTGAGGCAACAAATAAGATCCGCCAAATAAGAAATTTCGACAATAAGGGCTCATGGCGCGGACGCGGTGCTCGGCTCATCACGTCAGGCTCAGCCGATTCAAACGCCAGAATCATGGCCAGCCCAATTGAGCTCACCATATTGACCCATAGGATTTGAAGTGGCGTGATGGGAAGGCTCGTGCCAAGCAAAATGGCAGCACCTATGGCCATTGATTCTCCACCGTTGATCGGCAACAAGAATGCGATGGTTTTCTTCAAGTTGTCGTATACCGTTCGTCCTTCCTCGACAGCATTGGCAATGGAAGCGAAGTTATCGTCGCCAAGCACAATTTCAGAAGCTTGTTTGGCGGCTTCTGTGCCTTTTTTGCCCATCGCAATGCCAATGTCTGCTTGTTTAAGGGCAGGGGAGTCATTGACACCGTCCCCAGTCATTGCCACGATATGGTCGTTGGCTTGCAGGGCTCGAACGATACGAATTTTGTGTTCAGGGCTTGCTCTGGCGAACACGTCGGTGTGCTCAACTAGCGTCTGTAGTTGATCATCGGAAAGCGTTTGGATTTCGTGTCCCGTTATCACGTGTTTGCCATCGCCGATGCCCAGTTCTTTGGCAATCGCGAGAGCTGTCCCGGCGTGGTCACCGGTGATCATTTTGACATTGATTTGTGCCTGCTTGCATAAGGCGACAGAGAGAATCGCTTCCTCTCTGGGTGGATCAATAATCCCGACAATACCCACAAATGTCAGTTCATGAACGTGCTCCTGGATGTTGTGTTGATTCAGGTTGGTGACGTCTGTCTTGATGGCTATGCCTAATACTCGGCGTCCAAGCCTAGACTCACGGTTGATTTTTTCAGTCCAGTATTCAAGGTTGACTGCTCGACGAGAGCCATCACTGGCTAGTTCATCGCTAGAGAACGACAGGATTTTTTCTGGTGCACCCTTGACCAAGATAAAACGTTGACTAAACGCTGGATTGGCGAGGTTGTCATGTCCAGTTGCCATGAAACGGTGCTCTGACTCAAATGGCACCGTACAGGTGCGTGGGAATTTTTGATGCAATTCCCTAAGATGGCTCCCTAATTTCATTGATAGGGTCAACAATGCCCCTTCAGTAGGATCACCGCTGACGGACCAATCGCCATTAATATCTTCCGACAAAGACGCGTCGTTGCATAGTGCGCTGGTCAACGCAACCCATGTAACGGGCGAAATCGTGTCGGTATCGAGGCTCATGCCATAAAAGCCCGCTTCGGGCTCACTTTCGTTGGTAACGGCGCCATCTGGGCCGTAGCCCGAGCCCGTAATAGCTAATTCTTGATTTTCCAACACGACACTTTGCGCAGTCATCTCGTTGCGCGTCAGCGTCCCGGTTTTATCGGAACAAATTACAGTTACCGCTCCGAGCGTTTCGACAGCCGGCAATCGACGCACAACTGCATTGCGTCGCGCCATGCGTTGCACACCAATAGACAGCGTGATTGTGAGAATGGCTGGCAATCCTTCTGGAATAGCGGCCACCGCCAATCCCACCACTGCCATGAAAGTGTCTGGCAGATTAAGACCGATGATCCAGATGCCGTAAGCCAACAGCAACAGGGCCAGTGTCAGGATGGTAAATGTTAGCCACCTTGAAAACTGGGTCATATTGCGAACTAGCGGTGTCTCAAGGCTTTGCACCGTTTGCATCAGACGCCCGATTCGTCCCATTTCGGTTTGCATGCCAGTGGCAACTACGAGACCATGGCCCTGGCCTTGAGTCACTATGGTTCCTGCATAACCCATGCTGCTTCTATCGCCAATGGTTGCGTCCAACGCGACAGGTTCACTTGATTTGCTGACCGCGACTGATTCACCGGTTAGCGCTGATTCATCAACGCGAAGATTGACCACGCCAATCCAACGCAGGTCTGCTGGCAAATTGTCACCGGATGCAACGGTAACAACATCACCTGGAACGATATCCTCAGCAGCCAAGGTCTGTAGCTTGCCATCGCGTAAAACTTGTGCCTGGGGTGCAAGCAACTTTTCGATCGCTTGCAATGATTTTTCTGCCTTGCCTTCCTGATAGAGACCGATAGATATATTTAAAACCACGACTGTGAGAATGACGATCGAGTCGAGTCGATGGTCAATCAGCCAAGTTATCAACGCCGCTGCGATCAGAACATAGATGAGAAGGTTATGTATTTGAGCGACGAGTCGTTTAAAAAAACCAGACGACTTTTGTTGTTCATAAACATTGGCACCATACAGAACGCGTCGCTCTTGCGCTTGATCGCTGTTTAAACCAGAACGACTTGCTTGCAGATTCGATAACGCCAACTCGATCGGCTCTGAGTGCCATTCGCAAGCGCTGCGGTTTGCAGGGGAGATTTGCTTCTGTACGGGGTCAGTTGACTTTTGCATGTCGAGACAGGGATGCATGGATCTGTCGTCTCATGATAGCGCAGTCCCAAGAACGGACCTAAGGCGTCTTGGGCCCGTCCTTGATTCAAGTTAAGCTTTTTAGAACTGGTAGGCAATGCCGGTTGTTATGGTGTAGCTCCAGCCATTGTCAGGCGAGTTTAGTGCTGTCGCACCGATAATTCCCAAGCCAATTTGCATGTTCGCCCTCGGGGCATATTGAATCCCGATTTCACCGAAGGCTTGATAGTGACTGTTAAAAGAGGGGTTGGTCTCTAGGCCCACGTCAATGCCAGCTTTCCATCGTTCATTAATGATGTACACAGGTGCTGCAGATATGCGCCAGAGTGATTTGCGCTGTGCTTCGGCTTGTTCAGTTGCTGCGTAATTGTTGCCCGTGTAGTCAAGATTAAGATGCAGCTCATGTGTATCCGCCATGTAGGAACCAACCATTGTGATTCCGAGGTTGACTTTCGCGTTACCCAAACCTCGGTCTTGCATATCTTTGGTAACCGGCAAAATCAACATGGGTTTAACCGCGGCACTCCAGCCAGAGCTCTGGTCACCTGCAAAGACCCATTTGGCTCCAATTTCCGTATTTAGCCAGCCATTGACTGGGCTGGTTTGTCGAGCAAAGCCGACAAATATATCGATATTGTCGTCTATGCCATAGGTGTAGCCAGCCGGAAAGACATTGGCTACACCCGATCCAGTGCCAATGACTCGACCCTCGAGATCAAGCTCATTATTGTGTTCTTTGACAAACTCATAGTTCAGTTCAATCTGATTGCCGCCTTGACCCTGAGTGCCCGCATCGTCCGTGATGAAGGGGAAAAACGCGTGTGCAGTGGTGGTTGTCAATGCAGTGGTTGCCAGTGCGAATGCACCGAGCATGAGGCGAAGTGCCATGAAACATCTCCATATGAATAACAGAACGTTTGTTTACCTGGTACGGACATCGCTACGCGCCCGCACCGGACATACAGGTGTCTGCATAGAGTTGCTTCATGGGTGAATCTTATTTGGTTTGGTGTTTTGAATCAGCGTCTGGATTGGGCTGCTTATGCTTCAGGGCGGCTAGAAACTCGCGCTCGAGCAACGAGTTTCCGCGGCCGCTTTTAGCTGCACCACTCATACAGCTCGATTTCCTGTGGCTTGCATTTGCTGCAACTGCCGCCGCACGAGGTGCCTGATGGCAGACGCCGGACGCTGCCTTTAGCTTCTAGGCGATCGAGCATGCAACGCAGTGCATCCGGACTGACATCCAGTACGCTCGCCATGTCCTTCAAGGCAGCCCGGCGATTCAATTTGAGATAGTTGCTGACTTTGCTCAGTATCATTTCAAGCTTCCTATGCGCTCTGAGCAACTGGTGTTGCAGCAACGGTGTTATTTTTTCCATGGCGATGCATGGCGGCAAACGCAGCAAAAAATGCAAAAGCAACGCCCACGATCCAAGCTGCGGCTGACACTGGATCGCGTACATAGTTTGCAGCCTGATACCATATTGTCGCCAGGCCATATCCGAGGCCCGTAGTCCAAGCCACCACAAAGAACATCCAGCGTGCACCACTTTCCTGATAGACAGCCGCGGTTGCGGCCGTGCACGGGAAGTACAGAAGAATAAATAGCAGGTACGCGAAGGCACCAGCAGCACCATCAAACCGCTCGGCCATGGCGCCAAAGGTGCTGACCGATACGTCTTGTTCTTCCGAAACTGTTTGTTGATCGGTCAGGTCACCAACATTGATACCTAGCGGGTCGGCCCAGGTTTCTAGAGCATCGAGCAGGTTGGCTGGAATGGTTGCAATCGCCTCACTTAACGCCATAAACAGGTTGAAAGCCTCTTCAGGCTCTGTCGATTCTCCACGTTCAAGGGCGTCACTTTTAGCCAGTGACTCGTAAGTGGCGTTGAGGGTGCCGACCACCGCCTCTTTGGCAAGAATGCCAGTAAATATACCCACTGCTGCGGGCCAGTTCTCAGCGTTTAAGCCAAACGGTGAGAACGCCGGTGATATGGTTCGTCCGACTTCGGCCAGCACGGATGATTTGCTGTCCTCGTGGCCAAATGTGCCATCAGTACCTAGTGCGTTCAAAAAATTCAGAACCAGTACCATCGGAACGATGATGCGTCCTGCTCTGATCACAAACCCTTTTAAACGGTCCCATGTATGAATTAAAACGCCCCTAAGCGTTGGCATATGGTAAGGCGGCAACTCCATGATGAAAGGTGTCGCTTCGCCTTTCAGCAATGAGTTTTTTAATACCAGTCCGGTCAGTATGGCTGCTGCAATGCCTATTAGATAAAGCCCAAACACCACATTTTGAGCGTTTGATGGAAAAAACGCGGCAGCAAACAGCACATAAACGGGCAGGCGTGCACCGCAGGACATGAAGGGTGCCATCGCAATGGTTAGAAGACGGTCTCGTTGATGTTCAAGTGTGCGAGTGGCCATAATCGCTGGAACGTTGCATCCAAAACCCACTATCAGCGGAACGAAAGATTTGCCGGGCAGACCGACCCAGCGCATGAATCGATCCATCACGAAAGCAGCTCGTGCCATGTAGCCTGAGTCTTCTAGAACGGACAAAAACAGATACAGAACGCCAATAATTGGAATGAACGTGGCCACGGTCTGCATGCCACCGCCGATGCCACTTGCCAGCAGCACAGTAAGCCACTCTGGTGCACCTATTGTTCGGAGCAGCTCGCCAAAACCATCGACAAACAAAGCAGCTGCTGTCATGTCAAAAAAGTCGATGAAGGCTCCACCAAGGTTAATGGTGAGCATGAACATGAGGTACATCATTAACAAGAAAATCGGAATGCCAAGTATGCGATTAAGCACGACACGATCAATCCGGTCAGTGGTGTCTCGGGCGACGCGTCCTTGTGTTTTGATGGCAGCGGTGCAGATTTTGTTGGCAAGTCCGTATCTGGCGTCAGCCATCATTAAGTCCAGATCTTCACCGAGCTCGGCAGCCAGCTCTTTTGCGAGCATTGAGCTTGCGCTATTTGTTGTCTCATGCGCGATTTTGTCGCCTTCTATGAGTCGTATGGCTAGCCACCGGGCATTAGCGTGTTCAGGTTGGTGTCGAATCAGTGATTGTTCAATCTGGGTGATGGCCGTTTCGATTCTGGTGTCATACTTAACGCCCAAAGCAGGGCGGATTGGGGCTCTAGCTGCTTGGGTGATAGCTGCTTTAAGCTCGGCGATGCCACGACCTTCTGATGCAACGACTGGAACGACAGGACAACCGAGCTCATGCTCAAGCTGTTGAATATTGATTTGCGTACCGTTTGCTTGCGCCACATCGAGCATATTCAGCACCACCAATAGCGGCACGCCCATGTCTGCTAGCTGGCTGGTCAGGTAAAGATTTCGCTCGAGGTTGGCGGCATCGACGATGTTGATAATCAAGTCAGCGTCACCTTGTTGCATGTATTGACGAGCTACCATCTCGTCCAAGGAGATCGCGTGATCCACAACATCAAGCGAATACGTGCCAGGCAGGTCAATTACTTCAACGTCGCAATTGGTGTGTTTGTAATAGCCGCTTTTCCGTTCAACGGTCACGCCAGGCCAGTTACCGACTCGCTGCTTGGCTCCCGTTAAAGCATTAAAAAGAGTCGTTTTGCCGCAGTTTGGGTTTCCGATCAATCCGACAATAAAGTGGTTCTGCACTTACAACACCTCTACATTAACCATGTTTGCCTCGGCACGGCGCAATGAAATACTGCAGCCGCGAACACGAACTTCAACCGGGTCGCCCATGGGCGCCATGCGTATTACTTCCAATGTCGTCAAGGGCGTCAGGCCCATCGCCAATAGTTTGCGGCGGTAACTTGAGCCTGTCTGGGAAAATCCAGTTACTTTGGCGCAGTCACCAATCTTGAGTTCGCCTAGGGTTGTCATGCTTGTCTTTGTCCTCGACTTTGATGAATTCCATCCATGTTCAGATGATCTCGACCATGATCCTGTGGGCCATGCCAACGCCGATTGCGAAGCGCGTTTGGCCTCGACAAACAACGACTGACCCACGCTCTTGCTGGCGAATTTCTATCTCAGTGCCCGTCTTCAGACCCATCTCGGTGATTTTGCGCACAAGGCTGTGGCCGCCAGCGATTGCTGCGATACGAAGTCGACTACCGGTTTGTGCCATGCTCAGAGGCAGGGTAGGTTTGGTCATGGTGCTATCCTGTTGATATTTATAAGTTATCGTGTTTATTGTTTAAATAAATTATCTATTTGACAATGGAAATTATACATGGATAAATAAAAATCATTCTTGTTCCATGTCAATCTCAGGCATGTCTGAGCTGCAAAACCTAGAAATCAGGACCGCTTGTCGCGGCCAGGTCGCACGTTCAGTGGTTTGTGTCGTTTAGCGCGTTGTCGTGTCTAGCACGCTTGCCGTGTGCGAACAGTTACTGTTTAGTCGGGCTCGCCGTTGTCCGCATCAAGCGCGGCGCGCCGTTCCTTCAGACTGCTGCAGATGAAAAGATAGACCGTCATAGGCACAAGCACCTGAAACGGAATGATGAGCAACAGAACAAAGAGACCGGTCATCATGAATGAATCAAAGCCGTTGCCCGAGGGTGCTGTCAACACAAAGCCCGCGATACTTAATACCGAAAGCAACGGCCCGGTTCCCGTTACCAACAAGGTCCAACGCCAAAAGTAGGGCGGCGCATATTTTTTGGTGGTGACGATGGGTAGGTAACTGACCCAACTGACCAGGGCAAGATAGACTAGAAAGTAAAAAAGCGTGTCCATTTATATGGGATGGTGCTTTGCCTTGCGCCGGCGGGATAGCCTTATGCACGATCGGATTGTATCGAACGTGTCAGACACATTTCGTTAATCCAGTCGTCTGCCGTGGATTTGAACAAATCGTTGCCGGTGATTCGTCTCAAAATCAACGAGATCCCAGCTGCCTTGTACTTGGTCGCGCAACAGCCACTGGTAAATATAAGCTCGATGAGTCAGACCGTTATCCGCTTTGACTTCAATCGCGATTCGCCCGTACTCATGACCTTCAAACTCGTCCAGTGCAGAGAGCGCCGCTGGTGTGAGGTCAAGCCACAAAACGCCCTCTATGACGGCGTCATCAAGGTCACTCGGCATAGCGCCGGGGTATGCGCGATTTGCCAGTCCGTGTCGCAGCCAATTGTGCGCTACGGCTGGCAAGGATACGGGCAAACTGCCGGTGACTTGCTCAAAAATATCCGGGTACATGAGCGAACCATATGTGAACACATTGATGGCTTCACTTTTACCTGGGTGTGCTGCCATGATCGTCATCGCATCGAAAGTAAAAAGGTAGATCAGCGCTCTCGTTTTTAGTGATCTGCGCGTCAAGTTTAGCGAGCATTTGCTGCGGTGCGCAACGTCATTTTTGGGACTACACTGACCTTTGAGTGCCGGTTTTGTTGGGGAAAACACTCAAAAAGATCCAGACATCTTTTCCGATACACTCGATGCGGAATAACAACAACGGCATAAGCCGGTTCTTTAGAAAAGTCGGGGGAATCAACAGGGTGGATTGCCCCCATTTCTCTCCTTGGAGGCACTCATGAAAAAACCCGTCAGTCTTATCAGCTTTGCGGTTGCAAGCGCCTTTGTTGCCAGTGCAGCAGTGGCCCAAAGTAACAACATCGGTTTGCCAGATACGCTAGCTTGGAGCGCCTACGATGTCGGCTCCGGCGGCTATAACCAGGCTGTGGCTATTGGCAATGCTTTCAAGCAAAAGTATGGCGTGAATTTGCGGGTGTTGCCTGGCAAAAATGATGTCTCTCGCACTCTGCCATTGCGTGAAGGCAAGGTACAGTTCTCAGCTAACGGTGTTGGCGGCAGCTACATGGCTCAAGAGGGCTTTTACGACTTTGGTACGGCAAACTGGGGTCCGCAGCCGGTTCGCGCACTGTTGTTGAACAATTCGGACCAGGTGCTGACGGCAGTTGCCGCTGGTGACGCTGGCATCAACACGCCAGCTGATATGAAAGGCAAGCGGATTGCATGGGTGATTGGTTCGCCATCTTTGAACCAAAACATCACGGCTATCTTGGCTTTCGCAAACTTGACTTGGGATGATGTCCAAAAGGTTGAGTTTGGTGGTTTCGGTGCTGCCATGGATGGTGTCGCCAACGGACAGGCTGACGCAGCTTTCTCGTCCTCGATCTCTGGCAAAGCGTATGCGCTTGAAAAGTCGCCACGGGGCATTCAATATCCTGCGATGGACCCCAACGACAAGCAAGGTTGGGCTCGTCTACAGGCAATTGCGCCTTTCTTTTACCCAGCAAATGGCACTGAAGGCGCTGGCTTGAGCAAGGATAAGCCGGCCGTTTCTGCTTCATACCCATATCCAGTTCTCATGACATACGCCGATCAGGATCCGAAGCTGGCCAAGGCGGTAGTTACGGCCATGGTCGACACTTTTGATATGTACAAGGATGCTGCTCCCGGCAACGTTGGTTGGGGAATGGACCGCCAGAAGCTTGACTGGGTAATTCCTTACCATGAGGGCGCGGTCGAGTACTTCAAAGAGAAAGGCGTATGGACTGACGCACATCAGAAGAACAACGACATGCTGCTTAAGCGCCAGCAGATCTTGGCCGACGCTTGGAAAGAGGTCAAAGGTCGTACTCATGCCAATGACGAGGAGTTCGCCAAAGACTGGATGAAAACCCGAGCTGATGCACTGACCAAGGCAGGCATGGACCCAGTCATGACTAGCTGGTAGTCCCATCAGTAGCTAGGTATTGACCGGCAATCACAACGAGAACACACAATGACGCAGCAAGCAGCAAACCGCAGCGGGGTTGGCCTTCCAAGTGGCAGCCCCGCAGCATCAGGAGAGAGTGAAGCTCGGATTCGAGCGCTGACGGGGTTTTGGAAAGCGGTGGTCATCACGTTTGGCGTGTTGGCATTATTTCTTGCCTTAAATCAGCTTTTGAATTGGGGCTTTTTTGTGGGCGTGGTTTTGATTGACACGTCCTATCTTTATTTGCTTGCAGCGCTGTTAATTGGGCTTGTGTTCTTGTTTGTGCCTGCAACCAAGCAGGCGGAGCGTAACAGGGTGCCCTGGTATGACGCCGTCTGCTTCTTATTAACCATCGCAGTGTTTGGCTATTTTGCTTACAACAGTAGGCGCATCATTTCAGAGGGCTGGGAGTTCATGGCACCAGACACGGCGGTCTATGTGGCTGCTGTTGGCTGGTTGCTATTGCTGGAGGCTACTCGCCGCTCGGGCGGTACCGCAGTTTTCGTGGTAGTGACGGTTATTTCGCTGTATCCAGTCTACGCTGGCATGATGCCAGGTCCCATTGCAGGCTTGCCACAAGACTTGATGACCACCATTGGCTACCACTTCACGAGCAGCGAAAGCGTTTTGGGTATACCAATGCGAGCTTTTGGCGAACTAGTCATTGGTTTTGTGATGTTTGGTGCGGTATTGCAGTTTACCGGCGCATCTGAGTTTTTCAACAATATTGCATTTGCGCTGTTTGGCAAAGTACGCGGGGGGCCCGCCAAAGTTTCGATATTCGCTAGTGGTTTGATGGGCTCAGTCTCAGGTAGCGTGGTTTCTAACGTACTGACTACTGGCGTTGTCACTATCCCAGCCATGAAGCGCACGGGTTTTTCTGCCAAGTATGCAGGTGGCGTTGAGGCGTGTGCATCAACCGGTGGGGTATTGATGCCACCAATAATGGGCGCAACGGCGTTTGTAATGGCCGCGTTCTTGGGTTTGCCTTATGCGCAAATTGCCATTGCTGCAGCTGTGCCTTCCATCCTTTTCTACTTTGCTCTGTTCATGCAAATTGACGGTTATGCCGCACGCCATGGCCTAAAAGGGCTGCCGGCAGAGGAGTTGCCATCAATTAGGCAAACGATGAAAGAAGGTTGGCAATACATCATTGTTTTTGTTGTGTTGATTTATTTGTTGCTAGTTGAGCAAGTCGAGTCGCTTGCGCCTTTTTACGCGACAGCACTGCTGCTAGTTATTAACCAGTTCAGTTCGAAATATCGGCTGAGCTGGGGAAAGTTAGCCAAACTGTTGACTGGCGTTACAGCCTCATTGTCCGAGTTGGCGGCTTTGCTTGCTGGAGTGGGTCTAATCATTGGGGCAATGTCTGTCACAGGGCTGGCTGGTACGCTTGCCAATGACCTGATTTATTTGGCGGGCAACAACGTCTATGTGTTGCTGGTTATGGGTGCCTTTACGAGCTTTATTTTCGGGATGGGCATGACAATTACGGCGTGTTATATCTTTCTGGCGATTGTGTTGGCTCCACCGCTCATAAACGCTGGATTTGATCCTCTGGCTGTGCATCTTTTTATGATGTATTGGGGCATGGTTTCGTTTATCACGCCACCGGTTTCGCTTGCGTCTTTTGTAGCTGCTGGCGTGGCGGGTGCACGTCCTGTTGAGGTCGGTGTGCAATCCATGCGTTTGGGCAGCGCAATGTATTTTGTGCCATTTTTCTTTGTGCTCAATCCCGCCTTGATTTTGCGTGGTGAGCCCGCCGACATTATTGTGGTTCTCCTCACCGCGGTCATTGGTATAGCCCTAATCGCCTCAGCGCTTGAGGGCTACCTATTAAAGGTCGGATCCTTGCACACTGGCGCACTGGGGTTATTGTCTCGATTGCTCCTAGGTGCTGGTGGCTTGGCAATGGCTATACCTGGCGGAGGCGACCTTGGGCTAAGCCATGTCCAATTGAGTTTGGCTGGCGTTTTGATTGCCGCTGTCGCTATCGTGATTGCCAAGCTTGCACAAAGAATGCATTCGCGAGTTACAGGCGCTTGAGGTAGGCCTAGAAATCAGGGTTATTCCAAAAACCTCGCAAACCTGTCTACGGGTTCACGCTCGGTAATTAGAGTGTTTTCGATTTTGCTCTCATCAGCGTAACCCAAAGACATGCCGCACATAAAAATTTCATTTGCTGGCATGCCCGTGTGGCGTCGTATGATCGAATGATAAGCATTGAAGGCGGCTTGTGGGCAGGTGTCTAGCCCTCGAGCGCGGGCCGCAATCATGATGTTTTGTAAAAAGCAACCAAAATCCAGCCACGAACCGGTGCCCATATCTCGGTCAATGCTAAACATCATTCCAACGGGCGCATCGAAAAACTTGAAATTTCGGGCCTGCTGCATTTGCATGCCTAGCTTGTCATCTTTCTGAAGTCCCAGCAGTTTGTAGAGCCCAAGTCCGGTTTTGCGCCTGCGATCGATGTGAGGCGAGGACCACTGGGCAGGATAATACTGGTATTCTTGGGCGTATTCGTCCGTTGGCGATGGGTGCAGAAATGCTTGGACGATCTCTTGGCTCATTGCCGTCAGTCGCGAGCCTGTGACCACGTATACATGCCAAGGTTGAGTGTTTGAGCCCGACGGTGCTCGTGCTGCAACCGTCAAGATTTGTTCGATGTCTTCTCGGTCCACTGGTGTAGGTAAAAACGCTCGGATCGAGCGCCTAGAAACAATTGCATGGTCAACTATGCGCTGGGATTCAGACTCAATCATTCGTATCTGCCATTTGGTAAAAAACGTAAAAGCAACCGCTGCTTAGACCAATATATGTGATCGGCCTGGCGTGCTTCGGATTTGACTTCAAAGACGTTATGTGAATATTCGGGTGAGCATACAGCAACAAATCGAGCAAATATTAGGCTCAAATAATACCGATCGGCGCATTCCCGTGGTGGTTTTATTGGGGGCAACTGCAAAACAAGCAAGCGAGCTTGTTTTGCGTAAGCTCTCTGCCCGTGAGTTGTCTAGGCTCGTCGTGTTTGTCAATGGTCCAGTGAGGTGTGTTTGGCCTGAGGGTCTGCGCTATAGAAGCACCGAATTCGATGAACTTGTCGGGTCGCAAGGGTGCCTTTGTTGTGCAATGCGCTCCGAACTCTCCAGTGCGCTTAGCCAATTGTTTTTTGGGGTGCTTCGCCGGCAAGAGCCAGCGGTGGGCTGCGTGTTGATTGTCACGCAGGCGGTTGATGCAAGCGTTTTGGCCGAGTCCCTCAAACATGCCCCATTTCTGGCTCAACGATATCGCCTCACAGCGAGTTTGCCCCTCGCAAGCGCATGATATACACTAGCGGTCATCGCGTAATTCAACGTGAGTAAGACTTAGGCCGCGTAGCCGTATGTGCGTTATTGGTAAGTTGCCATGTGGCAGCTGTCGGCACAGTCTCGGATAATGATTCGCTGAGTCAGCGACTTCTGAAACAAAAATATTAGACAGACCACAATTGATTTTGTCTTGAGTCAGTGATTGACACGGTAGATTCTGAATCGCCGTTGCGTTGATCGCCCTTGGTGCAGCAGCTGAGAGACTTTAGGGTTTGTCTGAAAGAAAAATGTCAAGTTGTTGACGATTCTTTCGTGGTTGTTCGCGCCGAGCGAAGTTGTCTTGCAAGCCTTGTTCTGGATTGCGTGCGCCAACTTGGGCATACAAGTGGCGGTTGTTCATGAAATGAGTAAGTACCGAATCGGACGTGGAGATTAGACTGGCGAATAAAAAAACCGGCAACGAGCCGGCTTTTCAAAGTTGGTTGCGGGGGCAGGATTTGAACCTACGACCTTCGGGTTATGAGCCCGACGAGCTGCCAGACTGCTCCACCCCGCGTCTGAAGAATTGAAGTATAGCAAATCTTACCTTACCCATCAAGTTGGGCCTATTTACAGATAGAAGCATAGTCGGTGTGACTACTGGAGAACTATGGAAGACCAGCAAGCAATAAACGTAGTGGAGGCTTCGTTGCTGTGCGCAGATACGCCGATGAGTGTGACAGCGTTACAAAAACTCTTTGAGCCTGAGGAGGTCAGTGTCGAGCAAGTCCGCAGCTGGCTGGAAGCCCTACAGATTCATTGGCAAGATAGAGGCTTGGAGTTGGTCGAAATTGCGACCGGCTGGCGCTTTCAGAGTCGTTCGCAAATGCAGCGGTTTCTGGAACGTCTGAATCCTGAGCGAGCGCCTAAGTACTCACGAGCCGTGTTGGAGACCCTGGCAATTATCGCCTGGAAGCAACCTGTGACTCGAGGTGATATCGAAGCGATTCGTGGTGTCACTGTTTCATCCCAGATCATCAAAACACTCGAAGATCGCGGCTGGGTTGAGACCATAGGGCATCGTGATGGTCCGGGTAGACCCGCCTTATTAGGTACAACTAAACTCTTTTTGGATGATCTTGGTCTTAGGGCGTTAGATGAGCTGCCAGCGTTGCAGCCCATTGCCGAACAGGCACGACAAGATGGGAGCTTGGTCTTTGAGCAAGTTGATGGTGAGCAAGCACAGGAAGATGCAAGCAATGAAATGAATGTTGATGAATTGGTTGAGGGAGCTGTTTTATCTGACGCCGCTCAAAGTGTTATCGAAAGGGATATGCAAGACATACCGCCAGACCAGAATGTCATTGACCATGAAAAAGTCCAAGACCAGGCCGGAGAAGATCAGACAGCGGCAGATGATGGCCAGTCATGCGTTATAGCTGCTAGCGATGAGCAGGCTTACGAGTCTGTCGGTTCCGAGTCAGAGATTGAAATTGAAAAATTGCCGCAAGAACAGACCGTTGCTGACCCGCCATATTTGCCAGAGCAAAGGGTGCAGAGGCCAGAAGCGTTATCAGAGCCTCATGAACAAGCTGCAATAAAACAGGGTCCCGAAGCAGAACAGGGCCAATATGGTTCAAACCACATTTCCACGCGTGAATCGGAGTAATCGTGACCACACAACAAACTGACAATCACGCACCTGAGCCGATTGAGACAATGACCACCGAAAAAAGCGAGGCATCGGTATCTCAACCTGAGGAGGGCTTGCCGCAGTCCTCAACGCGTCCTAAAAGATCTAAATCGAGCAAAGTGCGGGCGCCATTTCGTCGTCGTCGTTCACAGGTGACTGACACGGCTGAAAATACAGCTGAAAAAAATGACGTTGCCACCTCAGACCAAGCTTGCACAGAGAGTGATCTTGAGTACGAGGCAAACGGCTCAGCCCACGAGCCAGAAGCACCTGCGACCGCTTTAAATTACCTAGAGCAAAGCCCTAAGACCGCACAACGTCTTGGCAAATACTTGCAAAGTGAAGTGCTCATGCCCAAGCTTCACAAAGTGCTGGCACAGGCAGGTATTGGGTCCAGGCGAGACATGGAAGAGCTGATCATCGCTGGCAGGGTGTCTGTCAATGGCGAGCCTGCCCATATTGGTCAGCGCGTAGGCAGTACCGATGTAGTGCGTGTCAACGGCAGGCCTGTAAACCGCAGTGCGAGTAAGAAACCTCCTCGAGTTGTGCTTTATCACAAGCCAGCTGGCGAGATTGTCAGCCACGATGACCCGGCTGGGCGCGCTACCGTTTTTTCTCGGCTGCCGCGCATCAAAACCGGTAAGTGGCTCTCTGTTGGCCGTTTAGACTTAAATACAGAGGGTTTGCTGATTCTGACCACCTCGGGCGATCTGGCTAACCGGTTGATGCATCCGCGCTACGGCAATGAGCGTGAGTACGCAGTGCGTGTTCTTGGCGAACTGAGTGATGAGATCCGGACAAAGCTACTTGAAGGCGTTGAACTCGATGATGGCGTGGCGCGCTTTGGTAGTTTGGAGTTTCTTGGCGGCGAGGGCAGCAACCGGTGGTATAGAGTCACGCTTCAGGAAGGAAGAAACCGTGAAGTTCGGCGGATTTTTGAATCTGTCGGTCTGACCGTTAGTCGACTGATTCGTACGCGGTTTGGTGAGGTCGTGTTGCCAAACAATCTTAGACGCGGTCGCTGGGAAGAGTTAAGTGGCGACCTCGTTAACGCATTGCTCGTTCAAGTAGGGTTGTTAAGGGATGAGGAGGAGGTCGCAAGCAAAAAAGGGCAGCGTAGCCGACAACCCAAACAACCCGTTAGTCACGATAGTGCATTGCCACCAGGTTTCGCTAGCCAGAAAAAAACTGGCTCACTGGTGGGGAAAAGTCGTGGATATTCTGGCAAGAATCGAGGCAGCAAGTCCGGTGGTATTCCTGATCCTCTCTCCACCTCTGTTGTGGCGGCTAATAGCGGATTTGCGAATGGCCATCCTGGCTCGACTTCGCCAGGAAGAAGGGGTGGTTCAGGGTCAGCGGCAAGTCATCTTGGTGGTCAAGGGCAACCTCGTAAGGCAGCCCAAAAATCTGCAAAACCCGGATCTGGCAAGGCACGGGGCCCGCGCGGTGCGTCAAGCCCTCGTCGTGATGATGACTGGCAGCCATCTGGCGCTAAAGCGCATGAGTCACGTTTGGGTTTTTTGAAGAACCGTTAATATTTGCCGGTTAGATTACAAACTTAGCAGCAGATTTATGTTCGATTCGTGTTAAACTTCGTCGGAATGTTCGTGCATCAGATGCGCATTTTGCGTATTTGGTGGAATCGATCGCCAGATATAAATGGGCTGTTCAACAGCCCATTTTTTTTAGGTTATGAAAGATATAGTTGAGTTGACCCGCGAAGCCGTCGCGGCAATGGATTTAGAAGTCGTTGATGTTGAGCGAGCTCCGCTGGGATTGCTACGCGTGACCATTGACCGGCCGTTTACTGGTCAAACTGGACTGGTATCGGACATCAAAATTGAAGACTGTGAGCGTGTGTCGCGACAGCTTTCTCGCGTGTATGAAGTCGAAGGGATTGATTACCGGCGCCTTGAGGTTGGCTCCCCCGGTGTGGACCGTCCGCTAAAGACCGAGCGCGATTTTGAGCGGTTTGTCGGTGAGCGCGTTGAAGTAAGGTTGAGAGAGGCGGTCGATAATCGACGTTCTTTCCAGGGTGTTTTACAGCTGTCTTGTGATCAAGATGGTGCAAAACGGTTTGTAGTGAAATATCAGGAAAACAAGGGTGAAACCAAGCAAGTGGCATTCGACGTTATCGATGTCGAACGTGCCAAGCTAGATCCACTCCTAGATTTCAAGGGTAGAAAGCGATGAGTCGCGAAATTTTGTTGTTAGTTGACGCATTGGCGCGCGAGAAGAACGTGAGCCGCGAGGTTGTGTTTGAGGCACTCGAAGGTGCTTTGGCATCGGCCATGAAAAAACGATTTGATCAAGACGCTGATATTCGTGTTGCGGTTGATCGTGCGACTGGTGAGCATGAAGGCTTTCGCCGCTGGCTGGTTGTGCCCGATGATGCCGGACTACAAGAGCCTGACCGTCAAGAGTTGTTGACTGATGCTCAGGAGTCGTTTCCGGATATTCAGGTCGGTGAATACATCGAAGAGCCGCTTGAGCCCATTGAATTTGGCCGAATTGGTGCTCAGGCTGCCAAGCAAGCGATCTTACAGCGAGTTCGCGACGCTGAACGCGACCAGATGCTCAATGACTTCTTGGAACGTGGCGAAACCATCGTGTCAGGCACGGTGAAGCGCATGGACAAAGGTGACGCGATCATTGAGGTCGGCAAAATTGAAGCCAGGTTGCCCCGCAGCGAGATGATCCCCAAAGAGAACTTGCGTCTCGGAGACCGAGTTCGAGCCTGGGTATTGCGAATTGATCGTGCCGCTCGGGGTCAGCAAGTGATTCTGTCGAGAACAGCGCCTGAATTCATCAAACAGCTTTTTGAAAACGAAGTTCCCGAAATCGAGCAAGGACTGCTGGAAATTAAGGGTGCAGCTCGTGATCCTGGCGTGCGTGCCAAGATCGCTGTTATTGCTTATGACAACCGTATTGATCCAATTGGAACTTGCGTAGGCATGCGTGGTTCGCGTGTCACGGCGGTGCGAAATGAGCTTGGTGGTGAGCAGGTTGACATCGTGCTGTGGTCCGAAGATCCTGCTCAGTTTGTCATTGGTGCGCTAGCACCTGCCAACATCGAGTCAATTCTCGTGGACGAGGATCGTCACGCGATGGATGTCGTGGTTGACGAAGAGAACCTGCCCAAAGCAATCGGTTCACGCGGCCAGAATGTCCGGCTGGCTTCGGATTTGACTGGTTGGCAAATCAATATCATGACGCCTGAGGAGAGTGAAAATCGTCAGGCGCAGGAGCGCGATCAGCTTCGAAGCACCTTTATGGAGAAGCTCGACGTTGATGACGAGGTCGCTGACATTCTTATTGATGAGGGTTTCACAGGGCTTGAAGAGATCGCTTATGTACCCATCGCCGAATTGCAGGAAATAGAAGCGTTCGATGAGGATACGATTAACGAATTGCGCAGTCGTGCCCGTAACGCGCTTCTTACTGAGGCAATCGTTCAGGAAGAGCGTGTTGAGTCGGCGCAAGACTTGTTAAACATTGAAGGCATGACAGCCGAGTTAGTTGCCAAATTGAGTGAGCACGGCGTTAATACGCGTGATGATCTGGCGGATCTTGCAACTGATGAGCTTGCCGAAATGGCAGATATGCCGACCGAGCAAGCCGCAGAGTTCATTATGGCAGCTCGGGCTCACTGGTTCGAAGACCAGCAATGAAGAGATAGCGTAGTGTTAGGGACCGGTGCACGGTGGCTTGGCTGCCGTATTGGTCCGAATCAAGGTAAGAGAGAGTCTAATGTCGAGTACCACCGTTGCCCAGTTTGCAAATGAGCTGAAGATGCCAGCCGAAGTGCTGCTTGAACAGTTGCGTGCGGCGGGTGTTAATGTCGGATCGGTTGGTGATGCCGTGTCCGAAGCTGATAAGACTCAGCTGCTAGAGTCATTGCGCCGCTCTCACGGCGCGAAGGATGGCAAAAAGATTACGTTGACGCGTCGCCAAACGTCGGAAATCCGTCAGGCTGATGCGGCGGGACGTTCACGCACGATTCAGGTTGAAGTTCGAAAGAAACGTGTTTTTGTGAAGCGGGACCTCGCATCGGAATCGGCTGAAACTCCGGCCATGGAAGTAGTGGAGTCCAATGCTGCGCTTGCCACCGAGCCTGAGATCGAAGCACAAACCGTTTCAGAAAACGCACCTGTTGCGAGTCAGCAGGGGGTGTCTGTCGAGCAAACTCAGGGTGCATCTGAGCCGGTTGCACCGGAAAAGCCAGTTGGTGAAATATCTCCGGAGCCAGCTCAGACGGTTTCTCAAGTTGATGAAATTGAGGCATCGAGTAGTGCCGAAAAAGAATCAGATATTTCTGCGGCGCAAGAGGACGATGCTCGCGAAGAAAGCGCTCAGACTGAGCCAGAGGCTGTCGCAATCGAGCCCGATTCCGATCAACGGCAAGTGACTACCGCCGAAGTTTCAGAGCCGGTCGCGGCAGTTGCTGAAAAACGCAAACCATCAGCTGAATCAGCAAAGTCAGCGCGCGAAGAGGCTAAACGCAAGGCTGAACGCGAGGCGGCAGCACTTCGCGATATGTTGAACCGTCCCAAGAAAGTGTTGCGCGCAGAGCCGGAGCCCGATGCAGCAGCTATCAAAGGAACCTTGCACAAGCCTGCGGGTACAAAATCTGGTGACAAAAAGTCGGAAGGATCCAAAAAGACCATTAAGGCTGGTGCAGTGGCATCGACTTGGTCAGAAGAATCAGGTCGTAAAAAGCCAACTGGCAAACAGGCAATTGCCCCAGCACGTGACGGCTGGCGAGCTGGTAAAGGCGGCAAAGCCAATAAACGCGGCAAAGGCGCTCAGGTGCAGGAAGCTGCGCCAGCTGAGTTTGTACAGCGCGAAATCCATGTCCCTGAGACTATTACGGTTGCTGATCTGGCTCACAAAATGTCCATCAAGGCGGCGGAGGTTATCAAGCACCTGATGAAGCTCGGTCAGATGGTGACGATCAACCAGGTGCTTGACCAGGAAACGGCGATGATCGTCGTTGAAGAGATGGGGCATACCGCTGTGGCCGCCAAGCTTGATGATCCCGAGGCATTTCTGGAAGAAGCAGCAACGCTGGAGTTTGAGGAAAAGTCCCGAGCACCTGTTGTTACCGTGATGGGTCACGTTGATCACGGTAAAACATCGCTTTTGGACTATATCCGTCGAGCAAAAGTTGCCTCCGGTGAGGCTGGCGGTATCACCCAGCACATAGGTGCTTATCACGTTAAAACCGAGCGTGGCATTGTGACCTTCCTTGACACGCCGGGTCACGAAGCCTTTACGGCGATGCGCGCACGCGGAGCCAAGGCCACGGATATCGTGATTCTGGTTGTGGCCGCTGATGATGGAGTGATGCCGCAGACGCGGGAGGCTATTCATCACGCGAAAGCCGCTGGTGTACCGCTTGTTGTTGCAATCAACAAAATTGATAAACCGGAAGCAAACCCGGATCGCGTCAAGCAGGAATTGGTGGTTGAACAAGTGGTGCCAGAAGAATATGGTGGCGATGTTCCGTTTGTGCCAGTTTCGGCCAAGACAGGCCAGGGTATCGATGACTTGCTCGAAAACGTTTTGTTACAAGCTGAAATCCTAGAGCTGACTGCGCCCGTTGATGCGCCAGCCAAAGGTTTGGTCATTGAAGCGCGTCTAGACAAAGGGCGGGGTCCGGTGGCGACGGTTTTGGTGCAGTCTGGAACGTTAAATCGCGGTGATGTGGTGCTTGCAGGTGCAAGTTTCGGGCGAGTGCGTGCCATGCTTGACGAGAACGGCAAACAGATCCAGACGGCGGGACCTTCGATTCCCGTGGAAATTCAGGGGTTGACCGAGGTGCCAGCAGCCGGAGACGAAATCATCGCCCTGGCAGATGAGCGTAAAGCACGTGAAATTGCACTTTTCCGTCAAGGCAAATTCCGTGATGTCAAGCTTGCAAAGCAGCAAGCTGCCAAGCTTGAGTCGATGTTTGAGAATGTTGTCGAGGGAATGCAAACCCTGTCTCTCATTGTCAAGACCGACGTCCAGGGCTCTCAGGAAGCGTTGGTCGCTGCACTCTTGAAGCTCTCAACTGAGGAGGTCAAGGTTCAGGTGGTGCACGCAGCCGTCGGTGGCGTGTCGGAAAGTGATGTCAACCTCGCCATTGCCTCGGGTGCAGTCGTGATCGGCTTTAACGTACGCGCGGATCAAAGCGCCAAAAAGCTAGCAGAGAACAATGGGGTGGACATTCGTTACTACAACATCATCTATGACGCTGTCGACGAAGTGAAAGCGGCTATGTCTGGCATGTTATCGCCCGAACGTCGTGAAGAAGTTATCGGAATGGTGGATGTGCGCGAGGTGTATCACATCTCCAAGATTGGCGCTGTGGCGGGTTGTATGGTGATCGATGGTTTGGTGCGTCGCGATGCCCAAGTGCGTCTGCTTAGAGACAACGTGGTGATTTGGACGGGCTATATCGATTCCTTGCGTCGCTTCAAGGACGATGTTAAAGAGGTCAAGTCTGGCTTTGATTGCGGTATTACTTTGAAAGGCAATAATGACATCAAAGTTGGCGATCAGTTTGAAGTGTTTGAAGTTCGCGAAGTCGCGCGATCGCTTTGAGGCTCTCTAGATGACGCGGCATAAGCAGAAAGTGGCTGGAGGGCGCAATGTGCGCCTTGCTGACCAGATCCAAAAGGATCTGGCACACTTGATTCAGCGCGAAGTTGATACGAGCCGCTATGGATTGATCACTCTGTCGAGCGTTGAACTATCGGCTGACTATGCGCACGCCAAGGTGTATTTCACGGTTTTGGGCGCAGAGCCTGAAGTCGCTCAAAAAGTGCTAGATGAGAAGGCTGGCTGGCTACATGCTCAGTTATTCAAGTTGCTCCATATCCATACGGTGCCGACCTTGCGGTTCTACCATGACCCACAAGTCGAGCGTGGCATTGAGATGTCCAGGCTGATTGATCAGGCTAATGCCGATCAAAAAGTGCTTGACAGAGACGGTGTAGATTAAGTTGCCCTGATGGGCGCGTTTTGTGAGTTTGGGTAGACGCTAATGCGTAAACGTCGTGGGCAGGTTATTGACGGGGTGGTCCTCATCAATAAGCCTGCTGATTGGTCTAGCAATCAGGTTTTGCAGC
The DNA here is from genome assembly GCA_021208885.1 of Burkholderiaceae bacterium. Classification (GTDB taxonomy): domain Bacteria; phylum Pseudomonadota; class Gammaproteobacteria; order Burkholderiales; family Burkholderiaceae_B; genus Algicoccus. The sequence goes on from JAJOJF010000012.1 coordinate 97,608, forward strand.
GCGTCAAGCGAGTCATCGATGCACAGAAGGCTGGCCATACTGGCACGCTAGATCCGTTTGCAACTGGTTTGCTGATTTGTTGTCTGGGTAAAGGCACTAAGCTAGCTGGTCAGATGCTCGATGCCGACAAGCAGTATGTAGCGACTCTCAAATTCGGTCAAGAAACCGACTCAGGCGACCTGACGGGTGAGATAACAGTTGACCTTGGCGATCAGTTCGTTGCGCCGACCGAGCAGCAAATCAGAGATATTTTGCGAAATTTCTTAGGTGCTATCAAACAGGTACCGCCGATGACGTCAGCGCTTAAGCACAAAGGCAGACCGTTATACGAGTACGCTCGCCAAGGCGTTGAAATCGAAAGGGCTGCCCGTGAAGTAACGATTCATCAGCTTGATTTGCTTGAATCTGATGGTCTGACCGCCAAAATAGTGGTTGACTGTAGCAAGGGTACTTATGTGCGAACCCTCGCGCAGGATATTGGCCGAGCTTTGGGAGTCAGAGCGCATCTTGTGGCGCTTGAACGCACTCGAATCGGACCATTTCGTCTAGACGGTGCTTGGACGTTGGCTGCGTTGGAGTCCCTGGACGCAGCCACTGATGCCGTCGTGAGCTTGGAGCAGTTACCCCCAGCGTTCCAAGTGACTAAGTCTGTTGCGCAATGTCCGGCAAGAACTGAAGGCTAGTAATTTACTGATTTATAAGGATATATTATGTCACGCGCTTTGCGTAACGTTGCAATTATTGCCCACGTAGACCACGGCAAAACAACGCTGGTTGATCAGCTTTTACGCCAGTCCGGCACCTTTCGGGAACATCAGCAGCTTGATGAACGGGTCATGGACTCCAACGACCTCGAGCGTGAGCGTGGCATTACGATTCTCGCAAAAAACTGTGCCGTTCAGTATGAAGGCACGCACATCAACATTGTTGACACGCCGGGACACGCCGATTTTGGGGGTGAGGTTGAGCGCGTTCTGTCGATGGTCGACGGCGTGTTGTTGCTCGTAGACGCTGTTGAAGGCCCCATGCCACAGACTCGTTTTGTGACGCGCAAAGCGCTGGCGCTCGGCTTAAAGCCCATTGTAGTTGTCAATAAAATCGATCGACCTGGGGCACGGCCAGATTATGTGGTCAACGCAACCTTTGACCTGTTTGACAAGCTTGGTGCCACAGAAGAGCAACTTGATTTCCCGGTGATTTATGCCTCTGGCCTGGATGGCTATGCTGGACTTGACTCTACTGTGCGCGATGGTGACATGCGTCCTTTGTTTGAGGCGATTTTGCAATATGTGCCGGTGCGTAATGATGATGCCGACGGTCCACTACAGCTTCAGATTATTTCGCTTGACTACAGCAGCTATGTCGGCAAGATTGGTGTGGGTCGCATCAATCGTGGGCGCATCAAGTCGGGCATGGATGTGGTTTATCAGTTTGGACCTGAAGGTCAGTCGGGCAAAGGGCGAATCAATCAGGTGCTGAAGTTTCAGGGCCTTGAACGCGTGCTCGTTGACCAAGCTCAGGCTGGCGACATTGTCTTGATTAACGGCATTGAGGAACTTGGTATCGGCTGCACGGTGATGGACCCGTCGGCCATTGAACCGCTGCCGATGTTGCGCATTGATGAACCAACACTGGTGATGAACTTCATGGTCAACACCTCACCATTGGCAGGTCGTGAAGGCAAGTTTGTAACGAGCCGTCAACTGCGTGACCGTCTCGATCGCGAGCTCAAGGCAAATGTTGCCTTGCGCGTACGTGACACGGATGATGATACGGTGTTTGAGGTGGCGGGACGTGGCGAATTGCACTTGACTATCTTGTTGGAGAATATGCGGCGCGAGGGGTATGAGCTTGCAGTTTCTCGGCCTCGAGTCGTTTTTAAAGAAGTCGATGGTGTTCGCTGTGAGCCATTCGAGTTGTTGACCTGCGATGTTGAAGATGCGCATCAAGGCTCGGTGATGGAAGAGTTAGGGCGACGTAAAGGCGAGTTGCAAGATATGCAGTCCGATGGTCGAGGACGAACCCGCCTAGAGTATCGTATCCCAGCACGTGGTTTGATCGGGTTTCAAAGTGAGTTTCTGACCCTGACGCGCGGTACCGGGTTAATGAGTCATATATTTGATGACTATGCACCAGTCAAAGAAGGGTCCGTTGGTGAACGCCGCAACGGTGTTTTGATTAGTCAGGATAATGGCGAAGCCGTTGCTTATGCATTGTGGAAGCTGCAAGAGCGCGGTCGTATGTTCGTCAGCCCAGGCGAGTCTTTATACGAGGGTATGGTGATCGGCATTCATAGTCGCGATAATGATCTGGTGGTTAATCCCATTCGAGAAAAAAAGCTCACCAACGTTCGTGCGTCTGGCAAGGATGAGCATATTGACCTCACACCGCCAGTCAAGCTCACGCTTGAGTATGCGGTCGAATTTATCGATGATGATGAGCTTGTTGAAGTCACGCCCAAATCGATACGCCTGCGTAAACGCTACCTTCAGGAACATGAGCGTCGGCGAATGTCTCGTGAAGCGGCAGCTACCTAGGCTTTGTCGCTTTAGGAGTCAAATAAAAAGCCCGCACACAGCGCGGACTTTTTATTGTGCGCCCAGCATGGGCGCACTCTTGGAGGTGAAAGTCCTCCCGTAAGTTGATCACAGTGAACGAAGTCAAGCGCAGCTGCATGAGGGTGACCGATTGTGGGGATAGCGAAGCGCGGGGCCGAGCGTGGAGCGAAATTGCGAGCCAATGAACAAGAATCGGATATAAGGCACTGCCCAGCACGGCGAGCGGGCAATGAACCGCAAGGCTCTTGTGATCAAAGCAAAGTGGTGTAGATCCGGCGGCTGTGCAGTGAAGGAGTGCGTTCTTACCTGGGGAGATCTCGCCTTGATCCTGAAAGGGTAACGGTGTCGAACCGGAGCGAGAAGTCAGCAAAGGTCGTAATAGCCGTCTAACGTGCGAGCCGGGAAGGCTGAGGGCGAGGCGGTAAAGGACCGAACGAGTATGACTCGATACGGCGATGCAACGCGTATTGCCTCAGATGACCATGACAGTGGAGCGGATGGGCGCAGCATGGCCGACGTGGTGTGAAAGTTACGCATCTACTTGCTCGGTTGGAAAGCTTACTTTGGATTGGCGCAAACCCCGAGGGTCTGGCGAGAGGTTGACGAATGGCTGCGCCATCGACTGAGGACGATACAACAGAAGCAATGCAAGCGCGGGAAGACCAGGTATCGGGAGCATCTTGCCACGGGCGCTAAACCGATGGTCGCGCGCCGGATTGCAGCGAACGCCCGCCGATGGTGGCGTAACGGCGCGAAATCACTGAACGGGGTTGTCATGACCGCCTACTTCGACCAACTGGGTGTGCCCCGTCGCTCATGACCTCAACTTCTCGAATCGCCCGGTGCGGACCCACATGCCGGGGGGGTGGCAGGGGTACCTCCTGTAATGGGGGTCCCCTACGCCGATCTTGTTTTTGCTGCCAGTTGTTTAGCGTTTAAATGCCACCAAGGCAAACGTACTTCATCTCGAGGAAGTCGTCGATGCCGTAAACCGAGCCTTCGCGCCCCAAGCCGGATTGCTTGACGCCACCAAATGGGCCAACCTCACTTGAGATGATTCCGGCGTTTACACCAATGATCCCGTATTCGAGCGCCTCAGCGGTGCGGAAAATGCGTCCAATATCGCGACTATAGAAATACGCAGCAAGCCCAAATTCGGTGTCGTTGGCCTGAGCGATTACATCTGCGTCGTTTTCAAACTTAACGATCGGTGCGACCGGTCCAAATGTCTCTTCGCGCATGCAAATCATGTCGCGGCTGACGTTGGTTAGTACAGTCGGTTCGTAAAAGCGTCCGCCACGATCATGGCGTTTGCCGCCGGTGATGACTTTGGCGCCCTTGGCTACAGCGTCTTTGACATGCTCTTCCACCTTGGCAATTGCCGCGTCGTCAATCAGGGGGCCCGTGGTGATGTCTTGCTCGAAACCTTCACCGACTTTCAGGCGCTGTTTAACGGCTTGAGCCAGCTTGTTGGAAAATTCATCGTAGACCTTGGCGTGGACGTAAAAGCGGTTTGTGCAAACACAAGTTTGCCCGGCATTGCGGTACTTTGACGCCAACGCACCTTCGACAGCAGCATCGACATCAGCATCATCAAAAACAATGAAGGGTGCATTGCCACCGAGTTCAAGCGAGAGTTTTTTGATCGTGGGGGCACTTTGCTGCATTAGGATGCGGCCAACCTGGGTCGATCCCGTAAATGTAAGTTTGCGCACCACTGGGCTGTCGCAGAGCACTTTGCCAATAGCGATTGACCGGTCGCTATCGCCCGTTACGATGTTCAGGACCCCTGGCGGCACGCCGGCTTGTTGAGCAAGTTCAGCCAGAGCCAAGGCCGACAGCGGGGTTTGCTCGGCTGGTTTGAGCACCACGGTGCAACCGGCTGCTAGCGCGGGCGAAACCTTGCGTGTGATCATGGCGATGGGGAAGTTCCACGGCGTGATAGCTGCGCAAACACCGATAGGCTCGCGCAAAACCAAAATCCGGGTGTTGGGTATCGGGGCATCGATGGTGTCGCCCATGATACGTTTGGCTTGTTCAGCAAACCACTCAACAAAAGAGGCGCCATAGGCCACTTCGCCCTTGGCTTCGGGAAATGGCTTGCCTTGCTCAAGCGTCATCAGGCGCGCAAGATCATCTGCATTCTGGTTGATGAGATCAAACCACTTGCGCAGAACCCCGGACCGTGCTTTGGCGGTCAGGGCGCGCCACGTCGGCCAAGCAGCATTTGCTGCGGCAATGGCCTGTTCAGCTTGTGCCGGGCCTAAATTGGCAACTTCGGCGATGGTTTTGCCGGTGGCGGGATTGTCGACGGCAAACACGGCACCGTCAGGCGAATCGACCCATTGGCCATTAATGAATGCCTGTGTGTGCCATAAAGCTGTGTTGTCGAGTTTTACGGATGGAGCTGCTGTTGTCATATGGTTTAACCTCGTCTTGTATGTTTGGTGTGAAGCGTTTGTTCCCGAGTGTATCGCCGGTGACGGGGTTGGCAAAATACCCAGTTGCAGAAAATGGAAAACTTAGTCTTATCGAGGCAAACTGCTAGGACGGTTTGCTTCAGACAAATGGGTGTACTCGTAGGCCAATACCATGTCGACGACTTTTTGAGGGTCATCCTCGATTGCAAAGAGTGTCATGTGGCTTGGCGTAACCATATTCAGGCTAAGCACTTCGCGCTCGATCCAGTCTATTAGGCCGCTCCAAAACGTCTTTCCCATCAAGATCACCGGGCCAGGCGGAATCTTCCGGGTTTGGATTAGTGTCAGTGCTTCAAATAGCTCGTCGAGTGTGCCAAACCCGCCTGGCAAGGCAATGTATGCCATGCTGTGCATAAAAAAGGTGGCCTTGCGCGAGTAGAAGTATTCAAACTGCAGGTCGATACTTTGGAAGGGATTGTTTGTGTGCTCAGCCGGCAATCGGATATTCAACCCGACACTCGTGCCACCAGCCTCAAAAGCACCGCGGTTGGCCGCTTGCATGATGCCAGGGCCACCACCGGCAATGACCGCCAAGCCGGCACGTGCAAGCTTGTCGCCAAGCTCTGTGGCCAATGCACAATACGCAGAGTCTGCCGGCAGTCTGGCACTGCCAAATACACTGGCTGCTGGCCCGATTTTGGAGAGCGCCTCGGCAGCGCGTACCAACTCTGACATAATTTGAGGTGTTTGCTCGATGGCGGGCAGTGATTTGTGGTTCTGATTCATGAAAAAAAACCTGTTGCTAGTCGATGGCTCAAGCTATTTATACCGTGCATATCATGCCATGCCTGACTTAAGAAATGCACAGGGTGAGCCAACTGGCGCCCTGTACGGCGTGATCAATATGATGCGCAAGCTGATTCAAGAATACCAGCCTGACTATGCTGCCTGCGTGTTTGACGTCAAGGGCAAGACTTTTCGTGAGGATATGTACGAGCAGTACAAGGCCAATCGGGCAGCGATGCCAGAGGATCTGGCGAGCCAGATTGAGCCGATTCATGAGGCCGTTGCCGCGCTTGGCTGGCCTGTGGTGGGCATCACAGGTGTGGAAGCTGACGATGTGATCGGCACGCTTGCGCGAATTGCTCACGAGCATGGCGTTAAAACCATTATTTCGACAGGCGACAAGGACTTGGCGCAGTTAGTCACGCCTGACTGCATTCTGGTCAACACCATGAATGGCGAGACGCTAGATCCTGAGGGGGTCAAGAACAAGTTCGGTGTGCCGCCTGAGCGCATTGTCGATTACCTCATGCTAGTGGGTGACTCCGTGGACAATGTTCCCGGTGTCAACAAGGTTGGTCCGAAGACTGCAGTTAAGTGGCTTGATGCATACGGCAGTATCGACAACCTGATTGCTAAAGCGGACGAGGTTTCGGGGGCCGTTGGAGACAATCTACGAGCGGCGCTAGATCAATTCGAGCTAACCCGAGACTTGCTCACGGTGCGGACGAACTGTGATTTGCCTGAAGGATTGTCAGCGATTGAGTCGCTTGCGCCCAAGCCTGCTGACAAAGACAAGCTAATTCAGTTATATGAACGTTATGGCTTTCGCAGCTGGTTGCGCGAATTGACCGGCGACGATGAACGCATTCCGCGCGGTGATAGCAGAGTGATGCGTTCTGAGAGCGTCGCGGCTACAGAACCGTGGGTGACGCCAGTAAAAATTGAAACCTCGTATGAAACCGTTACCACTGTCGAGCAGGCCCAACGCTGGTTGTCGTTGGTGCAGGACGCCGATCTGGTGGCGCTTGACACTGAGACAACATCGCTCGATGGCATGCAGGCCAGGTTAGTCGGGTTTTCTTTAAGCATAGAATCTGGCGAAGCCTGCTATGTACCACTGGCGCATCGTGGGCCGCAAAGCATTGATCAATTGTCAAAGGATGCGATACTGGCGCAGTTCAAACCGTGGTTCGAGGCCGATCGTCCCACCAAGCTGCTTCATCATGCCAAATACGATATGCATGTGTTGGCCAACGAAGGTATTTCCCTTAAAGGCGTGGCGCACGACACCATGTTGCAGGCTTATGTGCTCGAATCTCACCGCAGTGTTGCATTAGACCAATTGTCGCAACGCTGGCTGGGTCTAAAAGGCCTGAGCTACCAAGACATTTGTGGCAAAGGAGCACAACAAATCGGTTTCGATGAGGTTTCCATCGAACAGGCAAGCCAGTACGCGTGTGAAGATGCCGATTACACCCGCAGGCTTCATGATACGCTGTTTCCTCAAGTACAGGCCTCGGAAAGCTTGAGCCGTATCTACGAGCTGGAGCTTAAGGTCTCAACGGTACTGTGGCAGATTGAACGCACGGGCGTTTGTATCGACACCAGCGTTCTACAAAAACAGAGCCAGGCTCTTGGCGAAAAACTCATCGAACTCGAAAAGAAAGCTTATGAACTGGCCGGGCAACCATTTAATCTGAACTCACCCAAGCAACTCGGTGAGATTTTGTTTGGCCAGATGCAATTGCCGGTGGTTCGCAAAACCGCCAGCGGTGTGCCCTCGACTGACGAGGAGGTGCTTAGCAAGTTGGCTGAGGACTATCCATTGCCAAAATTGCTTTTGCAGTACCGGGGGCTTGCCAAGCTGAAGTCTACCTACACCGACAAATTGCCGAAGATGGTCAATCAAAGAACGGGTAGGGTGCACACCAATTACGCACAAGCTGCTGTGATTACCGGACGGTTGTCCTCGTCAGACCCTAACCTGCAAAACATTCCTATTCGTACGCCTGAGGGCAGGCAGGTGCGGCAGGCATTTATCCCAACCCATGCCGGTGGCAAACTGGTGTCAGCAGATTACTCTCAGATTGAGTTGCGTGTGATGGCACATGTCTCGGGCGATGCTGGTATGCGGCAGGCTTTTGCTAAATCCGAGGATATTCATCGCGCGACCGCTGCCGAGGTGTTTGGTGTCGAGCTTGGAGAAGTGACAGCCGATCAGCGGCGTACTGCCAAGACCATCAACTTCGGTCTGATCTATGGCATGGGTGCGCATGGCTTGGCGACGAACCTGGGCATTACCCGTGATGCCGCTCAAAGTTACATCGACCGGTATTTCGCACGCTATCCCGGCGTGGCGCAATACATGGCTGACACCAAGGCCAAAGCCCACGAGCAAGGGTATGTCGAAACCGTGTTTGGCAGACGTCTTTGGTTGCCAGATATTAACGCTGGCGGAGCGCGCCGTGCGGGTGCAGAACGGGCGGCTATCAACGCACCCATGCAGGGCACGGCAGCTGACCTCATCAAAATGGCCATGGTCGAGGTTCAACGGTGGATTCAGACCGAGCAGCTTCAAAGCCGGGTCATCATGCAAGTCCATGACGAACTTGTGCTTGACGTCATTGCCGACGAGTTAACGCTGGTCTGTGAACAACTTCCTAAGCTGATGTGTGACGTTGCCCAATTAAGCGTCCCCTTGGTCGCTGAGGTCGGAAAGGGTGATAATTGGGATGAGGCTCATTAAACTAAATGCGGCCAAGCGTCAGTTAAGCGATCTTTGCGGTCTATATCGAGAGGAGGGGCTGCGATGGCAAACAAAAAGAATCTTCCTACTTACACGCCAGATGATGGATTAAAGACATACTGGGCCGAGATTGCCACTGGTGATGTGGATGTGCCTGCTTATGTTGCCATGCCAGACAACACGGGACGATTCCCGGTCGTGCTAGTGGTTCAGGAAATATTTGGGGTTCATGAACATATCCAGGACATTTGTCGTCGATTTGCTCGTGAAGGCTATCTGGCGATCGCGCCCGAGCTTTATTTGCGCCAAGGTAAGCCCGCTGACCATGCAGATATTGAAAGCCTGGTTGCTGGCATTGTCAGTCAAGTGCCGGATGAGCAAGTGATGGCCGACCTTGACGCATGCCTGGTTTGGGCTGGCCAACATGGTGGTGACCTCATGCGGGTGTTTGCCACGGGCTATTGTTGGGGTGGGCGCATCACCTGGCTTTATGCGGCGCATCAGCCGATGCTTAGGGCCGCTGTGGCTTGGTACGGTCGATTGACGCGAGGTCATGGTCCGCTGCAAGTCACTCATCCCATCGATGTGGTCGATAAAATCGATGCACCCGTGCTTGGTTTATACGGTGCGCTTGATGCCGGGATTCCCGTCAAGGATGTACAAGCGATGCAAGCCGCCCTGAAGAAAGGCTCTGACAAAGCCAAGGGCAGTGAGATCCTCCTTTATGAGGGAGCTGACCATGGGTTTTTTGCGGACTACCGTCCGATGTACAACGCTAAAGCGGCTAAAGACGCTTGGCAGCGCTGCCTGACTTGGATGAGTTCGAATGGGCCTGGCACCTAGGGTGCAGGCCCGGTATTTGGTTGGGCTAGAAGATCACAGCGCGCGCAGGGCAGCGATGCGCTGTTCGATCGGTGGATGCGTGGAAAAAAGTGCGGCAATACCACCGCCACCACTGATGCCAGACGCCTCAAAGCTACGTGGCAATTCGCCGGGCGTCATGTTACCTAATCTAGCCAGTGCTTTGATCATGGGTTCACGCGATTGCAGCAGTCGCGCCGACCCCTCGTCGGCGCGGAACTCTCGCTGGCGAGAAAACCATGCCACGATGATGCTGGCAAGCACACCAAAGATAATTTCGGAGACGATAACGGCAGCGAAGTAACCGATGCCCAAACCACGATCATTCTTAAGAATGACGCGGTCCACAAAGTAGCCCACGATACGCGCAAAAAACACGACAAACGTGTTCAATACACCCTGAATGAGGGTTAAGGTAACCATGTCGCCGTTTGCAATGTGAGCCACTTCGTGTCCCAGTACCGCCGTTACCTCTTCTTCGGTCATGCCTTGTAGGAGGCCTGTGGACACGGCCACTAGTGAACTGTTTTTGAATGCGCCAGTGGCAAAAGCATTGGGCGCACCCTCATAAATGGCAACTTCTGGACGACCAATTTGAGCTTTGTCAGCTAATTGATGCACAGTCTGCACTAGCCATGCCTCGCGCGCATTGCCAGGTGCATTTGGGTCGATCACGCGTGCCTTCGTCGTAAATTTGGCAACGGGCTTGCTGATCAGAAGCGATATAAATGCGCCCCCAAACCCGATAATGGCTGAAAACACCAACAGTGTTTGAATGTCCAAACCCTGAGGCGTTAGAAACCGGTTGGCACCCGTGATGTTGAGGATGATGCCCAGAACAATCAGGATCGCCAGGTTGGTGGCCAGAAAAAGCACGATTCGTTTCATGGTGTGTTTCTTAACTGATTGAAAATGAATAGGAAATGTTAGACGAAAAAAATGGCTGGCAGTTCAAAAAAAAGCCAGCTATGTCTATAGCCCCTGTAGACGATGGGGTTATTGCTTTCCGGTTTGCATTATGGAACGTTGAGGCTAGCTTGCGCTGGGGGTAGTCTGGGCAGCCAAGACTTCGCTTCCACAGAGTAGTG
>JAJOJF010000038.1 GCA_021208885.1 Burkholderiaceae bacterium
CGTATCGATCGACAATTCGAGTCACGCTGGTCCAAGGCACAAACTCCATGAGCTGGGCAAAGATCGTCTTGCCAACGTTCATGAGCAACTCCAGAAACTCTCAAATTTCCGAAGGTACTCAAAAATGTGAATTCAGCGTTCAAATCGGCACCAAAAAAATTTGGCTGCTAAGCCGCGCCAATACTGGCTTTATCCCAAAAATTTACTCGTTTAATCGGACAGCAGTGTTAAATTTTAATGAACAAAACTCGACACCAAACAACGCTCGAGGCGCCCTAACAATCCTCGGGCTGTGTGGTGATGCTTGAAGACGGCGCCTCGCAAGTGAAGCTGTCGTTCGCTCTCACGGCCGCTGAGGTGGTATGAGCTGGTTTTTTTGAGGGCTCGTAGCTCGTTACGGCAGGAGCCTGATTGAAAGACGACGGGAGAGAAAGATTGGCAATTATTCTAAATATCGTTAGAATGTTCGCATGAACAAACGCCAAATCAAAAACCTGCTCTACGGCCACGTCGCCCAAATCGGCAAAGCGCTAGCTAGCCCCAAGCGACTGGAGTTGCTTGAGCTGCTATCCCAAAGTCCCAAGACCGTCGAAGCCCTGGCCCAAGAAACCGCCATGGACGTCAAGCTCACCAGTGCGCACTTAAAGGCTCTGAAGATTGCGCGCCTGGTTCAAGCCGAGCGTCATGGCAAGTTCATGCTCTATCGCCTTTCAGGCGATGACGTGGCCAAGCTGTGGGTGAACTTGCGCGAAACCGCGGCCGAACATCTGGTCGAATTCAGCTCAGATGTGGTCAGACTCATCGCCCAGCCCGAAAAGCTCACTTCACTCAACCGCGAAGACTTGGCAGCACGAGCCAAGTCGGGTGATCTCATTGTGATTGACGTGCGTCCTGCAGCAGAGTTTGAAGTCGCCCACCTGCCCTACGCCAAATCCATGCCCATGAGCGAACTTAAGCAACGCCTGGCCGAACTGCCCAAAGACAAAGAAATCGTGGCGTATTGCCGCGGGCCATTCTGTGTGTTTGCCGATGAGGCCCTGCGACTGCTTAGAGACCACGGCTATCGGGCGTTCAAAACCGTTGATGGTGTGAACGAATGGGTTGCTGCTGGCTTGCCAGTCGAGACAAACCCGTCATGGACACCGCATTAAAGAAAGCGCAACCATAAAACCCAGGCGGAGACAAACATGCAAAACACGCTATCCAGTGCAATCACCAAGGCTGGCACTAGCCATGCGACTAGTGATACCACCACCCCAATGCGCAAGGTAGCTGCCGCGATACTGCTCGGACTGGCAACCTTGACTTTGACGACCACAAGCCAGGCAACCGTATCCATGCCTGTGCCTGGCGCACAAACCGCCGATGGCAACAAAGTGTTGACGTTTGTCGCCAAAGATCCCCCGGGGGTCCGTTGCAATGGCAACCTGCAAGTCGCTGTCGAGATTGCCAACGTCTATCAGGTGCCAATTCAGTTGGTGCCATCTAGCCTTGTGCCGCAGTTGCCCGCCCCGGCAGTTTTTTACGGCAACGAAATGATCGCTGCTGACGGCAAAGATCACAACGGTGGCGTGAGCTACGCCATTGTGAGTGACGTGATGGAAATCGAGGGCGTACCCAAACAAGCCAAGACGGGACTCATCGGCAATGCCAATGTGAGAGAGCGGTTTGACTCGTTAAAGGCATCAATTAAGAATGGCGGTAACTGACGCAGTCCAGCGACCCATTCGTGTGACGCAATCTTGTTGTTGCGCGTTTGAAGTTTTGCAACAACACCTAGCAACCTGACGGAGACACAAAGCCAATGCATTCATCTTTCACTAAAAAGTCGCTTCAGACACTCGCCATCGCCCTGCCGCTGTTGTTCACCGCCCCCATGATCCATGCGCAAAGCGAAGCAGCCATCGATGAGATGGCAGGCTACATGGACTTCATCGAATACGGTGGTGGCGTGATATTTGCCGAGCAGATCCCCAAAGAAGAATACGAGAACATCATGGTGATCGACGCGCGTGACGCGGATCAGTTCGCCAAGGACCACATCCCGGGTGCGGTCAACATTGAATGGCGTCAGGTATTAAATGAACGCGAGAACCTGCCCACCGACAAAATGGTACTGATCTACTGCAATACGGGCAGCTTGTCGGCTCAGGCCGGGTTTGCGCTTCGCGTAGCTGGCCACGAAAACGTGCGCATCCTGCAAGGTGGATTTGAGGAATGGAAAGCCAAGGGTGGGTTTGAAGCCAACGCTCGCGCCGGTGGCCAGGCACCGAAGGAATAGACCTGGTTAGCCCAAGATGTATACCAAAGATCATTGGGACAATGTCTACGCCACCAAGGACTTCAACTCGGTGAGTTGGTATGCCCCACATCTGGACAAATCGCTTCAATTGATTGAGGAGATTTGTCCAGATCGAGCAGCCGCCATCGTTGACATTGGGGCTGGCGAGTCCACGCTGGTGGACGACTTGTTACTGCGTGGCTATGGGGATCTATCCGTGCTCGATATTTCGGCGACTGCCATCGAATTTACGAAGCGCCGCGTCGATCAGCTTGGCGACAAGTCGGCTCATGTGAACTGGCATGTCGGTGACATCACCCAATACAAGTTTGGACCCAAACAGTTTGACCTCTGGCATGACCGGGCAGTGTTTCATTTTCTGACGGATCCAGCTGCTCGGGCAGCCTACGTCAACACAGTGCGACGCTCTGTCAAACCAGGCGGCCATGTCTTGATTGCCACCTTCGGGCCTGACGGCCCGTTGCAATGCAGTGGGCTGGATGTGGTGCGGTACGACCAGAAGAAACTGCAACAGGTGCTCGGAGATGGATTTGAACTGCTCGGTAGTGAAATAACGAGTCATCTCACGCCCATGGGCAGCAATCAGCAATTTTTGTACTGCTGGTTTCGGGTGGGTCGTTAAAAGGATTTAGATGACGTCGTGAGTGCTGCGGGCACTCCGGTGACCACGCTACTGACAGCACACTCACACCTAAAAAGTAGCCGGTCTAGACAAACACAAATTTACTTTCCGGCTCAGGGCTTCAAATAAAAAAGTTAGCTCCCCAACTGCTTTTTTCATTGATTATGGGTGCAGGGGCCCGGTAGCTCACCCCCGGATAACTACCTTGCAACCGGGCGATCGAGACTGACTGACATCCAAGTATTGGCTCGATCTCAATATTTATTGTTTACTGCACAGTAAATATTGCTGAATCGTAAATATTAATTAGCCGTTAGTTACAGTCTAGCGGCCAGTTGTCTTGTCGCGACGGTTTTTGGGGTTTGTGTTTTGCGTCAAATTAGGCAAAGTCACTTTTTGCGCCACGCCCCAGTTAAGAAACTCCGCGGAGTCATTGCTTTCCCAGAGTTCTCGCTCTGCTGCCTCGATCTTAAAGCTAGGAATTTTCTTGGGCGCTGTTTTCACAAATAGTCCCGCATCTTTCTATCCATGTCACGAACTGAATTACGACGCACGACAAGCTAAACGACGACCAAGCCACCTGAAGCCACCGTTGAGATTTCGACTTGTCTGATGGTAGATTTAGCAACCTTTATGCGGCGAACCCTATATCGCCCACTTTACCGGGATGAGTCAAGTTGCTTAGATCAACCTGCTCAACTAGCGCTTTGCGCTCACGCAAGCAACGCTTGACGTCGCAAGCGCACTGGCAGCAATCGGCCGCAACATTCAATTCGCGGCGCAGATCTTTGACCGATCTTGCGCCACGATCAACCGCATCGTGAATGTCGCGTTCAGTTACACCAGCGCAGTTGCATACGTACATGGCGTTGCCCTAATTTGTCGATGCTTCAGTCATCATCCTCGACCTGGGTCTGCAGGTAGTTCTGCAAGCCCATGGTCTCGATTAACGACAAGCGTGTTTCAAGTTGATCAATATTGTCTTCACAGGATTGCATCAAGTCGCGCAGCATTTGCTCGCTGGCAAAGTCGTGCAACTCGCCTGTGATCTGTATCGCCTCTTCGATCGCCTTATGTTGTGAAGTCAGCTCAAAACTCAAGTCGCCCCTCAATGCCTCGTGCACGTTCTCGCCAATTTGCAGCTTGCCCAGGCTCTGAAGATTGGGCAGCCCCTCGAGAAACAAAATACGTTCGATAAGCTTGTCGGACTCCTTCATGAGCTTGATCGAGGTCTTGTAGTGCGATTTGTTCAAGCCCTCAAATCCCCAGTTGGCAAACATGCGGGCGTGCAGGAAGTACTGGTTGATGCCAGTCAACTGGCTTTTTAAGACAGCGTTGAGTGTCGTGATGATCTTGCGGTCAGCTTTCATCTTGACCACCCGATCACAGTTGGCTCTGCAGATAGTTTTGTAAGCCCATCAGCTCGATTTGGCGAAGCTGCTTTTCCAGGAAGTAGGCGTGATCCATTTCCGTGTCATCAAGCTGGGTCACCAGAGCCTCACGCGTCACAAAATCCCCCGCCTTCTCGCATTCGGCAATGGCCGCTTTCAGGTTCTTGGCCACGCGATACTCGACTTCCAAGTCTGACTTCAGCATCGCGGGGACATCTTTGCCGACGTTTAACCCCTCGCGCTTGGACAGATCTGGCTTGCCCTCGAGAAACAAGATGCGCTGGATCATGGCGCGCGCATGCTCTTTCTCGTGCTCGGATTCGTGCAGAGTTTTTTCTGCGAGCTTGGTCAAGCCCATGTCGGCGTACATCTCGCCGTGGATCAGGTACTGGTCGATCGCCGTCAACTCGCCGGCGAGCAGTTCATTTAATGTCTTGATGATTTTGGCGTTGCCTTTCATTCAGAATCCTATCGATTGTTTAGGGATGGGAAAACGGGCATCAGTGTATCCCTGACTCGCGAGTATCAGCCGCCCACCCTGACAAATGCAACCAGTGCCACCGCGATAACTGCAAGCACGCCAGCCGCACCCAACACCAACGCACCCTTGCTCGCGGACAAAGATCGCAACGCGCCAATGCCCCAGTCAGCTTTAAGCCCCTTGCCTGCCCGAATTGCCCCAAAAACCATGACTACTCCCTTAGTTTCTGCCAAATGCAATTGATATCGATTCCTATTTATATTCAAGTTTAGTGCAAAAGGCAAGCATTTCACTAACAAACAGTCACTGTCTCATGACATGCATCAACCCTGCCGCACGCCATGAGACACCAACCTCACTAAGCTGATTTTCTATTCCTTTCGGAGTGTCAGTGCCATGCCAAACGTAAAGCCCCTCAGACTGTTAGTCCTTCTGGTCTTCCCCTTTGCACTCGCCGGCTGCCAGATGGCTAGCCAACACATGGCCGATGTGCAAGCCGGCATGACCGGTGAGAACCTCTCGGTTGGCAAGGTGCAACGTGAGATCAGCGTGGGCATGTCTAGCGCCCAAGTAGTTGAAGTGCTCGGCGCACCCAACATCGTCACCACGGATGAGCAACGCCGCGAAGTCTGGGTTTACGACAAGATCGCCACCGACCGCGCCTATTCCGCGAGCAGCGGCGGTATTTCTACCCTCTTTCTCGGTATCGGCAGTGGCTTTGGCGGACTCGGCGGTGTCGGTGCCAGTGGCTCAAGCGGTGCCGCCTCAACCTCACAACGGACACTAACCATCATCATCAAATTCGATGCAGCCAACCGTGTGCGTGATTTTGCGTATCACCAGTCGAAGTTTTAAGGGGTGGGCATGAAGATGAGACCCTCTGCACCCACTGCACCCACCGCACCCACTCTACTGAACACAGCCAACGCCACACGGCGGCGCATGCTCGGCTTGCCGATCTCGCTGCCTGTGCTGGCATTACCCCTACCTCTATTGGCCACCGGCTGTGTCGCTCCCATGCCGCCCGATGCGTTTCAGGTCTCTGAAGACATGCTTGGGCAGCGTCAACGCCAATCCCGCCGATTTAACGGCATTTCGGAACAAGACATTCTGGTGGCAAGTTCAAATGTTCTGCAAGACATGGGCTTTAACCTGGAGAACAGCGAAGTCAGCCTCGGCGTCATGACCGCCAACAAGCAACGCGATGCAACCAACGCCGGCGAAGTCGTCGGTGCTGTGTTCTTGGCGCTGATGTTTGGCGTGATGGCTCCCGTCAGCAAAAGCCAGAGCATCCGGGTGTCACTCGTTGTGCAGCCAGCCGGTTCGGAATCGGCTATCGCACCGAGCTTTGCTGGGGCAAGTACGGCAACTGGCTCGAGCCCACTCAAAGCTGCCAAGAAGGCAGTTGAATCATTGCCTGCCAAAGACAAAGAGGCGGTCGTTGCAGCCGCACAAAAGCCTGGCAACTACGTCGTTCGGGTGACATTCCAGCGGGTAGTCACGAGAACCGACAACAGCATCTACGTCGAGACGATTGACGAGGCAGAAATCTATCAGGAATTCTTCGACAAGCTGTCAAAGTCAGTCTTTATTGAGGGTCAGGAAATATGATGCGCAACACCACCCCTACCACCACCCCCGCAAAAACAATTTCTCTCAAGCTTGCTGCCATCTGCATTGGCTTGGCTACCCTGTCGGGCTGCGTGGCCACCATGAAAGAACAAGTGCTAGACACCAGCAGTGAAAGCCAACTCCAGAAGCGTAGTTACCAGACGCGGGCGTTTGACACCACCGACAAACAAAAGGTGTTGCGTGCCACCATCGCCACCTTGCAGGATCTTGGCTTCGTAATTGACCGAGCCGATGCAACATTAGGCAGTGTGAGCGCCACCAAGCTTGATGTATACCTACTCAAAATTACCGTCTCGGTTCGTCCCCGTGGTGAGCAGATGATCGTGCGTGCCAACGCCCAGTACAACATCACCCCGGTCGAAGATCCCAAGCCGTATCAGGATTTCTTTAACTCGCTGTCAAAATCACTTTTCTTGCAAGCGCAGCAGGTTGATTAAAAGGGTAACAAAGCAGCTTATCTGCGGTAGACCGATGCCATCGACTTGATGGCATCCGCCACCTTGGCCCGCAAGCCATCAGGTGCGAGAACTTCGACGTCTGCCCCTTGCTTCAAGATGTCCTGAATCAGCTCCCAGTCCTGACCATAGGGCACATCGAGTACGTAACTGCCATCGGGCATGACTGAACTGACCTGCTCGGGATGCCAACGCTCGCGTGCTACCCAGCGCGCACGAAACGGCGTGAACTTCAATCGTGCCACCTGACGGCTTGGTCCATTGAAGATGCCGTAGCTGCTTTCAAAAAAGCTGCTGACCTCGGCTTCATTCAAATCAACACAGTCCTCTTCAAGCACATTCGCCATGCGAATCGCGTCAATAGAAAAACTGCGCAAGCCATCACGTAAATGGCAATAAGCATCGAGATACCAGTTGTCGCGGTAATAGACCAAGCGTTGGGGCGAAACATCTCTGGGGACAATGACATCCGCCTGCCGGCCGTAATAGGCAATGTGCAAGCGGCGCCGCTTAAGCAGCCCATGGGCAATTAACTGGAAATGGTCGCTTGAGATCTGGCGCTGGCCCATCGGGATGATGCGAATTCGCTTTAAGGCTTCAGCTGCGCTGCCGGTGCCCTGTTCGAGCAATTGTTCAAGCCGCTCACGAAACGGCGCAATCCTAGGTGACAACAGCCCTTCAGGCTCAAGCTGGGACATGAGCTCAATGATGGTTAGTAGCGCATGGATTTCTCTTTCGCTAAACCAAACCCCTGGCAATTCATGACCATCGACCTGCCCCTCAAAATCCTCTAGCCGATAAGCCCGATGCGCCACATCCCAGACCACTGGCACCCCAAGGCGGTCACGTAGATAGTCAAGGTCTCGGCAGACGGTGGCTCTCGATACTTCGAGTACCTCGCACAACTGACGCATCGTGACCAGACGACGCTGACGCAGAAGAGTCTGGATTTTGTAGAAACGCTCGGTACGGTCCATGCAACCCGCCTTGAATCAACTGCCGCATCCGTGTTGCGCGCTATATCTGCGGCTAACACACCCCTAGGATATAGCGAAATCGCTTAGTCGCCAATCAACAAAAGCCCGCCATCGCCAGCGGGCAAGATCTCGCCAATCGATCCGTTACCACCAATTGCGGTGAAACCCCCTGCACCATTGGGGACGACCGGTACGACGTTGTCGTTACCGATCACGGTGTAGCCACCTGAGCCGTTAGAAAACACCGACGTGAAGCCATTCGGTCCCACGATGTTGTAGTTGCCGTTGCCAAACCGGTTGACCATGGTCACACCCTTGGGGCTAATCACGGTGTAGCCGTTGCCGGTGCGGTTAATGGTGGTGATGCCGGACGACGAAATGATGTTGGTGCTTGAGCCATTATTAAAGACATGCGTCTGTGCCTGCACAGAGAGACTGAACACAGCCCCCATCAAAAAAAGCGTTGCAGGCCATGGTGGTTCTCCCATAAGAGAACCACATAGTGGTTGAGTTAGTGTCTCAGGAGGTGAGATAGCAACGTTAAAACATGCCCAACAAAAGCCATTGATCCCTTGATCATGTGATTTGCCGAAAGAAACGATCCCTCTAAAGTCACGGTAGTCCCTAAGGTCGATTTCAACTGGCCTAGAAAACCTTACTTTTGGTATCAAGATGGTCACTAGCGCAAAACCAACCCTACAAAACTCAACAACAAAACAAAGGCGTTTGCGTCGTTGGCAACTAAAGCCGTTGATGGGTGCCCTGATGGCAGTCGGTTTCATGGGTGCACAAGAGACTTCAGTTGCCGAGACCTGCTCTGTCAGCTACGGCGGTGCAAACAGTTACATCCAAAAGACGAACTACTTTGGCAGCTACGTCAACGAACAAAACCTGAACGTCACCACCTGCAGTATCGCTTTCGAATGGTTTGGTGGGGGCTCAACTGACGAACCACCGCGAGGCTTTGTTAACGAAGCTGGCTACACAATAGAACTGTCAGGCATCCTGAACGGACCGAGTGACAATCGGGTGTTGAGTTTCGTGAACACCAATCTCGATCTCTTTGAAAACAAAGGCACCATCATTGGCACGCGCGGCAACGGTAGATTGGCCATGACCATGTACGGTGGCAGCATCAAGCGATTCGTCAATAGCGGCTCATTTGGCAATCCAGATGGCAACGGCGGTCTTTATCTGAGTGCAGCAAACCCCATAATCACGGAACTGATCAACACCGGCACGATGAATACAGCGGGATCAACGATTATTGTCAATCGGGGCAGCATTGACCGTATCGACAATAGCGGAACCATGGCCGCAAGCAGTTCAGCCGTCTTCACATTTAATTACCCGCTCGCGCGCACTACTATCATTGACAATAGCGGGCAGATAAAGCGTGGCGGTGACCCCGCCAGTACCGAAAACATTTTTGCCGGACTTGGAGGTGGGCCAATCACCAAGGCGATTGATTTCAGGAATCTGCAAAATGGCTTGGTTCAGGGCACCATCAACCTCGGCAGTGCCAATGACCTGGTCACCCTCTACGGTGGCTCTACTGTCACGGGCAACATCTCAGGTGGCACGGGTATCGATGGCATTACGTTAACCGGTGCGGATGGCACCCATAACCTGAACATCACCGCCTTTGACACACTCACTAAAACAGGCTCCGGTACATGGACACTCGCTGGGACCACCTCGATTGAGTCATCCATTGCTGTTGAGAGCGGGAGTATCTCAACCACAGGAACGATTTCTGCACCAAGCGTGACTATCGCTGATGGCAGTTCGCTTTTAATCGGCACTGGCAACACCAGCGGCTGGCTGGAGGCTGACACGGTTACTAATAGTGGCATCTTGACCTTCAACAGATCAAACGATTACACATTCGATGCTTCAGTCTCTGGCGCTGGTGAATTGGTACACGCTGGCCCTGCAACGCTTACGCTTGGCGGCAACAGCACCTATAGCGGACAAACAACGGTATCCTCTGGCACCCTCGCCCTCACGCAAAACACCTCCGCCGGCACAAGCCTGATCAAACTCAATGATGGAACCACATTGCGGGCTGATTCAGCAATCACTCTGGCCAACCAGATTGCAGTCAGTGGCAGTAACGTGCTTGATACCCAAGCCAACGCTGTGACACTGAACGGTGCCATTTCGGGAACCGGAAACCTGACCAAACAGGGCTCAGGAACAATCACGCTCGGTGGCAACAGCAACCTCACTGGCACGCTGACCATTGCGCAAGGCTCTCTGGCCACAGGTGTTGAAAATGCTCTGTCAGGCACTACCAATCTGACACTTGCTAGCGGCACTTCGGCCAACTTTAACAACCTCAATCAAACCATCGGGGCGCTATCGGGCGCCGGCAGTATTTTTCTGGGCACCGCAACACTGACCACGACAAGCAGTAATGACACAAGTTTTAGTGGGGTAATTTCTGGCGGCGGCGGATTGACCAAGTCAGGTACTGGCACGCTCACGCTGTCGGGTGTAAACATCTACACTGGCGCCACCACGGTGACCGCGGGCACCTTGGCTACCGCTGGGGACAATCGCCTGGCGGCTGCATCGAGTGTTGTCGTGGAAGATGGCGCAATGCTTGTGTTGGGTGGCGATCAAACCGTTGGTTCATTCGCTGGCTTGGGTGACATCGATATTGCCAATCACACGCTCACCACCAGTGTGATCACGGACACGACATTCTCTGGGGGTATTCTTGGAACAGGCGGTGAGCTTGTGCTCAACGGACCAACCGATAAAACCTTGACGCTCGATGGATCTGGCGGCTTTAACGGCACCGTGCGTGTCAGTGGCAGTAGGCTAGCATTGGACAGCCTGAACGCACTCGGTATCTACGCTGTTGTCGAACTTGATAACAGTGCAACACTTGAGGTCAGAAGCAACACGGTTCTTGGCGCAGTGATTGGTGAAGTGAACTCGAATACCAATCAGCCCAATATCATCTCGGTCAATGGCGCCCAACTGCAAAGTCTACTGACAATCACCAAGGCTGACGTATTGTCCGCAGTCCTGACCGATGTGTTGTTCGAGGGACAGACTTACCAAGCAGGTCTGATCAAAATTTCTGATGGCAGTATCGGTGGTGGAACTTCGTACATTGATGCTCAAGAACAATACACCGGCATCACCGCGGTTAATGAGGGCACTTTGGAACTGAGATCCAACGGCGAGCTGGCTGCTGCCGGATCTCTGGTGATGTACGAGGGCGGCACATTTGTTCTAAATCCCAACAAAGACCAGACATTTTCATCAATTGCCGGCGCTGGCGGCTTGATTCAAGTTGGCAACCGAACATTGGGTGTGAATGGAGAGCAGGACACCTCTTATGGTGGTGTGATCAACGGTCAAGGCCAATTCTCTAAGGCGGGAAGTAGCACACTCATCCTGTCAGGGGCTAACACGTTTAGCGGTGGAACAGCCATCGCAGGCGGTGTATTGGCTGCTGCGAATCCTGATGCACTTGGATCAGGAACGATCACATTTCAAAACAGTGCCACTTTGCGTGCTGATGTTGATCTCGACCTCGCCCCACAAATCTCAATTGCTTTGAACAACATCGGAACCATAGACACTCAAACACAAAACGTGACTGTCAGAGGTTCGATATCCGGTGACTCCCTCATCAAAACTGGCGCAGGCACACTAACCTTAACCAACAACAACACTTACACCGGCACCACCACCGTGTCGGGTGGCACACTGGCCCTTGGACAAAGCGCATCGCTTGGCACAAGCGCACTGAGCCTGGCTGACCAGACCACGCTGCAAGCTGATGCCAATCTCAACTTAAACAACGTCGTCGCATTGAACGGCACTGGCACGATGGCCACGCAAGGAAGTAACGTCAGCCTAAGTGGGATCATCACCGGTGCTAGCGGTGTTCTTAAAAAGACCGGTGATGGCGCTTTGACCTTGTCTGGTGCGAACACTTATGGTGGGGGCACAGATTTGGCTGAGGGCTCTGTCATCGTGGGTAATGATGACGCGCTAGGCGCTGGCACCTTGACCGCAAGCGGCACCGGCGTCAAACTGCAGGCGGATTCGTCGGTGACGCTAGGAAACCTGATTGCGTTAAGCCAAGACCTGATTGTTGACACCAACAGCCAAACGCTCACACTCGATGGTGTGGCGTCCGGCTCAGGCAAGTTGATCAAACAAGGCGCTGGCACGCTGGCACTAAACGCTAGCAACACATATCGTGGGGGCACCAGTGTATCGACTGGCACGCTTGCCCTAGGCACGGGTGTCGCCGCTGGCACGGGCAACATTGCCATGGCAGCTAACACGACGCTACAAGCCAACTCAGCCATGACGGTTAATAACGCCATCACCCTGGCTGGTGCAACCATCATTAGCCATCAGGACAAGGCCGTGACGCTCGCAGGCGTCATCGATGGGGCAGGCAGCCTTGATAAACAAGGCAGCGGCGTACTGACCCTATCTGGTGCCAATAGCTATCGCGGCACAACCCGTGTTTCGGGTGGCACCTTGGCATTAGGTCAGGCTGACGCATTAGGTGACGGGGTAGTGACATTAATAGACGGCACCACGCTGCAGGCCAACACCGCTATGACGGTAGCCAACGCTATTTCTATGACCGGCACGGGCACGATTGCCACGCAAGATAATAATGTCACGATCAGTGGCGTCATCAGTGGCACCAACCTGACTAAAACTGGTTCTGGCATGCTCACCCTATCAAATACCAACACCTATACGGGTGTGACCACAATCAACCAAGGCACGCTGGCCACCTCGGGTGACGACAAGCTCGCTGCTGCTTCAAGTGTGGCAATTGCTAACGGCGCAAAGTTCATCCTCGGTGGCAATCAAACCGTTTCCTCGTTTGAGGGTGCCGGCGACATTGACATCGGTGACCATGTGCTGACCACCACCATGGCACAGAGCACCACGTTTAGTGGTGCTTTCATTGGCGACGCTGGGCAATTGACCATCGACGGACCAAACAGTCAGAGACTGCGGCTTGAAGGTGACAGCTCCTTTAGCGGCAAGGTCTTGGTCAATGGTGCCACCTTGGCACTCAATAGCCTGAATGCGCTAGGCCTCTATACCGTGGTAGAACTAGATCAAGGCGCCGTGCTCGAGATCGAGAAGGACACTGTGCTCGGCGCAGTCATCGGTGAAGTCAATCCGAACACGAATGTGCCAAATATCGTGGAAAAAAACGGTGCCAAGCTGCAAAGCCTGCTGACTATTACCAAGTCTGACACCATTAACGTTGATATCACTGACGTGAACTTTGCTGGGCAGATCTATCAGGCTGGCCTTGTAAAAGTGTCAGACGGATCGCCCGATGGTGGCACGTCATTTATCGAGGCGGTTGAAGAATACACCGGCGTGACCGCCGTTCGTGAAGGACGCTTGCAACTTAGAGGCAATGGCGAACTCGCCTCAGCCGGTTCGCTAGCGATGTACGAATCCGGGGTGTTTGGGCTAAACCCTGACAAAGACCAAGCGTTTTCTGCCCTATCGGGCTCGGGCGGAACCATTGAACTAGGCAACCGCAGGCTAACTATCAACAACAGCGCAGACAACAGCTACGGTGGCGTCATTAATGGCGATGACGGGCAATTCAGTAAAACTGGCGCTGGCACATTGATTCTCTCAGGTACCAACACGCACACCGGAGGCACTTTTATTGGCGGTGGTGTGCTGGCAGCTGCGAATGCCAGGGCCCTAGGCACCGGCAAGATTACATTTGAGAGCGACGCCACCTTGCGTGCCGATGTTGACCTGAGCCTGAACAGTGCAATCGTGTTAATCGATGCCGGCCGTATCGATACACAATCGAAAAGCGTGACAGTGGCTGGGCAAATCACGGGTGGCGCGTTAGCAAAAGACGGCGAGGGAGTGCTCACTCTCACCAACAACAACACCTACGATGGTGGCACCGCTGTTACCAGCGGAACCCTGGCACTGGCAGCCTCGAGCGCAGCTGGCACTGGTGCAATCTCGCTTGGTGATCAAACAACCCTGCAAGCAAATACCAACCTAACACTTGCCAATGCTATCGATGTGCTGGGTAGCAGTGTGATTGCTACACAAGCTAACCGTGTTGAACTCTCAGAACCCATTACTGGCGACTCAATCGTTAAAACAGGCTCGGGCACACTAGTGCTATCGAGTGACGGCAATGAATATACAGGTGGCACCAAACTCTTTGAAGGCACGATAGTGGCAGCTTCAGACGAGGCCTTGGGCACGGGTGAGCTGACAGCGGCTGGCCAGGGTGTGACCTTGGCGGCAGGCAAGTCTGAGCTGACGCTATCTAACGCGATTGCGCTAAGCACGGACCTGATCGTGGACACGGCGGGCGAGCAGGTGCTTTTAAGTGGTGAGCTCTCAGGCTCAGGCAAACTGATCAAGCAAGGTGCGGGCACGCTCGAGCTTGCTGGCAGCAACCGGTACTTGGGTGGCACTGAAGTGAACGAAGGCGTGCTGGCACTCGATGCCGATGCAGCCGCCAGCACCGCCGATGTCATCATGGCCGCTGACACCACGATCAAGGCAAACACCAACCTGACACTAGCCAACGTGGTGGATTTGTTGGGTCCGGTGACGTTTGACACCCAGGGCTTTAACATGACGCTTAATGGTGCTGTTATCAACAACACCGGTGGTCAGCTGATCAAGACTGGTACGGGCAGGTTAACGCTAAACCAGACCAACACCTATACGGCAGGCACCGTCATCGAGCAAGGCACACTCGCCCTCTTCGCTACCTTGGCCTCAGGCGTTGACGTTCAATCTGGCACCACCTTCGGTGGCACGGGCACCGTCACTGGTGAAGTTTCTAACGCCGGTACGATTATCCCCAGGCTTAATG
>JAJOJF010000001.1 GCA_021208885.1 Burkholderiaceae bacterium
CAACTCAAAAATCATCATCTTCGGGTCTTCCCCATCGGGGCTTCCATTGATCTTGGGCGGTGATGTGCCTTCAGTGCCTTCTGTGTCCTCCAAGCAAGAAAAGAGCGGTCAATGATGAGAAAGTTTTATACATATGCTTTAGCGGCGCTCTTATCAGTTAGCCAGATGCTTGTGGAGTCGCCGGCTCTTGCTCAGACGACTCAAGTGGGTAAATCGGAATTCTCGGTTTCGCAGCCAGCCTCGGCAGCGCCAGCATCTGCTAATCAAGTCTCGGTATCCTTTGAACGACAAATCTACCAGCGGATGATGTCCGCGGGATCAGATCGCATCACTTACAACGATAAATACGCCTTGACATGCCTCATATACACATACAGCCGACAATTTCTGTCAGTCAGAATCGTCGGCCTGTCTACATACAAATCGCAACCGTGCGACCCGGAGGCGTTTCGTCGACTGACTGCTGCGAGCATCGCGGCGCAAATCGTTGCTGATGTGCCTCACGATTATGTGTTCGAAGCTGGACCACATGTGCAACTCATGGATTCCAATACGAGCCCGTTGGAGGCGCGAACAATCCCGGTGGGTGCTCTTGAGTTTGCGCCAGTTGCTGGTGCCACCATCAGTGTTGAGGATGTTTTTCTACATTTTGCGAGCTGGAAGCGTTGGATTTCAGACAACGTGACTTACACACCGATTTACATGAACGGCAACAGTTATTTTTCCTGGTACGCAGGTTCCGTTGTTTACAAGATCGTGACCGATGACGGGACCGTGTTCGTAATGACCCACGCCGCCATTGATGACAAGATGATGTCTCAACAAGAGTTAGACGATTACGTCGCTAATCTTGCTTCGGTGTTGAATTTGCCTGCAGGTTGGCGCTACGAGGCTCAAACCTTGACGAGGATACTAACCATTGTGCAGCGAGACTTCGACCATGATCCCCCAGCCAAAATGGCCGATGAGTTCGGCAACATCTACATACAAATCAAGACCCCGATCAACTAGTCCTTGCCAATCGCTTGGTTCAAAAGGAGTTCGTCTTCATGATTTACCCCGTCGCGATTTATTTTGCGCTCTGTTTGTTGGTCGCTATTTATGGAAGAAAGTCTAAGCTTGGGTTCCTTGGTACATTGTGCGCATCGATATTTCTAACGCCAATTGTGTGCTTCATTGCATTGACGCTGCTTTCTCCGAATGTTCCTTCCGAAACTCCCAGCAAAGGGAAAGTCATTTCAAAAGCCTGAGGCATATCGTCGTCAGGGATGCCCTAAGGCTATCTCGGTTGATGAAGATGCATCAGTGACACAAGTGCTTCGGCTTGGCTCGCGAGGTAAAAATGGCCACCACGAAAATCAACTATCCTGAAGGGGCCTGTGGTGAAATTTTTCCAGCGCTCGAGTTTGCTGAAATCAACCAGATCGTCATCAACGGCGCCGGCAACGATCATTTCTGATCTGACTTTTGGATGCTGCTGTTTGGTTACGTAATGCTCTGAAAGGCCAAAGTCTGCCTTTAGCATTGGCAGCATCATTTCAAGAATTTCAGGGCATTGAAGAATTTCCTCGGACATTCCTCCATAGGCTGCCATGGCTCTAAGAAATTCGTCGTCAGGCAAATGGCTTATCCCCTCTGTCTTTGCGGCTACGCTAGGTCCGTGTCGGCCTGAGACGATAAGCCGGCTCACCGTTATTCCTGAAGATTCAAGGCGTGCGGCCACAAGGTATCCAATCAACGCCCCGAGGCTATGGCCAAAAATTACAATCTGCCGGTTGGCGATAGCGCTGATTGCGTGGGTGCAGTTATTCACGATCAAGCTCAGGTCGCTCAATGGCGGTTCATTAAAGCGTCCCTCCCGCCCTGGCAAGTGCGCAGAGTAGACGTCCACAGAGGAAGGGATGTAGGGTTTTAGCGGGTTGAAGACAGCCGGACCACCGCCTGCGTAGGGAAACCAAAACCACTGCTGCTGGCTGTGACCCGCAGCGCGATGGATCAGTTTGAGCCAGTTTTGCATCAAAGCTTGGCTCCGGGCTATTCAGGTTAGTTGATCAGAACGGCAGGCGAGGGTGGGATTGCCCCTGGCACTTTGCTGAGTGTCAAAATCTCTGACAAAAGGACCAGCACCTCTCGCGATGTGCTGGTTTTGGCGCCCGGTATTGAATACGTGTTGCCTCTGTAATTGATGGAGGCGATCGCATCCACCGCATAATCATTTTTTACCACTTTGAACAGAGGTATCGAGGTTGTGTCGTCGTCAATGTTTGTTATTAGTTCAGGCCTTTTTGCAAACTGATCAGAGTCTTTGATCGTGATGATGACAGGGTCTGGCTTTAACTGCAGAAAAACGATCGTACCCAAAAACGAGAATACGTTACGTGGTGACCTGAGCTTAATTGCCAGCACATGTTTGCCATCCTGCGTAATGCCAGGCGCCGACAGGTCACCGATCATGTTATGTGGAATATCCGAATTGGCATAGTGCGGATTACAAAACGCAGCGTCTGAAAACTGCGCCAGGGTCTTTTCTTCGCGCTGAGTTTTCATGAGGCACATGCGGGTCACTGGTGTCATTCGAACCAGCTCGTATTTTTGAGCACCCTTTTTATTGTCTGTGGGAATCAAAGCGACATTTGGTTGAGAAAACGCTGGCATGATTGCCATCAAGTTGCGGTTTACCTCTGCCAAGGTCATTGGTCCGGACAAAATCTCTTTCTGGTTGACAAGTTCGGTCCTCAGTCCGCTGTCAATCAAGCGGTAGAGCATCTGCTGGAATTCTTTGTAGTCCGGTGAAGCAGGGTCATTTTCCCACTGGCGGATTGTCTTGCCAGTTGAGTCCCGTATTTCGATGTTCTCAATAACGAGCGAATAAAGAATCGACTTGGGACCAGCGTTGTTGTTTGTGAGGCTATTGATATCTTCTGGCGTCAGGTCAGACAGGAACTCTGTCATAAACGAGGCGTTGTCTAGCGATGACTGGGTGAAATTAAAGCTGTTGTTGACTGCTAACCCAACGGAGGGGTTTACGTTTGATAGATCAGTGGCAGAAAAGAAGCCGGCAAACGAGGACGGATTAGCGCTCTGGATGATAGCGTTAACACTTGCATTCGCGCCGATTGAGCCTGTGCCGATCACTGACGGCATATCCAGAAACGTCATAGGTAGCTGCTCCGAGGCTCTGACAATATTGATCAGGATATTGTCGTTTGCGTACCCCTCCAGAACTTCACGATAGGCCGATGACATCGACTGAAACGATGTCGAGCCAGTCATTGCGCATCCCGACAGAATCGCTAAACCAGAAAAGGCCAGTAGTAACTGCTTGCTTTTGTGAACTAAATCGGAAAAAGTAACCATGAAGAAGCTTTTAAATTTGGCTCAACTAAATATAGCCGGATTGCAGTTAGTGTAACTATAGTCTTTGGCAGCCCGAGCCAACAAATTTCTTGCAATTCCTTTCATTTTTGTCCCTTCTTGGCTCACCTGATCTAACATCGCTCGCAGAAGCGAACTTGAATACGGTAGCTGATCGGATCTTGGTCGGCCCGCAACTGAGCAGGGATTGCAGCATGGATGCTGGACTGAATATATTGATCGCCGAGGATCACGACAGGCTGAGAAGCATATTGATGTTGCATCTACAGCAACATGGCTACCGGGTTAGTGGTGTACCCGATGCACACGGACTCCATGACATCATTGGCACTGAACGTTTCGATGTGGTGGTCTTGGACCTGAACTTGCCCGATGAAGATGGGCTTGTGATCGCCCGGCGCTTGCGTGCAGCTACTCCCCAGATTTACATCATTATGATGACAGCTCGAACATCCTCTGCCGACAGGTTGGCTGGTTACCAGAGTGGAGCAGACGTCTACATTACAAAGCCATCGTCTGGCGATGAGTTGCTTGCAGCAATCAACAACTGGAAACGCCGCTCTGGTGTGATGCAAAACAGTACCGCTCGAATTCAATTCAACCTTCAAGCCCGTGAGCTCATCGGCAAGGAAAGGGTGTCGCTCGGATCTTCGGAAACGCTGATTTTGCAAGCGCTTTGTACTGCGCCCAACTTACGGCTCGAGTACTTCCGCTTGATGGAGTTATTGCATCAGGAGATTGACTCTCGTGGTAAGGCGAGCCTTGAGGTGCACATTACCCGGCTGCGCAAGAAGCTGCTTCAAGCCGGATGCTCCGCACCTGCGATTAAGGCCATTCGAAACGACGGTTACCAGTTGGTCGAGTCTGTTTTGCTGATTTGATGCCCCAGGCGCAACCGACAGACGCTGCTATGCAGTTATTGTGATTGCTTGACGTTGCTTACACCAGTACTAGTTATTTGGAGCCATTGTCTCTGGCCTCCGAAACACAGTGCAGCTGCTCTGCAACCCCGTTGGTCAATAGTAAGCACCCGCGCTTCAGCCGTCCGTCAAGGATCAGTTCACGAGGATTGGTTCCAGATGATTTTCCAACCGAAAGATCATGCGGGATTCGGTGAATCAGGGCAGGTAACCAGCCTCAAGAGGCTCCACTAATTTGACAGTTAAGGGGTATCAGTACATAATAGCGGGCTTCGGGGTCGGTAGCTCAGTTGGTAGAGCAGCGGACTTTTAATCCGTTGGTCCCGGGTTCGAGTCCCGGCCGACCCACCAGTAAATAAAAATCCCAGTCAGCGAAAGTTGGCTGGGATTTTTAGCTTGTGCTCATCGTAACTATCCCGGGGTCCTGATGACACGATGTTCGCAAATCGGGCTCTACCCCATTATGGGGGGATGGGCATTCACTAAACACGGTTAATCAAGCCGTTCCAACCGCACAAAGCCAAGACCCTCAAGCGGTAATTTTCAAAGTTTCTAAATCCAAATGCACGCCGTGAGACGTGTCGTCGCTAGGGCCACTGCTCTTGAAACAGGACAAAACGTTCAATCGCTCAAGCAAAAATTAAAAGAACCAGCCAAGCGTCGTTTTACCAATATCAAGTTGGCTGTCTAGCTTGCGTCGAACTCTGACGCATATCACAGCGTTTCATCGGTTCATAATTGATTGCCATGCCTGGGCGAATTGCACCGATGTAGTTGTCTTTGTTGGCTTCCCAGCTGGAATTTGTACTGCTGCGATGAAATCGCCCTGTCTTCTCTTATGCGCGGGGCATGCGTACGCCCGGTCAACCCAATTGTCACTGGTTATCAAAAAAAACTCAAAAATGTCAAAGATTGACAATTATGGATACAATACGCCTATCTGATCAAACGGTTTTCACAGGGATTCTCGACATGGGAATGAATATCAATTTGACCCCTTATCTTGAGAGTATGGTGAGACAAAAAGTCGAGTCCGGTCTATACACGTCCGCCAGCGAAGTGCTACGTGAAGCGCTGCGTCTTATGGACGAGCAAGACCAGCTGCGGGCAACCAAACTAGATCAGTTACGGCAAGATATTCGTGCAGGGCTCGACAGTGGTGCTGCAACCACATGGGACCCCGCTCAGGTTAAGCGCGCTGGGCACAAAAGACGTCAAAGCGAGGCGTAACTTGACGCGTGTTGTTTATCGTCCGCTTGCTGGCAGTGACATATCGGATATTTGGGACTTCATCGCAGAAGACAGCGTTCTGCAAGCCGATTCATGGGTTGACAGCCTTGATGCAAAACTGCGCCTATTGGCAACACAACCATTGATGGGACGCGCCCGTGAGGAGCTGTTCCCTGGCATGCGTAGCCACCCGTTTGGTCGTTATGTAATTTTTTACATGCCACTATCTGATGGTGTCGATGTCATCAGGGTCATTCATTCAACTCGCGATCTCAACAGTATTTTTTAATGCTGACTGGTGGTGTCTAAAACGCAGTCAGCTCGCGCGCTCACACACTCTAGATTAATCACAGCAATGCAAGCTGAGAATTGTTAGACGGTAAAGCCGGACGAAAATTGGCGCACCAACACCCCGCACGCACACCCGAACACGCTGGCCGACCACGTCAACAGACCCTGATGTGACGGCAAAATCAACACCATGTCAAAAACGGGCGTACACACGGGCCGAGTGCCGAAGCGTTCTCATCTGCATACGACAGCGGGATGATCATCATGAGCGAACCGCCTAACTGACGAAAGCGAGCAATTGACATCGATACCTTTCAACATTGGGGTCGCGCATAACTGCATAGAGACAATCGGCTGTCCCCAGCCGATAACCATTGCTTTGTGTTGCAAGTACACGTCAGTCCTAAGGCAATTGGTGAGCCAAAGGAACAGACAGACAGATTGTCACAGTGTGTTACCGAGTCAGCGTCTCGATCGCCATAAAGCGGTTCAGAATGAAATGGTTACTTTAATCAGACCGAAGGTACATCATGACGACATTTCGCTACGCCACTAGCCAGATTCTGGTTCACTGGGTCGCCACCCTGGCGATTTTCTTTTTACTGATCACGGGCACATTCATTCTGTCAGAGATGCCCAATACCGTAGAAAAAATCGGCAATCTGCGCATTCATATGCTGGTCGGTGGTGTGGTTGGGTTGTTGGTTCTGGCTCGGATCTGGATGCGTAAAAGCAAGGCGGCACCACCCCCTATGCCAGGTTACCAGCTTGCCCGTGTTGTGCAGGTGTCACTGAACATCGGGTTGCTCGTGCTAGTTGCCAGCGGCACAGTCTTGGCCATTCAAAGCGGCACCTTTGATGCTGTATTTGGCACCGGCACGTTACCAGCCGACTATATGGATTATTTGCCACGCAAAGTCCACGGCATCACTTCTAAAGTCGTCATGGCCTTGATTGCCTTGCATGTGGCTGGCGCGCTCTATCACCAGTTCATTGCTAAAGATGGTTTGTTGGCTCGTATGAGCGTTGGTCGCGGGCGAATCAGCACAATCAAGCGGTAATACACTGATGCTTTGGACTTGCGCAAATCGACATGAGTGAGACACAGGAACACTTGCTAGTGGTTGACGATGACCGGGAAATCCGTCGGTTGCTCGATGAGTACCTGACGCAATCCGGTTATCGGGTCACTGGCGTGGGTGATGGGCGATCTATGCGCCGGGCGCTCGACGAGCACCGGATCGATCTTGTCGTGTTGGACCTCATGTTGCCAGGTGAAGACGGATTGTCGTTGTGTCGCAGCCTGCGGGCACAGTCCAATATTCCGGTCTTGATGTTGACCGCGCGCGGCTCTCAAATCGACCGAATTGTCGGCCTTGAAATGGGCGCTGACGACTACCTAGCCAAACCCTTTAACCCGCGCGAATTGTTGGCAAGGGTTAAAAGCATTTTGCGGCGAGCCAAATCGTTGCCACACCAGCAAGTGGCTGCTGACGTGAGCAGCTATCGGTTTGGTCAGTGGTCGCTTGATGTGGCGACGCGCAACATCACCGCGGCCGATGGCCTGGTGGTGCCACTGTCTGGTGCTGAGTTTCGTCTGCTGTCGATATTTCTGGAGCATCCACAAGTAGTGCTATCACGTGACCAGTTATTAGAACTTGTATCTGGCCGAGAGACCATACCGTTTGACCGCAGCATTGATGTCTTGATCGGTCGGCTGCGTAAGCGTCTGAACGATGACGGCAAGGAACCGACGCTCATTAAAACCGTGCGTGGCGCAGGCTATGTGCTCGCCACCCGGGTTGAATCATCATGAACGATTCACAAAGGCCGGTCACAGCAGCCTGGTATGTACGTGTTTTGCCGCGCACCTTGTTTGGGCGCATCGTCTTGTTGCTGACCGTGGGCTTAATTGGTGCGCAAGTCATTGGGGCATCGATCCATCTGTCTGAGCGTTTTCGGCTTTTGAGTAGCACAATCTCAGGCGAATTCACGCAGCAGATTGCCGCGGTGTATCGCACCATCAACAGTCAGCCCGAATCGGCCCGTGCCAGCCTGGTTGCCTCGCTATCGATGCCGCGCATGCAACTGGCACTGGACGCTAATGCGCCCGACAAGCGAGATGCCCAGGCCGTGCAGACGTCTACTACTGGCCTTGGGTTTGAACAACGCTTAGCAAGCGTGTTGGGGCCTGGCGTGCGCTGGCAGATGATCCAAGCGCCCGAAGTTGGACACTTTAAGTTTGAAGTAGCCCTGGAACTCTCCAATGGGCAGTGGTTGCGCATCAACGGCGCCCCGCCACCTGAGGTGTTTGGCCAACCCTGGCATGCAATCATAGGTTTGAGTTTCATGCTGCTGGTGATTGTGCTGCTTGTGATCATCGTAGCCCGTAGCACGGTTCGGCCGTTGACCCGCTTGGCTCAGGCTGCGCACAATGTAGCGCAAGACTTAAAACATCCACCCTTGCCAGAGGATGGGCCAAGTGAGGTGCAAGAGGCAGCACGCGCCTTTAATGCCATGCAAAAGCGCATTCGTGAAGGCATTGAAGAACGAGAGCGGTTTTTGGCGGCCGTGTCGCACGACCTGAAGACCCCAGTGACCCGTCTGCGACTGCGCGCGGAAATGCTCACAGACACGAGATTGCGCCAAGAGATTGGCAATGATGTCAACGAGCTGCAGCAGCTAATTGACGACGCCTTGGACTTTTTGCGGGGCCGATCAGTTGACGAGCCAGCCCAACCGATTGATCTGGTGGCCTTGGTGGAAAGCGTGGCGGATGACTTTGGGCGTGCTGGTGAGGTAGAAGTCAGCGCTCCCGATAGTTTGCGCTTTAATGGTAAGCCGATTGCTTTGCAGCGTGCCTTGCGCAACCTCGTGGACAACGCCATCAAATACGGCGAGCGTGCCCGCTTAGAGTTGCGGCTAGACCAAGGTGCTGTTGTTATTACCGTGGATGATGATGGGTCTGGCTTGCCAGCCGAGCAACTAGATGCGGTATTCGAGCCTTTTTTCCGGGGGGAGAGTTCGCGCTGTCGTGACACTGGCGGCACCGGACTCGGATTGGCAATTGTGCGCTTGGTGGCCCACAGCCATGGCGGCAAAGTCCACCTCACGAACCGCCCTCAAGGCGGATTACGTGCTGAGATGGTATTGCCAATCAGTTGAGTTAACAATCAGGTTTATCGCGCAGGTTTATCGTGCGGCCACTGAATCAATCGGGGCTGGATTTGCCGCCGACAAGGCCCCACCACCCATGGCTAGATAGAGCGCAACGCTGTCGCTTAGACGCTGTGCCTGCGCGGCAACCCGTTGAATCCGGATTTGTTCAGCTTGCTGTTGAATGACTAAGAGCTCCAGATTGCTAGCAGCCCCCAAATCGAACCGACGCTCGGTTGAGCGCACTGATTCCCGAGCGGCTGCGTCAGCCGCCGCAATTGAGGCGAGGGCTTGGGCGTCGTTTTCAATGGCGCGCAGACTATCTGCGACCTCGCGTAAGCCTTGCAGCACGACAGTCTGATAGTTGGCTGCTGACGCATCGAAGGCTGCCAGTGCAGCGCGGCTTTCAGCAGGCAGGCCTGCGTTAAAGAGGGGCTGCGTCAATTGGCCAAGCAAGGCCCATATCGCTGAGCCAGGACCAAACAAGGCGCCTGTGGTCAGTGCCTGGGTGCCGGTGCTGGCGCTGATGGTCAGTTGCGGGTACATCCGTGATAGGGCAACCCCATACTCGGCATTCGTGGCTTTCATGAGTGCTTCAGAGGCAGCAATGTCGGGGCGTTGGCGCACGAGTTCGGAGGGGACCACCAACGGCAGTTCGCTTGGCAGCGTGAAGTCCGACAACGTGAAATCCGGTATGCCATGGGTGCCGGGTGGCTGCCCGGCGAGCACAGAAAGCAGGTGATCAGCTTGCTGAATCTGTTTTTGTAAGGCAGGCAACTGCGATCGGGTTTGTTCAGCCTGCGCGATCAGGCTTAAAGCCTCATCGGGCGAAGCGTGACCAAGCCTGACACGTAGGTTTGCCAAGCGCAGTTGCTCGTCTTGCGCTTTGAGAATTTGTGCGGTGGCCTCATATTGGGATGCCAGTTTGGCGCGCGTGATCGCTGTATTGGTGATGTTGCCTGCCAGCGTCAGTTCGGCTGCCTGTAGTTCATACTCACGCAAGTCCACCCGTGCTGAAAGCGCTTCGACTTGGCGAGCAATCCCGCCAGCGACATCGAGGTTGTAGAACACGCCTCCGCTTGCGTTGTATAGGCTGAACTGACGATTGTCACCCGTGAGCCCTTGGCTGCTTGGGCTAGTTTGCTGGCGCTGTGCCCCGGCACTGCCTACAACTTGCGGCAATTGGGTTGAGCCTGCATAGGCTGCGAGCAACTCTTGTGCCTCACGCAGTTTGGCTTGTGCGCTCGCCAAGGTGGGGCTTGTCTGATAGGCCTGTTCAATCAAGGCATTTAATTCGTCTGAATTAAATGACCGCCACCACTGCGCACTGACCACTGCTCCAGACACGATTGTTTGGGCCTGTCCCAGATTGCCAGGGGCAGATACCGTCTGTTGGACAATCGGGGTGGCCGTGTATTGCTCGACCGATGGTGCGCTCGGGCTCACAAAGTCGGGGCCAACCGCACAGCCTGCCAATCCAACGAGCGCGAGGCTTGCGACTAGTTTTTGCAGACGGTACAGATGGTGTGAGGGATCCAGGGTCCGTTGCTCGTGGGTGGGTGTTGTTAGCTGTGTGGTCTTCATGTCATTCTCAAATCGGGTCGGTGGTGACGTTGGGCATCAGTGATTTCAGTGGAATCCAAGGCCTTGGCCGGCCTCTTCGTGCGTGATGCCGTCACGGATGTGGTAAATCCGTTTGAACGTCGGGATGATTTTTTCGTCATGGGTGACCACGATGATGGCAGTTTCAAACTTTGCGGCCATGTCATTTAAGATTCGGATGACGGCCATCGCCCGTTCGGAATCGAGTGGTGCGGTGGGTTCATCAGCCAGAATCACAGGCGGTCGATTAACCAGGCCACGGGCAATCGCCACGCGTTGCTGCTCACCACCCGATAGTTGCGAAGGCATCGCTTTGGCACGATGTTGCACATCAAGTGCCGTCAAAAGATCGAGCGCTTGCTGGCGGGCCTGGTTGTTCGGCACGCCAGCCAACATGGGCAACAGCGCGACGTTGTCGATGACGTCCAGAAACGGGATCAGATAAGGTGCCTGAAACACGAACCCGATCTTGTCACGCCGTAGTGCCCGCAAATCCCGTACCTTCCACTTACCGTCAAATATCACTTCATCGTCCAGCGTCATGCGGCCCGCGGTGGGGTCAATCACAGCGCCTAAGCACTTTAACAAGGTGCTTTTGCCTGATCCTGATGGGCCGATCAGGCCAACCACTTCGCCAGGCGCCACAGACATGTTCACGCCCTTCAGTGCATCGACGGCTGTGTCACCGTGGCCGTACCGCTTGGTGAGTCCTTCAATCAGTATGCCGTTGCCTGCCATGTCAGCCTCCAATCGCTTCGGCCGGATCGACCTTTAGTGCCATTCGAATTGCCACCAGACTGGCCAATACACAAATGACCATGACTGCCACAAAGCCAATGACGGCATCCATGGGCATGAGCAGCACATATTTGGGAAACAAGGGCGCGGCAAATGAAGCGGTTATGCGGCCCACCACAAATCCGATCACGCCCAATGCCACTGCCTGTTGCATGATCATGCTGGCGATGGTGGTGTTTCGGGTACCGATGAGTTTGAGTACTGCGATTTCACGGATCTTGTCCATGGTGAGCGAATAAATGATGAAGGCAACAATCGCTGCGCTGACGATCGCCAAAATCACGAGAAACATGCCAATCTGCTTGGAAGAAGTGGCAATTAACTTGCCAATCAGTATCTCCTCCATGTCGGCCCGTGTGTAGACCGTCAGTCGTTTGGAGCGCTCAATGTCTCGCGCGACATCTTCCGGGGAGTAACCCGGTGCGAGCCTGACCAGCACCGCATTGACAAATGCATTGGTGCTTTGCGAATCGATCACGGCATCAAGTAGCCCGGGCACGCCAGGGCGGTTGAAAGCCGGGTTTGATTCGGTGCGGCGCCGGCTGGCCCAAATGGCATCGTTGTCTTTTAAGAACTGAGCTTCCTGGGCGTCTTTGAGTGCGATGAACACCATCGGATCGCCACTCGAAGACACCATCCGGCGGGTAAGGCCCACCACTGTGTATTGGTTGCGGCGAATCTTGATCACATCACCAATCTGAAACCCCGTGGCAATATCGGCGACTGCCTCGTAGTGACCGCGGGTAATGTGTCGGCCAGCCACGAGATACGGTGGCCATCCGGGCGTGGCACCCGGCTCGCCGGCGGCAATGCCCACAGCCATTGCACGTACATCGGCTTCGCCCTTGCGAACCTGCATGGTGAGGTAGGTAATGTTGGCGGCCTGCTCAACACCAGGCATGCTCGCAATGCCGCGATAAAGGTCGTCGTTAATGGACGACGATTCGGCATAAGGCCCTAGTGTGTCTTGCTGTACCACCCACATGTCTGCACCGGTGTTGTCTAGCAGTGCTTTGCCGTCCGCCACCATGCCGCGATAAACGCCTGCCATGACGAGCGTGACACCGATCAGCAATCCAAGGCCCACGCCGGTGAAGACAAACTTACCCCACGAGTGCAGGATGTCACGGCCAGCTAGGCTGATCACTGTTGGGCTCCTGCAATGTCTGCCACCACCCGGATCGGACTGTCGGCTTTCAGTTCAGCATCGCTGTAGACCACGATCTCATCGCCTTCGGCTAGCCCGTCAAGCACCTGTACGTTACCGTCAAGGTCGCTCATGCCAAGCGTGACTGGCGTGCTTTGCAGGTTGCCAGCTACAACTTTCCAGACAATCGGTTGGCTGCCGTTTCGACGAAGTGCTGCATTAGGAATGGCGATGGTTTGAGGTTGCCCGCTTAGTTTGATGGTCACCTCGGCGAGCTCGCCGATTGGTGGCAACTGTTGTGGTGTTTGGGTAAATGACACTTTGGCCAGCATTTCCTCGGTCACCGCATCAGCCAAAGGCTCGACCCGGGTGACGATGCCCTCTAGCGGTTGCCCACGGCGCGATCGCAAGACGATCTCAGCGGGTTGGCCTTGGGTCAAGCCAGTGGCATTGATCTGGTCAAACCGGGTGTTGATCCAAAGGCTGTCGGGATCCATGATTTCAATGACGGTCTGGCCAGCCACCACGGTGGTACCAGGCTCGACATCGCGTTTGACGACCAAACCATCGATGGGTGCGGTGAGCTTTAGATTGTCACGTTGGGCTTGCAGGCCAGCGCGTTCGGCCGTGACCCGTGCTAGTTCGCGTGTGGCGATATCGAGTACGGCTTGTGTCAGGCGCAACTCTTGTTGCTTGGTGGCTAGAACCTCTTGACTGGTGGAACGCGCCGCAAACAGATCTTCATAGCGTTTGGCCTGAGTCTGCGCGAACTCAAGCCTTGCTTGTGTTTCCGCCAAGCTGGCAGAAGCACGGGCAATGGCAGCATCTTGTGCGGCAAGCCGATCATCCAAGTCGATGGCATCCATTTCACCGAGCAGTTGGCCAGCCTTAACCGAGTCGCCTACATCGACGGTAATAGTTTCTAGACGTCCGGCGTAGGTTGGGCCTATCGCATGTCGAAACCGGGCTTGAACCGTGCCAATGCCAAAGAGCGATGGCTCGAGAGATTTTGATTGAACGGATGCCACGGTGACAGTCACAGGCGCAAGCGGGCCTGAACGCAGACCAACATAGACAAAGACAACAATCAGTGGCACGAGCACAGATAACAACGCCAGTGTGCGGCCTTTAATAGGCAGAGATTGCAAAAGAGATTTCATCGACAGGCTCCGTTGCCCAAAAGGGGCAACTTATTGAACTGTCTTTATTCTGAGGTGCGAACCCGGCTTTGTCAGACTAGTTTGGTAACGCAGTGTGACAAGAACCCGCCTTGTCAACTAGGGTCACAAAATAGTGGAAATTTGATCTTCTGCTGCAAAGAATGTTGTTGTAAACAAACAGCTTAACCATGCGGTCTCCCTTGACCGAC
The DNA here is from genome assembly GCA_021208885.1 of Burkholderiaceae bacterium. GTDB lineage: Bacteria > Pseudomonadota > Gammaproteobacteria > Burkholderiales > Burkholderiaceae_B > Algicoccus. The sequence goes on from JAJOJF010000001.1 coordinate 13,889, forward strand.
ATTGGTGCCACGGTTTCAAGATAATCAGGAGCTGGCCGAAAAGGATTTGCCCTAACTTAGTTGTGGCCAATTCGGTTGGTACACTAAAACAAGTGGTCGAAATTACAATGCCAGGTGTTATGGTAATCCTCCCTTAGGATAAAGGGGACGCATTCAAGGGGTCAGTGCAACGCTTGAAATTTGACTGAATTGAATCAAGGGTGTGCAATGACAAAGAAATACGGTCCCATGACGTTGGAGAGAAAAGCCAGAATCTGGGAGTTGTGGCATCGGGGGATTTCAATGAGCCTTATTGCAGCTGACATCGACAAGCCTCCTGCCACGGTTTACTCATATTTGCTTTACCATGGTGGTATAGAACCTTCTGTTAAAGCTCGGCGCCCAGGAAGTTTGTCATTTGAAGAGCGCGAGACGATATCCAGGGGAATTGCAGAAGGGAAAAGTTTGCGTTGGATCGCTCGAGATTTAGGGCGTTCAGTTTCGACAGTTTCGCGTGAAATTTCTCGAAACGGTGGATTGGGCAGATATCGAGCTTGCAGTGCTGAAAAGGCATTCCTCAAGCGATGTAAGCGTCCTAAGCCTTTGTTGTTAGCGGAAAATGTAAATTTAAGAGAATCTGTCTGTCGTTTGCTTGAGGCAGACTGGTCTCCAGAACAGATATCTGGATGGCTCAAGAAATCCTCGTGTGATGGAAAACAAATGTGTGTGTCGCATGAAACCATCTACAAGTCTTTGTTCATACAGACAAGAGGCCTGTTTCGCGAGGAGCTCAAGAAGCACCTGCGCACAAAGCGTATGTTTAGGCATGCCCAGTCTCACAAAGTGACGACAAGAGGGCAGATCGTTGAT
>JAJOJF010000026.1 GCA_021208885.1 Burkholderiaceae bacterium
CTCGAAATAGGCTCGGTCCTCTCTGGGTGTGACTGAGTAGAACCACAGTGACTGTTGATTCGCGCTTAGATGGCTGCTTGAAGCTTCACTGATGCCATAGTCCTGGCCATAACGCTGCAGGGTGTCAGCATCCACCAGTTCCCGATCGATCTCGACTTGGGTGTGGACGATTTCGTTGGCAATGTCATTGACAATATCGTCACCCACTGTACGTGCCTCGCTGTAGATCGAGATCAGATAGCGGTGGGTGTTCTCTTCTGGGGTTGGTTCTTGTAAGGGCTCTTCCCCTGTTGCCCACTGACGGGCAATGGCTTTGGCGTCCATGCTGACTCCTTCATCGTGTTTGGTTGGTTACATTGCGTGCACTGGCTCGGCTGGCTGGATCGGTAGCGATGGTTCCACCAGTCGTCGGTTGCTCTTGACCGTATTGAGATAGACGGGCAGCCAGTCGGCAGGATCTGAGCCAGCCTTCGCAACTGCCTGCTCGGCAGCCTCGGCCATGTCGGTGCTACCTGAGAACACCAGCAGTTCGTTTTCACAGCCAGACAGATCCAGTGAAGCGACAGTGACATTGCCACCTTGCTTGATCACGAACTGGCGGCTAGCCTCACCGAGTTGGCGAATCAGTTCAAACTCGGCAGGCGTCAGACCAAAGCCCTCGACGTAGTCCTCGCGCTTGGCTTGAGGGTTCGGCAGAAAGATCAAGGTCGCAGCCTGCTGGATGAGTGATGGCCCCACCGGATTGGTAAGGATGGCACCCGGTTCTTGAGTGGCAAATGCCAGAACGCCGTTTTTCTTACGAATTGTGCGGCTGGCGTCTTGCATGTCCGCCTGGAAGTGAGCGTCTTTGAGTGGATGTTGGCATTCATCGAACAGATTGATGATGCGTCGTCCATCGTGTAATGCATTGATGCGATGGCGCAGATAAAGCGTGGCAGCGCCACGTGCATCGTCATCGTCTAACAGTTCAGTTAAATCAAACCCAAGAATCGCGGCTTTGCCACTCGTGCTATCCAGATTCAAGGCATCCTGTGGGTTGTCGAAAACCCAGCCATATTCACCACCATGACACCAAGGCAGCAGTCGAGCATGTACGCTGCCTGCGCTGTCCTCAGAGTAGGGGTTAGGTAAAAGCGTTGTTAGCATGGACAGACCGCGGCTTTGCAAATCAATGCCTGTGGTCATTTGCTCGACGGCCCGGGTCACTTCACCGTGTTGGGCAGTGGTCAGTGGCTCACCTCGGCGTTCAGCTAAAAACACCACCAAGCGTCGCATGAAGGCGACGTTGCCCTTGGTGGGTGGCATTTGAAACGGGTTCCAACCAGTGCTTTCACCCAAACGCAGTTTGAAGTACCGACCACCCAGGGCCATGATGAGCACTTGCATGCCCTGATCCTTGTCCCACACCACACAAGTGGCGTTAAATTTCTGGGCTTGGGTTAGCAACATGCCTTGCAAGACGGTTTTACCGGTCCCTGTCATGCCAATCAGCATGGTGTTGCCCGGCCGACGTTTGCCCAATTCGTCCACATCGTCGGTGGATGCATGGAAGTTAAAGAAAAACGGACTACCGGTTCGGGTCTTGAGCATGGTCACAGCGGGTCCCCACGGGTTGCCTGCCGGTTTGCCAGTCATTTGATTGTGCAGACTAGATAAACACAGCAAGTTGTAGGACGTGATTGGCACTGGACGTGGACGCCACGCCCAGTTGCCCGGCAGTTGTGCCCAGAAACCTGCTTCTAAGGCACGTTCCAGTGGTTTGGCCACAAGGGCTACTTCTGCCAACGCACTGATGGTGTTGGCCATGCTTTGGCGCACCGAATTGGTATCACTGCCAAACAAAAGCAAGGTGGCATGGTGATCGCCTAGGCCTAAGCGGCCAGAGGTGAGATCATCCATGGCTTGATCCAATTGGGTCAGTTGGCTATGGGCTGCGTCATTTGAGTCGGCCAAGAGCTTGCGATGTTTGCGCACCAAACCTTTGGCAGCAGCGCCGGTAAAACTACCCCAGGACTGTGTCAGTACGAACTCATAGGGTTGATCCAGCAGTACATCCAAGTGTCCCGGTCGAGTTTGCTCAGGGTAGTCACGCAGTTCTATCATTCCAAAAAGGCGTGAGCCCGTTACCGTGCGCAGCTCACCCAATTCACCATAACGAGAAAAAACAGGGCGTGCCCTGCAAATGTTGGTTCCCAAGCGGTCCCGGGTGATGGGCATGGCGTGATGCGAACCATTGCACAGCAGACCAAGAAACTCCGCGATTTCGCTAAACGCGTATCCATTGCGGTCCACGATACCCAGCACAGTTGGATCGTAGCGACTGAGTGCTGCCGTCATGGCTCGCAGGAGATTCTGTAACCGATCAATGGATTCCGCCTGCCATTGGGCCAAGCGTTTCGTGTCAGCCTTCTCCAGGTTGGCAAACGTGCCCATGACCGGATCTGCCACGGGATGCACCAGCAGGCTCAGATACAAATCGTTGACCATAAGTCCCTTGGCATCGAAGGTAGCCCGGTAGGCGTGATCGAACTGCTCGGCGAATGCTTGCGCAAAACGACTTTGCGGGTATTCAGTGACACGTCTGCGGACAATGTGGGAATACAAACCCACGGTGCCTAAGGGCAAACCGCGAAGGACGTTGTGCAGGGCCTCGATCCAATCGTGACGTTCCTGGGTGCTGTGTGCGTCTGGTGAACGGCCCGCCACACGAATGACGGCTAGGTATTGCAAGTTGTCGCAGGCGACGATTTGCTCGGTGACGTGATGCGAGTAGGGCAGATAGCGGGCGATAAGCCGCTCTGACCCGAGAGTTGGTGTTTGAGTCATCGGTTTGTAGTTCCGTGTTGGTTTACTGACTCGTCATCCTGCTGGTCGACCTGATCTTCAAGCTGCATCCAGGGGCGACGTGATGAGTAGCCACTTGGGGCATAGCTCGAGCCATTCCAGAACGTTTTGTTGCGGTTGCGTGTGCGAGTCTGAAGTTCCAGCCACAGCACATCAAACGCTTTGTCGTCATGGCGAGTGAGCACAGCAATAGTAGGAAGCACGACAATGAGGAGTCCCCACCAGGCAAGGCCTGCCAGCATGGCGATAAAGGCCACCGCCAGAAAGGCACCAAACAGAAGGGTGGTGGGCACGCCAAGAAACGTGGGCTTACGTCCCAAGCCTTTGAAGACCGGATAGCCCGAAGATGTTTGCGGCTCGTTTGCCATGGCTTACTTCCAGAGCAGAACCACGATTTCACCAATGGACCCGGCGATCACCAGACCAATGAGCCAGCGCACCATGTCGTCCTTGCGCATGATTTCAGCCATGTAGAGCACAACGATGATCAGGCCAATGATGACCGCCGCAATCGGCAGGATCAGTTCAAGGTTGTCTTTGATCATCTGCAGGGTGGATTGCGCTTTGGCCAGGCCCCCGGCTGCCATGGCCGGTGAGGTCAGCACCATCAGCATGCTGGCGGCACCAGCGCGTTGAATCAGTCGATTGTTGAGTTGGGCAAGATAGTTGCGAATTGAAGGCATGACGAATCTCCATGTGCCAGAGCAAAGCCCGGGCGCAGCAGTGTTGAACGGCTAGAAAGGGGAAATAAACCGGTAAGAAAAAGAGTCTGTGAAATCAGCTGTCAGGGTGGTGAGGCTGGTGGCAGTGTTTGTGGTTGCTCCAGCTGATCTGGTCGCTGAGCCTGCTGAGCATCCACAGGACGTAAAAACCCGTCGATGGCTGGATTACTCACAAAACCGTCGCGGTCACCGCGAATGACTGGTTGCGGTTTGGAGGCGGGAGTTTGTGGTGTGTCTGTGTTCGTTGGTTGAGCAGGTGTTTCCTGGTCAGTTGACACAGATTGAGGCGCTTGCAAGGCAGGGATCTTGATGCCCGCCTGAGCCAGCACCTTGCCGACGTAACCATTGCGAAATCCTCGCTCGAAATGACCGGTGTTGTAGCAAGACAGGGCTGCCTGCAGAGCTTTTTGTTCATCCGATATGCGCTGGGTGGCACGGCTGTAGCAGTCCGTTAAAACCGTTTGTGCCGCTTTCAGATTGGCACACGGATCAAACACGGTCTCCGCATTCAGTTCCAGCCATTCCCAGTTGCGAACGTTGATTTGGCCAAGGCCAGCATCAAAGTCGATGCCTTTGGACATCAGTGTTTTAGCCAAAGCGATGGCTTCTTCGCGGGTGCTCGGTTGTTGGCTTAAACGATCACCGCTGTTCACTCCAATGGCATAGGGGTGCCGTTGTGACTCATGTTTGACCAATGCATCCATGGTGGTTGGATGAACATTGGCCGCGCAGGTCATAACCAGAACAGCCAGTTCGCCAATCATGGCTGAGCCTCGCCTGGGTGTGTGGTTTCAAGGTGTAGGTTCTCAGTTGCCATTGTGGGTATCCTGCGGGTATCTAGGGTCGTCCCACGAGTAGGACCAGCCTCTAGCCCATTGGCCGCTGTGCTCGGCTTGCCAGCGTGACTGGGCTGTATCGAAGTCCTTGGCCTTAACCCAGTAACCACCTTTAAGGGGGGTCGCCTACGTATTTGACGCTCAGGTCGTAGGTCCACGCGTGGTCGTTATAGGTCACGACAGTAGCCCGGCAGAGTGTTTTGACGGACGGTGCTGATGGGCTGCACATCGTAGGTGGTGGTCTCACCGGAATCACCAAAACCGGTTGTCCTCGATCGGTATCGGTAAGCGGTGTCTGCAAAAGCACTGTTCAGACTAGCGGGATCGCATTTTCCGGCGCCATTGGCGATCGCGTCAATGCGAGCTGGCATGCCTTGCGCATCAGCAGCTGGGCACATGCCCAGAAACATCCGTCGGGCAGCGACGGTTGCGCCCCAGTCCAGGCCGAACTTGTTAAATATCTGGATACCGAAGTAGTGACTCAGCGACGGTGCGCATTCGGACGGCTGCAGGCTGCTTGATAGGCAAAGCACTGCCTGGCAGGCCAGACCGGGCAGTCCTTCAAGGGTTTGACTAGACGGCACAACGGTGGAATTGGCTAGGGCGGTGCCGCACGCGCAGGCGAGCGCCACCGCACCGATCTTGGCGGATCGATGGGTCATGAGAAAACTCCAAGGGAAAGATCAGGTAGGGAAAGCCTAGGCGGGAAATGAAGCGATACCCAGGCGCTTCATCGAGGCATGGGCAATGGCAATTTGCTCAGGTCGTGCCAGTGCACGGGCAAGCAAAACTGATTCGATAGAAGCCGCGTGAGCCTCAGAAATTTGGTTTAACCGGTTGACAGCCTGACGCAGCAGTGACAACTCTTCGGCCAGGGTGTCTATCGCGGCCAGTCTGTGCCGAATATAGGTTGACAGATTTTGGCCGGAGATCGCGGCAGCTTCAGATAACTTGCGATACTGATTGCGTGATAACCGAACCCGCACGAGTTCGGAAAGAGGGTCGTCCATGCTGAAGTTCCTTAAGGTGCAGGGATAGGGACAGGGTCAAAGGCCTGGCCGCTGTCCCCAGGACGCACCAGACCGGGCGTTTGCAGTTTCAACACGGCCACCACTTCTGACAGGCTCGTCGACACGGATTGGCTTAGCGTGGTCGCGCGAATGGTGGGCGTTTAGTGATGCTGGCAGGGAGTGGGCGATGCGGGTGGCATCGTTGTTGTAATACGTGTCTCTTAATAACTTCAGGTCTTTGGTGCCGATCGCGTGTGACAGTGCAATCACATCGATAAATTTGGCGAGCCGGGTTGCGGCCTCGTGTTTTAAATCATGAAAATGCAGGTCTTCAACGCCTGACCGGTCGCGAGCCTTACGCCATAGAGCGTCTCGCTGACCATCGGTCATGCCTACAATGTAGGGTGGCATTGAAAAATCTGGTTTTGGTTGCTGGTTTTTGGGCATGGTGGCGACCAATTGATCCAGCAATTCGATGGCACGATTGGTCAAGGGTACCCAGCGTGACCCTTGGAGCGTGCCACTTTTAGTACCTTTGCGTCCACCGCGTTCCAAAGCATGCACATAAAGCGTGCGATCGTTACGGTTGTAGTCCTGGGGACGCATGCGCAGGATTTCACCGGATCGCAGCGCGGTTTCCATGGCCAGGAAGAAGCAGGCACCTACGCGGGACAATTTTGTCGATAGGTCGGAGTGCTCGTGATAGCCAGTGGCCACCGCAATGGCCTCTATTTCTGCTGGCGTCAGCAACGTTCGGTCTCGGCGAGCGCCAGCGGGTGGCTTTATTGAGTCCCTGCAGGGGTTGCTTTCCAGCCATTTACGGGTGTGCACCCCATGGGTGAACACGCTGCGCCAGAGATTCAGTTCACGGTTGACGGTGCCTGGCTTTACTTCAGTCAACCGGTTGGTGATCCACTCATTGATGTGATGTGGAGTCACTTCGTCGAGTGTGACCTCAGCCAGCGGCGCCTCGCAGAACTTCAGCAGGCGCAATTTGTTCCATCTGCCCGAGTCGGTCATCTCGGCCCGGGGCATGTAATCTAGAATCAGGTCCTGAACAGTGCGTACCTTGGCGTTTTTGATTGCGCCAAGTTGCTTCTGTTTTTCCAGGTTGGTGGCCCAGGCTCGAGCCTCGGCATGGTGTCAAAAGTCCCCGATCGTTTGCCGTCGGGAAAACTGACGATTGCCCTGATTGAACTACCTCGTTTCTCAAAAGATGCCATTGCTTTTCTCCGTCATGGGGAAAAGTATGGGGAACATCTTGGGGAAAAGATAGTGGTGTAGCCCGGGAAAAACCGGGGAAAAGCGTTTTGTCGTTCCCCAAAGGGAGCGGCTCAGAATCGGCTAAAAACCATTAAAAATCAATAACTTGGAGATCAATTTTTAGCTAGACTCTGGTGCCCGGGGCCGGAATCGAACCGGCACGCCTTGCGGCGGGGGATTTTGAGTCCCCTGCGTCTACCAATTTCACCACCCGGGCACTTTCGATGAGGCTCATCTCATGAAGTCCATGATTATACGTGTAATTTGATCGCAACGTGCGAGCGGGGTGCGTCTGTGGCCTTGGGCCGTTTGTGGGCTAGCTCTGAGCTCGCCAGCTGCGTAACATCCGATCCATAAGTTTGTATTGAATTCGTGTCGTGCTGGTCTGACTTTGAGAGGAAAATGCAATGCCGTTGCTACAAAAAGAAGGACGTCAGATCTACTGGCGCACAGATGGCGACCCCGCCAAACCGAAGTTGCTGCTATTGAACTCCCTGGGCACTGAGCATGGCTTGTGGAATCCGGTCATGTCGGCGTTGCTTGAATCGTTTCACGTACTGCGCATGGACAAGCGTGGCCATGGCGGCTCTACTAACCTGACCGATACCTGTTCCATGGCAGATCTGGCGGACGATGCTTTGTCTGTCATGGATGCGGCAGGCTGGCAGCGGGCTCACATTTGCGGGGTGTCTATTGGTGGCATGCAGGCCATGTGGTTGGGTGCTTATGCACCCGATCGGGTGGATCGATTGGTGCTGTCCAACACATCTGCAGCCATCCCGCGCGAGGTTTTTGCGGGGCGGATTGAGCAAGTCCGGGCGCAGGGGCTTGACGCGATGGTCGACACGATCTTGGGGCGGTTTTTTACGTCTACCTTCATCGCTGAGGGCGGACCGGTTTTTTACAGTGTTCGAGAGAATCTGTTACGGGTGGATCCAGTTGGGTATATCGCCTGTTGTGCCGCCATCCGGGACATGGAGCTGATGGACGCGCTGGCTTCTATCAAGGCAACTAGTCTGGTGATTGTCGGTGAGCAGGATCAGTCAACGCCACCCATCATGGGTGAGGCCATCGCGTCAGCGATCGACGGCGCCCGTGTTGCTCGATTGCCTTATGCCCACATTCCGCTGTCTGAGGTGCCTCGTGAATATGCCAGGATCGTGACGGATTTTCTGCTCGAAAACTGACCACGGGTGCAGTGCGGCCGCGGTTTACCTCTTGAAATCGGGGTGCCTGCCCCTACTTAGCAAGCATCGTGATCGTTACGCGAGGGGCATTTGTGACTCGGTGGTTGTCCTGTTGGTCATACACTCGGTTGCCCTCGTATTTTTATAAACATTGACATTTCAAAGACATAGGAGCGGGTTACACCATGACAGAGGCGACCAAACCCCAAACTTCGGAGACCATGGGTTTTCAGGCGGAGGTCAAGCAGCTACTGCATCTCATGATCCATTCGCTTTACAGCAACAAAGAGATCTTCTTGCGTGAGCTAGTTTCTAATGCGTCAGATGCCTGTGACAAGTTGCGGTTTGAGGCTTTAGACAAGCCTGAGCTGTTCGAAACGGATCCCAATTTGCGAGTAAGGGTCGATTTTGACAAGCAGTCTAGAACCATCACGGTATCAGACAACGGCATTGGGATGTCGCGCGATGATGCAGTTTCCAACCTTGGAACAATTGCACGTTCGGGCACACGGGAGTTCTTTTCGCAGTTGACTGGTGACAAGCAGAAGGATGCGCAGCTGATCGGTCAGTTTGGTGTGGGCTTTTATTCATCGTTTATTGTTGCCGACAAGGTTACTGTGCGCAGTCGTCGCGCAGGGCTGCAGGCTAACGAGGGCATCGAGTGGGTGTCAGATGGGCAAGGCGAATTTTCAATTTCCAACATCGAAAAGGCCGATCGCGGCACTGAAATCGTGCTGCATTTGCGCGCCGACGAAGATGAGCTGTTGAGCAACTGGAAGTTGCGTGAAATTCTGCGTCGCTACTCCGACCATATCAGCCTGCCGGTCGAGATGCCGAAAGAAGAGTGGGACGAAAAAGCCTCTGAAATGAAGCGCACCGGTGAATGGGAAGCCGTGAATCAGGCCAGTGCGCTCTGGACGCGCAATAAGTCAGATATTACAGACGATCAATACAAAGAGTTTTACAAACACGTCAGCCACGACTTTGAAGACCCACTGGCTTGGACACACAACCGGGTCGAAGGTCGCAGTGAATACACTCAATTGCTGTTTGTCCCCAAGCGTGCACCCTTCGATCTTTGGGACCGAGATGCCAAGCGTGGCGTAAAGCTCTATGTCAAACGTGTCTTCATCATGGATGATGCTGAGCAGTTGCTGCCGTCATACCTGCGCTTTGTGCGGGGCGTCATCGACTCGGCCGATTTGCCTTTGAACGTCTCGCGAGAAATCCTGCAGGAAAGCCGTGATGTCAAAACCATCCGTGAAGGTTCTGCCAAGCGCATTTTGAGCTTATTGGAAGACCTCGCAGAAAACCGCAAAGAAGATTACGCCGTATTCTGGAAGACATTCGGTCAGGTGCTTAAAGAAGGCACTGGCGAAGACATGGCCAATCAGGAACGTATAGCGAAGCTCTTGCGCTTTGCCTCAACGCTCAATGATACCGATGCGCAAGATGTCTCATTAGCCGACTACATTGGTCGTATGAAAGAAGGCCAAGACAAGATCTACTACGTGACTGCTGAGAGCTACAACGCGGCCAAGAGCAGCCCGCACCTTGAAATCTTCCGCAAGAAAGGCATCGAGGTATTGCTGTTGTGGGATCGTGTTGATGAGTGGATGCTGTCGCACTTGCGCGAGTTTGATGGCAAGTCATTGGCATCAGTGGCTAAGGGCGGTCTTGATCTTGAAGCCTTGGCTGACGAAGAAGAAAAGAAAAAACAGTCTGAAGTGGCCGATACTTTCAAGCCACTCGTTGAGCGTTTGACCAAGTCGCTAGAGGATAAAGTCAAGGAGGTGCGGGTCACGCTGCGTCTAGTTGATTCACCGGCTTGCGTGGTGGTCGATGAAAACGAGATGAGCCCGCATTTGCAGCGCCTCTTGCAGTCAGCCGGTCAGCAAGCACCAGTGGTTAAGCCAATACTGGAGATTAACCCGGATCACTCGCTCATCAAGCGCATCGAGCAAGCGTCCGATGATCAATTTCATGACTGGGCCTCGTTGTTGCTGGATCAGGCGTTGTTGGCAGACGGTTCACAGTTGCCCGACCCCGTGGGGTTCGTCAAGCGCATGAACGAGCTGCTACTGAAGGGCTAAGGCTCGGTTTATTCATCGTTCGTTTCGCTGGGCAGCTGGTCAATACGCCAGTTGCCCAGTTTTGCGTATCTGGCCCAATCAAACGCAGGTCCAGGATCGGTTTTGCGTTCCGGGGCGATGTGGCAGTGGCCTCTAGCATGCTGCAGTGGGTATTTTGTCTTCAGTGCGTGCGTCAGTTTGCCAAGAGCCTCGTACTGAGGCTCGGTGTAGGGCATGTTGTCAGTGCCCTCTAGCTCTATGCCAATCGAAAAGTCATTGCAGACACTGCGTTGGTTGAACGTGGATACACCCGCATGCCAGGCCCGGTGGTTGCAAGAAACGAACTGTGTAACGGTGCCGTCGCGTTCAATCAAAAAATGCGACGACACTCTCAGTCCCCGAATCTGGTCAAACCATGGGTGTGCATCAAAATCCAGTTCATTTAAAAACAGTTTCGCTGGACAGTCGGTGCCAAACTCACCGGGCGGCAGGCTGATGTTGTGAATCACCAAGAGGCTGACATCGGTGCCGTCCGGTCTGGCATCAAAGTTCGCCGATGGTCTATGCCTGATTCCAGGCAGCTTTAGCCAGCCATTATTTTGGGTGTTGCACTCTGGCGTTGTCTTGCTGGGCATTGGTCAGCGGCACCGCTCAGCGTTGTTCTTTGACGCCAGCTTTCGCATGCTCGGTGCTGCACCAGAATTGTTCGTTCTGTTTGACCGCATCAGATCTCGGCATGTAAACGCCACAGTTCGCACAACGCACCATTTCCTCGGGCTTGCCTAGAGACTCGGGCTTTCCCGTTTTGGGTTTGTCAATCTTGGTCTGACGCTTGGCGGCGTAATGAGCAATCAGTCGGGTGATGAACAACACGCCAATGATGACCACCGTCCAGAACAGAATTTTGCCCATTGTTATCCTCGATTCAAGAGCACTTCAATCACGAACCGGCTACCAGTGTATGACAGCAACACAAATAAAAACCCAACGAGCGTATAGCGCAGCGCGATTCGGCCACGCCAGCCCCAGAGGTGGCGTCCAAGCAGCAACATGCCAAACGTCAGCCAGGACAAGACCGTGAAGACGGTTTTGTGGTCAAACGGCAGCCATTTGCCAGTCGTGGCCAGAGAAATCAGGCCGCCAGAGATGATGGCCAGTGTCAGCGCACCAAAGGCGATCCAGATAATGCGAAAGAGCAATCGCTCCTGGGTCAGCAATGGGGGCTGGGCATCGAGCACGCGACCAATCGCACGCTTTAATGCGCTCGCATCATCGACCACGCCTCTGGGGTGATGCAGATGGTGGTCAAGCGCTGCCATCAATATGCTCTGCAGGGCAGCGATGGTGATCAGGCCGTAAGCACCCAGAGCAAGTAGGAGGTGACCGCGAAGCGCTGTTTCGGCAGCGCTAGTGATCAGGTGTGAGCCGGGGAAGAAGGCTGTCAACAGGCAGATGGTGCCGGCTGCCGGCAGTAAAAGCAATAGCAGGCCATCTATCTTGACGATCAGGCTCTCAAGCCAGAAGACGACTAAACCAAGCCAGATAGCCACAGATAGAGCCAAAAGCCAGCTCAAATGCAGGTTGCCACCTGCAAGCACCAGAGCATCAAGCCCCACGGCTTGAGACACGAGAGCGGCCAGCAAAACCCAGCGCGCAATGCGCTCCGGTTTTTCCATGGGCTTGCCCGCCTGCAGCATGCCCCAAAGGACGGCTGACAAGCCCAAATAAACTATCGCAGCGATGGCGTGAAATACAATGCCAGTAGACATCCTTCTAGTTTAAGCGAAGACAACGAATGCTAGAGAATTTGAGCCAGCGCCTAGGGCGCGTCGTAAAAACAATTCGTGGCCAGGCGCGCCTGACCGAAGCCAACACCCAGGAAATGATGCGTGAGGTGCGTTTGGCTTTGCTTGAGGCTGATGTGGCCTTGCCGGTGGTCAAGACCTTTGTTGAGCAAGTCAAGCAAAAGGCAATGGGTCAGGAGGTTGCCGGCAGCTTAAGTCCGGGACAGGCACTGGTTGGCGTGGTTAATCAAGAGCTCACCGACCTTATGGGCGGTGACTTGGGCCCAGAGGCTGGCGAACTGTCGCTAGCCGTGCAGCCGCCCGCAGTCATTTTGATGGCGGGCTTGCAAGGTGCCGGTAAAACCACTACCACCGGTAAATTGGCTCGTTGGTTGGCACTTGGCAATCACACGCATCAAGGTCGTAAGAGTGGCAAGAAAAAAGTTGCGGTGGTTAGCACCGACGTCTATCGTCCGGCTGCGATCGAACAGTTAAAGACGGTTGCCAAGCAGGCAGACGTGGAGTGGATTGCCTCGGACACCACGCAAAACCCAGTTGACATTGCTCGTGCGGCGCTCGACCATGCCAAGCGTCAACACATTGACGTGCTGATCGTTGATACAGCTGGGCGTCTTGGCATTGATCAAGCCATGATGCAGGAAATCCAGATGCTGCATCAGGTGCTCAATCCGGTTGAAACCCTGTTTGTCGTCGATGCTATGCAGGGCCAAGACGCCGTCAATACAGCCAAGGCATTTGGCGAGGCCTTGCCATTGACTGGTGTCGTGTTGACCAAGCTTGACGGGGACGCACGCGGTGGTGCTGCATTGTCGGTGCGGCATGTGACTGGCAAACCGTTGAAGTTCGTCGGGGTTTCAGAAAAGCTCGATGGATTAGAGCCGTTTTACCCTGATCGTATGGCACAGCGCGTGCTTGGCATGGGTGACATTGTGTCATTGGTCGAGCAAGCTCAGCAAAACATCGATATGGCGCAGGCTCAAAAGCTTGCGTCCAAGATGAAGTCGGGTGACAAGTTTGACTTGAACGACTTCCGTGAACAGATTGCGCAGGTCAAAAAGATGGGTGACATGGGCAGCCTGTTGGAAAAGCTGCCTGGTGAGCTAGGCGCGGCGGCTAGCCAAATTCAGGGTGGCCAAGCAGAAAAGCAACTGCGTCGCACCGAAGGCATCCTGAACTCAATGACACCACTTGAGCGCGCCAAGCCGGAGTTGCTCAAAGCCTCACGCAAGCGTCGCATCGCTGCTGGCGCTGGTGTGCCGGTGCAGGAGGTCAACCGCTTGCTCAAGCAGTTTGAGCAAATGCAGGACATGATGAAGAAGATGAAAAAGGGTGGCATGGCCAAGATGATGAAAGCCATGGGTGGCATGAAAAATCTTGGTCGGTTTGGCGGGTTTGGTCGCTGACCGATTGAATGGCTGAAGCGGATAGTCCTAACGCTTCGTGAAGATGAGGTCCCACACGCCATGCCCAAGCCGCAAGCCGCGAGCCTCGAATTTGGTGAGTGGGCGCCATTCAGGTCTTGGGCAGTATCCTTGAGCCGTATTGGCAATCGCAGAGTTGCCGCATAGCACCTCTAACATCTGCTCCGCGTAGTGCTCCCAGTCAGTTGCGCAATGGATGTAGCCCCCCGACTTGAGCCGACTAGCTAACAGCTCTATAAAGGGTGCCTGAATCAGCCGACGCTTGTGGTGGCGTTTTTTCGGCCAGGGATCAGGGAAGTAAATGTGCACCCCAGTCAGTGACTCGGGCAC
>JAJOJF010000049.1 GCA_021208885.1 Burkholderiaceae bacterium
ATTCGAGTCATAGATGGCTTTTCAGTCAGCGAGATACTTCATGACAGGAGGGGCGGGCCATGTTTGATGTACTGGTGTACCTGTTTCACAACTACTACACGCCCCAAGCTTGCCCAACGGCAGATGTACTGGCCAAGCGACTGGCAGCAGCAGGCTTCGAAGACGACGAAATCGACGAAGCTCTTCATTGGCTAATGGGTCTGGCTCAGACCACCGAACACTGCGTCGACCTCGCCCAATACACAGGCAACGGTGCTAGGGTCTATGCTGAAGTGGAACAACAACGGCTTAGCCCTGAGGCGATCGGCTTCATTACTTTTCTCGAGAACACCGAGGTGCTCCCAGCGCCTCTGCGTGAAATCGTCATAGAGCGCGCTATGGCATGCGATGATAGCCCCGTGACGCTTGAGCGCATCAAAATCATCGCGCTCATGGTGCTTTGGAGTCAGGAAGCGGAGGTTGATCACCTGATCCTGGAAGAACTGCTTCGCCTGCATGATGGTGAAGACACCTGCCACTAGATAATTGCAGTGTATGTAGGACGTTTTGCACCAAGCCCTAGCGGTCCGCTTCATGCGGGCTCGCTCGTTGTCGCACTGGCAAGTTACCTTGATGCCAAGGCTGCACGGGGCCGGTGGCTGTTGCGCATCGAGGACATTGACACGCCTCGTACTGTGGCTGGGGCTGATCAAATCATTTTGCAGCAACTCGCTGCTTTGGGCATGATCTGGGATGGCGATGTCTGGTATCAGTCAAAGCGCCTAGTCGCTTATGAAGCTGCTTTTGCAGCGCTTCAAACCAAAGCCCTGAGTTATCCGTGCGCTTGTACTCGACGCGAAATCGCCGATTCTGTTATGGCCCTGCACGGGAAGTTTCCCGACGGTGAGCGTCCTTACCCTGGCACTTGCCGTCAAGGCATCAAACCGGGCCGCAGCCCAAAGTCGTGGCGGTTCCTGGTGTCCCCAGGCACGATAAGCTTCACAGATCGGTGGTGTGGGCCACAATCTCAAGATGTAGAGCACCAAGTGGGGGATTTCGTGATTCGTCGTGCCGATGGCATCTGGGCCTACCAGCTTGCTGTCGTTGTCGACGATGCCGATCAGGGGGTTACCGATATTGTCAGAGGCCAGGACTTGCTCTCAAGCACCGCCAGACAGCGTCTTTTAGCTGAGGCACTCGATATCGTGCCACCTTCGGTCATGCACCTACCGTTGGTGCTCGATGAACGAGGGTTAAAACTGTCAAAACAAAACGGTGCGCCCTCGATTAACACCAGTGAGCCACTTAAAACGCTACTATCTGCGTGGAAACATCTCGAGCTCGGTGAGCTTGCTGTCAGCACGCCCGAGGCGTTCTGGCAAGAGGCAACCGCTCGCTGGGCGGGGCAGTTTTACCCGACTCGACTTGCGCCGTAGTTCAATACGCCCGTATCATCCCCGCTGGTATCGCTGCTTCTGGCGATTGCAGGAAACAAATGAGCAAAGCACTAATCATCGCGGAAAAGCCCTCTGTAGCCCTGGACATCTCCAGGGCCTTGGGTGGCTTTACGCGTCAAGGCGATTTTTTTGAAAGCGAAGACTATGTTCTGTCTTCAAGCGTTGGACACCTATTGAGCCTGATAGCACCGAATGACCCAGTCAAGGGGAAATGGAGCTTCACGCACCTGCCAGTCATTCCGCCTGAGTTTGGCCTGAACCCGACTGACAAACGATCAGCCGAGCGCCTAAAGCTTCTGGTAAAGCTGATTAAACGCAAAGATGTTGATCGCCTTATCAATGCTTGTGACGCGGGTCGCGAAGGTGAATTGATTTTTCGGTACATCCAACAGTATGCGGGCACCAGCAAGCCCGTACAACGCCTGTGGCTGCAATCGATGACTCGTGATGCGATACGGGATGCTTTTAAACATCTGCGTCCGGACGAGTCGCTAAAGCCGCTTGAACAAGCCGCCCGCTCAAGGGCTGAGGCTGACTGGCTCGTTGGAATCAATGGCACCCGTGCCATGACCGCATTTAATAGCAAGGACGGTGGGTTTTTTAAGACCACCGTCGGCCGGGTTCAGACTCCTACGCTAGCGATCGTGGCCGAGCGTGAAGCCAAGATACATGACTTCGTCTCTCGCGAGTACTGGGAAGTCCGGCAACCTTTATCGCGGCTGCCGGCATCTACGAGGGCAAATGGTTCGATCCGGGCTTCAAGAAAGATCCCAAGGACCCTGAACAACGCGACACCCGTCTGTGGAGCCAAACTGCAGCTAAAACGGTCGAAGCAGCCTGCCGCGGAAAAACCGGTGTCGTGTCAGAAGAGTCCAAGCCAAGCACTCAGCTCTCCCCCCTGCTGTTTGACCTGACCTCGCTACAGCGCGAAGCCAATAGTCGTTTCGGATTCTCAGCCAAGGCAACCCTTTCACTGGCACAGTCCCTCTATGAGCGACACAAAGCCTTGACCTATCCGCGAACAGATTCACGTTATCTGCCCGAGGACTACATTAACACTGTCAGAGAAACGTTCGGCGTGATAGCCGAAGGTGAGGGGTCGATTGCCGCAGCTTTGGCTCCGCACGCCAAAAAAATCCTGGCTGAAGGATGGGTTAAACCAAACCGTCGGATTTTTGACAACAAGAAAGTCTCCGACCACTTTGCCATCATTCCAACACTGCAAGTACCCAAGGAACTAAGCGAAGCCGAAGCGAAGCTCTATGACTTGGTGGTCAAGCGTTTTACGGCGATTTTCTTTCCGGCTGCTGAATATCGTGTCACCACAAGGGTCACACAAGTGCAAGCCCACCAATTCAGGACTGAGGGCAAAGTGCTGGTGTCACCTGGATGGCTGACCGTCTACGGTCGAGCGGCCCAAGAAGACGATGCCACACTTGTGCCCGTTGAACCTGGTGAAACGGTGCGCACCGAAGACATTGAATCAGTCGGTCTGGCCACAAAACCTCCACCGCGCTACACCGAAGCCACTTTGCTGTCGGCCATGGAAGGTGCAGGCAAGCTCGTTGATGACGAGGAGCTGCGTGAAGCGATGTCTGAGCGTGGCTTAGGCACACCAGCGACTCGCGCTGCCATCATTGAAGGGTTGCTCAACGAGGGCTATCTGCGTCGCGAAGGACGTGATTTAGTGCCCACAGCCAAGGCACGCCAATTGATGACGCTGCTCAAAGGGCTTGATGTTAAAGAGTTGACGTCACCGGAACTGACTGGGGAGTGGGAACACAAGCTCAAACAGATTGAACAGGGTGAACTCGCTCGACAGGCATTCATGCGTGAAATCGCCCAGATGACACAAGTCATTGTCAAGCGAGCCAAAGAGTATGACCGAGACACTGTCCCCGGTGATTACGTTACCTTGCAAACGCCGTGCCCCAAGTGCGGTGGCGTTGTTAAAGAAAACTACCGTCGCTTTGCGTGCACCAACTGTGATTTCTCGATCAGCAAACACCCAGGTGGTCGCACGTTCGAGTCGGCTGAAGTAGAAACGCTATTGCAAAACCGCGAAATCGGACCGCTGCAGGGCTTTATCAGCAAAATGGGCAGGCCGTTTGCTGCTATTTTGCGCATTGATGACGAGAACAAACTCGAATTCGATTTTGGGCAACGCGAGGAAGAGAATACCGAGCCCGTAGACTTTTCAAACGCCATACCATTAGGCAAGTGCCCCAAGTGCGGATCAAGCATTTTCGAGCATGGCATGAACTATCTCTGCGAGAAGTCAGTGGGTCCGGACAAGACCTGCGACTTCCGAACTGGCAAAGTGATCCTGCAACAAGAGATTTCGCCCGAACAAGTGACCAAGCTGCTTGAATCCGGAAAAACTGATTTACTTGAAAATTTTGTGTCGAGCCGCACCAACCGGAAGTTCAAAGCATATTTATCGATTGGCGAAGATGGCAAAGTAGGGTTTGAGTTTGAACCTCGGGCAACAAAAACCGCTGGTAAAAAAGCAGCAACTAAAACGGTTACAAAAGGTGCTGCAAAAACGGCCACAAAAACTGCAGCCAAAGCCACCGCTCGCAAAACGCCCGCCAAGAAAGCCGTGCGTAAACGTGCCTCGAAAGCGGCTGCCGATGCTTGAAGCACCCAACCAGAAACACCAGGCGATCCCATGAGCATTCATCAATCGGTCAAACGCGTCACCGTCCCACAGCTAAAGGCCTGCAAAGGCAAACGCAAAATTGCCGCCCTTACCGCTCACAGCAGTGTATTTGCCAACCTGATGGACGAGTATCTCGATTTCATTTTGATTGGTGACTCGACTGCGATGGTGGCCTATGGGCTTCCTAATACTCTTTCGATCACTGTTGAACAAATTGCCGCTCATACCGCTGCGGTTGCAAGGGCAACCTCACATGTCTGCGTGGTTGCTGATATGCCATTTGCGAGTTATCAGAAATCACCAGAACAAGCTTTTGAGAATGCTGCATATCTGTTATCTGCCGGAGGCGCGGATGCAATCAAGCTCGAAGGCGGTGAAGTGATGGCGCCTACGATCGAATTTTTGGTAACACGCGGCATTCCGGTACTTGCGCATGTAGGTTTGATGCCACAGCACGTCAACACCATGGGTGGCTATAAAGCTCAGGGTATGGACGAGACGACTGCCAAGCAAGTGATGGCTGACGCCATGGCTGTTGAGCGTGCTGGCGCATTTGCAGTGGTGCTTGAGGGTGTTAAAGAGGACGTGGCTCGTGCCATTACTTCCAAGCTAGCAATCCCGACTATCGGCATTGGTGCCTCTGTGTCGTGCGACGGACAAATCCTCGTCACTGAGGATATGCTTGGGTTGAACGGCGAAAATGTGCCACGGTTTGTCAAACGCTATGCCGACTTGGCCTCTAATGTTAAGCACGCCGTACAACGGTATGCAGATGAGGTTCGTGCTGGCGCATTCCCGGAAAGCAAGCATTGTTTTGGGGTGAAGAGCACTTCCCCCGACAAAAACTGATACTGGAGCAGGTTTTGAGCAAAGCCGCTGATTCACAAGCCAAGGATATTGTGTGGCATATCGTCAGACAATCACCTATACACGGCCGTGGTGTGTTTGCCAGGCGCAATATTCCTGAAGGGACCCGTATCATCGAGTATCAGGGCACGCGTATCAGTAGCGAGGAGGCCGACCGACGTCATCCAGCAAATCCTGATGATCCGTTTCACACCTTCTTTTTTGTGTTGAGCAGCGGGAAAGTCATTGATGGCAACGATCATGGCAATGATGCGCGCTGGATCAATCATGCATGCGATCCCAACTGTGAGAGTGAAGAGGGCCGTGGCGGCAAGCGCGTCTACATTAAAGCCAAACGCGACATCGCTCGGGGTGAAGAGCTGAACTATGACTATGGCTTGGTCATGGACGGGAAAGTCACCAAACAAGACCAGCGCGACTATGCCTGCCGATGTGGCAGCCCCAAGTGCCGGGGAACGATGCTGGCATTGCCCAAGAGAAAAAAGCGCAAGGTCAAAAAAGGCTAATTCGCTTCAGACCAAAAACCACCAGGCAATAGCCATGGTGGCTAGTACACCAGCAGTCAAAATCGTTCTCAATGAGAAAAGCCAGGCCGGGGCAACACCCGGATAGGCCCGCACGAGCCAAGCGTCCCCAAGCCATTGCAGCACAAAGCCGGCCGAAAGCATCAAAACCCCGACGTCTGGTGCTACTAGGGTGGCAAACCAGCCAATCAATGCCGGAATCACGCTCCAATAAAACATGATGCATTTTGGTGCCTTCTTTTGCGTAGCTGCGGCTAGTCCCCACCATATCGCTCCCACAAAGCTCAGGATCACCGCGCCATAAGTATTGAATGCCAACAACGAGATAACTGGGGGCAAACCCAGAGCCATTACTTCTGACAAAGACAGCGCCACAAAAGGAATTAAGCCAGCGAGCCCCGGCAGAAGAACTGAGAGCGGGATTTTAGTGTCCGTGGTTGGATCGTTGCGAGCTTGGGGATTGGTCATTATTGGTTGCAATGCAAGATTTAGGTGGTAACCATTCTAGCGCCTGGTACTCGGAATATGCTTGGCAACCATCACCGTAAAGCCTTTTCGCACGACTGGCGCTAAACTTCGGTAATGATCTACGCAACAACCACTGAAGCCCGAACGTTAGCGCAGCAGGCACTTCTTTGTGCCGATGTATCGAACAAGTGCCAACTCACTAGCGCACTGACAGACGAACTTGGAATAGATCCCCATCTTATTCTAGGCGAGCCTGCCCCTTTACCCTTGGAGCCTGGGAGGCCAGATACACCTGTCTTGGTGGCGCCTGGTCAACTCAAGCATCGCAGTGTTCAATCTGAGCAAGGCAGGGCGGTATTGCTACATGCACTGGCGCATATTGAGTTCAATGCCATCAATCTTGCACTAGACATTGTTTGGCGGTTCCCCGAGATGCCTGAGGCTTTTTATCGAGATTGGCTCAGAGTTGCTCGCGAAGAAGCCTATCACTTTGGCCTTTTACGGACTCGGCTTCGATCTTTAGGTTACGAGTATGGGGACTTTCCAGCGCACAATGGACTTTGGGAAATGGCCACTAAAACCGCTGGCGACATTCTGGCACGCTTGGCGCTCGTGCCGCGCACACTGGAAGCCCGTGGACTAGACGCATCCCCGGCTATTCGGTACAAGCTTGCTCAAGCTGGCGACCACGACAGCGCTGATGCGCTCGACATCATCTTGCGTGATGAGATTGGGCATGTGGCTATTGGCAACTACTGGTACCGATATGTTTGTGACCAGCGAGGCCTAGACCCCGTTGCCACATACGACAAGCTCGCCAAAACCTACGACGCACCCCGGCTACGAGGTCCATTCAACTTGGAAGCTCGCCGGCAAGCCGGGTTCGATGACATCGAACTCGCTCGCCTGCAGCAAACAACTTGAATCAAGCAGCCGTTTTGTCGAGCGCGCCTGACAACTGGTTGGCCCCATATTGCGCCACATAGCGGTTCAAGCCACTTAATACAGCACGGAATGAAGCGGTCACGATATCACGGTCGACCCCAACACCAAAACCTGTCGGCGCATCAGCAATACGCGCTTCTACGTAGCAAGCCGCCTTAGTTTCGGTACCTGCACCAATAGCATGTTCGTGGTAATCGACCACGCGCAGTGGCACACCAAGGCTGTTGACGAATGCCGAAATTGCCCCATCGCCCTGGCCGTGCATCACTTGACGCTCGCCATTGATTTCAAGCTCGACCTCGATCGAGAACTGTTTGCCTTCGCCCGCGTCAGGATCGCCCGTGATGCGGTGCTTAATCAGCTTGAACGGTGTGTGCAGTGAGAGGTACTCACGCTCAAAAATTCCGTATACATCACGCGCACTGACTTCGCGCCCCGTCTCATCGGTCACTCGCTGGATAGCGCGACTAAACTCAATCTGCAAACGCCTTGGCAAAGCCAAGCCATGCTCCTGCTCAAGCAGATAAGAAACCCCGCCCTTGCCCGATTGGCTGTTAACCCGAATCACCGCATCATAGCTGCGACCCAAGTCTGCCGGGTCTATCGGCAAATATGGCACCTCCCAGATCGCATCGCGCTTCTGTACCGCGAAACCCTTCTTAATGGCGTCCTGATGTGACCCGGAAAACGCCGTAAACACGAGATCGCCAACATAAGGATGGCGCGGGTGAACCGGCAACTGATTGCAATATTCAACGGTACGACGGACCTCATCAATGTCAGAAAAATCCAGACCTGGATGAATACCCTGTGTGTAGAGGTTTAACGCCAAAGTCACCAGGTCCACGTTACCGGTTCGCTCCCCATTGCCAAACAGGCATCCCTCAATCCGGTCGGCACCGGCCATCAGACCAAGCTCGGCAGCTGCCACGGCTGTGCCACGGTCGTTATGCGGGTGCAGACTTAAAACTATGCTGTCACGGCGATTCAAGCGAGTGTGCATGAACTCGATCTGATCTGCGTACATGTTGGGCGTGGTCGCCTCAATCGTGGCAGGCAAGTTAAACACGATCTTCTTTTCAGGCGAAGGGTTCCACGCCTCGGTAACCGCATTGCACACGTCGAGCGCAAACTCCGGCTCTGTCGTGCTAAACACTTCGGGTGAGTATTCGTAGTACCAGTCAGTTTCTGGGTGCTTAGCCATGCAAGCCATGACGGTTTTAGTACCGTCAACAGCTACTTTCATGACCTCTTCTTTGCTCATGTTAAAGACAATCTTGCGAAACGCTGGTGCGCAAGCGTTATACAAATGGATCATGGCTTTCTTGGCACCGGCAGCAGCCTCTACCGTGCGCTCGATCAACTCCGGACGTGCTTGAGTCAAAGCAATGATGGTCACATCGTCAGGAATGCGCTTGTCGTCGACGAGTTTGCGCACGAAGTCAAAATCTGTTTGCGAGGCAGAAGGGAATCCGACTTCGATTTCTTTAAACCCGATGCGGATGAGCAATTCAAAAAACTGCAACTTACGCTCAACACTCATCGGCTCAATCAGCGACTGGTTTCCGTCACGCAGGTCGGTGCTCATCCAAATCGGTGGGTGGGTAATTCGTTTGCTTGGCCATGTGCGCTGCGTGAAATCATGTTCAAACGGCTTAAAAGGGATGTATTTGGCGGCTGGATTTGCAAGCATTTTGTACCTCTTTAATCCTGTGTGACAGGTAATCTTTAAATTTGGTCGATACGAAATAGATGTCCACTAGACGAAGGTTCGTCTGGGAGCGTGTGGCTAAAGGGCTGCCGGACTGCCACGGGGCTCTAGGCCCGGCAACCGATCGGTAGTAGTAGGGGAAGTAACGCGGGTGCACAGGCACAGGAGACGCAACCGGATGACAAGGACGCAAACAGACCGGAAACTGGCGTTTCCAAGACTGCATCCTGCCGGTTGGTATGAGAATTCATAAACCGTAGCTAAACACAAAAACTGAGGTCTGGCAAGCGGTTAGCGCCAAAGCTGGACCAAAAGAGGGTCTCGATAACCGCCTAATCACTTAAATATGCAGCAAATTCACCACAAAGCAGTTACTGGTCCGGGGGCACACTTGTTTGCGTCTGACCATCACGTGCCATCAAAAGCGCTTGATGCTGGGCTCTGGCCGTTGCCAGTTTGCGAACCCGACCGTTCCTGAGCTGCTCGCGCGCGGCAATCAAGTCGCCGATAGTTACAGGTCCAGCATCCTTGTCCCAAACCCACAACAAAACATCCACACCTTCAGAACTCATGCCTTGTGCGAGTTTTTGCACATCAGACACCGAAACCGACGCCTGCCTGCCGTGCTTGACGCTAGACTTCAGCCAGTTGCGCGCCAGCGACAGTACAATCAATGTGAGTATGATGGTGACAGCCCACCATAAATATGGGTTGATTCGAGTCAGGAACGTAACGACCTGAGTCCCCAGGGACTGCAGCCCTTCGTAGCTGACCAGTGCTCCTGCGATCAGAATCTGCTTGGAAACCCAGAGCCAAGCCAAGGCTGCTAGCACCAGCACGGCGCTGCGCCAGATCCAGCGAGGCAGACAGAGGCGACGAAGCAGCGAGCTTAATTGCCCGATGTCGGTTTTAATGGTCGAGGTGGATTCATCAGTACGCATAGGCGACATTGTAAGCATGGTTAGGCAATCTTTAGACATCCGTTTAGGTCAACATCTCACATTGACGCCTGCCTTGCAACAGTCAATCAGGCTGCTGCAGCTATCAAGCCTTGACTTGCAGGCCGAAATTGAGCGTGCGCTCGACGAAAACCCGATGCTCGAAGTCGAGGCTGGCAGTCAGGACGAGGCTGAAGTACAACCAGTGATTCAAGAAGTTGAACCCGCGCCTGAACCAGATAAACACGCTGACCTCTACAGCAGTACCCGGCGCAGCCGCGACGATGAATACGCCGAACGACCGGAAAGCAGTGCTAGCCCCACTTTGCGAGAACACCTATTAAGCCAGCTTGGTACTACTCGAGTTAGCGAGCGTGATGCCGCGCTCGTTAGCCTTTTGATCGACGACTTGAACGACGACGGATTTCTTGAGTCATCGCTAGAAACAATTCTTGCAATGCTTGATCCAGATACCGGCGTTGATTTGGATGAATTGCAGGCAGCTTTGCGTTTATTGCAATCGTTTGAGCCGAGCGGCATTGGTGCTCGCGATCTTGCTGAATGCTTAAGCCTGCAGCTTGCGCAGCCAGACGCTGCGGTTCTGCCGGCCTTGCGCGAGCCAAGGGTTCTCGAGGCTGCCCGACTAATTTGCAAGGAGCATCTGAACGCTTTGGCTAGCGGTAATTTAGCCAAATTGCAGGAGCTAATTGGCTGTGATGCACAGACTTTACAGCTCGCGCACGCCTGCATCCTTCGTCTAAATCCGCGCCCTGGCAGCCCCTGGTCTAAACCGGCGGCTGACTATGCCATCCCGGATATCATCGTGCGAAAAACCTCGGAAGGCTTCCGGCCTGCATTAAACGAGTCGGCACTTCCCAAACTTAACGTCAACTCGGTCTACGCTCAAGCACTAGGCTCTGTGCGCTCTGGTGAACACACTGCACTACAAGGTCAGTTACAAGAAGCGCGTTGGCTGATTCGCAACATCAATCAACGATTTGAGACGATTTTGCGAGTGTCGGAATTTATCGTTGCCCATCAGCAATCTTTTTTTGAAAGGGGATGGGGCGCGCTCAAACCGTTAACCCTGAGGGAAGTCGCTGCAGAGCTTGGTTTGCATGAATCGACGATTTCACGTGCCACTAATCAAAAATTCATGCTCACACCATTTGGCACGGTTGAGCTTAAAAGATTTTTTGCCACAGGGTTAAACACCGGTAGCGGTGAGGCAACCTCATCAATGGCGGTACAAACCAAAATCCGCAACCTCATCGATCAAGAAGACACCAACAAGCCACTATCGGACGGCCAGCTTGCAACCTTACTGGACAAAGAGGGCATTCAAGTTGCCCGTAGAACCGTGGCCAAATATCGGGAACTAATGCGCATTCCCAGTGCAACTCTGCGCAAGTCTCAAGCGCAAGCGCGACGCTAGTGGTCCAGCAAAACGGTCAATTGACCAAGCTTGTCGGCGAAGGACATAGTGGGTGGCGTCCCCACGCCCGATTAGGTTCGCAAAACTTCTTACGGGCACGCTCAATACAGCCGGGCCGGGAGAAAAAACCAACGTCGTCGCAAGCCTTGATGGCCTCAGCAAGTTGCTCATCCCAGGCCTGGGGCGCTGCTGGTGCTTGGGAAACCTGCACCGGCTCCTGACTGGGTGCTGGTGGTTGGGCCGTCAAATCTACCATCGCCACATCGCCCCCACCCTGAACAAGGCCAGCGCCAGCGCCAGATAACATGTCAGAGACGGTATAAGACTCGTTGCCTCGTCCCAATACGACCATGGGATCAAGGTTAGTCTCAAACAGGGATACGGCCTGAACTTCCCACAAAGGCTGGATTTCTTCTAGGGGCTGGCCCAGAGAACCATCGAGCAACGGCTGTGGGGGGATGGCGGCCAAGGGTCTGCCGGCCGCGTCCAGAATAATCTCCGGCGGTCGTGTCGTGTTGGTACGGGCCTCTGCCGAAATCGTTGGCGCCTGGTCAACTAGCCAGTTGCCCAAGCCAACCCCAGCGGCAGCTGACGCGCCTAGCAACACCACCACGAAAACGAACAATAAACGCCAAGACATGATTTCTTATGAAATTCCTTAATGCGCTACCCTACTGAAAAACCTGACCGCCATGTTCACGCATGGTATGAAACTGTACATCGGGATAGCGGTCTTGGACCACTCTCAACTGAGCTGGTGACCCAGCCAAATAAGCGGGCGCATCAACCACATCATAGGCAATCTGGGCCGCATTGGCATCTAAAAACTTGGCCAATACCTTTGGATCTCGAGCCGTAACCCAACGCGCTAACGTAAATCGCGACGGCATCAAGCGGGCATCTACGCCGTATTCCGTCTTCAGGCGGTGTATCACAACTTCAAACTGTAACTGACCAACCGCGCCAAGCAATAACGTGGCACCGGCTGCTACAGGTCGAAAAACCTGAATGGCGCCTTCTTCTCCAAGCTGTGTAAGGCCAGTGCGCAACTGCTTGGTGCGCAGCGGGTCTTTCACTTCTACTGCCTGGAACAACTCCGGCGCAAAAAATGGCAGCCCCTTGAAATGCAAGGTCTCGCCTTCTGTTAACACGTCGCCCAAATGCAACACCCCATGGTTGGGAATGCCAATCACATCTCCAGCAAAGGCTTCATCAACCAATTCCCGTCGCTGCGACAAAAACGAGACCACGTTGTTGGGACGGATCTCTTTTTGATTGCGGCTGACTTTCAAGCGCATGCCACGATTGAATTGACCCGAGCTGACCCGCACGAATGCAACTCGATCACGATGGGCGGGATCCATATTGGCCTGCACCTTAAAAACCACCCCTGTGAACTTGTCCTCATCCGGCTCGACAGTTCGCTCTAGGGCTTGGCGCGGACCAGGCGCTGGGGCATATTTCACAAGTGCCTCAAGCACTTCCTGCACACCAAAGTTATTAATCGCTGACCCAAAAAACACCGGTGTCTGGCGACCAGCCAAAAATGCTTCGTGATCAAAGGCTGGTGATGCAGCTTGAAGCAACTCAATTTCCTCGCGAGCCTGCACAAACGCCTGACCAAATTTTTCTTCAAGCGCTGGGTTGTTCAAGCCCTCAATCGTCTGGTCTTCTTCCTCGGGGCGACGGTCACGACCCGACTGAAACAGGCGCATGCGGTCAAGCTGCACATCAAACACGCCGCCAAATTGCTTTCCCATGCCGACTGGCCAAGAAAATGGCACAACATCCATGCGCAGATGTGACTCGACCTCTTCAATGAGGTCAAGCGGTGGCTTTACTTCACGATCAAGCTTGTTGATAAACGTGATGATTGGCGTGTTGCGCGCGCGACAGACTTCTAGCAAACGAATCGTTTGCGGCTCAACACCATTTGCAGCATCAATGACCATCAAGGCTGCATCCACAGCCGTCAATACTCGGTATGTGTCTTCAGAAAAATCCTGGTGACCCGGTGTGTCTAAAAGGTTAATCACACAGTCCTGATATTCCATCTGCATGACAGACGAGGCCACGGAAATTCCGCGTTGTTTTTCGATTTCCATCCAGTCCGAAGCTGCATGACGCGATGCCTTGCGAGCCTTCACACTGCCAGCAATCTGAATTGCACCCGCAAAAAGCAGGATTTTTTCCGTAAGGGTTGTTTTACCGGCATCTGGGTGAGAGATGATGGCGAAGGTGCGCCGCCTGGCGACTTCCTGTTTGATGGAGTGGATTGACATTTGTAACAGTCAAAGTTCAACAATGGCAAAGGCGGCAAACCAGGTTTGCCGCCCGTTAAAGAGGCGTAGTTTAACGGCTCAGCTCGTGCGTGCAGCTGCATTAGGTGGCCGCCTGCGCCCTCGCGCAGCATTGCCGCCTGGGGTGTGGC
>JAJOJF010000029.1 GCA_021208885.1 Burkholderiaceae bacterium
CCGGGTAATTGAGACGCCGTCGATCGAAATATCGCCACTCGTTACACTTTCAAATCCAGCGAGCACGGAAGTTCGACAGTAACGCCTATTTTTTGACTGATTTTTTATGCTGGTAATGTTTGTAAATCAATGAGTTAGCGAAGCGGTTGTTGAAACTCTTGTACTGGCAAACTTTGCGATGATGGGTGTTGGCAAACTGATTTTTAGTTGCTACACTTTCCTGCATGTACATCAAGGTCACCAAATCAGCCGGTCACTCATACATCCAGTTGGCTGAATCGTTTCGCGATGAGAGCGGCACGCCTCGTCAGCGGGTGCTATCGACCCTAGGGCGCGTTGATGAAACTGGTGGCCAAGTTGATTCGATCCTCAATGCACTGCTTCGCGCCAAGGGGCGCACGGCTGATGAGCCACAGATTGAATTTGAGTCGGCACTGTCACTGGGCGATGTTTGGGCATTGCATCGGTTGTGGCAAGAGGTTGGCTTTGATCAGCTTTCCCGTGTATTTCGTAAAGCCCGGTATACGACAGCCGTGGAGCATGCGATTCGCGTGATGGTATTTAACCGCCTTTGTGATCCTGATTCCAAGCTTGGGGTGTTGCGGTGGCTGCAAACGGTCAGCATTCCAGAAGTGGATGCTTCGTCTTTGACCCATCAGCAGCTGCTTCGCAGCATGGATGCGCTGATGGATCACCAGAAAGCCGTTGAAGATGTGGTGGCGCAGCAATTGCGTCCCATGGTGGATCAAGACTTGTCTCTGGTCTTTTACGACCTCACGACCATCGGTGTTGAGGGTCATAGCGAATTGGATGACGATGTTAGGCACTATGGTATGTCCAAAGAGGGCTTGATCGCCCGGCAGTTCATGCTTGGGGTGGTACAGACTGCTGAGGGCTTGCCGATCTATCACGAGGTCTTTGATGGCAACCAGGCCGAAGCACCCACGCTGTTGCCAACCTTGGAGAAAGTGCTGGCTCGGTTCCCACACATCCGACGCTTGATCATCGTGGCTGATCGGGGCTTGCTGTCGCTAGACAACATGGAAGCCTTACAGGAGATCAAGCTAGACGGTGGTCGCACGCTGGAATTCATCTTGGCAGTACCCGCCAGACGGTATGGCGAGTTTCTGGACATCCTCACGCAGTTTCAGGCAAGGGTTACCGATCAAGAACTGGAAACGATCGACGAAACGCGCTGGCAAGATATGCGCCTGGTGGTGGCACATAACCCGATCCGAGCCAAAGAACAGACTGAATGGCGAAAGGTGCAAATCAAAGACCTTGAAGACAAGGCCGAGCGATGGGCGGGCAAACTTGACAGTCAAGATGGTGGCGCCAAGCACCGTGGCCGCAAGCTCTCTGACAGTGGCGCCAAGGCTCGGTTCTACCATGAGGTCAAAGAAGCGCATCTGGCCAAGATCATCAAGGTCGACATGAAGTCCGATCTCTTTACCTACGACATCGATGAGAAAGCGCTCAAGCAAGCCGAACTCGTGGATGGCAAGTTGCTGCTAGTGACCAACGTCACGGACCTGACACCCAAAGAAATCGTGCAACGGTACAAGAGCCTGGCTGACATCGAACGTGGCTTCAAAGTCCTGAAATCCGAGATCGAGATCGCGCCGGTGTATCACCGACTGCCTCAGCGTATTCGTGCCCACGCCATGATCTGCTTCATGGCACTGATCCTGTATCGCGTCATGCGTACCCGACTGCAGATGGCCAAGTCCAACCTGTCGCCAGAAAGAGCCTTGGCACTACTGAAACGCATTCACCGACATCAGATCAAGGTCAATGACCGACCGCTGACTGGTGTCTCAACCTTAACCAAAGATCAAACCGACCTGCTAGGAGCCTTGACACTCAAAAAGCCGTATGCGCTCCATAAACCCCATGGTTCACAATCGCGTTTGATCGTGCGAAGCTTGGCCCCTTCATTGACGGAGGGACGAGCATGTTGGATCGCGAGCAATTTTGGTTCGATCATTTACGAGCCATCGACATCTCAGGCAGTACCACCAAAGCGTACGGTGAGTTCCATGGCCTGAGCGTGAAGAAACTCTACGAGTGGCGCAAGCGATTCAGAACCCGCAGCGAGCAGGTTGGCGTTGATTCCATTGCTGGCCCGATCGCGAGCAACCCATTCGTGGCTGTTGAAGTAAAGCCATCGGTGACGGCAGAGCCAGCCCATTGCGTGGTGCAGTGTGGTGCCATTCGTCTTGAGTTCGACACGCTGCCGTCGGTGCAGTGGATTGCTTCGTTGAACCAGACGATCCGGAGGGCAAGCTAATGCATCCTGGCTATCAGATGGAAGCGATCTACATTTGCCGCACACCGGTGGACTTCCGTAAATCAACAGCGGGCTTAAGTGCCATGGTCGAACAGGCATTTGGCTTAAATCCATTTGGCAATGCACTGTTTGTCTTTGCCAACCGACACCGCAACCGGCTCAAGATCTTGTACTGGCATCGCAATGGCTTCTGCCTCTGGTACAAGCGTCTTGAGGCAGAGAAATTTGCCTGGCCCAAGGGGGGTGAAGATGGCGTGGTGAGCATCTCATCCGAGCAGCTTCTGTGGCTTTTAGAGGGGTACGATATTTGGTCACTGAAACCACATAAAATGTTGAAATATCAATGCATTACGTAACTATTTCGTGTGCATTTGAGGTGTAATCATGCATGGTTTCAAAGACAGCAAACCCCTCGATCGAAACACCCCAAATCGACCTCTCGAAGCTCGGTGTTTCGCTCTCCAACGAAGCCATGCAGCACATCGTTGACGCCGTCACGACAGCCATCACACCAACGGTGGCCAACACCCTAGAGTCGCAAATTGAGCAGAAGGTTCGCGCTGAACTAGAGGCTGACTATGACGCTCGCGTTGACGCAGCGGTTCAGGCTGCCGTCACTGCTGCTATCGATGCAGCGGTAGAAGCAGCTGTCGAGGCTGCCGTCAAAGAGCGGATACAGGAGCTGTACGAACAAATCGCACTGGCGCGTCGCCGCATGTTTGGCCGCAGCAGTGAATCGATGTCTGGTCAGGCACGCCTCTTTGATGAAGCCGATGCACTGGCACCACAGACGACAGAAGCTGACGATCAGATTGAGCTGCCACCACAGACAGAGAAACCAGCTAGCCAACCAGCTCAGACGCACGCCCGTGGCAAGCGCACTGCGCTGCCGGCTGAATTGCCTCGTGTCGATATCGTGCATGAGATCCCGGAACAAGATCGCCTGTGCGCATGCGGCACCCCGATGATCGAGATCGGCGAAGAAGTTAGCGAACAACTCGACATTGTCCCGATGCAGGTACGAGTGCTTCGCCACATTCGCAAGCGCTACGCTTGCCCAGACAAAGTGCAGCCACCGGTGTTGGCACCCAAGCCAGCGCAAGTTCTGCCCAAGACCAACGCCTCGCCCCGAGTGATCGCCACTTTGTTGACCGTCAAGTACGTCGACGGTTTGCCGCTGGCTCGGTTCGAGAAGGTCATGGCTCGCTGGGGCATCGAATTGCCTCGCCAGACCCAGGCACGCTGGATCATTGGCACAGCCGATGGTTTGCAGCCGTTGTTTAACCTGTTGCAAGACCATTTGTTGGCTTCGCCCTTTATCCACATGGATGAGACCCGGGTTCAGGTGCTGAAAGAACCCGGGCGAGATCCCAGCGCCCAAAGTTACATGTGGGTGCGAACGGCGGGACCGCCTGGCAGAAAAATCGTGCTGTATGAATACGATACGAGCCGTGAAGCGCGGGTGCCTGAACGCCTGCTTGAGGGATATCGGGGCTATCTGATGACCGATGGCTATGCGGGCTATAACAGCGTGAGCAAAAAAGATGGCATTGAGCATCTGGCTTGCTGGGCGCATGCCCGGCGTGGGTTCGTCGAGGCCAAAGCCGTTCAGGCCAAGGGCAAAGCTGGCAAAGCCGATGAAATGCTCGCGCTCATCCGCCAACTTTATAAGGTCGAAGCAGATCACCGCCAGTCCACAGACGATGAGCGCCTGCAGGCTCGGCAAATGTCCAGTGTGCCCATCCTGACCGAAATCCGTGCCTGGCTCGACAAGAACCTTCCCGTGGTGTTGCCTAGCCACAAGCTGGGTCAAGCACTGGCTTACATGGATAATCACTGGTCTCGCTTGGTGCGATATGTGGAGCGTGGTGACTTGCCGATTGACAATAACCCAGTTGAGAATTCGATTAGGCCGTTTGTGGTCGGTCGCAAAGCATGGCTCTTCTCCGACACCCAGGCTGGTGCGCACGCCAGTGCCATCATCTACTCGCTCGTTGAGACCGCCAAGGGCTGTGGCCTCGAGCCCTACAGCTGGCTGCTGCACGTACTGAACCATCTGCCGTTGGCAAAGACCGCCGACGCATACGAGAAGCTGCTGCCCTGGAATGTTCATGCACAGGATTTAGCCACAGCCCTCAACGATTGAGAAGCCTGTGGTTGATGGAGCGCATACAAAAAGCCGACCAAGAAAGAGCAACTCAGCCTCTTGTAGTGGCAATTTGAAGACTCTGGTCTATACAAATCAAGCAGTTAGCGCGTTTGGTGTCGAACTCAGGCGAGCATCATGAGAACGGTGCTTTTGCCCGAACCGGAGGGGCCTAACAAGGTGATGAACTCGCCTTTGGCGACATTTAAGCTGAAGTCTTTGACGACCAGCGTTTTTTGGTCGTAGGTTTTTTTGACCTGGTTAAACACCAGATAGTTCGCAGCCGGATCTTGGTCAACTGAATGCATGCAAAACGCCTAGATAATGGCTTCAGACTGGTGGTGTCTGAAATGTGAAACATATGCGGTTATACCGAAATTCGACCTGTTTGAGTATTGGCAAGCACGATTAAATTGATGTTTGTTAGGGATTGCACCTACATGGGTCATTGATGCGCATCAATGAGGCAGTCCATGAACAGTTTTGTGGCACGGCAAGGTGAATTTGGGCGTCGTGTGATCGCAAAGAATTCAGCCTCGTAGTGCAGGCTTTGCGTGCTGATGGCGGTCATCAAGCCATTGCCCACAAAACTACTGGCATAGTGCGCCGGCAGAAATCCAATGAATTTCCCAGACAGTATGAAAGCAGCGACACCCTCTTGATCATATGCGTTGGCAACGCGCCGCAAACCCGCCTGATGGGTTATTTGCATATTTGGGGAATGATATGCCAGGCCAGCAAGTGGGTAGTCGCTCAGCTCATGCCACTGAATCGTTTCATCTCGTTTTTCGTGCAGGGGGTGCGTCGTACTGCAATAAAGTTGCATCTGCTCGACAAACAGTCGGGTGTAATCCAGGCAACCTGATTCCCGGTGGGACGGCACAATGCCCAAGTCATATTGGCCGTCAATCATGCCGCGCTCGATTTCGTTGATCGGTCGCACATGCAGGTTCAGTGTGACCGCAGGCGCTTGCGCGACAAATGCTGCAATCGCCTGTGCGATTCTGGCGTTTGGGTTGCTGGTTGTTTTTTCAAAGAGAGCGATATTGATCACACCGCCAATGCGTCCGTGAATCTCATCGATGCTCGCTCTGAAGCCATTGAGCGCAGCAAATAGTTTGGTCGCCTCCTCGTAGACGCGCTGCCCCTGGTCGGTTAGCGCAAATCCGCTTCTGCCGCGTTGGCACAGCACAAGGCCCAACCGGATCTCAAGATCCTTGATGTGCCGACTAATAGTCGAGACGCCTATATTCAGTTCGAGTTCAGCGGCCGAGAAGCCACCGCAATCAACCACAGCTTTGTAGACCTGCAACAGCCGCAGATCCATGTCGCTGAGTTGACCCAAAAGTGCTTTGTTTTTTACTTTCATGTTTGGGCAAACAAACTTTGCAAAGCCGGCATGTTAATCCTGTCTGGGTCGTGCCAACATCTCGCAGTGTTTGCTTTTAAAGGAGACTGGCAATGCGAATTGGTGTACCGAAGGAAATTAAAAATCATGAATACCGGGTTGGCTTGACGCCGGCAAGCGTGCGTGAGCTTGCGCTCGCTGGCCACGAGGTGCTGGTACAAAAAGATGCTGGCACTGCGATTGGCATGCTAGATAGCCACTATGTAGCAGCGGGCGCCAGAATTGCGCCAGATGCGGCGACTGTGTTTAGTGATGCTGACATGATCGTCAAGGTCAAGGAGCCGCAGTTGCCGGAGTGCGCGATGCTAAAGCCCGGACAGATTCTCTACGCCTACCTGCACTTGGCTGCTGACGCAGCCCAGACTAAGGCGCTGATGCAATCAGGTGCGATCTGCGTGGCGTATGAGACCATTACAGGGCCCGGTGGTGGCCTGCCTTTATTGGCACCCATGAGCGAGGTCGCGGGTCGCATGTCAATTCAGGCGGCTGCCACCCACCTGGAAAAAGTCCGTGGCGGCAAAGGTGTTTTGCTGGGGGGCGTACCGGGCATTGCCGCAGCCCATGTGGTGATTCTCGGGGCTGGTGTGGTGGGTAGGAACGCCTTGCAAATGGCAGTTGGGTTGCAGGCACGGGTGACAGTGATTGACAAGAACCTTGCGGGTTTGCGTGAGCTGGACCAAATCTATGGCAACCGCATCACCACTCTGTATTCCACCACGCCAGCAATTGAAGAGGCGGTCAGCTCAGCTGATGCGGTCATCGGGGCGGTTCTACTGCCGGGCGCAGCAGCGCCCAAGCTGGTCACTCATGGCATGATTCACCAGATGCAGCCTGGCAGTGTAATCGTTGATGTGGCCATTGACCAGGGTGGCTGCTTTGAGACTTCCAGACCCACAACCCACGCTGAGCCAACCTTTGTGGTTGATGAGGTGGTGCATTACTGCGTGGCCAACATGCCCGGTGCTGTGGCACGCACGTCGACCTTGGCACTGAACAATGCCACTTTGCCGCATGCATTGTCTCTAGCCAATCAGGGATGGCAAGCAGCCATGCAAGCTAATGAGCATTTACGTCGTGGACTCAATGTTTGTCACGGCAAGGTGACCTATCAGGCGGTGGCTGAGTCATTGGGTTTGCCATACACGGCCGCGGAATCCTTGCTTGCGTGAAGCGCGTGTCGATGAAAGTGTCCTTGCGAGCGCCAAGGGCACTGGGTCTAGGACCGAGCTTGCTTGTTAGCATGAAGCGTTACAACTACTAACTGCCTGCGCCTTATGTGCCCTGACAACGCCCAGTCCACGACATCGGCCTACCGCTCGTCTGCCGGTCAATGGCACTTCGACAACAGTTACTTGGGACTGCCGGGGGGTTTCTACACCTGCCTAAACCCGGTCGCGGTTCGCGAGCCAAAGTTGCTTTTGTTCAACCAGTCATTGGCTGACCAGATTG
This sequence comes from Burkholderiaceae bacterium, assembly GCA_021208885.1. Taxonomy (GTDB): domain Bacteria; phylum Pseudomonadota; class Gammaproteobacteria; order Burkholderiales; family Burkholderiaceae_B; genus Algicoccus. The sequence continues at coordinate 7,294 of JAJOJF010000029.1, forward strand.
GGCTTGGATTTTTGGGGTCAGGCGACCAGGCACTGGATTATTTCGCGGGCAATGCGGTGCCACCTGGTACGACTGCGTTTGCGCAAGCCTATGCCGGCCATCAGTTTGGTGGCTTTAGCATGTTGGGCGATGGCCGTGCGGTGGTGTTGGGCGAGCAGATAACGCCCGACGGCAAGCGGGTTGACCTGCAACTCAAAGGCTCGGGGCCCACGCCCTACTCGCGTCGCGGCGATGGCAGGGCGGCGCTTGCACCCATGTTGCGTGAATACCTCATAAGTGAGGCGATGCATTACCTGGGCATCCCAACAACTCGTAGTCTGGCGGTTGTTAGCACTGGCGAGCCAGTGTTTCGTCAAGGGACCAAACCCGGTGGGGTGCTCACTCGCGTGGCAGCAAGCCATTTACGGGTGGGTACATTTCAATATGCCGCAGCCAAGGGTGATGTAGACAACCTGCGAGCGCTATTGATGTATGCAATTAGGCGCCACTACCCCGAGCTCGAAGGCTTTGACAACCCTGCTCTGGCGCTGCTACAAAAAGTCATGGACATGCAGGCTACCTTGATCGTCCATTGGATGAGGGTCGGGTTTATTCATGGTGTCATGAACACTGACAACATGACGATCTCGGGTGAGACCATTGATTACGGTCCATGCGCCTTCATGAATCGGTACGATCGTGAAACGGTCTTTAGCTCTATCGACCATCAAGGACGCTACGCCTTTGGCAACCAACCGGGCATTGCGCAGTGGAATCTTTTGCGTTTGGCCGAAGCGCTCTTGCCGTTGATCGATGACAATGAAGACAAGGCCATTGAAATAGTCAAGGAAACTGTCGGTCAATATGCCACGCTCTATACGTCGCGTTTCGAGCTGATGATGTTAAACAAGCTCGGCATTACCCACAAAATTGATGAATCTGATGAGCAATTAATTTCGGACTTGCTCGATTGGATGACCGAGGCTGAAGTTGACTACACCAATACGTTTCGTGAACTGGCGCAGGCTGAGCGCCTGTTAAGCCCAGTTTACTCGTCACCCAAATTTAAGGACTGGCATGCACGGTGGAAAGGACGCTTAAATCGACAGTCAGAGCCACTATCGATCGTGCGCGATCTCATGAATCGCACTAATCCGGCTTACATCCCTCGCAATCATCTGGTTGAGCACGCACTGGCACAAGCTGAGCGCGAGATGGATCTGGAGCCTTTTAACGAGTTGCTGGCGGTTTTAAGTAACCCTTATGAGGAACAGGCCGGCAAAGCTGCCTATACGGACCCGGGTGAACACGACCCAGGATATATGACGTTTTGTGGGACGTAGCGTGACAGGCGTATTACGCGCACATTCGGACTAGTTGCGTGTTTAAGTCATACAGGCTTCATGAATGCGCTGTACGATTTAAACACTAAATTGTTTAGGTGCGTCCATGACAGATTCGTCAAACCGTCAGCATGGCTTGCTGACACTGAATGTTGGCTCCTCCTCGATCAAGTTCGCGTTGTTTACTGCTAAAGACTTGAATCTTCTTTTTAGCGGCCAGTTAACCGGCATTGGCAGTCACGCGATGTTTGAGGCAAAGTCGCACAGCGACAACCAACGTTACAGTCATGACTGGTCTGCCAATGGATTAGACAATCACGCGCAAGCCATCGAATGGTTGGTGCATTGGTTCAGCGAACAAATAGCTGACACAAAAGTCGTCGCAGTGGGTCATCGCGTGGTGCATGGTGGTGTCTGGTTTGACAGCCCAGTGGTCGTTACTGCTGGAATCATGTCAAAGTTGAGGGAACTTGAGCCTTTGGCCCCTTTGCACCAGCCTAATAACCTCGCTGGCATTGAGGCCGCGCAGGTGGTATTTCCTGATGCAGTTCATGTGGCGTGCTTTGACACGGCGTTTCATTGTCACCAGCCCTTTGTCAAAGACTGTTTTGCGTTGCCGCGCAAGTATTACGAGCAGGGTGTGCGGCGTTACGGCTTTCATGGGCTGTCCTATGAGTTCATTGCCCATCACTTGCAAACCGAATTTCCTTTGCAGGCAGTGGGTAGGGTGGTAGTTGCTCATTTGGGCAATGGCGCGTCCATGTGTGCGATGCTCAACGGTCATTCGATTGCGTCCACCATGGGATTCTCTGCATTGGACGGGCTTCCCATGGGCACCCGCTGCGGCCAGCTTGACCCGGGCGTGTTGCTGTATTTTCTGCAGCAGGGAATGACCGAGCGCGAGATGTCCGATTTGCTCTACAAGGAGTCAGGCCTAAAGGGCATTTCTGGCATATCGAACGATATGCGCGAGCTTGAGCAGTCTGAGGCACTTGAGGCCAAGCAGGCGATTGATTATTTTGTGTATCGCATCAAGCGTGAGCTTGGCGCACTGACTGCAGCACTCGAGGGCTTGGATGCGGTGGTGTTCACAGGCGGCATTGGCGAACACTCTGCCCATGTGAGAGCATCAGTCCTAGCTGGCATGGCTTGGCTTGGTGTTGAGCTTGATGAAGACGCGAATCGACGGCACGACACCATGATTTCTACACGCCGGTCACGCGTGTTGTGTCTGCGTGTGCCCACAGATGAAGAAACCATGATTGCTCAGCATACGAAAAGGCTGATGAATTAACTGCGATAACCGCTAGGCTTGCATTTCAGCCAAAGCTCCTTCAATCAGCCGTCTGGCAATCGATACGGGGTCAGGCAACCGGGGCAGCGCATCAATGTCAAACCAATCAGCGGCCTCAATCTCGTCAGGGTCGGGCGTAATTTCGCCACCAGCGTATTCGGCCATGAATGCAATCATGAGCGAGTTGGGAAACGGCCAGGATTGGCTGCTGAAGTAGCGCAAGTGAGCGATGTCGATGCCAACCTCTTCTTTGACCTCCCGCGCGGCACACTGCTCAAGCGTCTCGCCGGCTTCCACAAACCCAGCAAGCGCACTAAATACGCCGGGCTTAAAGTGTGGGCTGCGTGCTAGCAAGAATTCTCGCCCACGGCGCACCAGCACCATGACTGCCGGTGAAATTCGAGGATAAGCGCTCAAGCCACATTGATCGCATTGCATGGCAAATTCTTTGTCGTGCAGTCGCGTGAGATGTCCACAGCGGCCACAATGCTGATGGTTCAGTTGCCAGTCGATTAACTGCGAGGCGCGTCCGGCCATGGCAAACGCTTCTGGCCCGGCCACGCCAAACACCTGACGCAAAGGCACGAGTTCAGCTGCAAATCCTTCGGGTGGGGAACGGGTATCGGTCGCATAGCATGGCAATCCTTGCCAGTAGCCCACCAGGATGGGCTCGCTGTGGTCACCATCGAGATAGTCGGCATGCGGCATGAAGTTCGGCCCCAACACATTGTTGGTGTCGATCAGAATCTGCTGCTTGTGCCGGATGATCCAGTATTGAGTGTGCTGCATGGTTTGGTTGTCTTGTTGTCTTTTCGTTGTCTGTTGACGGCTGTTTTTCAGCGGTTTTGTTTTTGTCGTGATCTACCTATCTTAATGCGTCGCAGCACTTGGCGACAGATTCATCACGATCACCCCGACAATGATGAGTCCAATCCCAATCAGCGCATTGGTGCTCAGATGTTGTTTGAACACAAACCAACCCACTAGCGTAACAAGCGTGATGCCCAGGCCTGACCAGATGGCATAGATCACACCGACTGGCAGACTGCGCATGGTTAGCGCCAGAGCGTAGAAAGAGATGCCGTAACCGATGACAACTACCACGCTCGGCCATAGCCGGGTGAAGCCATCGCTGACTTTCAGTGATGAAGTGGCGATCACCTCGGTGACGATGGCGATGGCGAGCAGTATCCAGGGGCTAGTTGGCATGGTTTGTGGTGCAGTGAATTGTTAGGATTTTTTGGATTGTGTTGCTTGCGCTGCCTGCGCATCGCGCTTGGACAATATTTTGGCTTGTCGGCTGATCAGAAAATCAAAGATGATTTTCATCCAGAGCGTTGAGCCTGCAACGGCTACCCAGTTTTGGAAATCGGGGTTAATGATGACGATCCCAAAAGCAATCCACAGCACCACTGACAAAATCACAGAAACCAATACCAAGCCGGCGATCAGATTGACGGCGGCTGTGAATGGGGCGTAACGCTTGGGGTTGGGTGGTGGTTCCCCGCGGATCAGGGCAACTTCGCTGTAGTCCTTGTTGCGAATGATTCGATAAGCACGTCTTAACCAGACAAACGAGATCGGAAACAACGCGAGAAACAACATCCAGAAAATAACGGTGGCAATATCCGGCACCATATCAACTACTCCAATGAAAAAGCCCTGTGGGCTCGGCCCTCAGGGCTTTGAATTGCCCGGTTGACTGCGCTTTGGGTGTCGCAAGTCAACCGGTACATCTTACTGCTTAGTGGTAGTGGTCACCAGTCACAGCCTTGGAGCCACGTGGGATACGCACAGCTTCAACCATTTCCTGGATGTGTGCTGGCGGCTCTTTGGTCACCTTGTCGACTGCGAAGGCGACGATGAAGTTGATCGCAGCACCGACTGCACCGAAGGCTTCAGGCGTGATGCCAAAGAAGCTGTTGGCGCCACCGATGAGGCCGAGGTACTCGGTGCCCTTGATGAAGAAGATGCCTTTGTGGGCGAACACGTAGAACAGTGTCACCACAAGACCAACGACCATACCAGCCATCGCACCGCTCTTGTTCATCTTCTTGGAGAAGATGCCCATCATAATCGCCGGGAAGAGAGTGGATGCCGCAATACCGAAGGCCAAGGCCACCGTACCCGCTGCAAAGCCGGGCGGATTCAAGCCCAGGTAGCCTGCCAGCACGATAGACAGTGCCATGGCAACTTTACCTACCATGAGTTCGCCTTTCTCGCTGATATCGGGTTTAAAGACGTTTTTGACCAGATCGTGCGATACCGCGGACGAAATCGCCATCAGCAAGCCCGCTGCCGTTGACAATGCTGCTGCCAGACCGCCTGCAGCCACCAGTGCGATCACCCAGTTGGGCAGCATGGCGATTTCTGGGTTAGCCATCACGATGATGTCGTTGTTAACCGTGAGCTCATTGCCTTTCCAGCCAGCTTGCTCGGCCTTTTGCAGGAACTCTTTGTTAGATGACTTGTCGTTGTAGTACTGGATGCGACCGTCGTTGTTTTTGTCTTGCCACTTAAGAAGACCAGTGACTTCCCAGCGCTTCATCCAGTCCGGCCGATCAGCATGCAGAATGGCACCGTCAGGCTGGAAGATGCCTTCAGGGTTCTGGATGATGGTCGGGTTCATCGTGGTGTGCAGATTCAGGCGAGCCATGGCAGCCACAGCAGGAGCGGTGGTGTAGAGCAACGCGATGAAGACCAGCGCCCAGCCAGCCGATGAACGTGCATCAGCCACGCTCTTGACCGTAAAGAAGCGGATGATCACGTGCGGCAGGCCAGCGGTACCGATCATGAGAGACAGGGTGTAGACAAACATGTTCAGTTTGCTTCCTGGCAGCTGCGTCGTGTACTCGTTAAAGCCTAGCTCCTGGATCACCTCGTTTAAGGTCACCAACAGCGACTTCTGACTCGTTACGTTGTCAGCGCCCAAGCCTAACTGAGGCAATGGGTTACCAGTCAGTGCCAACGAAATAAAGATCGCTGGAATGATGTAAGCAGTGATCAGCACCAGGTACTGTGCCACCTGCGTGTAGGTAATGCCCTTCATGCCGCCAAAAACAGCGTAGGAGAACACAATCGCCATGCCGATGTAAATACCGGTGTCGTTTGACACACCAAGGAATCGCGAGAACGCCACGCCCACACCGGTCATCTGACCAATAATGTACGTGATCGAAGCGACCAACAAACAGATCACAGCAATCGTCGATGCGCCCTTGGAATAGTAGCGATCGCCGATGAACTGCGGCACCGTGAACTTACCGAACTTGCGCAAGTAAGGTGCCAGCAGCAAGGCAAGCAACACGTAACCACCGGTCCAACCCATGAGAAACAGGCTGCCGCCATATCCCATGTAAGCAATCAGACCAGCCATGGAGATGAATGACGCCGCTGACATCCAGTCAGCTGCCGTGGCCATGCCGTTGACCACTGGGTTCACGCCGCTACCGGCAACGTAGAACTCACTGGTGCTGCCGGCACGCGCCCAGATGGCAATGCCGATATACAGCGCAAACGTCAGGCCGACGATGATATAGATAGTAGTTTGAAGTTCCATGAGGGGCCCCTTTATTGTTCATCAACGTCAAACTTACGATCAATCTCACCCATCTTCTTACGGTAGTAGAAGATCAGTATGATGAACACGTAAATGGAGCCTTGTTGGGCGAACCAGAAGCCAAGCGGGTAACCGCCTAGCATCATGCTGTCAAGCGCATCGGCAAAAATGATGCCGGCACCAAACGAGACCAGAGCCCAGATGATCAGGATCTTGGTCAGTAGCGACAGTGTCGCCCGCCAATAGGCATGGGAGTCATATTTCTCTGACATAACATCTCCTCACGGATTTAAATCAAAACCTGGAAAGGTTTATTTTTTTGACCTACCGCAGTGAATTACAGCAGAAACACGTAATAATCGTATTAGGGAAAATAACTAGTAGTTTTTGCGATGCAATATATCTGACAATCGGCTTACTTAAATATCTGACGAGGGACTTACGAAACTTGCGTGAGTCTGACAAAATATACCGTAAGCCCCTGTAAGAATGGCCATTTTTGATGTTAGGGAGTGCAGACATGAATCATGAAGCGATTATTGTCGATAATAAATCCGAGAGCTTGATATCTGGATTAACCGAACAATTAATGAAGGTGCTCCCGTTCTCCGAGATGGAAACATCTGACGTTAATTATTTTATTGAATCTTGTTCGGAACAATATTATGCGCCCAAAGAGTTGATTATTGGTCCGGATTTTGAGGCGCCCAAGTTTTTATATCTTATTCGGCAGGGAAATGTAGTCGGGGAGCGGCTTTCCGACGGGGAACAGGTGCGTTTTGAGCTTGATGCTGGAGAGATGTTCTCGGTGGGTTCGGTGTTGACAGGCAGACCTGTCAGTACACATTATCGAGCCGAGGGCGATTGTTTTATTTTGATGTTTCCAGTCTCAAAAGTCCCGGAAATGGGAATACGAGCTCCAGTGTTTATTGATTTTTAAAAATAGATTTCGCCTTGTTTTACAGAAATCACAAGAAACTTTACGGCAACATTTCGCAGCAAAAGCGGCTGAAACACAGCTTCAACAAAACACGCTGGGTTCGCTATGTCGACGCCAGCCCGTGTCCGTCACGCCCGAGACACCACTACGGCAAGCCCTTGAAAACATGGATGAAATGAGGGTGGGTTCGATCCTGGTGATCGAGAGTTCTGGCAGGCTCGCCGGAATTTTAACGCGCTATGATTTGCTAAAACGAGTGGTTTTGTCGGAAATTGATTTAAGTGTCCCAATTTCCAAAGTCATGACATCAAACCTTAAAACCCTGCAAGCTGATGACACGGTTGAGGCAGCGGCCAATTTAATGATGCAGGCATCGATTCGACATGTGCCCGTGCTACAGAATAATCAAGTCGTTGGGTTGATTTCAGAACGTGACCTGTTTACATTCCAGCGCTTCTCGGTTGGTAACATTGGCGCGGAGATCCGCGCCGCACATACCCTTGACGGCCTTGTGGTTGCTGCCGGACACATCAGGCAATATGCCAGAAACCTTCTTAGCCAAGGGGTTACCGGTCACCGCTTGACGGGCTTGGTTAGTTATTTGAATGACGCGTTAACGGATCAACTCATCAAAATCACAGCCCCTAAATATAATATTGATCTCAATCAAGTTTGCTGGCTGGCACTTGGCTCCGAGGGTCGTGAAGAGCAGACCATCGCAACCGACCAAGACAATGCATTAATCGTTCCAGATGAGACAAGTGATGATGCAATGCGGCAATACTTGGCATTCGCAAGAGAGGTCAACGAGGGCTTGGATGCTTGTGGTTACCCGTTGTGTAAAGGCAACGTGATGGCCAGCAATCCGGATTACTGCCGACGCCAGCGTGAGTGGATCAAGCGATGTGCGGATTGGATTGATGCAGGCTCACCGCAAGACTTGCTCGAGTCCAGCATCTTTTTTGATTTTCGGCCGATCTCAGGCAACGCAGCTTTGGCTGAGCCCATGCAAAAGTACGTTGCCGATGCCGCAGAAAAAACGCCGCGCTTCATTGCGCTGCTTGCTACCAACGCCATGAAATGGAAAGTCCCGCTCACGATGTTCGGCGGCATTGACAGCGAGAAAATTGGCGGCAAGCCCGCAATTGACGTGAAGCTGCACGGCACAGCATTGATAACGGATTTTGCGCGAATCTATGCGCTAGCCAAAGGCATTACCGAGCGCAACACCAAGACGCGGCTAGAGGCTGTCGCAGCGGCATTGGGGTATGACGAGGCCAGGGCAGCGGATTGGGTAACAACGTTTGAGTTTCTACAGACCCTGCGCTTGAAAGCACAGATGGATGATGACGCTTTGGGCGGCAATCCCAACGCCGTGGCGCTGTCAACGTTAAGCAAAGTTGACAAGGTGATTCTTAAGGCTGCATTCAATGTCATGCAAACCATGCAGCACAGACTGAGACTTGATTATGTTCGATAAGCTATTTGGGCGCACGAACGAGAAGCCCGCCACTGAGGATGACGATGCCTACGAGTTGGTGGGCACTTGTCGATGGGTGGTACTGGACACGGAAACCACGGGACTCAACATCCGCCATGATCGGATCATATCGATTGCAGCGGTAGCGCTTCACCTTGAGCCCGATCTGACCGATGCGCACATCCCACTAGCTGACACTTTTGAGGCGGTGATTCATCAAGATCACCCCAAAGCTAAAAAAGACAACATCCTGATTCATCACATCGGTGTTGATGCACAGGGTCAAGGCCATCCCGAGCGAGATGTGCTGAGTTGGTTTGTGAACTGGGTTGGGGATTCGCCGATATTTGCGTATCACGCGCCATTTGACAAGGCGATGGTGACTCATGCGCTCAAACAATCGGGCTTGCCCGAGATGAACAATCCCTGGGTAGACGTGCAGCCTTTGGCCAATTGGGTTACGCGCCAGACCCATCCGATGGGGCTCGATGAATGCGTCACGCGTTTCAATCTTGAGAGCATTGCACGTCACTCGGCGGCGTCGGACACTTTCGTCACCGCCGAGTTGTTGATGAGGCTGTTGCCGCAGATCCGGCAAGCCGCGACTGACTTCAAGCAGTTGCAGCAACTTGCCTCACAGAACACCGTTCGGGTGGGCTAGCAGACAGTCACTTGCAATCAGTTGACGGCGAAACTTGTTGTAAGACGAACCACAAGGGCGTGATTTGCAACCCTATACTGGACACTGACAGGTTTACCCTATTGACCAGTTTTGTTGGCTGCAACTTGTGACTCAGACGCCTCATTCAAGTTCTGATGTGTCGCGCCGCAAACGTGACTTGCTGGCTGCTCTCTCGGGTGTGGCTGCTACGGTTTCGATTGCTGCCTTTGATGCCACCATCATCAGCACCATCTTGCCTCGTGTTGCCCAAGCCTTGGACGGCATGGCACTGTACGCTTGGGTGGGTACTGGCTACTTTCTGGCGTGTTCGGTATCGATTCTGATCTTTGGACGCTTGGGTGATTTGTATGGGCGCAAGCCGCTCATGCTCTTGTCACTGATCCTGGTGGCGCTTGGATCAGCGTTATCGGGTTTGTCTCAAACCATGGGGCAATTGATTGCGTTTCGAGTGTTGCAGGGCATCGGTGGCGGCATGATGATTGCGACTGCATTTGCTGCGCCTGTAGATTTGTTTCCTGACCCAAAAGAGCGTGTTCGCTGGATGGTGCTGTTGTCAGTCACATTTGCCATTGCCAGTGGTGTAGGGCCCGTACTAGGCGGTGCAGTCACACAAGCCTTGGGTTGGCGCGCAGCGTTTTTTCTGATTCCAGTCACAGCTGTCGCTGCCTTGATCCTGATCTGGCGATATTTCCCTCTGATGCGCCCGGTGCTGTCGAGCCCGATCAAGCTCGATTGGGCAGGATCTTTGCTGCTAGCTTGGGTTGTGGGTGCACCGCTGGTTGGGCTGGAGTTTCTGACCATGGGAAATGAGGTTGTGCCAACCTGGATTGCCCTGGCCGCCATCATGAGCGCTTTGCCAATTGTGGTGATGTTGATGCGGGTAGAAAAGCGTGCATCAACGCCCATGTTTCCATTGCGAGTTCTCGAAACCACCCAGATGCGTTACCTGAACATGGCCGCACTTTTGTCGGGTGCGGTTATGTTCGTGCTGATTTACTACATTCCGCTGCAATTGCAGGATGTGTTTGGGTTTACTCCAACTTATGCGGGGTTTGTGATTGTGCCGCTTGTGGCTGGAATTCCAGTGGGCAGCATCATCAATGGCAGGTTGTTTCCTCGAGAGAGCAATCCGCAGCGTCTCATGGTGTTAGGTAGTGTGCTGCTGACGCTGGGCTGTATCGGATCGCTGACTTTTACGCCACAGAGCAGTCAAAGCTTCATGTTGGTGGTCATGGGGCTTTGCGGGCTCGGGCTGGGATTTCTGTTGCCCAATTTCACGCTCTTTAGTCAAATCATCGCCGATCGCGATGATGCAGGCATTGCCTCGGCATTGGTGCAGACGACCCGGGCCTTGGGTAGCGCAGTTGGCACAGCAATTGTTGGCATGGTGATTGCTGAGTTGTCGATCAATCTGGGAGTGCGGATTGGCCTGGTAGCCACCGTTGCAGCCAGTATTACGATCGGATGGCTTGCCTCGCGCGTCAAGATGAACAGTTACACGTGAAATCTGCGGCAGCTCGGACGTACAATCCGCCAATGACTCCCGTTAGCTTTACAACTGCCGTGTCCCATGCAAACCTAAATTCAGGCCAAGACAAGCCGCTTGAACGCTTTTTCTGGTTGGCTGTTTTGGTGGGCTTGGGCCTATCTGTCTGGTATCAAATCAACCAGATTGTGGATGGTGATCAGCTGCAAATGATTCAGCGAGGTTATGCAGCCGCTTATCAGGGGCTTTGGCCAGTGACTGGCAACACGGCGAGCGTGGTCGGCAACGTGCCTGGGTTTGTCTCGACAGCCGTGGTGGCAGGCCCGTTAATGCTGTGGGATTCGCCCTATGCCCCGATTGTTCTGTTGGTGCTGTTGCGTCTTATTGGGTTTTTATTGATCGATGCCGTCGTGCGTGAAGCGGTTCCTGGCTCGATGGCTTTGCGCTTGTGGTTGGTGGTGTTGCTATGGCTGAACCCATGGGTGCAGTTTGACAGCCTTTTGTATAACCCGGCTTATTTGATTTTTTGTTTTGGGCTGCATTTTTACTCAGCCTGGCGCTTGCGGGCAGCGCCAAGTTTTTGGTGGAGTTTCTGGCATGTCGTGGCGATTGGACTGGCAGTCCAGATGCACTTTTCATGGCCGCTGCTAGCATTTGTCAGTGTTTATCTCTGGTGGCGGCAACTGGTGCGAGTTAACTGGTGGGGTGTTGTCGCTGCAGCATCGGTTGCTGTCATATCGCTGTTGCCTTATTTGCTTGCAGTGCTTTCAAACCCTGAGATAGCACGCCATTCTGACCCAGGCACCCAAGAGCGCTACATCGGCTGGGGTGCGGTGAACGTATACCCGATTCTCAAATCCCTCATTTACTGGTTGCGCTATGGTGCATGGGCCTTCCCGAGCAAACTGGTTAATGACGCCGGGTTTGACTGGGCAACTGGATGGCAGTCGTTAGAGCTAGCGCTGGTCTGGATCTGGCGCATCGGCCAATATGTGCTGGCCGCGCTGACGATGATGGTGGCACTTGGGGCAAACATCGTTGCCTGGTTTGGGATACGCCATCATTGGCGGCGTCGTGATGGGTTGGTACAAGACGGTGTCACTTGGTTGTTGCTGTATTCGTTTGGTGCTTTCCTGGCGATGTTGGTCAGTTCGGGGCTTTCGCCAATTGTTTTTAATTATTGGCATCTGGCATTGATTCTGCCCGCAGCCCTGATGCCGGTGGTACTGTGGACCAATCAAACCTTTAGTCGTGAATCGACGGTTTTTGTAAAAGCGGTGTTGATCGTGGCAGCTGTTTTTGTAGCGACTAATCTGGTGGCGATCAATGACAGTCGTAAATTCTCATGGTCTGCTGATTACACCGAGCAAGTTAGACAGTATGTTGACACGCAGATCAGGCAGACTCCACGCTAGAACGAGTAGGTATTTCAATCTGTTTCAAAACCGTTTCAAATGCTTGCCACGTCGGCCCGTAAAGACGACACTTGCAACATGAACCAGCGTAAAAAACTGCTCGTCGTCGACGATGACCCCGAGTTGCGTCAACTCTTGTCTGGCTATTTGAATAAGCACGGCTACGACACCCTGTTGGCGCCTGATGCCAATAATCTAGAGAGTCTGATTGCACGCTTTGCACCCGATTTGGTGGTGCTCGATCGCATGATGCCCGGACGTGACGGCATGGCTGCTTGTCGGGATTTGCGTGCGGCTGGCGAAGATGTGCCAGTCTTGTTGCTCACGGCCAAGGATGAGCCCGTTGATCGAATCATGGGGCTTGAGTCAGGTGCCGATGACTATCTGGGCAAACCGTTTGATCCACGCGAGCTGCTCGCGCGCATTGAAGCAGTGCTCAGACGCAAAGCTGGACCCTCGGCATTGAAACCGAATTCGCCTATTCGGTTCGGTCCATTTCAGTTTGATCCGATCACTCGACAGTTAAGTCGTGGCGAGGAAGTCATTCGTTTGACCGGTGGCGAGATCAACTTGCTAGAGGCGCTGATCAAGCATGCCGGCAAACCTTTGTCGCGTGAGCGTCTATTGGCATTGGCGCGTGACGACGATAGTGGCGAGCGCAATGACCGTGCGATAGACATCGCGATTTTGCGGTTGCGGCGGGCGATTGAAGATAACCCCAAATCACCGCGCTGGATTCAGACGGTGTGGGGGATCGGCTACCGGTTCGTACCATGAAATGGCTGCGCTGGCGCCTACTGGCCTCTCTTCGATCACGGCTTGTTCTTTTGGTGTTGGCTACATTGTTGGTGGCACAGGCCTTAACCGTTTATGTCATGGTGACCTATCAGCGTGACGAGTTGCAGACAACAGCAGCCAACCTGTTGGTCACCAGCATTACCACCCTAAAGTCAGCAATTTCCATGATTCGGCCTGAACGACAGGCAATGTTTGTTCACCACACCTCACAAGGTCAGTGGCGATTGATGGATGAGCCACCGCCGCGTAGCGCCAGATTTCAATCAGCGGCAGGGCTTGAGGCAGGGGATCCGGATAGTGAGTCTATCCGACGAAGCCTAAGGATGTTGTCACGCGAGGTTAACCAGGCGCTTGGCTCAACGGCGCGAGTCGCAGTTTCTGCGGGCGTTCAGCCTTATCTCTACGTATCTTTGGGTCAAGCTCCCGGTCAGGCACCCTGGCTGCGTATACCGTTAGATCGTATCGATCCTCCCGTTCGAGTACCGTTTTTAATGTGGTGGTTGCTGGCGCTCTTTATTCTGGCAATGATCGCTTTGTGGTTCTCTTGGCATATCACCCGTCCCATTACACGCTTGGTCAAGGCCACTGATATGTTGGCCAAGGGAAGGCCTGAACCTGTCGTGCCATCTGGGCCCACAGAGACGCGTCTCTTGGGTGAACATTTCAACGCCATGCTTGAATCCTTAGCACAGACCCAACAAACCCAACAAACGCTGCTCGCTGGTTTGCCGCATGACTTGAAAGGCCCCATGGCACGAATGGCACTGCGCATTGAAATGACAGATGACCAGAACTTAAAAGATGGTCTGACGCGGGACCTGGCTGATATGCGCCAGATGACAGAACAGTTACTGGATTTCTTGCGCGGTCAAGATATCAGTCGCTTGAACCTGGCACCAATGAGACTAGACGTTTGGGTTGAGCAACAAGTCTCTGAACGAATCATGCTTGGTCAGGATGTTCAGTTGCATGGCGAATTGCGAGCCATTGAAATCGATGCCGACCAAGCGGCTTTGACCAGACTTCTGAGTAACTTGATAGACAATGCACTCACACATGGTAAGCCGCCGGTTGAAGTCCGGCTTGTCAAAGTCCCAGGATTTGTGAGTCTCTCTGTGTCGGACCATGGCGGTGGCATCGAGCCCCAGCAGTATGAGCGGGCCTTCAGGCCATTTGAACGGATAGATACCGCACGCACCAGAAGCGGCAACGTTGGTCTGGGCTTAAGTCTGGTCAAGGGCATCGCGATTGCTCATGGTGGTTCGGTGAGCCTCTCATCGCATGCATCGGGTGGCTTGACTGTGCAGGTAAAGTTGCCATTGGCTGCGGGGAACTAGATATTTATTCTTGGCGTACCGCGATCGTTCAACGCTAAAGCACATAGGCACCTCGCGGTGCCTATGTGCTGGTAGGTACGGATCTGATTTAGATCGTTTGCGAGTGATGTAATCAGCTGCGCTTGGATTCTTCACCTTTTGTTTTGGACTGCATGTAGTCTTGAACGACTGACTTCTGCTCATCCGAGAGCGTATCCCAGAAGCCAAGCCATTGCTGTTGAATGCTCTGGCGTGCCTGCTGCATCTTGGCCATGCGTTCGTCTTGCTCTTTGAACATTTCTCGTGGATCAAACTTGGCTGACTCGCTAGCCTCCTGCCTCTGTTGGCGTGCCTCGCGCATGGACTCGCGCATGCTGTCACGCATGGCTTTGCTGGCAACTTGCGCATCAAAAAGTGCCACTTTTTGTGTTTCGTTCAAGTTCAGCTGTTCAATCACGGCACTAGGCAGTTGCATCATGCCACCGCGTTGTTTCTGGCTATGTTCCATGCGGGCTGACTTGTCGTCGCAGCCACCTTTGCCCATTTTGTTGCCGTGACTGCCGCCATAAGCAAATGCCGCTCCGGAAATCAGAGCCAGAGACAATCCAGCGATGATGGGGCGTGCAAATTTACGGTCTTTCATGTCATTTCTCCTTGGTCAGTTGACAATTGCATTGTCTGATCTGAACGATTACGAAGTTGTTTCGTTCCTAAATCAGTTGTTTCAAGTGGTTTCACGATATGGAGCAGGGCAGTATCTGCTCGGGTTATATTTCAGAAAAATCAATGTCTTAAGGCGTTTTCAACCGTGTTGTCCGCGATCTTCTTTTTTGTGGCTGGTCTGGCCTTGTTAGTAGTGGGTGCCAACGCATTGGTCAGTGGCGCGAGCAAATTGGCGTTGTCGTTTGGATTGTCGCCACTGGTCGTTGGTTTAACGATTGTGGCGTTTGGCACTAGCGCTCCTGAAATGGCTGTTTCAACCGGTGCCGTACTCTCCGGCCAGAGCGATGTGGCGGTCGGCAACGTGGTGGGCAGCAATATCTTTAACGTCTTGGTCATCCTGGGTCTGAGCGCGTTGATTGTGCCCTTGTCTGTCCATGTACAAGTCATTCGCCAGGAAATGCCCATCATGATTGGCGCGGCGATGCTCTTCATGGCGTTTAGCCTGGATGGACAAATTTCGTTTCTGGAAGGTGCAACGCTGCTAGGTTTACTGTTTGTTTACACCGCCTTTCTGGTTATCCAGGCTCGCCGTTCCCCGGCGGGCGAGGCGACCGACTATGAGGCAGAGATCAAAGAGGCCAAACCCGGTGGTTGGCTCTCCAAGTGGTATGTCCAGATGTGGTTTGTGGTTGCCGGGCTGATCATGCTGGTGCAGGGCGCTGATTGGCTAGTTGAGTCGGCCATCATTTTTGCCCGTGCACTGGGCATGAGTGAACTGGTCATTGGTTTGACAATAGTAGCGGCTGGCACATCGCTGCCAGAAGTGGCGGCTTCTCTCACAGCCGCCTTTAAAGGCGAGCGAGATATGGCTGTTGGCAACGTTGTTGGCAGCAACGTGTTCAACATCCTGGGTTGTGTTGGATTGGGTGGTATAGCTGCAGGCGTTGCCGGCCTCCCGATCGCACCATCTGTGCTGAACTTTGATTTGTGGGTGATGCTTGCCGCATTTGTGGCATGTTTGCCAGTCTTTATTTCTGGGCGTGAAATCGCACGCTGGGAGGGCGGTTTATTCGTCGGCTATTATGTGGCATACGTCGCGTATCTGGTTCTGCAAGCGCAAGAGCACGATGCGCTGCCAGCGTTCTCTACTGTCATGCTGAGCTTTGTGCTGCCAATTACCATCATCACGTTGGTGGTGGTTAGTATCCGGCAGACAAAGCCAAAGCCCCAGGGCTAGCGGCAGCAAACCATACTCAGATTGGCTCAAGCCCAAGGACAGCTCGGAATCGGTTTTTGATGTGCACGCCATCTCGAATTGGCAGCGCGCGTGGCACCTCGTCTGCTTTAACCAGCACTTGAAACAGGCTGGTTTGTTTTGGGGTGTTGATGCAGCTGCTGATCTCAGTTAGCTTGTTCAGATCCGATACCAAGTGGCTGTTGGCAATCGAACAGGCTTTTGCTACTGCTACAAGATCCGTGCCAAGGCTGGTGTGGCTATGCTGCATGCCGGTCTCACCGAAGTGTCCGTTGTCTAGCACCACGATGGTCAGGTTGTTTGGCAATTGTGCGCCGATAGTGGCCAACGTGCCTAAGCCCATCAGCTGCTCGCCGTCGCCAGTCAATACAACAACGGATCTTTTTGGTTGTGCAAGCGCCAGCCCCAGTCCGATACCTGCGGCACCACCCATCGCACCCCAGAGGTAAAAGTTCTGTGGTCGATCACCGGCAGCGAATAAATCATAGGTTGAAGAGCCGAGTCCGGCGACAAACAAGGCATCAGGGCAGGCTTTTACGAGTTCGGCCACAAATTCACGACGATTAATGCTAGCGTTAGTTGTTTTGCTCATGACTTAATCCTTGGTCCACTTTTTGCGCCCAATGAGGCGCTGCGAGATCAGCACGGCGACTTGTTCGCCCGCCACAAATGCTGAATCGAGTGCGGCTGAGACAACGTCTTCAACCTCAGCAGGATCGGTCACACGCAGCACACGAAACCCCATCAGTTGCAGACAGGCCTCAGTCGCTTTGCTCATTGGCGTTTGCCAAGGATTGAACTCAGCGTACTCACCACGCATGGTGATCAGCGTTAGAAACGGAATACGGCAGCTATTGAGTAAAGAAAACATATTGACGCAGTTGCCAACGCCACTGCTTTGCATCAGCAGTACCGAGCGATCACCACCTAACCAAGCGCCGGTATTGATCGCAACGCCTTCTTCTTCAGTGGTCAGCACCACGGCTTTCATGTCCGGGTCGGCATGAGCTTTTTGAATTACATGAGCATGGCCCGCGTCAGGAACGTAGGTCACTTGTTTGATGTTGCCGGCTTTAAGGACACTGAAAATATCGTCCTTCCAGCTAGCAACGCTGGTGTCAGAGGCTGTCATTGGTCACCAATCCGGTTTGAAATAAGGTAACGCCTCTTATACCGTAGGAGCGAGGCTGCTTCCAGTTGTTTGGCTACTGCTCTGATTACCGGGTTTAGGTGGGGGCGGCGAATTTGGTGGTAGTGGCCGCTTGGCCATCCAGAAAACGACCGCACCGATGAGTGCGATGCCAGATAGGACTGTAAATCCCAGCTCGTAGTCGCCAGTTGCGTCCCCCAAAACACCAGCAACCAGGGGGCCAATGGTTTGCCCAATCGCGCCGACCATGGCTGACACCCCAAGAATCATCCCGATGGCGCGCCTGCCAAAGTAGTCAGCGCGGATGGCTTGCATGAATGGGCCGCGAAGCCCCCACGCAAACCCGTGAGCCACAGCAAAGTACAACAATTCAATAACGCCAGTCGCAAAAGTCAGCACAAACAGGGCGCTCGCATGCAGCAACATACAGATGGCCGCCACCAATCGTTTTTCGAATTTATCTCCCAAGTAACCGCCAAGCAGCACACCGAGAACCTGAAACCCGGTCATGATCATGATGTAGACCGACGCTTGCGAAATGGAATAGCCCAATGACAGGCGCATGTGGTTAATGGCATGGGTATTGACTGTCATCACAACGATAAGCGCAATCGCGTGGCCAGCAGCTAGGAGCCAGAATGCCTTGGTACGCAACGCTTGGCTAGCCGTGAAATCAGGTTCTGGCGCACTTGATGCTGTTTTTGTTTTGTCAGCTGACTGACTCTTGCTGTCGATGCCATCAACGACTTCGCCAAAGTCCTCTGGACGCCGGCGAAACATATTTGCCAAGGGGTAACCGACTAGGATGGCAACAACACCACTGCCAAATGCCGTGGCGCGCCAACCAAAGAGCTCGATTGATCCAGCGATAATCGGCACAAATGCGCCGCCGACAGCAAACCCAAGGCCAACGACGGATAGAGCACGGGCCCGTTTTTTCTCGAACCATTGGATGACGGCTACGTTGAGCGGGAAGTACCCCGCCATGGAAGCGCCAACGGCAATCACCCCGATCGTTAGATAAAAACCCGTCAACGTATCTATTTGGCTCAAGCCCATAAAGCCCAGGCCAAACATCAACACGCCGATTTTGATGACGCCTTTGGCCCCAAAGCGATCAAGAAACCACCCGAGTAACGGGCCAAGCAGGGCCGCTTCCATCGATAGCATGGCAGAGCCCACGGAGAGAGACGTTTTGCTCCAGCCCATCTCGGTGGTCAGCACAGCCACGTAGGCACCGAAAGCCTGGTGCAGCATCATGGACTGGATGATCTGCAGCCCACATGCAGCAAATGCCATTTTCCATCCGTAAAAGATCTTCATGATGTCAATGGCTGGCTTTGAGTTGAGGGGGAGTTAGTGATGACAGGATGCCTGCTGCATCAATTTGCTGCATGCTGGTGAGGTTCAAGCATTCGTCACCCATGCAGCCGTAGTGTTCGATCGGGGTGGCAGTAAAAAGTCCAAGACATTTCGCGCCAGCAGCATCAGCAAGGTGCAACGGTCCCGTGTCGCCGCAAATGAAGAGGTCGCAAGCCGCTAAAAAGGCGCCTAGTTCACGCAGGTTTGCCGATTGCCAGGTTCGTGTCTCGGCCGTCAGTGGCTCTTTGACATCTGGGCTCAGGATTTCAACCCATGCAATTGGCTCAGTCGCTGCCGAATCGAACTTTGCCCTGACCGCATGCCAGTGCTCATTCGGAATGATTTTGTTGCCACGCGCGCCCCTGAAGTAGGCAATACATAGGCTGCGAGAGCCTTTAATTTTGTTGACTTCAAAAGTTGCCTGGTCTTTTTCCTGCTGCCTGAGCATCATGTGATGGTTAACGGTCGATAGCGGATGGCCAGCAAGCGCTTCGATCAATGCCAACGGCGAGCGTGCGGCATGAGGACTGATTTGGTCGACTTTGATGGCATGTCGATAAATGCGGCTTTTCTCTTCATCCCACAAGCAAATCTTGTTGCGGGCATGTGCCAACCCTCCGATGATCGTGTCGGTGGTCGAACCGTGAGGCATCAATAGCAAGTCATAGGTCTGTTCGCGAAGCTCGCGCAACGTTTTGAAAAACTCAAGAATCCGATCAAACGAAAAGTTTGAAACCCACACCTTTTGAAGAGACATGCCTTCAAAGATTTTGGCCTGGCCGTGCGCGATGACCATCAGTTCGATTTGGGCTGCTGGATAAAGATCGCGCAGTGCATTGAGAAACGGCAACAGAAAGTACATGTTGCCAATTCTGGGGTTGTTTCTGACAACCAGGATCCGTTTCACCTGATTGGCTGGCAGACGTTCGTTCAACAAAAACTTGTCACGCCCAAGCAAGCCGTATAAAGAAGCATTGAGTCCTGTCGTATGCCGACGGCGGAATTGATCAAAGCGGCGCAACAGTTTTCTAGACATCAGAGCAGAAAAATAGATGGGAATCTGCCAAGCAGACCAAGCCGTAATCTTAGTACAGTGAGCGCCGACTGCTATAGTGATTTAAACAATTAAACACCAAGGCTTTTGTATGACAAAAAACTATCGTATCGCCATGATTCCCGGAGATGGCATTGGCAAAGAAGTGATCCCTCAAGGCCAGCGTGTCTTGCAGGCTTTGGCAAGCAAGACTGAAGGCGTGCAGTTTGAGTTTGAGTCGTTTGATTGGGGCGGTGATTATTACCGCAAACACGGTATCATGATGCCCGACGATGGGGTGCAGACACTCAAGCCGTTTGATGCCATTCTTTTTGGCTCAGCTGGCGACCCAGACATTCCGGACCACATTACGCTTTGGGGCTTGCGCTTAAAGATTTGCCAAGGCCTTGATCAATATGCAAACGTCAGGCCAACGAGAATTCTGCCTGGCATTGATGCGCCATTAAAGCGCTGTGGACCCGACGACCTGGACTGGGTGATTGTGCGCGAGAATACCGAAGGTGAGTATGCCGGTGTTGGCGGGAGAGTGCATCAGGGGCATCCGATTGAGGTGGCCACTGATGTCAGCATGATGACGCGTGCTGGTGTGACGCGTATCATCCGGTTTGCATTTGAGCTGGCTCGCTCGCGCCCACGCAAGCAGTTAACAGTGGTTACCAAATCGAATGCGCAGCGCCACGCCATGGTGATGTGGGATGAAATCGCCAATGAAGTGGCCAAAGAATTTCCGGATGTCAGGTGGGACAAGGAGCTTGTGGACGCAGCTACAGCACGCATGGTGAATCGGCCAAAGTCTATTGACACGATGGTGGCGTCAAACCTGCATGCTGATATTTTGAGTGACTTGGCTGCTGCTTTGGCTGGCAGTCTTGGCATTGCGCCCACCGGCAACATCGATCCTGAGCGTCGTTACCCCTCGATGTTTGAACCGATTCATGGTTCAGCGTTCGACATCATGGGCAAAGGTCTTGCCAATCCGATTGGCACATTCTGGTCAGTGGTGATGATGCTTGAACATCTTGGACAAGACGATATGGCTGGTCAGTTAATGGCCGCTATCGAAGCGGTCACGGCAGACTCTGCCAACCACACTCGTGACCTCGGGGGTGCGGCCACCACCGAACAGGTGACGGCCGCAGTGCTCAAGGCTCTAGGTGTTTAAACCTGGGCAAGTGCTTGTTCTAGATCGGCTTTGAGATCATCAATGTGCTCAATGCCGATCGACAGGCGTACCATGCCTTCAGACACGCCCGCCTTGGCTAATTCCTCGGGGTTCAACTGACGGTGGGTGGTTGATGCTGGGTGGGTAGCCAACGATTTGGAGTCGCCGATGTTGACCAGGCGTGTGAACAACTGCAATCCGTCGAGGAACCTCGCGCCAGCTTCGCGTGCTTTGCCGTCGGTGGTTTTTAAGTCAAACGACAAAATGCCCGAGGCTTTGCCATTCATCTGGCGCTGAACAATTGCATGATCTGGGTGATCAGGCAAGCCTGCATACTGAACCGAAGCCACCTTGGGATGATTCTTTAGGTAGTGAGCGATTGCGATGGCATTCTCGCAAGTGCGATCCATGCGCAATGCCAAGGTTTCGATGCCTTGCAGAATCAGGAACGAATTGAATGGTGACAGCGCAGCGCCTGTGTTGCGCAGCGGAACCACACGGGCACGGCCGATAAAAGCTGCGGGACCAAGAGCCTCTGTATAGACTACGCCGTGGTAGCTGATGTCTGGCTCGTTCAAGCGCTTAAAACGCTCTTTGTGCTCAGCCCAGGGGAACTTGCCGCTATCAACGATGATGCCAGCCACCGTTGTGCCATGTCCACCCATGTACTTGGTGAGGGAGTGCACCACGATGTCAGCGCCATGTTCAATCGGGCGCAAGAGATAAGGGCTTGGCACTGTGTTGTCGACTATCAATGGCACGCCATGGTCGTGTGCGACTTTAGCTAGCGCAGCGATGTCAGTAACGTTGCCAAGCGGATTGCCAATCGATTCGCAATAGATAGCCTTGGTTTTGCTGTCGATATGTTTGGCAAAACTTGCTGGATCACGTGAGTCGGCAAACCGAACCTCAATGCCCTGCTGCGGCATGGTGTGGGCAAACAGGTTGTATGTGCCGCCATATAGGGTGCTCGCTGACACGATGTTGTCGCCTGCTTCGGCAATCGTCTGTATGGCGTAACTAATTGCTGACATGCCGGATGCCACAGCTAGCCCAGCAATGCCCCCTTCAAGGGCCGCCACGCGCTTCTCAAGCGCATCATTGGTCGGGTTCATGATGCGGGTGTAAATATTGCCCTGAACCTTCAGGTCAAACAGGTCGGCACCGTGCTGGGCACTGTCGAATGCGTAGGCCACGGTCTGGTAGATCGGCACGGCAACGGCTTTGGTGGTGGGGTCTGGCGAGTAGCCGCCATGAACAGCAATGGTTTCGAGCTTCATCTGTCACCTCATTGTTATTGACCTGGTTACTTTAACTAAATAACCAGGGTTTATGAAATAGCTTGAGAACATTAACTCATAAGCATGAGCGTTGAACAGAGATACATGCGCCCATGCAGGGATATTGCTAAGTCCTAGCTCTATCCGCGATCAGGCAGACCGGCGTTTTGTCGGAAAACCAGTGGCTGCTCTTTGCCCGATGCCTCGTTGCCTGAAAGCCCCGGCCGGTTGATGAGTTCGACGACCCGTTCATGATGCGGGCTCTTGCTGCACACCGGGTCGGCTTGATTGGCTTGTCCCGTCAAAAGCCAGGCCTGACAGCGACAGCCACCGAAGTCTTTGTGGCGCTCATCGCAGCTGCGGCATGGCTCGGCCATCCAGTGCTCGCCACGATAGGCATTAAAGGCATGTGATTCGTACCAGATGTCTCGGATACTGTTGGTTTGGACGTTGGGCAAATCTAGTCCGGGTAGCTCGCGCGCAGCATGGCAGGGCATGGCCAGGCCATCAGGGGCGATGGCCAGAAACACGTTACCCCAGCCATTCATGCAGGCTTTGGGGCGGTCCTCGAAATAATCCGGCACCACAAAAATAATCCGGCAACGATCGCCGATCTGCTTGCGATAGTCATTGACCACTGCTTCAGCACGCAAGAGCTGCTTTTTGGTTGGCAGTAAGGCCAGACGATTTTTCCAGGCCCAGCCGTAATACTGCGTGTTGGCAAGCTCCAGATACTGTGCATCGAGATCAAGCGCCATATCGATAATCTTGTCGACGTGATCAAGGTTGTGGCGATGCAGAACCACGTTCATCACCATGGGCCAGCCTTGTTCTTTGATCAGCTTTGCCACCTGCTGCTTTAACTCAAAGGTGCGTGTGTGGCTTAAGAAATCATTTAACTCAGCCGTTGAGTCCTGAAACGAAAGTTGCACGTGATCCAAGCCTGCAGCTTTTAGGGCTTTGGCACGCGGCTCAGTCAACCCAACACCTGAGGTGATCAGGTTGGTGTAGAACCCAAGCTCGTGGGCGTAAGCAATTAGCTCTTCGAGGTCATCACGCTGCAACGGCTCTCCACCAGAAAACCCAAGCTGAACGGCACCAAGCTCACGCGCCTGCGCCAACACGTGTTTCCAGGTTTGCGTGTCGAGTTCGGTGTTGATCGCATCGAGATTCACTGGGTTAGAGCAGAACACACAATGCAGTGGGCAGCAATAGGTCAGTTCGGCCAACACCCAAAAGGGTGGGGTGATGGCGGTTACATTTGAGGTGGTTTCAAACGAGCCAACCACGACGTTTGGCCTCTTCAATCAGTTGCTGAACTTCAGGCTCGATGCCACTGGTGTTGAATAAAGCCTCGAGTTCAGCCGTGATGGCAGTAACCGTCTTTAAGCCATCGCAACGCTTGAGAATCTCTGCGGCTGAGGCGTTCAGTTGTGCCATGCCCTCGGGGTAGAGCAACACCCAGCTTTCCTGAGCTTTTTCAAACTGCAGGCGCATGCCAGGCGCAATTCGGGGTAACCAGTTTTGATCAGTTGCCACTATCGATTCACCTCGGTACAGGTCAACTCAATGGCATCGAGCATGGACCAGAGGATGTCTAACTTGAATTGCAAGATATCTAGGGCACGTTGCTGTTGTTCTGCGGTTTTGAAGTAGTCCAGTGTTACACGCAGGCCATGTTCGACATCGCGCGAGGCTAACGGTATCCGTGAACGGAAATAGGAAAGTCCGGCCGGATCAATCCAGGGGTAGTGCTCAGGCCAGCTCGCAAGTCGGTCCTTGTGGATTTTTGGTGCGAACATTTCCGTCAAAGACGAGCACACAGCCTCTTGCCATGGCACCTGGCGAGCAAAGTTTACATAGGCATCACAGGCGAACTTCACGCCGGGCACGACCAGATCAAGACTGCTGAGCGTGTCGCGCGGCAGTCCAGCCGCTTCGCCCAAGCGAATCCACGATTCAATCCCGCCGGCATTGTCACCTTCATAGTCACCATGGCCATCATGGTCGAGCATGCGCAAGATCCACAATCGGCGCTCAGCACGGTCGGGCATGTTGGCCATGACGGCGGCATCTTTACGAGGAATGCACACTTGGTAGTAGAAACGATTGGCAATCCAGGTACGTACCTCATCGGGCGAGCATTTGCCGTTGTTCAGGCGCACGTTAAAGGGATGGTGGATGTGATAAGACGTGCCCTTGGCGCGTAAGGCTGCTTCGAACTCTTCGCGGCTCAAGGCGGTGGTGAGTCGTGGGTGTTGTGATTGATCAGTGTTTGTTGACATCTTTAAAACCAGATTTCCATGCCATCGTATGCGACCTCGATATCGGTATCTGTCAATATCTGACGCTCGGGACTGTCATCGCACAAGATGGGGTTGCTGTTGTTGATGTGAATGAGAATCTTGCGGGTGGATGCCGGCAAGCTCGACAAAATCTCGATCATGCCGCCTGCACCCGATTGCGGCAGGTGACCCATCTGTTGTGCGGTTTTTTTGCCTAGACCCTGCGCGATCATCTCGTCATTGGTCCAGAAGGTGCCGTCAACGAGCACGACGTCAGCGTTTTGCAGACATGCAAGCACAGCTTCATCCATCTGGCCCAGGCCTGGCGCGTAGAAGAGTCGTTTGCCAGTGGCCTCGTTAGTCAGCATAACCCCTAAGTTATCACCTGGGCGTGGACTGTTGCGCCACGGCGAGTAGGGTGGTGGCTTGCTGTGAAGTGGCACCGCTTGCGCATGTGCATCTGGCAGCCAAAGCCAAGTAATGGGTTGATAGGCAACTTCTGTCGCATCAGGTTCAATGAGATGCTGCTCTATGCCACAGTAGTGCGATAGCAATTTGGTTAACGGCAAGCCATCGCTTAAGTCTGCAAAGACTTCGGCAGTGGCATGCACCGGGAGGGCACAGGCGTTCTCTCGCAGCATCACCAGTCCGGTGACGTGATCGATTTGTGCGTCCATGAGCATGACGCCAGCAATGCCGGTGTCGCGTTTGCCTGTTTTAGGTTGTAACTGGGCACATCGCTGAAGTTGCGTCAGGATGTCTGGCGAGGCGTTCAGCAAAAGCCACTGCAGCCCATCGCGTGACCAGGCAACCGATGATTGGCTGCGGGGCTGGTAGCGAGCATCGCCTTGACGAACTGCCTGACAGTTTGTGCAGTTGCAGTTCCACTGCGGAAAGCCACCACCAGCAGCAGACCCGACAACCAGTAGTCGTGTCTGCTGCATAGCATTAGCGGTTGGCAATGTACATGGTGATTTCGAAACCGAAACGCATGTCGACAAACGAGGGAGTGGTCCAGGTCATGGTCAATCTCCAGGTTGGGTTTGGGCTCGATGGTGAGCTAGTCAACAAACCATACTGCAATATTGGCAAGATGCAAGCAAATTCCCGCCAAGTGTCCGGTTTTGATACGGCAACGGCAGGCTAGCGCATCTCGAAGAGCTCCTGGTGGAATTGTTTGCCAGCCAGGCCGTGATGTTTCAGGTCTTCACGAACGGACGCTCCAAGCCCGGTTGGCCCACAGAACCAGACATGGCAGTTTTGCCAGTGGGGGTTCTCCTGTCGAATACGCGCCCCGGTCAGAGGCTCGTGTTTGCCCGAGACAACGGTGGTTAATTGCACGCCCTTGGCCTGGCAAAGCGCGTTGATCTGATCAACCACTTCGGTGTGCTCATCGCGTACGCACAAGTAAAAATGAATCAAATTTGGCTGGTTGCCCTCTGGCAAGGATTGCAGGCGTGCCAGGAATGGCGTCAGGCCCACGCCACCGGCAATCCAGATTTGGTCCGCATCCTGGGGCTCGAACTCAAAGCGACCGTAGGGCCCTTGCACGCCCACCACCTGCCCGATAGTGAGAGTTGTAGGGAGGGTCTTGGTGAAGTCGCCTAGGCGCTTGATATGGAAACTGATGTCACGCGTCTCAGAATCCCACGCTGATGAAATGCTAAATGGGTGTGCGCCTTCCTGGCGGTTAAACACCAAAAATGCAAATTGGCCAGGCTCATGTCCTGGCCAGCTGGCATCGACTTTTGCATGAACTTCAATCATGTTGTCTTGAGCATGTTCCTGCACTTGGGTGAGTTTCGCCTCATGCTGATGCCGGTAGCCAGTCTTGCCAATCAATGAGACGATGGCACCAATGACGCCAGCTGCCAGCAGTGCTGCCATGAGCCAGCCGATGGGGCTTTGCCAGCCAAGCTTGCTAAATAAAACCACGCTGTGAAATGCCAGCAGCAGATAGATGATGGCCATCAAGCGGTGAGTCTTAAAAAACTGCCGGTAAGGCAGCTTACGCCAAAGGGCAAAGATGGCCAGCACGATGAGCGCATAGATGGTCCACTCACCCAAGTCTTTGGCAAAGCCTCGGATTGCTGAAAACGGGTCTGCCCGATCAAAAAATCCCACCACGCCCTCTGGCGTCTTGAAGGTGTCGGGTGGCACAAACCCGTGCTTGGCGAGCCACTTGGGCTCAAGCTTGACTAGCCAGTGGACAACGGCAGCGATGACGGCCGAAATGCCTAGCCATTTGTGCAGACGATAGTGTTTGTCGAGCCCACCTAACAGCGACTCAATCGATTGCAGCCGCATCGCCAGTATCATGCCGACAGACATCATCCCTATGGCGATGATCCCGCTGTAGTAGAGCAGGGATTTGCGCAATGCCCACGGCTCAAAGGTTAACTCAACCGGGGTAAGGCTTACCCAGTAGACAATTGATAGCAACGAGAAGACAATCAGCCAAGCGATACGGATACGGTTCACGACATTCCAGCGTTATTCAAAACAATGACAAAAACAACACCTCATCCTAACCCAGTTCTATATCATGCCGCATCCTCTTACTACTCAATGATTGCGAGGTATGCGCTGTCGTTGTCGGGCCAGCCATTTGAAAGTCGCGTGATGGACATTCATAAAAAGCGCGAGCAACTGCAGCCGTGGTATGCCGCCATCAATCCTGCCATGACAGTGCCGACACTCGTGCACGATGACCAGGTACTCGGCAGCAGTGATCTGATCCTGCAGTACTTGGTTAGCAACTCTCCTGCAGTATGGTTTGAGACAGACGCTAGCGAAGCAGAGCGTGTACACGTGCAGCGGTTGGTCGATTTGCATTATCAATTTGCAGTAGAGAGACTGACTTTCAATGCGATCATGCAGAAGCTGCCACCAGTCAGAATCATGTTCCCCGCGCTGCTTCGCAAAGCCTGTCGTGAGCTCGAGCAAGAATTGAGTCAAGCGAGCCAGGATTCCGTAGTAGCAATCCGGAAAAAACTTGAGCTAAACCACGAACGGCTTGCGTACTTCAGCGAGCCATTGACTGCGCGCCAAGCGGAACAGATTGATCTGGCCAGACAGTTGGTTGATGCATTTCCGGCAAGCCCACAGGGGCAATGGCTATTCGGTGAGCTTCCGAGTCGTGCAGACGTTGTATTGCTGGTGTTTTTAGCTAGACTCAACTCGGTTAACCTGAATACGGCAAGTATGGTGCCGCCAAATCTTGCAGCTTGGTTCCAACAAAAAACCCAGACACAGGCATTTGTCGATGCTGATGTCTGGGTTCAGTTTCATCCTTGGCGACTAGTGACGCACCGCTAGGAATTTACGGCAAACGGCTACTCAATAGTTACGCAATTTCAGGATCGGCCTCGATCTCTTCAGTCGTGGGCCTGCGCATGCCACGAATCATGTCTTCTATCGTCAAGTGTCCGACTTTGTTGCCTTTGCGGTCGGTGATAATGAGTCGATCGCCTTCGGTTTCGGCAAATATCTGCAAGGCCTCTTCGATCGTGGTGCTGCCTTTGACAAGTGGTCCCTGATCACCTGGTTCAAGCGGCTTCATGATGGCTCTGACTCGCAATACACGCGCCCGGTTGATATCCTTCATGAAGTTCGCCACATAACTGTCGGCAGGCTTCATGAGAATGTTTTGTGGGTCATCATTCTGGACAATTTCGCCGTCACGCAAAATCGCAATGGTGTCTCCGATACGCAGTGCTTCATCGAGGTCGTGCGTGATGAAGACAACGGTTTTTTCCAGTTCGTTTTGCAGGTCTAGCAATATATCTTGCATCTCGGTACGGATCAGTGGATCTAGGGCTGAGAACGCCTCGTCCATTAGCAGGATTTCAGCATCGGTTGCCAGCGCTCGGGCAAGTCCCACCCGTTGTTGCATGCCGCCAGACAGTTGGCCTGGGTAGTGGGTTTCAAATCCAGACAGACCCACGCGATTGATCCAGCGCTCAGCTGTTTCCTTGATCTTGCCTTTGTCTATCCCCTGGTTCTCCAGGCCGTAGCCCACGTTCTCCAGAATTGTGCGATGTGGAAAGAGCGCGAACTTCTGAAACACCATGGAAATCTTGTAGCGCCGCAGATTTCGCAAAGCTTCGGTGTCAAGTTGCAAGACATCCTGCCCATCAATCAGGATTTGGCCTTCGGTGGGATCGATTAGACGATTCAAGTGCCGAATCAGCGTTGACTTGCCAGACCCCGACAATCCCATGACCACTTGAATGCGATGTCTTTCCATGTCGAGGTTGACATTGTTTAGGCCAATGACATGTCCCGTCTTCTCTAGCAGCTCATCTTTGCCCATGCCCTTGTGCACGAGCTTCATTGCGCCTTTGGGATTCTTGCCAAATACCTTATAGAGGTTTTTGATGGAGATGATGGTGTCAGCGCTCATTGACGTGCGCCCTCCCGGTGTTTTTGCAGGCGCAAGCCAAAGCTTTGCGTCACACGATCAAAGATGATGGCCAATACCACCACTGCGATTCCATTGAACAGGCCCAGTGCAAAATACTGATTAGTCACCGCTTGCAACACAGGTTGGCCCAGGCCACGTACGCCAATCATGGATGCAATCACTACCATGGCCAAGGCCATCATGATGGTTTGGTTAATGCCTGCCATGATATTGGGCAGTGCCAATGGCAGTTGCACACGCATGAGCTTTTGAAACCGGCTCGCGCCAAATGCATCGGCTGCCTCAAGCGCTTCTTTATCGACCAGACGGATGCCAAGGTTGGTTAAGCGAATCACAGGCGGTATCGCATAGATGACCACCGCGATCAAGCCGGGCACGCGACCAATGCCAAGCAGCATCACAACCGGAATCAGGTACACAAAACTTGGCATGGTCTGCATGACATCGAGTACCGGCAGAATCATCTTTTGCCCGCGGTTTGACCGTGACATGAAGATGCCAATCGGGATGCCAATCACAATCGACAGTAATGTGCACACCAGAATCATGGCCATGGTGCGCATGGTGTTTTCCCACATGCCGAATAAGCCAATCAGGCTTAGTGCAATCACGATGCCGATGACCAGCTTCGTGCTTCGAGATGCCAGAAATCCGATGCCAGCCGTTGCGGCAATTACGAGCCACCAGGGTGACCCGAGCAAAAGCCTTTCAAACCAGATCAGAAAGTAGAGCAACGGCTCAAAAAATGCTTCGATTTCAGCGCCATAAGCGCGAGAGAAGGATAGATAGCCCGCGTCAATTGATTTAGATAGCGCGCGTAGTGAGCTATCGGCTATTTGCGGGAATTCGTTAGACCAGATCATGTCTGCTCGCCTCGTTTTTTGTGTGAATCTACGGCGGCAGGTCCACCCTCTGGTGAGGGCGGACCCACTGGTGCTGCTAAAACGGCAGCCAGCGGTATTACAGGGCAGCCTTGACTTTGGCCGCTACGTCAGCCGGTACCCACTTAGACCATGCGGCTTCGTGATTCTTCAAGAACCACTGGGCAGCGGCTTGGCCATCAGCCTGCTCAGCTTCCATGTACGTCAGTACTTTGCCGAAATCCTCAGCGCTCCAGACACGAGCTTTCAGGTAGGCCATTGGCTCGGGATTGTTCTGGGCAAACTCAGTAGCCACGACCGTTTTGATTTCCGACACGGCAAACCCGTTGGGCTTAGGATCCGGGCAGTTGGCCACGCCAATGCACTGCTCAAACTCTTTGGCGTTGTAGGGTGCAAGCTCTACGCGCACCAAGTCCAACTCCGCAATCAAAGATGTTGGCGCCCAGTAATATGCCAACACGCCTTCGCCCCGGTTGTAGGCCTTTTTGATGGCGCCAGCCAATGCAGCACCAGAACCTGGGTCGACCAAGTTAAAGCCTGCGCCTTCCATGTCAAACGCTTTGTAGAGGTTGGCTGTGATGATTTGGCATGCCCATCCAGCCGGGCAACCCACCACTCGGCCTTTACTCGGATCCTCTGGGTCCTTAAACAGCCCAGGATTCTTTTTTACGCCCTCAATCGTGGCAAGCTCAGGGTTGCTCTTGAGCATGTAGCGTGGAATCCACCAACCTTCACCAGCATTTTGGGCGGGGTCTTCGAGCACATCACCTACGATGGTAAGACGACCTTCGCCAACTGCACGATCAACTTGCTCTTTAACGGTGTTCATCCAAAGTTCAGGCGCGATGTCGGGGCGGCCTTTTTCTGTCATGGATGCTGCTGTAGGCACGGTGTCACCTGGAACTGTCTCGGCATCACAGCCATAGCCATGCTTGAGGATGAACTCGTCAACACGGGCTGCAGCTTGGGCACTAGCCCAGTTCATTTCCGAGATGGTCACGTTGCCACATTGGGCTTGTGCCATGCCGGTACCAAGTGTGCTAAGCGCAATCGTCATTGCAGCAAAGTAGGTGGGTTTTACTAATTTCATCTGTTCTTCTCCGTTCTTCAAACCAGAATGGCTTCTGGACACGATCAGACCCAATGAGCCTGAAAGGTGTTGCGCGCAATACTGCATTGCACAACTTGTCCGGTGATGCGCCACAAGTGACGCTGGTATGCCCCAAGTGGGACAACGGCTGCTCGAAGAGCATTTGACACCCCAACAAAGCGGGGCATATTGACGCTTCAGTCAATGAAGCTAGATGTATCTGCGCACAGATACGGCACTTAAGCTGTTTACAACTTTTTTAGTCTAACCAACTTTATTATCATCTGACAAATTGACCTTGCAATTTTTGCATATTGCGAAATGCGTCTGATGCATCACGATATCGACTGGCCATTGCTGTATTCATACCGGCGTTGTCCATATGCCATGCGAGCCCGCATGGCGCTTAGGGTTGCGGGCATTCAATGCAAAATCATTGACATTCATTTGCGCCACAAACCCGAACATATGCTTAGGGTATCCCCTAAAGGCACAGTGCCGGTGCTTTGCCTGAGCACAGATGAAGTTATCGATGAAAGCCTCGATATCATGCGCTGGGCGCTTCATAAAAACGATCCGCAACAGTGGCTTGATGGCCTTCACAATGCAAAAGCCCAATATCTTTTGTTGCAAACAGATGGGCCGTTCAAGCAAGCCCTTGATCAGTACAAGTATGCGTCGAGGTTTCCCGAGGCCAATCCAGTGCAATCTCGGCAGCGCGCGATGGCTTCACTCATTGAGCCATTGGCGGACCACTTGAAGCATCAGCCATTTATCGGTGGCGACAAGCCTGTCTTGCAGGATGTGGCCATCTTTCCGTTTGTGAGACAGTTCGCTGGTGTTGAGCCATCGTGGTTCGAGTCGCATGTCGATGTATCGGTGCGGGATTGGCTGCACGGGTGGGTGAGTTCGGAGCTGTTTGTTGCGATTATGCAAAAACCTGGATAGCGAATATCACCAAATATGACAGTTGGTTGCGATGTTGGCACGCTAGAGGCCACTTAAAGCACACTGTGATTGCGCAACATTAGTACATTGGGGGTTTATATGGGACAGCCAGTAACCGCTAGGCGAGCGATCCTATCGGGCGTCGTAGGCAATGTGCTTGAGTGGTTTGATTTTGCGATCTACGGATTTTTCGCTGTCACGATTGGCAAAATCTTCTTCCCGCAAGAGGATCCCGTGGCGCAGGTGCTTGCGGCGTTTGGCGTATTTGCGATTGGCTTTCTGATGAGGCCGGTGGGCGGCATTTTGCTTGGTCACATCGGCGACAAGCACGGACGACATAAGGCGATGTTGGTGTCAGTCATCTTGATGGCCGTTCCTACGTTTTTGGTTGGCATTTTGCCTGGCTATGAGACGCTCGGCTTGGCTGCGCCTGTGCTGTTGCTGCTTTTGAGGATGCTGCAGGGACTCTCGGTGGGCGGTGAGTACACCACATCGATTGTCTACATGATTGAAAACGCTCATCCGGGCAATCGTGGGCTCGCAGGTTCATTGAGTGTCATGGGTGCTGTCGGTGGCATCTTGCTGGGCTCCGCTGTTGGCGCTGGTCTTGCTGCCAATCTGTCCGAGGCGGATTTACAGCAATGGGGTTGGCGTGTGCCATTCGTTCTTGGCCTGTTGCTTGGCTTGGCAGCGATCTATTTGCGCCGCGGTTTGCATGTTGTGCCTGTTGGCATAAAGCTTTCAAACAGCCCATTTGTTGAATCGATTAAGCATCATCGTGGTCCGATGCTGCAAGTCGCGGGCCTTTCTGTCATCAATGCAACTGTATTTCAGATCACGTTCATCTACATAGTCAGTTGGCTAGAGACCGTTGATGGCTTGCCCCCGCAAACTGCGCTTCAGATCAACACGGTCAGCATGGCAGCTTTGTTGCCCATGATGCTTTTGGGTGGATGGCTCTCGGACCGTGTTGGCGGCAAGCCCGTTCTGGTCACGGCGGCGGTACTGATCACAGCTCTTGCCTGGCCACTTTTCTGGCTGATGCACCACTCGAGCCTGCCGCTGATTTACGCTGGGCAGCTAGGTTTTTCTGTCGTGCTTGGGCTTTACATTGGCGCACAACCAGCCTACATCGTTAAAGTGATTGCGCCACATGTTCGTTGCACGGCGTTGGGCCTGGGTTACAACATTACGCTTGGGCTAGCAGGTGGGTTAAGCCCAATGACGGCGACTTGGTTAGTTCACCGCACGCACGATGATTTAAGCCCCGCATACATCATCATTGTCACGGGCCTTCTCGCTTTATTGGCATTGTGGTCAGTTCGCGAGTCGCAGATGCCTGTTGACCCTGGCCATCTTGCGCGCGCACAGGAGTTGTTGGCTGCTGTCGATCGTGGCGGCGTGCCGTCAAACCCGATGATTGTGAATTCGATTGCGCGCAGTTTCGGGCTTGACGTTAAAGCCAGTGCGCCACTCGAAGAGACAATTCAACGAATACGGCACGCGGTGAACCGTGCTTCATGAGCCGGCTTTCTCCTGCGCAGACTTTGCGTGTGCTACGTCCATGTCTCTGGGCAGGGGCACCCCGTTCTTAACAGCCAGCACTTCGGCCATTACACTGACCGAGATTTCGGCAGGCGTTTTGCTGCCAATGTAAATGCCAATTGGGCCTCGCAAACGTGCCAACGACTCTTCGGTCTGCCCAAAATGTTCAATCATGCGCTTGCGTCGTGCCGCGTTATTGCTGCGTGAACCGATAGCGCCAACGTAAAACGCTTCTGTTTCAAGCGCTTCAAGCAAAGCCAGGTCGTCAAGTTTTGGGTCGTGGGTTAGTGCCAGCACGCAGGTGCGACGATCCGGCTTAAACAGCTTGACGGCATCGTCTGGCCACTCGCTCATGCGGTTAACGCCCGTGGTGGTCCACCCAGAGGCATATTCTTCGCGCGGATCGCAGACGGTGACTGTAAAGCCGTTAAAGATCGCCATGGTGGCGATGTATTCGCCAAGCTGTCCGGCGCCGATCAACAGCATCCGGTAAGACGGCCCGAACGTGTTAACGAGCATGTCTTCATTAACGCGCAGACTGTCAGCAGTCTCTGTGGGCTCCAGAGTCACTGCGCCAGTGTTCATGTCAGTGACACGGCGCACCAAGTCACCGCGTTCTAACTGTTCGATCAGTTCAGTTAGTAGTTGCGCATCCGGATTGAATTCCAACAAAAGTTCAAGTGTGCCGCCACATGGCAAACCAAATCGATGAGCTTCATCAGCGGTGATACCGTAGCGCATGCGTTTGGGCACGCCTTCCATGGCCATGCCAGGCTTGTTTTGGCCATCTGCGGGTTGGGTGAATTCTCGAATCAGGTCATCTTCAATGCAGCCGCCAGATACCGAACCAACCACTGCGCCAGTCTCACACATGGCCATGATTGAGCCAATGGGCCGAGGTGATGATCCCCAGGTGCGCATGACGGTCACCAGCACCGCCCGCTGGTTGGCATCGCGCCATTCTTTCAGCCGTTTCAGTACGATCAAGTCCTGGTTTTGCATGATGACTACTCAAAAAGTTGTCTCTTATGATCCTGAGCTTACAACAGCGATGACCACGGCAACCGCTGCAGCTACTGCAATCCACAGCCAGCGTGGCACACCAGCGTTCGATGACGGTGCAGCTTTACTGTCTTGGGCTGGCGTCGCAGTTGCTGGCGAAGTAGCTGTCAGCCCGGATTGTTGGCTTTCTTCAGCCTCAGATGCGCCGGTCTGGCTAGCAAGCGCTTTTTCAAAGCGTTTAAAGAAATCATCAGCCATGGATTTCGCAGCACCGTCGATTAAGCGCTGGCCTAATTGAGCTAGCTTGCCACCGACTTGTGATTCCACGGTGTAGCGTAATTCAACGCCTTGGTCGTTTTCTACGAGCTCAACGTGCGAGACACCCTTGCCGTGGCCAGCTACGCCGCCTTGCGCTTCAAATTTCAGGGTGTAGGATTTTGGTGGCTGGATGTCAGAGAGTTCGACCTTGCCAGTGAACTTGGCTGATACGGGCCCGACTTTGATGGCGGCTGCAGTTTGGTAGACGTTCTCGGATTCGAGTTCGAACTTTTGGCATCCAGGAATGCATTGCTTGAGGATTTCTGGGTCGTTAAGTGCTGCCCAGGCTTGTTGGGCGGTGGCCGAGAGTTGGCGGCTTCCTTGCATCTGCATTGTCTTCTCCGAGTCGAGTCTTTAACGTATTTGTTTCATAAGCTTGGCAAGTGAGCTGGCCAAGGTGCTCAGGTGTTCGAGGTTGTGGATCGCGAGCATTTTGTCTACGTAGCGATCTAGTACTTGGGCGCCACCGGCCAATGGTTGATATCCATCGTACCGCAACAAGGGATTTAGCCACACCGTTGCTCTCGCTTGACGGGTAAGCCAGTCAAGCTCTTGCGCCAAGCTATCGTGGTCACCCGTGTCCAGCCCATCCGTGATTAGTAACACCAAGGTGCGGTTGCCAATGATGTCATGACGATGATCTTCACGAATTTTCTTTAACGCTGCACCAAGTTGTGTACCGCCACCAAAGTCAGCGATGGCTTGATTGGCCATGGCAAGCATGACATCGGTGTCGCGCTCAGCAAACGCCGCGTTTAGGTCAGTGAGCTGCGTGCCAAATGCAAATACATCGCGCGTCCGGTGATAGAGTGCCTGATGCAAAAAAGCAAGCATCAGTCTGGCATAGCGCTCCATGGAGCCTGACACGTCTACTAATACAAGCAATGGCAATGCAACTCTACGTCGTTTACTCATGGGTAATGACAGGAAATCACCATCGTGCCGGGCAGCGAACTGCATGAGGCGTCGCCAATGCAAATGGTCACCGTGACTGCCAAACTGCCGGCGTCTGGCATCAATGGTGGGCAACGCTAGCGGGATCTCCCGAACCAGTCTTTCAATCAGCTTGAACTCGCTGGCACTGAGCTGGTTAAAGTCAGCGTGACGCAGTCGAGCGCGGTCGCTGGCACTCATGGCGGCATCAAGCTCGATCTTTTCTTCTTTGGGCGGGCTCTTTTGCTGGTGTGGTTTGGATGGTGCTTGTAACGCTTCTTGCGCGCGCGCACTGCGCGCCGGCGGCTTGTTCTCGGCCTTGGCCTGCGGAAGCAACTGCGCCATCAATTGCTTGGCGATCTCCGGGTTCCTGAAGTAAGCCTCAAATAAATCAACGAATACGTGCTGATCCTCTTGGCGGCTCACCAGCACCGCACGCAAGGCTGCCTCAACATCAGATTTACGTCCAAGATCAACCATGCCCAGAGCTTGTTGAGCCAGGCTGATACGTGCACTATCGATTGGCAGACCTGCTCGCCTTAACATGCGACCAAAGCCGATGAGATTGTCAGCCAGTTTGCCCGCTCGTGCATCACCTAGAACCATGTTGCCACCTTGAGATCCTCAGGACTCAGTGGCCAGCAACTCTTGCAGCATGGGCTCAAGCGCAGCGACATCATCTCGCTGCTTAAAGAGAACGCCAGCGGTATTTTCAACAACTTCGGGGTCAAGTTGCAGGGTTTCAAGTGCCACCAATGCCTTGGCCCATTCAACGCTTTCAGCAATACCAGGTGCACGGCTAAAGGCGTCAGCAAATGGTTTGTGACGTAACCGCTGGACGAAGTCAGCGACCTGCTGGCTTAACTGCTTGGCAATGCCAGGCACCTGCTCGGCAATGATGGCGAGTTCTCGATCACGGTCGGGATAGTCAACCCAGTGATACAGGCAGCGACGTTTGACCGCGTCGTTCAAGTCGCGGGTGCGGTTGCTCGTTAAAATCGTCAGCGGTGGAGTCCGTGCTTTGATGGTGCCAAGCTCAGGGATGCTGACCTGATATTCGCCCAAATACTCCAGTAAAAACGCCTCAAACGGTTCGTCTGCTCGGTCGACTTCATCGATCAGTAGCACCGCACCTACACCTGGCGTTTGCAGGGCTTGTAGCAAAGGCCGTTTGATGAGGTAGTGCGCTTGATAAACCTCGCGCTCGATTTCCTCAGGCGTGCGAGTCTCTTGCGCAGCTTTCAAGTGAATGAGCTGGGCTGCGTAGTTCCATTCGTAGAGCGCATCACGCTGTTCGAGCCCGTCATAACATTGCAAACGGATCAGGCTGCGCCCGGTGATGGTCGATAGCGCCTTGGCAAGCTCCGTTTTACCGACACCGGGGTCACCCTCAAGCAACAGAGGCCGACCAAGGCGAGTCGCCAAATGCACGGCAGTAGCCAATCGCCGGTCGGGGAAATACCCGACCGACTGCAAGCTTTGTACCCAGTCATCAACGCTGTCTGGTTGCTGATTTAGCGTCAATCAGCTCTCCTTGCCTAGCGCTTGATTTACAGCACGTTGCGTCTGGATCTTGATGAGCTCGGCCCGATACTCGGGGCTCGCATGCAAATCACCACTCAGATCTGAAGCGTCAATCAAAACGCTTTCAACGGCATCAGCCGAGAAGTTTGCGTTTAATGCGGCTTCCAGGCCAGCGTGGCGGAACACGCCATTGCCAGCACCGGTGATAGCTACCCGAACACCGTGGGCAGTTTTAGCGACGAATACACCAACCAAGGCGTAACGTGAGGCGGGTTGCTTGAATTTGGCATATGCGGCCATTTCGGGCACGGGGAAGCTCACCGCGGTGATTAGTTCGCCTGGTTCAAGTGCAGTTGCATACAGACCCTGGAAGAAATCATCGGCTGCGATTTCGCGCTTATTCGTCTTGACGGTTGCGCCAAGTCCCAAAACGGCGCTCGGGTAGCAGGCTGAAGGGTCGTTGTTGGCGACCGATCCTCCGATCGTACCCATGGCACGTACTTGCTTATCACCGATACCGCCAGCGAGTTTGGCCAGGCCTGGAATTTTGCTGGTGACTAAAGGGTCGGTTGCCACAGCCTGGTGTCGAGTCATGGCACCGATCACGATTGCACCATTGTCTTCACAGATACCTGCGAGTTGCGACAGGCCACCCAAATCTACCAGCGTTTCGGGTTGCATGAGACGCTGCTTCATTGAGGCCAGCATGGTCTGTCCACCTGCTAGAAGCTGCCCGCCATCATTGAGCAATTGCACAGCCTGATCCAACGATTCAGCACGCTTGAATTCAAAGTTATACATGGTGTGCTTGCTCCTTAGGCTTTGGCTTGTTGAATTGCTTGCCAGACGCGGTGTGGCGTGGCCGGCATGTCCAGATCTTTGACGCCAAGTGGTGCCAAAGCATCAAGGACGGCATTGATCACTGCCGGAGGCGATCCTATGGCGCCGGCTTCACCACAACCCTTGGTACCCAAGGGGTTGGTGGTGCAAGGCGTGCAAACGTGGCCAATCTTGAAGTCAGGCAAGTCATCTGCACGCGGCATGGTGTAGTCCATGAACGAGCCAGTCAATAATTGGGCTGTTTCACGGTCATAAACACAGTTCTCCATCAGTGCTTGACCAATGCCTTGGGCCAGACCGCCATGGACCTGTCCTTCGACAATCATCGGGTTGATGATGGTGCCGAAGTCGTCCATGGCTGTGAATCTATCAACACGAGTCTCGCCAGTTTTGGGGTTGATTTCAACTTCGCAGATATAGGTGCCAGCCGGGAAGGTGAAGTTGGTCGGGTCATAGAACGCCGTCTCGTTTAAGCCCGGCTCCAAAGTCTCAAGCGGGTAGTTATGCGGCACGTATGCGGCCAAAGCCACCTGTGCAAACGGCACTTTCTTATCCGTCCCTTTGACTGTGAACTCGCCATTGGTGAACTCAACATCCGTATCGCTAGCCTCCATGAGATGAGCAGCGATTTTCTTGGCTTTGGCTTCGATCTTGTCGATCGCACGCATGATCGCTGAGCCACCAACCGAGATTGACCGTGAGCCATAGGTGCCCATGCCGAAAGGCACACGGCCAGTATCGCCGTGAACGATGTCAACGTTCTCTACCGGGATACCCAGGCGGGCCGCCACCACTTGTGCGAAGGTTGTTTCGTGACCCTGGCCATGGCTGTGTGAGCCAGTGAAGACCGTTACGCTGCCAGTTGGGTGCACCCGTACTTCACCGCACTCGAACAAGCCCGCACGGGCACCCAAAGCGCCAGCGATGTTGCTTGGCGCCAGGCCGCAGGCTTCGATGTAGCTTGAATAGCCAATGCCGCGCAGCAGACCTTTGGCCTCACTTGCTTTGCGGCGGGCCTCAAACCCGGCCACATCAGCCAGTTCCATGGCCTTGTCCAGGCACTGGTGGAAGTCGCCGGTGTCGTATTGCAGCGCTACGGGTGTTTGGTAAGGGAACTCGCCAATGAAGTTGCGACGGCGGATTTCGTCCTGGCTTAAGCCAAGCTCCCAGCCTGCGCGTGAGACGATACGCTCAAGTAGATAAGTGGCCTCAGGACGGCCAGCACCACGATACGCATCAACCGGTGCCGTGTTGGTGAACCAGGCATCAACCTCGACATAGATTTGCGGCGTGGTGTATTGGCCTGCCAAGAGTGTGGCATACAGGATGGTTGGGATACATGTGGAGAAGGTCGACAGGTATGCGCCCATATTGGCGTCAGTGTGCACACGCAAGGCAAGGAACTTGCCATCCTTGTCCATGGCCATCTCAGCGTGCGTGACGTGATCACGGCCGTGGGCATCAGAGAGGAAGGCTTCAGTGCGGTCTGCGGTCCACTTGACCGTCTTATTGAGCTTTTTGGCTGCCCACGTTACGCAAACGTCTTCAGCGTAGAGATAGATCTTCGAGCCAAACCCTCCGCCCACATCAGGTGCAATCACGCGAACCTTATGTTCGGGCAGGCCCATCACGAAAGCGGTGAGCAACAGGCGCTCGACGTGCGGATTTTGGTTGGCAACGTAGAGTGTGTATTCATCAGAGGCCCGGTTGTAGCAACCGATGGCTGCGCGCGGCTCCATCGCGTTGGGCACCAAGCGATTGTTGATGAGATCGATTTTGGTGACGTGAGCCGCACCTTCAAATGCCTTGTCCACCGCCTCTTTCTCGCCGATCGCCCACTTATAGCAATGGTTCTTGGGTGCTTGGTCGTGGATTTGGGGCGCACCGTCTTTGCCGGCATCGCGGATATCCGCCACCGCTGGCAGGACATCGTAGTCAACTTCAACGAGCTCAGCAGCGTTGCGCGCTTGCTCCAGCGTCTCGGCGATCACCATAGCGACATGGTCACCCACGTAGCGAGCTTTACCCTGGCAAAGAATTGGGTGGGGTGGCTCTTTCATAGGCTCGCCGTTAGTGCTGGTGATCAACCAACCACAGGGCAAACCATTGACATTGTCAGCAGCCACATCCTGGCCGTCATACACAGCCACCACGCCAGGCGCGGCCAGTGCTGTGCTCTTGTCAATTGACTTGATCACGGCATGAGCGTGTGGTGAGCGTACAAAGTACGCATACACCATGTTGTTGATCTGGATGTCGTCGGTGTACTGACCTGCGCCAGTCAGGAAACGCTCATCTTCCTTGCGTAATACAGCCTCACCGATGTACGGCAGGTTTGCGAAATCATTCGATCCCATCTCTGTCTCCTGTTGTCGGCCTTAGGCCTTCATTTGGGCTGCGCCCTGTTTTACAGCGCGCACAATGTTCTGGTAACCGGTACAGCGGCAAATGTTGCCTTCAAGCAGTTCCCGGATTTCGTGCTCTGAGGCACCTGGGTGCTTGGAGCAAAGGTCCACTGCACTCATCACCATGCCGGTGGTGCAGAAACCGCACTGCAGGCCATGACAATCTTTAAATGCTTGCTGCATGGGATGCATCTGACCATCAGCTGTGCTCAAGCCTTCGATGGTGGTCACTGATTTGCCTGCCATCTGCGCTAGCAGTACATTGCACGACTTGATTGCATCACCGTTGACAAGCACCGTACAGGCGCCACATTGGGCTGTGTCACAGCCGACATGGGTACCCGTAAGTCCCATGTGTTCTCGCAAGGCTTGCACCAACAATGTGTTTGGTTCAGCCTCAAGCGTGACTGTCTTTCCATTGACCGTCAGTTCGGTTTTCATAGCGAAGTCTCCTGATGAAACGCTTAAGTCGTTTTTAATTCTCTGAGTCCTTCATCCTAGAGGACATCAGGCATTTCATCAATCATTCACGTACAAACTGCTGTCAGGGAAAATACTGAGTCTGCTCACGAATTAAGCGAACTTGGCTACCAGAATGACCTCAATCAATTAATCGGACCAGTTGCTTGCCAAAATTCTCACCTTTGAGCATGCCAACAAACGCCGATGGCGCATTAGCCAGTCCTTGAGTGATGGACTCACGGAATTTGATCTGGCCTCGAGCTACCCGCTCACGCAACTCCTGTCGGATCGCAGGCCAAGTCTCCATGTGGTCGGAAACGATGAAACCCTGCAGCTTGATTCGATTGATCAGAATCGAGCGCAGCGTGTGATGGGCATGGGGCGGTCGGTTGAACTCAGAGACCATGCCGCAAAGCGCAATGCGCGAGAAAACGTTCATGCGCGGCAAAAGCGTTTCAAAGATCGCCCCACCGACATTCTCAAACAGGCAGTCAACGCCATTTGGCAATGCCGCGCTCAATTGTTTTTCGAAATCAGAGCGCTTGTGATCGATGCAAGCATCAAACCCGAGCTCGTTGACCACGAAATCGCATTTTGCTGATCCTCCTGCGATACCCACCACCCGGCACCCGACTGACTTTGCCAATTGTCCGACTACTGACCCAACTGCGCCAGAGGCAGCATCGACCACAACCGTCTCGCCTGCTTTAGGTTCACAGATTGTCATCAAGCCCGTCCAGGCCGTAATGCCCGGCATGCCGATGACGCCGAGATAAGCGCTTGGCGGCACATCATCGTCTTCAATCTTGAGCGCCTGCTTGGCTGACACAGCAGCAAACAATTGCCAGCCCGTGGCTGCCAGCACCATATCGCCAGGTTTGAACCGATCAGAGTGTGACTCGATCACTTCACCCACGGTGCCACCGACCATTAACTGACCTGGCTCGACACCCTGAGCGTACGACTTGGCCGCGGAAATGCGACTGCGCATGTACGGGTCAAGCGACAGCCAGTGATTGCGCACCAGAATTTCACCCTCTTGCGCTTCCGGCACGGGTGATTCAACCAGTTTGAAGTGGTCGGGCCTGACCCAACCTTCAGGGCGTTCAACCAGAATAATTTGTTGGTTCATGTCAAGCGGGCGTGCCGTATATCCGACCCGCACGGAACGCATCGGCCATGGCACGTGGCACTTCCGATTCAGCCTCAACAACCTTAGCGCGCATTTCCTGTTCAAGCGCAACAGCCATCGCTCGACGCTCCTCGGCCTTAGCCTGCGCAATTTGCTTGTCAGCATTGGCTTGTTCGATCTGTAGTGCGGCGCCAATGTTCTTCCCCACGTCAATATCCGCAATATCGATTGAAAGGATCTCGTAGGCGGTGCCTGAATCCAGACCGTTGGCCAAAATCCGTTTGGAAATACTGTCTGGGCGCTCGAGCACGTCTTTGTGATTGGGGGCAGAGCCGATCGCGCTGACCATGCCTTCACCGACACGCGCGATGATTGTCTCTTCTCCTGCGCCACCGACCAAGCGATCGAGGTTTGTGCGCACTGTTACGCGCGCTACACCAATGAGTTGTATCCCGTCTTGTGCGACGGCGGCATTGCGCGGGGTTTGAATAACTTTAGGTAATACAGACATCTGCACCGCATCAAGTACGTTGCGTCCTGCCAGGTCAATGGCTGCTGCTCGATTGAAAGTCAACTCGATATTTGCCTTGTCTGCCGAGATGATGGCGTTGACCACATCCACGACATTGCCGCCAGCCAGAAAGTGGCTCTCAAGCTCATCAAGCGGGATATTCAAGCCAGCTTTGACAGCGCTGATACGAGCCTTGATGATGCTATGCGGGGGCACGCGGCGCAGGCGCATGGCTACCAGTGTCAACAGTCCAACATAGGCGCCCGAGGCCCATGCTGTAATCCAAAGACGAAACGGCACGAAATAACCAATCACGGCAATCAAGACCAGCAGGATGATCAGCATGCCAATAAAGCCAGTGCCAGCAATCATGTTCAGTGCATCCATTTCATTTCCTTATTGGCTATCTACGAGGGTCGCGCAGGGGCGACGTCAGATTGTTGGATCGGGTCGAATTCATAGGGTTGCAAAGCGCGCGGCGGTCCAAGCACGGTCATGGCAATGATTGCCTGGCGTGCACCCTGACGGCTACGTAGGCCCTTGACTAGCGGATGTGTGCCAGGAACTCTGGACCGATTGCCATCAATTGTGTTGCTGGCACGCGCTTGCGTCGACGATTTCGGCGTGATTGCTGCTACAGGTCTTTGATAAGCTCGCGTGTCAGGCGTGCTTACAGGGTAGGGTTGATAGTCCGGTGAAATCCACGGCGGCGGTTCTGGTGCTTCAATGGGCTCACGATAGGTTTGGGGTGCGGGCGCCTTGAACACAGGGGCTGGCTCAGCAGGTGCTGGAATCGGTCTACCGAACGGTCCGGCCAGCGAATCGGAGCTGTCAGTTGAAGAGCTCTGAGCGTCAGCAGACTCGGCCGCAGGCAGAGGCGGCAGATTGCTGAGCGCTTTCTTGTCTTTCTCCAGCTTTAAAACCAGCACGCCAAGTAGCGCCAGGATCAGCACCAGCCAAATGGGGAAACCCGCCAAAAAAGCAAACACCGCCATTATAAAAAATGGGACGGCGCTTTGCGGTTGGCTTTTCTTTTTCTTGCTCATGGCATTCACACGCGCGGAATGTTGCCCGCGTTGGTATCACCGTCGCCGCCGATATTTTGTCGCATGCTAGTGTCAGCTTGCAGATTTTGCATGCGGTAGTAGTCCATGATGCCTAGTTGTCCGCCGCGGAAGGCTTCAGCCATGGCCAGTGGCACTTCGGCTTCGGCTTCAACGACTTTGGCACGCATTTCCTGCTCTTTTGCCACAGCCATGGCGCGCCGCTCTTCAGCCTTGGCCTGAGCAATCTGCTTGTCAGCATTGGCTTGATCGATTTGTAGTTTCGCACCGATGTTCTCACCAACATCAACGTCAGCAATGTCGATGGAGAGAATTTCAAAGGCTGTGCCGGCATCCAGACCCTTGGCCAGGATATGTTTGGAAATGTTGTCTGGGTTTTCCAGTACCAACTTGTGGTTGTCGGCAGAACCGATGGTGCTCACCATGCCTTCGCCCACGCGGGCGATGATGGTCTCTTCGCCAGCGCCACCCACCAGCCGATCGATGTTTGTGCGTACTGTTACCCGAGCTA
Source organism: Burkholderiaceae bacterium (assembly GCA_021208885.1). GTDB lineage: Bacteria > Pseudomonadota > Gammaproteobacteria > Burkholderiales > Burkholderiaceae_B > Algicoccus. The sequence continues at coordinate 51,389 of JAJOJF010000029.1, forward strand.
GACAAACCAGCTGGATGCCGTCGCGGGCCACGGCAATGATGCGTGGCGTTTCAATCACTTTGGGAAGCACGGACATTTGTACCGCTTCGAGCACATCACGACCGGCCAGATCAATGGCAGCAGCGCGCTTGAAGGTAAGCGGAATATTGGCTTTGTCGGCTGAGATCATGGCGTTGACAACTCTCACCACGTTGCCACCGGCCAGAAAGTGGGCCTCAAGTTCATCGAGAGAGATATCAAGCCCCGCCTTGACTGCACTAATACGTGCGGTGATGATAGTCGCCGGTGGCACCCGGCGCAGACGCATCGCAACTAGCGTGAATAAACCGACGTAAGCGCCAGAGGCCCACGCTGCAATCCACAATGGGATTGGCACGAGGTATAAGATGATTGCGAGTCCGAGAACAATCGGGATCAAAATCCCAAAAGCACCGAACAACCCAAAAATTGTTTCAACCATCAGTACTCTCCCCTTGGCTTGTTGGTTTTATCGGTCGGCCTTATTTGTCAGCGCTTTGGTCGACAACGTGTCTAACGACCACTCGATTACCATCGACATGATCCACTCGTATTGGTTCCCCGGCTTCGATGTACTCGCCGTCCGAGACAACATCGACTCGCTTGCCCTCTATGTCGGCAATGCCGGCTGGGCGAAGGGTAGACATGGCAATGCCCATCTTGCCAACCAATTCATGTTCAGCGACGGGTTCGGACGTAAATCCCCCGGCTGCGGTGAGGTCGGTCGAGAGCACCAGATGACGTCCAATCTTGGTTTTGGGTAGGAAGCGCAAAATCGCGAGGCTAGCCGCAATGGCAACGATCAAAGAAACACCCAGACGGCTTGCAGCACCGATTAACGCGTCCATGGTGGCGCCTTCGCCAACGGTACTCAGCATCAAGCTACCTAGAAGGGCGATGATACCCAACACTCCCGCAATGCCAAAGCCTGGTATCACAAACGCTTCAATGAGCAACAACAAAATGCCAGCTGCCGCTAGCAAGAACTCTTCCCAGCCAGCCAGGTTCACTAGCCAATGCCCCCACAGAAAAAGGCCTAGGCTTGATAAACCAAGCGCACCTGGGACCCCGAACCCTGGTGTTCTCACCTCGACGATGATCCCAATCATTGCAATCGACACTAGCAAGGAGCTCACCACAGGGTTAGTCAGAAACCGAACAAACTCCTCAGCCCAGTTGGTCTCTGTTTCCCGGACTTCTGCATTTTTTAAGCCTAGCTGATCGAGCGCTGCTCTGAGCGTGCTTGCCTCAAAATCGGCGATCCCGAGCTTTAAAGCTTCTTCCGTGGTCAGCGTTAACAATTTACCCCGGGCAGTGACGCCTGGAATTGAAACGTCTGAATCGACCATGGCTTCGGCCACTAACGTGTCACGTCCACGGCTCTCAGCGGTAGCGCTGAATTCCTTGCGGACGTAAGAAACAGTCTTTTCTGAGGTCGGTTGCGTCTCAGTGCCCGAACTCTGAACAGGGGTTGCTGCTCCGATGGTGCCGCCCGGTGCCATCACGATCGCATTGGCCGCCAAGCTTATCAGAGCGCCTGCTGATATGGCGCGCGTGTCGATAAAGGCGATCGATTGAATCGGGCTTTTTAAAAGTGCATCGCGGATCTGGACGGCTGCATCCACACGACCGCCGAATGTATTAATCTGTAGCACCACTGCTGCGGCGTTGTTGTCTTGCGCTTCTTTAAGGACACGCTCGATAAAGGGAGCTAACCCCAGGTCAATCGTGCCCTCCACTTGGGCTACATAAACAATAGGACGCTGGCTTGTCGATTGCGCGCCAACCCAACTGCCGATAACAAGCGTTATCAGCAGCAGGATTGTCAGCAGAGTGTGGTTTTTACGACTAGCCATTTATTGAGTGTACATGGCTAGCTTCGCTGTCAAGCAGCTTCCCTGCGTTTTTTGAGGAATAGGAGAATTGACAGAGTGATCATGGCCAAGCCGAGTGCTGTCCTAAACCAGCCTTCCATTAATAACAGCGGCAAACCGGCGCAACCCGTAAAAGCTACACCATAGTACTTGGCCCACGCTTTGCCCGTTTTGATGGCGTTTTGGTATAGAGGGAAAAAAGCTGAGAACAGAGCCAAGACAATGAAGAACAATGCCCAGGGCCGGGTAAAGAAAAGCGTGTAGTCATCGCTCGTGGAGACTGCTCTACCAAAGTTCAGTTCTGCCAGTGGTCCCAGTACCACGCCAAGCACCATCGGGGTTAGTGGGAAACCGTTTTTTACCATCAGAAATCCCAAAATCCCGAAGGCTAGCAGTGTCCATATATCGAAAACGGTGTTGTTCAGCGTGAATACACCAATCGCGCAGTAAAGCAACACGACAACGCCCAAAAGGTAGAGGGGAATGCGAGTGATTAGCAGAAAGCCCCTTAACGCCCCTGCGGTGAGTGCCAGCGTCATGAAGTTGGCCAGGAAATAAGCCACCATGATCCCGTAGGCCAATACTGGTTGCGACGAGATAAAGGTCGGGCTGGGTGCAATGTTGTGTATCGTCAGGGCACCTAGCATCACAGCAGTGACGGCGTCGCCTGGAATGCCCAGCGCCATCATCATGATGAGCGCACCGCCGGCGGTTGCGTTATTGGAAGCCTCCGATGAAATCAAGCCTGGTGGCGTGCCAGTCCCAAATGCCTCCGGTGTCTTTGAGGCTTTCTTGGTCTGATCGTATGCCAGCAGGTTTGAAATTGAGCTGCCCGCTGCGGGAAGAAGTCCAACAAATAGTCCAATAAATGATGAGCGAACCAACGCGCCCCAATGCTTAAACACCTCAACGATGGACTCACGGTGCTTCATTCTCACTGCCGAATGATGACCTTCAAGCATGGGTTTCTTGGCAGATTCCGAATCGCTCATGTCGTTAAGCAATTGGCTAAAAGCGAATAGGCCAATCAAAACCGGCAAGAATGCGAATCCTGCGCCAAGTGCATCAAAATCAAATGTAAAACGAGCTGCGCCGTTGACTCGGTCTTCTCCAACACTCGCAACTAGCAAGCCCACCGTGCCAGCGATCAACCCTTTGATCATGGCGCCAGAGGAAAGGCTTGCCGCGATGGTCAGGGCAAACAGAACCAGCATAAAGTAGTCCCATGGACCAAATTCCAGACCAATGGCTGCCAGTGTCGGGGCGAGAAACACTAGCACAACTGCCGAGATCAATCCCCCAAAAAATGAAGCCCATAGGCCGAGTCCGAGAGCCAGGCCAGGGCGCCCACCTCTGGCCATTGGAAAGCCATCGAAGGTGGTTGCAATCGAGGACGGCGTGCCTGGCACCCCGATCAGGATCGATGCAAACATGCCGCCAGTCAGACCGCCAACATAGACGCCCAGCATCGTCGATAAACCCTCAATCGGACTCATCCCGAAGGTGAAGGGGAGTGCAAGCACAACGGCCATGGTGATGGTAAAGCCAGGGATTGAGCCAGCGATAAGACCAGCCAAAACCCCAATAGCCATCAGCATCAGGTTGTTCAGCGCGAAAACTTCAACGAAGGCGCTTAAGAGATTTTCAATCAACATAATGATTCCTCACCCACGTTTAGTAAAATAATTCGCCTGCGGGCAAGATGACCCGCAAGGCGTAGGTGAAGATGGCCCACATGCCGCCAACAGACAGTATGGAGACCACTGCGTGCGTAACCACTCTGCGGGGACTTGCGCCGCCAACTAATGTTTGGGTGATGAAGACAAATAAAATGCCGGCCAACAACATGCCTAAGTAGGGCAGTGCCAGCAAAAACACGAAGAACATGGCAAAGCAAATCAGTGGATTTTTGTAAGCTTTTAACCAGCTCTTGAGACAAAATGGTGCGTTTTCTGGTCTAGGCTCAGACAGCGACGTGAACAGATAAATCAAGGCGAGCACGGCTAGCAGTATGAGTACAGCCCGCGGCCACACTTCCGAGCCGATCTGCGAGAAAGGCACTTCGCGAATGAAAAAAGTCTGCCAAAACAAAACCCCACAAAGAATTAGCAATAAAACCGCAATTACCGCGTCCCGATTCAATCTTGTCATATCAATCTGCCCGTTTTGATGGTCGAGCGCAAAGGCTGCTGAAAACTTTTAGTGCGATGATCTTTGTCACCGCCATGAATAATTCAGGCCCGTGAGGCTCGCGCCAAGGGCCTGAAAGAAAAATGCGTGCGCATCATAACGGATGCGCACTGAGACCTGCGAAGCTTACTTTTTGTACATGCCGATCTGAATAGCCAGGCGCTCGTGTTCTGCGTATGAGGCATTTAGGAAGTCCGAGTAGCCCTTGCTGCCTTTTGACATCACGACTGAGCCCTTTTCCTCGATGGCTTTGACCAAGGCAGGATCTTGTGCGGCTTTGACAAATGCATCTTCCCAGAACTTGACGATGTCAGCCGGGGTTCCTTTGGGCAGGGCAACGCCACGGGTTAGACCATAAAGAACGTTGACGCCTTGCTCTTTCAACGTTTGCACCATCGGGATGACGGGGTCACGCTCTTCAGTCGCAATGCCCAAAGCCAACAACGTACCCTCTTCAATGTACTGCTTGGCACTCAGAACGTTGGTCTCGCCCATCATGACGTTGCCAGACAGCAAAGCAGTGTTGCGTTCACGAGTGCCATCGTAGGAAACGTAACGCAGCTTGATGCCAGCAGCGTCTTCAAGAAGCAGGAAGATGAAATGGCTGGTTGACCCGAGTGTGACGCCCACTGTAACGGACTCAGGCTTTTCCTTGGACATGGCGATCATCTGACTAAGCGACTTAAATGGCGCCTTGGTCGAAGAGCCAACGATGGATGGCGTGAAACTGACAACTGCGACTGGTTCAAATGCCTCGTGGTTGAACTTGGCACGCCCAGTCAGGAAGCTCGTGATCACACTTTCGTGCAACGCAATGATTGAGCAGCCATCGGGCTTGGCGTCTTTGACCTGAGCGGCACCCTGGATTCCACCTTGACCAGCCACGTTTACCACCTGCAGCTGAGGCTTTATTCCCGTTTTGTTGATGGTTTCAACGTAAAGTCGAAACACAATGTCAGTGTCACCACCGGCAGCCCAAGGCACGACTAACTGGGCGGTTGAACAGTTCGGGGCAGCCGCGTTGGCAGTGGTTGCCATCAGGCCGGCACATGCAATCGATGCTGCTGCGGTCAGAAATTTGGCTTTCAACATAGGAACTCCTTTTGTTTTATCGGTAACAGACCGGACGGGATTCGCTGCTCGATGATTGGTCGAATAGGCTGGCACCCGTTTGGCCTTATTGTGCTAGCAAATACTATGCCCACCACTGTCCGAACAGTCAGCGCGAAGACAGTTTTGTTACACAGAACACGATTGTTAACGCCATGCGAGCATTGATCAAGAGTTTCATCGTGGGGGAAACCCTTGGTCTGCTGCTTAATTCAAGCAAATTTAAAACCGGGTTTACCGCTGCTCGGGCATTTGACTTAGGGATTTGTCATTTGCTAGTGAGATGAGCGCCGCTCACGTATTATCAGAGACTTTCTGATGATCGAGAGCCTTTGCATCATGTCTAACAACCAAACTTCTTCCGTGGTCGACATCCGTGTTGCTATTGCTGGCTTGGGGGCCATAGGCCAATCACTGGCGCGGTCATTGGCGGCGGGCAAAGTGCCAGGCGTCAAGCTTGTCGCGGTCTCTGCCAAGAACCACGAAAAGGCCGCTGCTTTCGTTAAGACCTTGACCCACTCAGTTCCGGTCTTGAAGATTGAAGAACTTGAGCCAGTTGCTGATTTAGTGGTCGAGTGCGCGCCAGCGGCGCTGTTGTCTGACATCGTCACCCCGTTTTTGAAAGCCGGGAAGCAGGCGATCGTGCTCTCAGTTGGTGCGCTGCTTTTTAACGATCACTTGCGCAAGGTTGCCGCTGAGCATGGTGGCACCATCATGGTGCCCACTGGTGCTTTAATCGGTCTTGATGCCGTCATTGCGGCGGCTGAGGGTCATATCCATGAGGTTAAAATGGTTACCCGCAAGCCGCCAGCGGGCTTAAAAGGCGCCCCGCATCTCTTAGAAAACAATATCAGCGTTGATGGCCTGACAAAGCCTTTAAAAGTTTTTGAGGGAAACGCACGTGACGCCGCCAAGGGCTTTCCGGCGAATTTGAATGTGGTGGTGGCGCTCGCTTTGGCTGGCGTTGGTCCAGAACGCACTACCCTCGAAATCTGGGCCGACCCGACGGTCACGCGCAATACACACACCATCAACGTAGATTCAGATTCAGCGCGATTCACCATGACAATCGAGAACATCCCATCCGAAAACCCCAAGACGGGCCGCATCGTGGCGCAAAGCGTGGTGGCGATGCTGCGCAAAATGCGTGCTGGCCTTCGTGTGGGCACCTGATTCCTTGGTGCTTGGTATTGTCATTGCGCAAAACAGCAGCGATGCGAATCGCTGTTAAAGTGTGCTTGAACAATCGTCACAAATGAGGAAATGGACATGAACTTTGAGTTGACGTCCAGGCAGCGTGAACTGCAGCAAAAAACCCGGGAATTTATTGCATCCAAGATAATCCCGCTCGAATCAGACCCGCGCTTGGGAGCACACGGTCCCGAGGAGTCGTTGCGGGCGGAGTTGGTAGCGTTGGCACGCGAGGCCGGACTTTTAACGCCACATGCTTCTGTTGAGATGGGTGGCTTGGGCTTGAGTCACATCGACAAAGCCGTCGTGTTTGAGGAGGCAGGCTATTCACGCCTTGGCCCAACGGCACTGAATATACATGCCCCGGATGAAGGCAATATCCATTTGATGGAAGTCGTGGCTACCTCTGAGCAAAAAGAACGCTGGTTGCGCCCGCAGGTTCAAGGCCAGATTCGATCGTGTTTTGCGATGACCGAGCCCGATGGGGCTGGTGCTGACCCCTCAATGTTATCCACTACTGCGGTGCGAGATGGTGATGACTTCATCATCAACGGCAAGAAATGGTTCATCACCGGAGCGCACGGCGCGTCGTATGCCATCATCATGGCCAAGCTTGAAGACGGTTCGGCGACCATGTTCTTGAGTGACATGGATGCGCCGGGCATCGAGATCGTGCGCCTGATGGATGCCATGGACACGTGTTTTACGGGTGGCCATGCCGTGATGCAGTTCAATAACTTGCGTGTGCCGGCAACCCAAGTGCTTGGCGAGCTCGGTAAAGGCTTCCGTTACGCTCAGGTGCGATTGGCACCGGCCCGGTTGACGCATTGCATGCGCTGGCTGGGGCAGGCAAGGCGTGCCCATGACATCGCCACGGAATACGCCCGCACTCGCGAGGCTTTTGGCAAGCCCTTAGGCAAGCATGAGGGTGTAGGTTTCATGCTGGCAGACAACGACATGGACTTGCAAACGGCACGTTTGCACATTTGGCATACGGCAACTGTGCTTGATCGGGGCGAGACGGGGAATTTTGAGTCGAGTCGTGCCAAGGTGGTGTGTTCCGAAGCCGAATGGCGGGTGGTGGATCGTTGCGTGCAGATTCTCGGTGGCCAGGGTGTTACAGGAGAGACCGAGCTGATGCGCATCTTCACTGACATGCGTTCGTTCCGTATTTACGATGGTCCAAGCGAAGTGCATCGTTGGAGCATGGCCAGAAAAATTCTCGAGGGGAAGGCACCGACGCCATGAGAAAAGCGATTGATTCACTGTTTCGACTGGATGGCAAGGTAGCCCTAGTTACTGGCGCCTCAAGTGGGCTAGGCCAACACTTCGCCAAATTACTTGCCCAAGCCGGTGCGCATGTGGTGGTTGCTGCCAGACGCAAAGATCGTTTGCAGGATCTATGCGCCGAAATCTCGAATGCTGGTGGTCGGGCCAGTGCTGTGTCGCTTGATGTCACGGATGTCGCTAGCGTGGCGGCTTGTTTTGATGCATGCGATGCAGCGGCAGGTGTCCCTGATATTGTCGTCAGTAACGCGGGAACCACGGTTACCAAGATGGCGGTTGATCAGACGCCGGAAGACTTCGATCAGGTCATGAATGCCAACCTACGCGGTTGCTGGCTGGTGGACACCGAAGCTGCCCGACGCCTGATTGCTGCACAAAAACCAGGCAGCATTATCAACATTGCATCAATCCTGGGTGCTCGCGTGGCCGCTGCAGTGGCGCCTTATGCGATTTCCAAGGCGGGTGTGATTCAGGCAACCAAGGCCATGGCCCTTGAATGGGCACGCTACGGCATTCGGGTCAACGCATTGCTGCCTGGCTACGTGCGTACAGAACTTAATAGTGAGTTCCTTGACAGTGAGGTGGGTGACAAATTGCGCATGCGCATTCCAAGTCGTCGCTTTAACGAGCTAGCTGATCTTGATGGTCCACTGCTGCTGTTGGCATCCGAAGCCGGGCGCGCCATGAGTGGCGCAACGGTTGAGGTTGACAGCGGGCACTTGGTGAGTGGGTTATGAGCCAGCAAGTAGCGCTCGATGATGCCGCTTGGGTCAGGCTGGGCAATTACTTGTTCGAACAGGGCGTCACACCAAGTAAACACATCACGGCTACATTGTTGACTGGTGGTCAATCCAACCCGACTTATCGTCTGACTAGTGGCGACAAATTATTTGTGCTGCGTAAAAAACCTGCTGGTGACCTGTTGCCTTCGGCGCATGCCATCGATCGTGAATACCGGGTGATGAAAGCATTGCACAGCACGGCTGTCCCGGTGCCGCAGATGCTGGTCTACTGTGAGGACGAGAGCCTTATCGGTACACCTTTTTACGTAATGCCGTTTTTGCAAGGCCGGGTGTTTTTTGATCAGACGCTGCCGGACATGACGCGCGAGGCGCGTGGCGAAGTCTATCGCAGCATGAATCTGGCGATTGCTCAGTTGCATCGAGTCGATCCCGAGGCAATCGGTTTGGGGGACTATGGCAAGGCTGGGAACTACTTTGGCAGACAGATTCGGCGCTGGAGCCAGCAGTACCAAGAACACCACACCGAGCGCATTGCCTCACTGGAGCATCTCATCGATTGGCTGCCTGATCGTATTCCGGCGGGAGACCTGACTACCATTGTCCACGGCGACTATCGCCTGGACAACGTGATGTTGCATGCCACTGAGCCGAAAGTCATTGCCGTACTTGACTGGGAGCTGTCCACGCTTGGTCATCCATTGGCTGATTTCTCGTATCACTGCATGAGCTGGCACATCCCGCCCTCGCTCTGGCGCGGCATCGGCGGCTTGAATCTTGCCGAGCTCGGCATCCCTAGCGAGCGTGAATATATTGAGCAGTACGTATCAGTAACCGGCTACCAGGGTGTTCAAGAGCACTGGGACTTTTATCTTGCGTACAATTTTTTTCGAATTGCGGCGATACTCTACGGCATAGGAGAGCGTGCCAGGCAGGGCACGGCCACCGCGGACAACGCCATGGAAATGGCGTCCAAGGCTGAGCCATTGGCCGATATTGGCTGGCACTACGCACAACAATATCAAGCTCAGAGAGGGTGACAAATGGGTAAGGCTCTTGTTCGCGATGCGGCCAATTACGTGCCGTTGTCGCCATTGAACTTTTTGGTGCGCGCTGCTGCCGTTTATCCGCAGCGCACGGCCTTGGCTCATGGCGATCTCAGGCAAACGTGGGCGCAAACTTACGAGCGCTGCCGTAGGTTTGCCAGTGCCTTGATCAAATTGAACATCAAGCGCGGCGACGTCGTCGCAGTCATGGCGCCGAACATTCCTGCACTTTACGAGGCTCATTTTGGGGTGCCGATGGCTGGCGCCACGCTTTTGGCGTTAAACACCCGCTTGGATGCTGACACCACAGCCTATATTCTCGATCATTCCGAGACCAAAGTGCTGCTTTGCGACCGCGAGTTCTCGGACCTGATGAGCGCAGTGCTGCCCAAGCTCACCCACACAATCACCGTGATCGATATCAATGATCCGGTCTATGAGGGGGCGGGCCATGCCCTCGGAGAGATCGATTACGAGCAGTTGTTGGCTAGCGGCGATCCTTTGTTTGAAATGCTGATGCCAGAAGACGAGTGGGACAGCATCACACTGAACTACACGTCGGGCACGACTGGCCGACCCAAGGGGGCGCTGTATTCGCATCGCGCTACCTACCTAAATGCCATGGGCAACATGGTCTCAGCTGGCATGAAACTGCAGTCGACCTATCTCTGGACCTTGCCGATGTTTCACTGCAACGGCTGGTGCTTCCCATGGACGCTGGCCATGATTGCGGGCACCAATGTCTGCTTGCGCCGAGTGGAACCCAAGGCGATCTTTGCGGCAATTAGAGATCATCACGTTGAATATTTCTGTGCCGCTCCGGTCGTGCTGACGATGTTGGCACATTCTCCCAAAGAGCATCACTTCAAGCCCGACTGGCTGGTGCAGGTCATCACCGGCGGCGCAGCCCCGCCAGCGGCATTAATTGCGGCCATGTCTGAACTTCGTATCGAAGTCACGCACATGTATGGGCTCACAGAAACACTGGGGCCATCGGTCATTTGTGCCTGGCATGATGAATGGAATGACTTGAGCCTAGATGAACAAGCCCGGCTCAAGAGCCGCATTGGTGTGCGTAAACACACGATGGAAGATGCGATGGTGGTTGACTCGCAAAGCATGGAGCCGGTGCCTTGGGATGGCAGGACCATCGGTGAGCTGGTCATGCGTGGCAATACGGTGATGAAGGGGTATCTGAAAAACCCCGAAGCTACCAAGCAGGCGTTTCATGGTGGTTGGTTCCATAGCGGTGACTTGGTTGTGGTACACCCGGATGGTTATTTTGAAGTTAAAGATCGCCTCAAAGACATCGTGATTTCTGGTGGCGAGAACATTTCAACTGTGGAAGTTGAAGGCGTGCTCTACCGTCATCCCGCGGTGCTTGAGGCGGCAGTGGTTGCCATGCCTCATGAGAAGTGGGGCGAGACGCCTTGTGCGTTCGTCACGCTTAAAGACGGAGCCCAGGCGAGTTCTGATGACATCGTTAAATTCTGCCGTGAGCATTTGGCAGGGTTTAAGGTGCCACACAAAATTGTGTTCGCGGCGCTACCTAAAACTTCAACGGGCAAAATCCAGAAGTTTGTATTGCGGGAGCAAGCCAGGGAATTATCTGGTAACTGATTAGTCGGCATAATCAACGCTCAATTTCTTTGAGAATTCCTCGAGTAAGATATCTCGACCAAATTTTCTAGAACATCCGCCATGAGCCAGCCATTGTCCTACTTCCCCGGCCTGCGATTCTTGCATTCGCCGGGCCCTACTCACGTGCCCAAAGCTGTCATGGATGCAATGTCCGAGCAGCCCATGGACATGGCCGATGAGCGGCTTGATCCGCTGATTGCTGATTGTGAAGAGGGTCTGCGCTCAATCATGAAGAGCGATGATGCCGAAGTGTTCATTTATTCGTCCAACGGCCATGGCGTGTGGGAAGCTGTCACCGTCAATCTGGCATCCCCCGGACAAAAGGTCTTGGTTGCAAGCACCGGGCATTTCTCGGACTCCTGGGCACTGATGACCGAGGCCATGGGCGTTGAGGTGGTGCGTACCCCCTATCGGGAAGGCTATCCCATTGATCCGGCTGACATTGAGCAGGCTCTGGGGGCTGATCGTGCAAACGAGATTGTCGCAGTCTATGTTGTGCAGACTGATACAGCTTCGAGTATTACGAGTGATGTGCCAGCGATCCGCGAGGCGATGAACCGCGCGGGTCATCCGGCGTTGCTGGTCGTAGACGTGGTGGCCTCGCTGGCTGCAGCACCGTACGGGATGGATGCCTGGGGTGTGGATGTGACCTTGGGTGCTTCGCAAAAGGGCTTGATGTGTCCGCCCGGCATGGCATTTTGTGCAGCGAATGCTCGTGCAATTGAAGTGGCCAGAGCTAATCCGGCGAATCGTTTCTACTGGGACTGGGAGCGTCGTCGTGGAGCGCCGTCCTACAAGAAGTTCTGCGGCACACCCCCTCAGAGCTTTTTGCAGGGCTTGCGCACGGCGATCAGTTTGTTGCATCAGGAGGGGTTGGACAATGTGTTGGCGCGCCATCGTCGATTTGCTGCCGCGGTTCAGGCGGCCGTTGAGGTCTGGGCTGAAGGCGGCCAGATGCAGTTTATCTGTCAGATCCCGTCAGCGCGCTCTGTCTCGGTGACCACCATCGAGATTAATGGCGTTGCCCCTGACATGATCCGTCAGGTGGCACGTGAGCAATTTAATGTCTCACTCGCTGGTGGTTTGGGACCATTTTTTGGGCGGGCATTTCGTATCGGTCACTTGGGTGACTTGAGCGCACCCATGGTGCTAGGTTGCCTGAGTGCGGTGGAAGGCACGTTGCGCAGCTTGCAGGTGCCGATCGGATCCGGGGCAATTAACGCTGCGCTTGATGCGTTAAAAGCGCAGTGACGCCTGGTCTTTGTCAGTTATTGGCGGTGTTCTATTCTCGAGTCTGCTACATTGTGCCGTGACTGTGCATGCATGCGATGTCACGAAGCGGGGTGCGTAATGGGACTTGGTGAACTTGTGAATCAGACGGGGAAGACTGTCAAATTCGTTAAAAAATTGAGCTTGATGTTATTGGGGTTGGCCACGGCGGTGGCTATCGATGGTGTCGATGCTCATGCATCAACCTCAAGCAATTCGGCGACCCAACCGATTTGGCTAATGGGTGAGGTGCATGACAATCCCGATGGCCATGGGTATCGCTTGCGTGATCTACAAGCAGCTGTTACCTCAGATTGGCGTCCGGCTATTTTGATGGAACAGTTCAATGTTGATCGCCAAGATGAGCTCACCCAAGCCTGGCAGACCTGTAAAGAGGCGCAGTGTGTCATAGACGCAGCTGGAGGCAAAGGCTGGCAGTGGAATTTGTACAAACCGGTTATCCAGTTGGCCTTGGCGTATCGTTTGCCGCTAGTTGCAGCCAATGTCTCGCGCGAGCAGCTTGGTCAAGTAATGAAGCAAGGGTTTGGGGTAGTGTTCGATCAAAACACCATCTCAACCTATCGACTCGATCAGCCGTTGCCACAGGATTGGTTAGACGGTCAGCGGGTGGCCATTCGTGAAGGGCACTGCAACATGCTGCCTGAAGAAATGATCGATCCCATGGTTAACGCCCAAACGGCACGTGATGTGATGTTTGCCAAGCTGATTGCAGAGTATGCGCCACAAGGAGTGGTTTTAATTGCTGGCAATGGCCATGTGCGCAAGGACCTCGGCGTTTATGCGTGGCTACCAGAAGAACTGAAGGGCGATGTTACGGTATTTGGCTACGTCGAACCCGAGGGTGTCAGCGCCACTTGGTATGACAAGGTGCGTGTGGTGCCAGCGCATCCCCGCCCCGACCCTTGTGAAGCATTTAAGCGCAGCCGCGCGGGTTCTTGAAACACTGGAGAGAAGGTTGAAGCATTTCAAATGGATTGGCGCGGTGCTCTGCGCTTTAGCATTGGCAGGCTGCGGTAACAACCCGACGCCCGAGCGCACGCCTGATGGTTTCGATCCGCCCTATAACTATTACTAGCGTGGTGGTTTAGTCGGTTGCTCTATCAGAACTGATAGGTGATCCCAGCTGTCACGCTAGTTGACCGGGTGTTGTTGCGATCGCCCAAGTCTGAAGATGAAATGATCCCCAGGCCAAGCTGCAGGTTTGGAACCGGGGAGTACGACACACCGATCTGTGCATAGCCGCTGTATTCAGTGTTCAGTCCCGTGTTTGTCTGTATCCCGAAATCAATGCCGACAAGCCACTGTTCATTGACGACCCAGACAGGAGCGAGCGAAGCCGACCAGATGTCTGCCCGTTGAGCAGACGTGTCCGGTGTGTTTTGTAGGCGGTTGCTCGCATATCCCAGGTTGATATGCAACTGATAGCTGTCACTAAGATAAGACCCGATCAAATCGACAGACCCATTGACCTCGGCGCTGCCGAGCCCCGCGTTTTGTGCGGCTGAAGTGATGGGCAATAACAAAACGGGTTTTAAGGCAAAGCTCCAATCAGTCTTTTGGTCACCGGCAAAGACCCACTTCGCTCCAATGGCCGTATTCTGCCAGCCGGAGGTTGGCGTGGTTTGAAGCGAATTGCCAACAAACAGGTCGATGTTGGGTGATACCCCGCGGGTGTAGGTCAGCGGGAAGGCGTTGCTGGTATTTGAGCTGGTCGAGGGCTGGCCGTCGCTGCCAAACTCCACAACTTCGGACTCGTTGTAGATGTAATCAATTTCGATCTGGTTGCCACCTGTGCCTTGGGTGCCCGTGTCATCTGTTTGGAACGGGAAGTAAGCTTGTACGGGCAGTGCCCATACAAGCAGAGCGGTCGTCACGAGTTGGTTTGGAAGGGCTTGAAACATGGCGAGCTGTAATTTTGTCCAGAGTGGTTGATTGCAGCACGCCATGGCTTCAATATGATGACACGGGCCGTCTTTAGCCGACTGCTATTTCAGAACCGGTGGATGTGTCACGATTGATTTGAGATCGGCCGTGTCCGCATGCAGTTTGCTGTTATCTGGCTTTGGGCGTGTGAGGCTTGCTTCGCTTGCCAGCGCCTTTTCCATCGCACGGCCGATTGCCAGCAAGCGGCCATCCTGATAGAGCGGTCCAATCACTTGGATGCCAAACGGCATGCCAGCTTCATCAAGGCCCGAGGGCAGTGACAAGGCAGGATGCGTGCTCATCGTCACCACATAGGTCAATGACAGCCACTCGTAATAGTTGCGCATCTTTTGACCGTCGACTGCGTCAGCGTAAAGCGTTGACCACGGGAAAGGTGTCACTGGCGTAACCGGCGACAGAATGACATCGTACTGCTGCATGGCAGTGGCGAATGCCTGCATGATACGCGTCTGCTCCAAATGTGCCCAAGCACGGTCGGCCAGTGTCATTTGCTGGGCAATTTCCATGTTGGCCCTGACGTTCGGGCTGAGTGCGTCGGGGTCTTTGGCGTACTGTTCGCCCATTTGTGCGATAAACCCTTCAGCGCGCATCACGTCAAATGCCCGGTGGGGATCGCCCAGATCAAGCTTGATCGGCTCACACACCTTGACATGCTTGGCAATGGCTTTGACGCGGTTCTCAAACACACGGCGAATCATCGGGTCAACGGCGCAGCAATCAAAGTCTGCGGTAAAGCCTACCCGCAATTGGCTCATGTCGATGTTGGGCTGTGGCCAAATGACCTTGGGATTATTGGGAAATGCGAGTGGATCCATGGGTTCATTGCCTAGGCAGGTACTAAACATCAGCGCCATGTCTTCGATGTTGCGGGCCATGGGGCCCACGACGTTCAACACTGACCAGCCTAGCTTGCGCCCGCTCTGGGAAATCATGCCAGGCGATGGACGAATGCCAGCCACACCGCAATAGGCCGCCGGGATGCGCAGCGAGCCGCCAACGTCTGAACCTGTGCACAATGGCAGCATATCGGTGGCGAGGGCCGCCGCCGAACCGCCAGAAGAGCCACCGGCATTGAGCCTGGTGTTAAACGGGTTGCCAGTAGCCCCCCAGACCAAGTTGCGCGTGTTGGCTCCCGCACCCATGTCGGGCGTGTTGGTTTTGGCGGCGATGATGGCGCCGGCGGCTTTAAGCCGGGTCACAAGAGAATTGTCTTGGGTCGGCACATGGTCTCGAAACCCGGTGTTGCCAAATGTCGTTAACAAACCGGCTGTTTCGGTCAGGTCTTTGATGCCCACTGGCAGGCCATGCAAGGGTCCGAGCTTGTCTCCTTTCATCACCGACGCTTCGGCGGCCTTGGCTGCCTCTTTGGCCCGATCGAAGTCGGTGGCGCATAGCGCATTGATGCCCGGATTGACGGTTTGCATCTGGGTGATGAAGGCATCAAGCACTTCAACAGGGGAGAGAGTCTTTTGTCCAATATGACGGCGTAATTCAATCGCTGAAAGCGCGATGATGTCTTTTGACATGATTGCTTTGCTCCTGCTGCGGTCGGCTCCCAGAAACAATACAAGGTGGGGCTTCGGGTTAAGACCATTGTTGTGGTTATGAATTAGTGCCATCATTATGGCATTGAGCCGCCCTCGATAAAGGTGGCCTGGAGAAATTTGTGATTGCATTGCAGGAGGCTGCCCGCGCCGGGTTATTCAAACCAGCTCATTGGGCTAACAATATCATCGCGGGCTTGGTGGTTGGCGTGGTGGCCTTGCCTCTGTCGATGGCATTCGCCATCGCTTCTGGCGCGCGTCCCGAGCAAGGCATCTACACCGCGATTGTGGCCGGTGTCATGGTGAGCCTGTTTGGTGGTAGCCGACTGCAGATTGCTGGCCCCACTGGTGCATTTATTGCGATTCTGGCGGGTATCACGGCCACGTATGGCATTGATGGTCTTCAGGTTGCGACCTTGATGGCAGGCGTATTGCTGCTTCTCATGGGCCTGTTTCGCTTGGGCGGGATCGTGCAGTTCATCCCGGCACCGGTGATTATCGGATTCACTGCTGGCATTGGCGTGATCATTTTCACAGGCCAGTGGGCCGATTTTTTGGGGGTTGAGCGGCAATTGGCTGGTCAGTTCCATCAAAAACTTTGGGTAGTCATTCAGAACATTCCGAATTTAAGTTGGGCCACATTAGCCATCGGTATATTGAGCCTGGCAATTTTGTTGGTTAATCCAAGAATAAAGCGCCTGCGCCGCATCCCCGGCCCCTTGATTGTCTTGGTTATCGCCACTTTGATTCAAAGTGTGTTTCAGTTTCAGGCTGTGGCAACCATTGGTTCAGCCTTTGGTGGCATCCCCAGAGGATTGCCCGAGTTTCAAATGCCAGACATCTCGTTTGGCAAGATGCTGCTGCTTATTGGGCCAGCGATGACGATTGCCATGCTTGGAGCGATTGAGTCATTGCTGTCAGCCGTGGTGGCTGATCGCATGGCAGGCACGCGCCATGGGTCGAATCAGGAGCTCGTTGGGCAAGGCTTGGCCAACATTGTCGCGCCATTTTTTGGGGGGTTTGCAGCCACGGGTGCGATTGCTCGCACCGCCACCAATATCCGCAATGGCGCAACCAGTCCGTTGGCTGGTGTGGTGCATGCCTTAACGCTGGTGGGTGTGCTTTTGTTGTTGGCGCCTTTGGCGGTCAATATCCCGCTTGCAAGCCTCTCTGCCATCCTTTTCGTTGTTGCCTGGAACATGAGCGAGCCACACCGTGTCATTGGCATGCTCAAGCGTGCGCCAGCAGCTGATCGCGTGATTTTGTTAGTAACGTTTTTTCTGACGGTGTTTGCCGACCTTGTGGTGGCAGTTAACGTAGGCGTGATCTTGGCGGTGTTGCATTTCTTGCGCCGCATGACCCAGACCGTCAAAATCCAGCAGATTGAGGACCAGGGTGATTACCGTCTGTCCAAAGCAGTGGGTCCCTTGTTTTTTGGGGCGGTTGGCCCCATCGAACTGGCTGCCCGATCAGTGCCGGATTCAGTTGCGCGTTGGATTGTTGACCTGAGCGAGACCCCTTTTATTGACGCTACTGCGATTCAGGCGCTTGAGGACGCGATAGGCAATCTAAAAGCACGCGGCATTAGCGTTACCTTGGCTGGCGCCAATGCCCTGGTTTATCGCAAGCTTTCAACCCATGGCACATTGGCCATGCTCGGCGAGGGCGGCTATGTCTCTTCGGTGCAATATGCAACCAGGGCGGCCGAATAACACGTCACCGAATCAAAGACGCCAGTCGATCGCGACTTCGTTTGGACCCCAAGACAACTTTGCTGTTTGCGCGGGGGTTTGTGCAACGATCCTGCCTCGACGAATCACGGCCAAGCGTGTAGCGCGCAGCCGAATCGCTTCGACTGGGTCACTGGCTTGCAGCAGCACAAGGTCCGCGTGGCAGCCCGGTGCCAGTCCGTAGTCTTCAAGGTTCAGGATGCGAGCAGCGTTGGTGGTCACCGCCTCAAAGCAGCGACGCATGCCGTCCTGGCTGGTCATCTGTGCCACATGCAACCCCATGTGGGCAACTTCCAGCATGTCGCCTGATCCCAAGCTATACCAGGGATCCATCACGCAGTCGTGGCCGAATGCCACAGTCAGTCCTGCCTGCATTAACTCTGGCACCCGGGTCATGCCACGGCGCTTGGGGTAAGTGTCGTGGCGGCCTTGCAGCGTGATGTTGATCAGCGGGTTGGCAATCACATGCAGGTCGGCTTCGACCATGAGTGGTATTAATTTGCTGACGTAGTAGTTGTCCATGCTGTGCATGGAGGTCAGGTGTGATCCTGTGACGCGGCCGTTTAGCCCGAGCCGTTGGGTTTCAAATGCCAGGCTCTCGACGTGACGCGATAGTGGATCGTCACTTTCATCGCAATGCATGTCGACCATGAGCCCGCGTTGAGCAGCAAGCTCACAAAGCAGTCGTACGCTCTGTGCGCCGTCGCTCATCGTCCGTTCAAAATGCGGAATGCCGCCAACCACGTCAACCCCCATGTCAAGCGCACGCTTCAGATTGTCCATGGCGCCACGGCTACGCAACACGCCATCTTGAGGGAATGCCACGAGTTGCAGATCCAGATAGGGTTTGACCGACTCTTTGACCTGCAACAAAGCTTCGACAGCAAGCAGTCTTGGGTCACTGACATCGACGTGACTGCGAATGGCAAGCAGACCATTGGCCACTGCCCATTGGCAGTACCGAGTGGCGGTTTGAACGATGGCGTCTTGCGTCAGTGTCGGTTTAAGCTCTCCCCACAACGCGATGCCTTCCAGAAGTGTGCCGCTATCGTTGATTCGAGGCTGCCCATAACGCAAGGCAGAATCCAGATGGAAATGTGCGTCCACAAAGGCTGGCGACAACAGCTGGCCTTTTGCATCAATTTCTTTGCCTGCAACGGCTTGCGCCAAGGCATTGTCGGGCTTGATTTCAACGATACGGCCATCTTTGATAGCCACTGACATTTGTTGATGGCCGTCGGGCAAGCTGGCCTGGCGGATGATTAAATCAAACATGGCGCGTCAGCCTCAAGGATTCAATTCCCCCATCTTAACGCTCACCTTTGCGATAGGGCTTCATGAGCGCTTGTGGATAGAATGCTTTTCTGGCAACGATGATAAGGGCCACGATCGACAGAACGTAAGGCAGCATCAGATACAACTGATACGGGATTACATCGGCTCCCGATGTGGTCTGTAGGCGAATCTGTAGCGCATCAAAAAACGCAAATAACAGGGCGCCGATCAATGCCTTGCCAGGCCGCCAAGAGGCGAACACCACCAAAGCTACGCAAATCCAGCCCCGACCATTGATCATGTTAAAGAAAAACGCGTTGAATGCAGCCAAGGTCAGAAACGCGCCAGCAATGCCCATCAAAGCCGAGCCTGCCATGATGGCCACGGTCCGTGTTAGCGTGACTGATATTCCCTGCCCTTCGGCCGCATGCGGGTTCTCACCGACCATGCGAATCGCCAAGCCAAACGGGGTGCGGTAGAGCAACCAGGCTAATGCCGGTACCAGCACCAAAGCAAGCAGTGTGAGTGGTGTTTGCTGGTTGAGCACAGGAATGCCGAGCGCAGTCATTTCACTGAAGGTTTGAACGGTCGGGGGCGTGGAGACATCCGCAAACGCCATGCGATAGCCGTAGTAACTGAGTGCGGTGGCTAGCATGGTGATGCCGATGCCAGAGACGTGCTGTGAAAGCGCCATCACTACCGTCAAGAACGCATGCAACAGGCCAAACAAGGCACCCACGCCAGCGGCCACCAGCACCCCGGTCCAAAGTGATGCGCCCATGTAGACAGCCAGCCAGCCGGTGAACGCACCAAGGACCATGATGCCCTCAATGCCCAGGTTCAAGACACCAGCCCGTTCGCACAATAAAACGCCCAACACGCCAAACAACAGTGGTGTGGCGAGTCTTAGCACCGCTACCCAGAAGCTGCCCTGGCCGATGATGTCGATCAGTTCAGTCATCATCAGCGCCACCTCAAGCGATATTGGGTTAATGCACTAGCCACCAGCACCGCGAGTAAAGCAGTGGCCACCATGACGTCAGACAGATATGTCGGCACCCCCACGGCGCGGCTCATGCTGTCTGCGCCCACCAAAACGCCTGCCACCAATACGCTGGCAGCGACCACACCGAGCGGGTTTAAGCCTGCCAGCATGGCAATCACAATGCCGGCATAGCCATAGCCTGGTGACATGTCCAGAGTGACATAGCTTGTGCGTCCAGCCACTTCAATGGCACCGCCCAAACCAGCAAGCGCACCAGACAACAATGCCACGAACACCATCGTGCGGGTGGTTTTTACGCCGACAAACGACGCTGCACGGGGGTTTGCACCAGTGGCCCGGATATCAAACCCAAGCGTGGTGTGTTTCATGATGAGCCAGATGGCTAGCGCACAAGCGACCCCATAAATCAGGCCGGTGTGCAAACGGGTCTGGGCAATCAGCTTGCCAAGTTCCAGATCACCGACCAACACCACGCTTTGAGGCCAGCCCATGGATAGCGGATCCTTCATCGGGCCATCAAGTAGCGCCGACACAGCCAAGAGCACAATGAAGTTCAGCAGCAAGGTAGTGACTACCTCATCAACACCGAGCCGGGTTTTTAATAAGGCCGGGCCAAGCAACACCATGGCACCTGCCAATGCCGCAGCCAACAACATCAGCACAAACAAGAGCGCCGGTGCTATCTCAAACCCAGTGCCACCGTGCAGGCCACCAACGGCCACGGCTGCGATGGCGCCGGCATAGAGCTGGCCTTCAGCACCGATGTTAAATAGCCTCGCCCGAAATGCCACGGCAGCCGCTAGCCCCGTAAAGATCAGTGGCACGGCGCGAGTCAGTGTCTCAGACCATGCAAACACTGACCCAAATGCACCTTTGAGCAACAACCCGTAGGTTTGCCCAATCGGCGCACCAGCCCAGAGCACCAGCAGGGTGCTCACGGCCAACACAGCCAGTGTCGCGCCGCCCACGGCCGATACCCAAACTGTCCAGCTCGTGTGTGTGCGACGCTCCAGTCTCATTCGGCCACTCCCTGGACACCGGCCATGGCCAATCCGATCGTCTCGCGACTCCATTCTGAGGCTGGTAGTGCCTTAGTGAGGACACCTGAATGCATGACCGCAATACGGTCACCTAGTGTCATGACTTCATCGAGGTCATCTGATACCAGTAACACTGCCGCGCCCGCATCGCGCGCCTCAATGAGCTGGTCGTGCACAAACGCCACCGCACCAATATCGAGGCCCCAGGTGGGTTGTTGCGCCACGATCAAGACAGGCCCGGCGGTTTGTGTTGCTGCCGGGGCTTTGAGTGCCCGGCCTAAGATTAATTTTTGCATATTGCCGCCAGACAGATTGCGAGCTGGCGTTTGCAGGGTGGCACCGCGCACGTCAAACCCGGCAATCACTTCTGTTGCGTAAGCCTGTGCCGCTGCCTGGCGAACCCAGCCCAAGCGGCTAAAAACTGGGGTTCTTAGCCGCTCGGCTGCGATGTTTTCCCAAACGGGCAAATCACCAATTAGTCCCACCGACTGTCTATCCTCGGGAATGCGTGCGGCATGGGCAAAACGCTTGAACATGAGATCACACAAGGCTGTCTGGCCGTTACCGGATACGCCGGCAATCGCCACAATCTCGCCAGGGTAGAGTGAGAGGTTGACGTGATGCAGCCGATCGCGCGATTCAGGGTGTGGGTCAACTGCCGGGTCAAACCGGATTTCACAGACGGGGGCGTCGGCTTGGCGCTTGCCAGGGCGACGCATGGGTGGCGCCAATTCATGGCCTACCATCCACTGGGCAAGCTGGCCTTGAGTCACGCCTTCGGTTGACTGGTTGGCTATCAGTTTGCCATGGCGCAGGACCGCGACACGGTCGCAGACCCGTAAAACTTCGCCAAGCTTGTGACTGATAAAAATGATCGACAAACCTTCGCGTACCCAGTGCTGCAGTGCTTCGAACAAGTGCTCGCTTTCCTGGGGTGTCAGTACTGAGGTCGGTTCATCCAGGATCAGAATGCGTGCGCCGCGGTAGAGTGCTTTAATAATTTCCACGCGTTGGCGCTCGCCTACCGTGAGTTCGCTCACCTTGCGCTCGGTGTCAATCGACAGCCCAAAGCGTTCGGCAACGCCACGGGCTTTGGTTCTGGCAGCACTTCGCTGACTGCTTAAGCGCCACAAAGACTCTGTGCCCAAGAGAATGTTGTCCAGCACAGTGAGATTGTCAGCTAGAGCAAAATGCTGGTGCACCATGCCGATGCCAGCAGCCAGAGCTGCAGCTGGGTCACCCGCAGCTAGCGCCTCGCCATGCACGTTGATTTGCCCGGAATCAGCGGTGTAATGCCCAAACAGAATCGACATCAGGGTCGATTTGCCGGCACCATTCTCGCCAAGCAACCCAAGGATTTCTCCTTGGGCAAGCCCGAGCGAAATGTTGTCGTTGGCCGTGAGGGTACCGAACCGCTTGGTGATTCCCTCAAGGCTTAGGACAATGGGTTTATCAGCGCTTGCGCGCATTAACGCGCAGTGGGCTTGGGTTGATTGTCGTCGATCTCGACCACAAAGGTCTCAGCCAGAATGGCTTTCTCGCGATCAGCGACTTTGGCCTTTAGCTCAGCCGGAATTTTGTCTTCAAACGTTCCGTAAGGCGCCATTTCCGAGCCACCGTACTTCATCATGGAGAACTTGCCGTAATCCTCGGCCTTGAACTGGCCAGCCTTGACTGCTTTGAGTGCCTGATCAATCGTGGGCTCCATGTGCCAAATAGCAGAAGCGACAACCGTCTCTGGGTATTGGTCCTGGGTGTTGATGACGTTGCCAATGGCCAGAATCCCACGCTCTTTGGCGGCATCACTCACCCCAAAACGTTCCGCATACAAGACGTCAGCACCACGGTCAACCATGGCAAAGGCAGCTTCCTTGGCCTTTGGTGGGTCAAACCAGCTATTGATAAAGGTCACCATAAATTCGACGTTGGGGTTGACCTCTTTGGCACCGGCCATGAACGCGTTCATGAGCCGGTTAACTTCCGGAATCGGAAAGCCACCGACCAGACCAATCTTGTTGGATTTGGTCAGGCCACCAGCGATCATGCCGGTCATGTAGGCCGGCTCCTGGATGTAGTTGTCAAACACACTGAAGTTTGGTGCTTGAAGCTTGCCCGATGAGCCCATCAGGAATGCCACATTCGGGAAATCTTTGGCTACTTTGCGCGCAGCGGCTTCTACAGCAAATGATTCACCAACGATTAATTGGTTGCCTTGGGTCGCATACTCGCGCATCACGCGTTCGTAGTCGGCGTTGGAGACATTCTCGCTAGCGACATAAACGATATCGCCGCGAGCCTCGGCAGCTTGCAGGGCTTTATGAATGCGGCTAACCCACTGTTGCTCAAACGGTACCGTGTAAATGGCGGCAACTTTGAGTTTGTCTTGCGCCAAGACGCTCGGACTGACACCGGTTAGTACCAAAAGGCTTGCGCCCGCGGCAAGTGCCACGCGACGGCTACGAGAAAATAGGCTCATCGAATCACTGTCCAAGTTAAGAGTTGAGTTTGACCAGCAGATAACTGCCAGCCTTTTAATTGTGCATATCCATGAAAGCACATGCAGCCAAGCAAATTTCGTGCCATTGCCGAGGCAACCAAAGGTCAGTCACGTTTTCGCCATTCGAAATTTAACCGTTTTTACGCCTCCAGGGTAGTCGTGCTCGAGCCATGCTCGATTCTCGCTAGACGTACATTCAACCCGCGTTAAGCTGATGTTTTGTTTGTTTGTCTTTCACGCGTATCGATCCAACCCAAATGCCATGGATTGAAAACACCTCTGATCATTGCATCTTGCGCCTTCGCATCCGGCCAGGTGCTAAACGAACCTGTGTCCTCGGTGTCTTGGGTGACCAGCTCAAAGTTGCCGTTCAAGCCCCGCCAGTGGACGGCAAAGCCAATGAGGCGCTCTTGAGGTGGCTTGCGGAGATGCTTGCGCTTACACGCTGTCAGGTCACGCTAGTCAGTCGGACCAAACCAGCCAGCGGACAAACGGGTGAGACTAGAAAAAATAAAGGCCGCCCAGATTCGGGCGGCCTTGGGAATCGCAGACGGTGCGAATCAACCGTAAGCCGGCACCACAGTGGAGAAGCCGGAGTCCACGTGCAAGATTTCGCCCGTAATGCCGGCAGCTAAATCAGACAACAAAAACGCAGCGGCGTTGCCGACGTTCTCGATGGTGACGTTGCGGCGCAGGGGCGCATTATTTTCTACATAGCGCAGGATCTCACCGAAGTCCTTGATGCCACTTGCCGCCAGGGTTTTAATGGGGCCTGCTGAAATGCCATTGGCACGGATGCCACTTGGGCCCAGGTTACTGGCCAGATAACGCACACTGGCTTCGAGCGATGCCTTGGCCAAGCCCATGGTGTTGTAGTGCGGCACGGCACGCTCGGCACCAAGGTAGGTTAGCGTGAGCACGGAACCGGCGCGGCCTTGCATCATGGGCAAGCCAGCCTTGACCAGGGCCGGGAAGCTGTAGGCTGAAATGTCGTGGGCAATCCGGAAGGCTTCACGCGATAAGCCGTCTAGAAACTCGCCCGAGATTGCCTCACGCGGCGCAAAGCCAATCGAGTGCACGATGCTATCCAAGCCGTCCCATTCGGATTTCAGGTCGGCGAATACCGCTTCGATCTGGCTGTCTTCAGCCACGTCACAGGGCACCACAATCGAGCTGCCGAAGTCCTTGGCAAACCCGGTGACCCGATCTTTAAAGCGATCGCCCACGTAGGTAAATGCCAGTTCAGCGCCTTGCTCGCGGCAGCACTTGGCAATGCCGTAGGCGATGGATCGGTCAGAAATCACGCCAGTGATCAGGATTCGTTTGCCAGCCAGAAAGCCCATTGTTGTTCCTATGTCGTTCTAAATTAATTGTGTCTGATGCTGCACCGGATCAACCCGGCACTTTCAATTGTTGTCCGACTCGAAGTTTAGACCCTTTAAGGCCATTTAGCTCGCGCAGCACGCTCACCCGTGTGCCGTGTTTGCGCGCGATGCCCGATAGGGTGTCACCGCTTCTGACCCGATAGGTTTTGGTGGATACGCGTTTGGCGACTTCGGCTGTGGCCACTGTGACGTTCGCCGTGGGCCCGGGAATGATCAGCACGGCGTCGGTGGGCAAGGTGAGGGTGCTACGGTTCAGATCATTGGCGCGCCTGAGCGATTCAACCGAGACATTGAAAGTCTTGGCGATGTCTTGAATGTTCTCGCCTTGCCTGGCGGGGTATTTTTTCCAGCTAGTAAGGTCACCCTGGTAAGAGGCGAGGTTGGCCAGGTAGACCGGCAGTTTTTCTCGGGGAAGGATGATTTCCGGCTTCAAGTCAGCGATGATGACGCCTTGGTTAAAGGCTGGATTCAGGGCAGCGAACTCGTCGACGGGCATTTCTGCTAATTGAGCTGCGACCGCCAGGTCAATATCCCTGTCTTTCTTGACGGTCACAAAGTACGGCTCATTGTCGATAATCGGCAGAATTACGCCGTAGCGCTCAGGATCGGCAATGATGTTTTTAATGGCCTGCAGCTTGGGCACATAGTTGGCCGTCTCTTGGGGCATTTTCAAGTGGCGGTAGTCAAGTGGCTTGCCGGCGTTCTCGTTTTTGGCCAAGGCCCGGCGCACCGAACCCTCGCCCCAGTTGTATGAAGCAAATGCCAGATACCAATCGCCCTGGTATTCGTAGAGATACTCCAGATAGTCCAGCGCTGCGTTGGTTGAGGCGATCGGGTCACGCCGCTGGTCACGCCACCAGGTTTGCTCGAGTTTGAAGGCTGTACCGGTGCTTGGAATGAATTGCCACAGTCCGGAGGCGTGGGCACGTGAGTAGGCAGTGGGGTTGTATGCGCTTTCAACAAATGGCAACAATGCCAATTCAGTCGGCAAGCCACGGCGGTTAATCTCATCGACGATGTAATACATGTAGCGGCCTGAGCGATCTGCCATGCGCTGCATGGCTTGCGGATGCTTGGCGTAATACTCGGTCCACTGCTCGGACAGTTCAGTATTCAGATTCGGGATGGCAAACCCGCGCCGAATGCGTTCCCAGACATCAATGGGAGGACGGGTTAGGTCAACGGTGCGCGTGGTAACCTCCGCGCCCGAGCCTTGGTCTTGGAGGTTGGCGCAGCCAGTAAGCACCAACAAAAAGGTAATCAGTAGGTAACGTAAGCGAGAAGTCATTGGTCCGGTCAGTCCCTTACCTGAATTCGTTTTTCCAGGTGCGCAATGCTGCGAACACCTCGACAGGATTGGCGAGCACTTTGTCGGCCCAGTGGTTCGCGGCTTTGGCAACAGATGCCTGGCGCGCCCGCATGAACGGGTTGCAGGCTTTTTCAGTCGCGATCGAGGAAGGGACGGTAGGCTGGTCATGCTCGCGTGCTTGCGTGCACTGCGCCTCAAACTTGGCCAGATCCAGGTTGCCGGGTTCAACTGTGCGGGCCCAGCGCAGGTTTGACAAGGTGTACTCGTGGGCACAGTAGATCTTGGTGCTCTCAGGCAGCGCTGCAAACTTGTCCAGTGAGGCCAGCATCTGCGCAGGCGTGCCTTCAAATAACCGGCCACAGCCTCCCACAAACAACGTGTCGCCACAGAACAGCACAGAATCCTTGCCGACTTGCCCCGTGTAGGCAACATGGCCGGCTGTGTGGCCCGGCACATCGAGCACATTGAACGTCAATGCCAGAGACTCAATGGTGACCGAATCACCTTCAGCCACTGCCACATCGCATGCGGGCAGGTTTTCCAAGGCGGGACCATAGACGGTTGCCTTGTAGTCTTTGAGAAGCTCCAGAACCCCACCGACATGGTCATGGTGGTGATGGGTCAGTAGAATAGCGGCAAGCGACAGGTTCTCGGATTCAAGAGCATCGAACACTGGCATCGCGTCACCTGGATCAACCACCACGGCGTGCTTGCCATTATCGATTATCCAGATGTAGTTGTCCGAGAATGCGCGAATGGGACGAATGCGCAAATTCGGTGCATCAGGTAAAGTCGCAGTCATCTTTTGGGGTATCCATGTCGATTAATGCTCAAACGCCCATTGTAGAACTGCAACGCTGGTTTGACAGCCCAGTGGGCCGCTACGTCCATCGTTGGGAGCAGCAGCGCATTGATGACCTCTTGGTGGATGTGTTTGGTTATCGCGCGATTCAGTATGGTTTGGCGGACTTTAACTACCTGGCAGCTAACCGCATGCCCTTTAAAGCCTATGCCGGGCCTCGCAAACTGACCGATGCCCAGCGACTGGGTTGGCAGGCCAGTTTGGTGTGCCAACCCGAAGAAATGCCATTTGACTCTGACAGTATTGATCTTCTGGTGTTGCCCCACACACTAGAGACCTCTGAGGACCAGCACATGGTGTTACGCGAGGCGCATCGGGTGCTGATGCC
Organism: Burkholderiaceae bacterium; assembly: GCA_021208885.1. GTDB lineage: Bacteria > Pseudomonadota > Gammaproteobacteria > Burkholderiales > Burkholderiaceae_B > Algicoccus. The sequence continues at coordinate 78,696 of JAJOJF010000029.1, forward strand.
CGAAGGCCGATTGGTTATTGCTGGCTTTAACCCCTGGAGCCTGTGGGGACTAAGGGCTCGTTTGCCTTGGATCAGTCCCTGGTTTCCAACGGGTGATGAGGGTGAATTGTCACCCAATCGTCTAAAGGATTGGTTAAAGCTGCTGTCATTTGAGATCGACCGTGGCCATTTTGGGTGTTACGCACCGCCATGTCGCAGCCAAGAGTGGCTTGACAGGTTTGACTTCATGGATCCGGCAGGTGACCGTTGGTGGCCGATATTTGGGGCAACTTACGTGGTCTCAGCGGTTAAGCGCGTGGCTGGCATGCGGCTAATTACGCCGGTATGGAAGCGCAAGTCACAACGCCGTAGTGCGCGGGCGACCGCTGGAGTCGCTTCGCAGCGTCAGGGGTCACGTTAATGACGCTTGGCAAGCAGCCCGATGTCGAGATCTGGACCGATGGGGCCTGTAAAGGCAATCCGGGTGTCGGCGGCTGGGGGGTGTTGTTAAAGCGCGACCATCACGAGAAGACACTGTGTGGTGGCGAACCCGACACCACCAACAACCGGATGGAACTGACAGCCGTGATCGAGGCATTAAACGTCCTGAAGCGCCCCTGTCATATTATCCTGCATACTGACTCTCAGTACGTGCAGAAGGGCATTACCGAGTGGCTGCCGAACTGGAAGTTGCGCGGTTGGCGAACGGCTGCCAAGCAGCCCGTTAAAAACGCTGATCTCTGGCAAAAGCTCGACGATGCCGCTGCCCGGCACCAAATCGACTGGCGCTGGGTGCGTGGACATGACGGTGATCCCGGAAACGAGCGGGCCGACGAGCTCGCCAATGAAGGTGTATTGACTGTAGTCAGATCAACTGAAAAATAGTTACGGGGTGATATAAGACATAATTAACCGTGCTCCCTGCTTTGGGCAGCGGGCAAATTCTGTCTCTTGGGCATCTGTAATGAATAAATCTTCGCGAATTCTGCTGTCTTTGGTGTTGCTTGGCATCGGCGTTGGTGTGGGCTGGTTTGCACCGCAATTCATGTCAGGCTCAACCCCCTCGACTGGCCAGGCGCCGGCTGCTGGTCGCCCTGCCGGTGGTCCGCCAGCGGGGTCACCCTCTGGTCCACCGGGTGCAGGTGCAGCGCGAGGCGTGCCAGTAGAGCTTACGATCGTCGAGTCAGTCAGCTTTCCGCGAGGTTTGAGTGCCATTGGCAGCCTGCGATCCGATGAATCGACGGTGGTCAGTGCTGAAGTTGCCGGGCGTGTGGCGGAAATCAACTTCAAGGAAGGCCAGCCAGTCGCCAAGGGACAAGTGTTGGTTAGGCTCGATGACGATGTGGCTCAGGCTGAGTTGGCCCAGGCCCAGGCCAATCTTGCCTTGGCACAATCTCGCTACGAGCGCTCCAATCGATTACAAACAGCTGGGTTTGTGAGTGCTGAGGCACGCGAAGACGCACAAAACCAGCTCAAGCTGCAAGAAGCAGCGATCAAGCTGGCACAAGCTAAACTAGAGAAGACCACCATCGAAGCGCCGTTTGATGGTGTTATCGGATTGCGCAGCGTGTCCATTGGTGAGTACGTCACGCCCGGGCAGGCTATTGCGCCGCTAGAAGCTATCGATACCCTGAAAGCGGACTTCCGTTTGCCCGAGCGCTTTATTGCCAACATTGAGCTTGGCCAGACGTTAGAGCTTCAGGTTGATGCCCGTCCCGGACAATTGTTTGCGGGCAAGGTTTATGCCATCAGCCCTCTGATCGAAGAAGGGGGGCGTTCTATCTTGGTCCGTGCACGAGTGGACAACACCGATGGTTTGTTGCGGCCAGGGATGTTTGCCCGCGTTCAGCTGATTACTGATGAGTCCATGGCGGTTGTGGTGCCCGAGGCGTCGCTGTCGCCCTCTGGGCAAATTCAGTACGTCTATCGCATCACCGAAGGCCAAGCAGAGCGCGTGGCGATCCAGATCGGTGAGCGGCGAGCTGGTTTGGTTGAGGTATTGCAGGGACTTGAGCCGGGTGACCAAGTGGTGGTTGCTGGTCTTCAGCGCATGCGTCCTGGCGCACCTGTGACGCCGTTGGGTCAAGCCAAGCCAGCATCGGAAGTTGCCCAACGCGCTAGCCAGAGCGCTCGATCCTTGCGGGTGAACCCACAATGATTCTATCTGATACCTGTATTAAGCGGCCCGTCTTTGCGACGGTGTTGTCCCTCGTGGTTGTCGCCATCGGACTGGTTTCATACGAGCGCTTAACCGTGCGTGAGTACCCCAACATCGATGAACCGGTGGTGTCGGTGAGTACGACTTATCAGGGGGCCTCGGCGGAGGTGATCGAGTCTAGGGTGACTAAGCCGCTCGAAGATCAAATCTCGGGCATCGAGGGCGTTCGCCTGATGACATCCACGAGTCGTGCTGAGCGCAGCAACATCAACGTGACATTCGATCTAACCCGAGATCCCGATGCCGCGGCAGCTGAAGTCCGTGACAAAGTGTCGCGGGCACGTCGGGCACTGCCAGATGAAATTGATGAGCCCGTGGTCGCTAAAGTCGAGGCTGATTCCCGGCCAGTCATCTTTTTAGCGGTCAAGGCGGGTGACTTTTCTCCGATGGAGGCCACGGATTACCTCAAGCGGTATGTGACTTCCCGTTTGTCTGTGTTGCCTGGTGCTGCTGAGGTGGTCATCTACGGAGCGAGGGAACCGGCGATGCGGGTTGAGGTCGATCGCAGTCAGCTCGCGGCTTACAAGCTAACGATTCAGGACGTTGAGAACGCCCTGAGGTCTCAGAACGTCAAAATCCCGGCAGGCCGAATTGAGTCGGATGCGCGGGAATTCTCGGTCGTGTCATCCACGGATCTAAATACCGAAGACCAGTTTCGGGACATCGTCGTGGCCAACGTCCAAGGTTATCCGGTGCGTTTGAGGGATGTGGCCAATGTCAAGATCGCGCCTCTCAGTGAACGGCGATCGGCACGTTACAACGGGGTTGAGTCACTAAACATTGGGGTGATCAAACAGGCGACGGCTAATCCGCTTGATTTGTCTGCAGCCGTGCGCGATGAAATTGCCTTGATCAATCAATCATTGCCGGCCGGGATGGAGCTGATTCTCTCGTATGACACCTCAGTGTTTATTGAGAAGTCGATTGAGTCGGTCTACAAGACCATTGCTGAAGCAGTGGTGCTTGTGATTCTTGTGATCTTCTTCTTTCTTAGAAGCGTCAGAGCAAGCTTGATTCCGATTGTCACAATTCCAGTGTCGCTGATCGGTGCGTTTGCGCTGATGTATTTGTTCGGGTTCTCGATCAATACACTGACCCTGCTGGCGATGGTCTTGGCTATTGGGTTGGTGGTTGATGACGCGATTGTGGTTCTAGAGAATGTCTATCGCTATGTTGAAAAAGGCATGAGTCCAGTTCAGGCGGCTTTCAAGGGCACGCGCGAGATCGCGTTTCCGGTGATAGCCATGACGCTGACTCTGGTCACCGTCTATGCGCCATTGGCATTCTCAACCGGTAGAACCGGAAGGCTCTTTATTGAGTTTGCGTTGACCCTGGCTGGTGCCGTGTTGGTGTCGGGCTTCGTTGCACTGACCTTAACGCCCATGATGTGCTCGCGCATGCTAAAGCATGAGAAAAGCCATGGCATGGTCTACAACTTGATTGAGGGTTGGTTAAACGCCATTACCAATGGCTATCGCCGCACGTTGGGCATGGCACTGAACAACCGTCTGCTGGTTCTGGTCATTGGTCTGGCGGTGGCAAGTAGCAGTGCATTTTTCTACACAAATCTAAAGAGCGAGTTGGCGCCAGTTGAAGACCGGGGCGTAATTTTTGGGGTGATATCAGGCCCCGAGGGTGCAACACTTGGTTACACGATGGAGAGTGCCCTCAAAGTTGAAGAAATTTATGGAAACATCCCCGAAGCTGCTGCGCGCCAGGTGATTGTTGGCTTTCCGACCGTGGCTGATGGTTTTGCGATTCTGCGACTCAAGCCCTGGGACGAGCGTGAGCGCAAACAACAAGAGATCGCCTCATCACTATTTCCTCAGTTCATGGCTCTGCCCGGTGTCAGAGCGTTCCCAACCAATCCGCCGTCATTTGGTTTAAGAGCGAGTTCCAGGCCGATCGAGTTCGTGATCATGAGTCAGGCGCCGTACTCTGAGCTTTTCGATATGGTCAATGGGTTTATGGATGAATTGAGGTCTTACCCTGGCATTGGCAATATGGAGACAGACTTGCGCATGAACACACCGGAGATCCGGGTGGAGGTTGATCGCGACAAGCTTGCTGACTTGGGTATTGATGTTGCAGGCGTGGGGCGTACGCTTGAGACCATGCTGGGTGGCAGGCAGGTCACCCGGTTTGAGCAAGATGGTGAGCAATACGAAGTGGTGGTTCAAGTTCGGCCCGGTGAACGCAATGAGCCAACCGACATTTCGGGCATTTACGTCAGGGCGCGCGATGGCAGCATGGTGCAGCTGGCGAATGTGGTGGAGGTGTCTGAGTCAGTGGCACCTCAGTCCCTGAATCACTTTAACCGACTGCGGGCTGTGAAAGTACAGGGCAATGTCATGCCCGGTTACACGCTTGGTGAAGTGCTCGACCACATGTTTGCCGTCGCAGAAAAAACTTTCCCGCCTACGGTTCAGCTTGATGTGGATGGTCAATCACGCGAGTATCGAGAATCATCGGCCGGTATTTACGCAGTCTTTGGCATGGCATTAATTTTTATCTATCTGGTGCTTGCCGCACAGTTCGAGAGCTGGCGAAATCCACTGGTCATCATGCTGACTGTGCCCTTGGCGATGACCGGGGCGTTGGGGGCGCTGTATTTCACCGGTGGCACGTTGTCAATCTATAGCCAGATTGGCTTGGTCACTCTGGTAGGCCTCATCACAAAGCACGGGATTCTGATTGTGGAGTTCGCCACCCAGTTACGCGAGCAGGGCAAGCAGATGATCGAAGCCGTGACTGAGGCGAGTGTTCTTCGCCTGCGCCCAATTCTCATGACAACTGGCGCCATGGTGCTGGGCGCTGTGCCATTGGCCATTGCAACCGGTGCGGGTGCTGAGTCGCGTGAGCAAATTGGTTGGGTGCTTGTGGGTGGTCTGATGCTGGGCACCTTCTTGACGCTTTACGTGGTCCCGGTTGCGTATACTCTGATTGCTACTAAGAAGGTACGCGGTGTCATTGAGGCTGATGACCCGGCTAAATCTGGCAAATCAAACGATACGAGTACCCCTAAAAACACGGAGCACCGACAACAAGATGCGTTGGGTCATTCTTGATACTGAAACCACGGGCTTGGACCCGGAAGACGGTCATCGCATCATCGAAATTGGTGCAGTCGAAGTCGTTAACCGGGGCATCACGGGCAGGGATTTCCACACCTATCTGAACCCTGACCGAGACAGTGACGCCGGTGCGCTTGAAGTGCACGGGCTGACGACCGAATTTTTGCAGGACAAGCCGCGCTTCAAAGATGTAGTTGGCGAGTTTCTGGAGTTCGTCAAAGAAGCCGAACTCATTATTCACAATGCACCGTTTGACTTGAAGTTTCTGAACGCAGAGCTCAAAAAGCTCGGGCACGAAGAAATCACGATGTACACAGGGCCTGTCACCGATTCGCTGGCGCATGCCAAGTCACTCTACCCAGGCAAACGCAATTCGCTCGATGCTTTGTGTGAGCGTTACGGCATCAGCAACGCGCATCGAACCTTGCATGGAGCATTGCTCGACTCGAGACTGCTGGCCGAAGTTTGGTTGGCCATGACACGCGGTCAGGACAGCCTTGCCATCGAAGACGAAGTCCATCCCAGCAAAAACCTTGCCCCAGAAAAGCGCAAGTTCTACGATCTGCCGCTGATCGAAGTTAGCGATGCTGAGCTCGAGGCGCACGAACAGTACCTGCAAGTGCTCGATAAGGCCAGTGGCGACCAGACGCTGTGGCGCAGTTTGGTGAACTGAGAGGTGCGAGAACCGTTCTGGCGAGAAGGTGAGTATGACAGCAGGCGGGCTAGATCGGTCGTTGTCGCCGAAGGCTCGAGCTCAAGCTAACCTGATGATAAAGCCAACGCCCTCGAATCCGATAGCTCAACAGCAACGCAGTCCAAGCTTGACGGCGGGTGTTTTGCGGTTCTGGTTCGAGCAGTCCACTCCGAAGCAGTGGTTTCAAAAAGACCCGGCGTATGATCTGCTGATCACTAGTAGCTTTGGTGCGTTAGTTGATCTCGCACTGGCTGGTGATGTCGATATGCAGCATCAGCAGCCGGCTGACAATCTGGCGTTGGTTTTGCTGCTTGACCAGTTCACACGACATATTTATCGGGATACGCCCAACGCATTTGCCGGAGATGACCTTGCGCTTGCTCTAACTGAGCAAGCGCTGCGAGCGGGGTGGGTGCAACACTGCCCTGATGCGAACTACAGGAAGTTTTGGCTGATGCCCATGATGCACAGTGAGTCGATAGAGGTGCAGCGCGCATCTTTGACATTGTTCGAACGCCATACCGATGCTGATACCTTGCACTTCGCCAAACGGCATTGTGAGATTATCGAACGGTTTGGACGATTTCCACATCGCAACGCGATTCTAAAGCGCATCAGCACTGATGATGAGATTGCGTTTTTGGCGCAACCCGGTTCATCCTTTTGAGTGTGATGCGATGAATGTGCTTCCTGATCGTGACATGCATATTTGGGTCGATGCCGATGCTTGCCCTATATTGATTAAAGACATTCTGTACCGGGTGGCTAACCGTACCGAGACGCCGGTTACGCTGGTGGCTAATCAGATGCTTAGCGTGCCGCCGTCGCCCTGGATTCGGGCGGTCCAAGTGCCTGCCGGATTTGATGAGGCAGATCAGCGTATCGCCCAATCGACGCAAGCTGGCGATGTGGTTGTAACAGCTGACGTGCGCTAGCGGCTTTAGTCATAGAAAAGCAGGCCTGGGTTCTGGATCCACGCGGCGATCTGATCGATCAGCACACGATCAAGGCGCGGTTGACCATGAGAAACTTCATGGAGGAGTTGCGCGGCAGTGGCGTTGATACCGGGGGGCCGAAAGCTTTCACGCCCCGAGATGCCCGTGCTTTTGCAAATCAGCTCGACCGATTGTTGGCGCGGCATCGTCGTGGCTGAACCATGTGGGTCGAGGAATCAATCGGGGAAACAACGCAAGTGCTCTGTGTATAATCTCGATCACTGCACGATTTGCGCAGCACCTGATGGTTACACCAACACATCGGGGCGGTTAGCTCAGTGGTAGAGCACTGCCTTCACACGGCAGGGGTCACAAGTTCGAACCTTGTACCGCCCACCAGATCATATTGTTCAGCGACAGATTGACTTTATTAGGATCTAGGCCGTGACTGAACCAAAGCGAGAGTTGTCTGAAGCAGAAATGCTGTACCTCGAGGCCATGATTCCTGAGCTGGCGGCAGCAGCTTTTAGATTGGCTGAGGCAGAGGCGCTAATGACAAGTGGCAAAGTGGTGAAGGCGGTCAACGGCAAGGTTATCGAGCTCTATGCAGACGGATCGACCCGCTTGCTCAAAGAGATCGAGCCACCGATGCCGGTTACGCCAGGGACAAAGCGGTATCGTAAGGTGCTTTAACAGCAATGGCCATTCCTCGTTTGCGTGTGTTTGCTGGGCCGAATGGCTCTGGTAAGAGCACTCTGAAGGGACTGCTTTCAAGCGAATGGTATGGAACCTACGTTAATGCTGACGACATTGAGCGCACGATTAGGCTCGAAGGTAGCTTGCGTCTTTCGGATTTTAAGGTTCAGGTTACGCAGCAGCAGCTTACAAGGTTTTTTCTGGAATCAAGTCTCCTCGGTACGCATGGGCTTTCCGAGGATGCGCGTGAAATCACTGTTGACGCTGGTTACCTATCATTTGGTGACTTACAGATAAACTCCTACTTCGCCTCGGTATTAGCCGATTTGATTCGACAGCAGTTGATCAGTCGGGGCGAGTCATTGACTTTTGAAACAGTGATGTCTTCACCCGATAAGGTAGATTTCATCTGTAATGCGCAGCGCTTGGGCTACCGTACGTATCTGTACTATGTGGCCACTGAAGACCCAACGATCAATATCGCTCGCGTCAAGTATCGCGTAGGCAAAGGCGGGCACGATGTGCCCAGTGAAAAGATTGTGTCTCGATACCAGCGTTCTCTTGATCTTTTGTATAGTGCCGTTGCCTGCACGAATCGGGCGTTCATTTTTGATAATTCAGATCAGTCAGCCGTCTGGGTGGCTGAAGTTACCGACGGGACGGTTTTGGAGGCAAAGGTGGACTCTTTGCCAGCTTGGTGTAAACATGCGTTGTGGGATAAGTTCCCTGCTTAGTCGGCATTTTAGTAACCAGCCGCAATGTATGGTCAGTAACGGCACGTTATCACTGCTGGCGGCTCGCGCGTTTAAGCGAGACAACTGCCTTCACACGGCAGGGGTCACAAGTTCGAACCTTGTACCGCCCACCAGATCACATTGTTCAGCGACAGATTAGCCGACGGAGCCCGGCCTTGTGTTTGTTGCTACACGTGTCATAACGTTTGTTCGTGATCGCAGCCGAGACGAGTAATAGGTTGGGCGGAAGGGGCCGACGAATTTTGAAAAATGCGCTTTCGCTGCTCGTGGGTACTCCAATACTGACAGGCTGCTCGACCATGCAGACGGTGGATAAATCGTCGTTCGGCGGTACGCCTGCCCCGGTCCGATTATTCATCAAAACACAAGAAACAGCCTTACCAACCGTTCTCTTGTCGCATGGATCTGCATGTGTAGTACCGGGCGAATTCAAGCCGAGGCAGACAAAACGGGTGATGCGGATGAGCAAGAAAACAGTAGGGGCGGGCTGCTCCGAATTCACGCTTGGGGAGATCGCGGTAAGTCGCGGCACTGGAAACAGTGCGGTGCTCAGATCGATGAACCAAGAAACCTCCACCTCAAGCGCCATAGGCGGTTAGGTGGCGGGAGGTTTTAACAGTGTCATCCAGTATTTGAATCAAATCAATGGTTTAAACTCTCCGAGTCACTGGCTTCGTATAGCTACAACGCTTGCATAAATATTTTCCTCTTAAAGAGACTCTTCTATTTTGTTTAATCCCAGCGCCCTGATTCAAATACGCTCGTATTGTCTTCGCTGTCTGTTAGTGCCCGCAGTGCTGCTTTTGCTGTCGGGTTGCAGCACGGCCATTGCTGTTGCAGATGCGGTGGGATCAACGATCGTCTACGCTGGCAAGACAGTTGTGAACACGATTGATGCGATCACCCCGGATATCGTGAACGGCGATGATGACGAGGATGATGAGGATTACGACTGAACGCTGTTGTGAGCGAACTCCGTAGGCCTAGCATTTGTGTCTAGGATATTAACGGTAAGACGTTCAATCGGACGCTAGCCCGCCACGATTCGTTGATGCGCTCCACCTGGGCATCGATTTCTGTAGCGATGCGAGACTTGGTTGCGTGCGCTGATTCACGCACAAGAATCTGATGATTGCATCCGATTGACGCCACCTCAAGCGCCAAGTCAACTTGTTTGCCGAGCATGTCCTGAGAAACCCCGATGTCGCAAGGCAATCCAGGCTTGAAAGGGTTGTGATGTGCTTAACTGTGAGACAAACTTGTGCCAACGTTACGGCGAGGATTGGTTTCTGTCGTTATTCAATCGTTAGTAGTGGACGCATCCCATGCAAAAACAACCCTTGATCGATGCTCATGGCGTGAGCCTTACCTTTCAAATGGGCGAGAGGACTGTTGCTGTGTTGCGAGACGTCTCCCTGCAAGTCAAACAGGGCACCACTGTAGCCATTGCTGGCCCATCGGGTTCCGGTAAAACTTCTTTGCTGTTGCTGCTGTCAGGGCTTGAACAACCCGAGTCTGGCGTGATCCGGATTGATGGCCGGAGCTTGGCTGAACTTGACCGCGACCAGCTTGCTGATTTGCGCCGTGATCGCATTGGCATTGTGTTTCAGAGCTTCCACCTGCTGCCAAGCCTCACGGCAGTCGAGAACGTCGCCTTGCCGCTGCAAATGGCGCAAGCGATTGATGCGCGCGGTGCCGCTTTGGATATGCTGGCACGAGTTGGCCTGGCTGACCGAGCCCATCATCGACCAAGCCAGTTGTCAGGTGGCGAGCAACAGCGTGTGGCGATTGCACGTGCGCTGGTGCACAGGCCACAGTTGCTGCTGGCCGATGAGCCCACGGGCAATCTCGATGATCAAACCGCACAGTCTGTGCGTGAGTTGCTCTTTCGATTAAACCGCGAGTTTGGTACCACGCTGGTACTGGTCACCCATGACATGCAATTTGCCGAGCAGTGTGACCGAGTGTTGAGACTGCATGACGGTCAACTCCAGGAAGTTCAGCATGTTGTTTCTGCTTGATCTAGCCTGGCGTGACTTGAAAGCCAGTGGCCGTGGCCTCTGCATATTTGTGGCTAGCTTGGTGCTTGGCGTGTCGCTGGTGTCTGCTGGCGGCGGGTTGTATCAGCAAGTCACCGATGCCTTGCGCGCAGATGTGAAACTGCTCTTCGGTGGTGATGTTGAGATCGAAGCCGAGCAGCCCTTGCCGGCAGACATCCTGTCGTGGGTCCAAGCTCGGGGTGATGTGTCGCAAGTTGTTGAACTGCGCACCATGCTCATGACTAAACAAGGTCGTTCGCAATTGGTCGAGCTCTTTAGCGTCGATGGCGCCTATCCGCTTTATGGAGAGCTAATCCTCGAGCCTGCCGCTCAACCGCAAGACCTGCTTGGGTTACAAGATGGCCAATGGGGTGCTGCTGTTGATGGCACGTTGGCCAGACGTCTCGGGCTTTCTGTTGGTGACAACATCTCAATCGGGGTGTTGAGCATGAAGGTTCGTGCCATCGTAGTGCGCCAGCCAGACAGAAGTCTTCGAGCTGACTGGGGGGCTGCACCGGTGTTGATTGCCGAGGATGCCTTGATGGCCACAGGCCTGATCCAGCCCTTTAGTCGCGTGGAGTACTTGTATCGGGTGCGGCTTGATGGCGGTGATACGACCGCATCAGTGTTTCGTGATGATCTGGTGCGTGCATTTCCTACTATGCAGGCTGAAGTGCGCAGCTTCGATGAACGCAGCGATCGCATGACCGAAGTGCTTGGCCAAATCGGTTCGGGTCTTTTGTTGGTTGGGTTCTCTGCCTTGTTCATCGGCGGGTTAGGGGTGTTCAATAGCGTCAAAGCTCATCTTGATGGCAAGTTGGCAAGCCTGGCAACCTTGCGTGCGCTTGGCCTGCGTGATCGGCGAGTTGCCATCTTTGTGCTGTTGCAGGTGCTGGTGTTGGCAGCATTTTCAAGTGCGGTGGGTGTCATTATTGGCGTGACATTAGCCATGGTCGGTGCCTCTGTGGTGGCGGACCAGTTACCCGTCAATGTATTGCTCGCCAGTCTATGGCAACCTTCTTTGGTCGCCTGGATCTTTGGCGTGCTCACTGCATTGACGTTTGCGCTACCAGCCATAGGTCGTGCTTTGTCAGTATCACCAGCGGTGTTATTCAGAGGCCTGGAAGGGCAAGTGTTACGGACTTCAGGGCGCACACAAAAACTGACGGCTTTGGTGGCGTTTGTGACCGTGTTGTTATTGGTCTTGGCTTTGCCCGATGCTAGGTTTGGGCTCGCGTTTGTTGGGGCGGTTGCGCTGCTGTTGATATTGCTCGGTGCAGTGACCAAGGGTATCAAGGGCTTGGCGCATCGTCTGCAGGACTTGCAATCCCTGCCGCTGTCATTGCAAATGGCCTTGGCTGGGCTGCAGCAGGCACAGTCACCCATGCGGGTAGCATTGGTGTCGCTGGGATCGGCACTGACGTTGTTGGTGGCGTGCACGTTGGTAGTTACAACGCTATTGCGCACTGTCAATGAGACCGTGCCTGAAAAAGCGCCCGCCATGGTGTTTTATGACATTCAAACTGACCAAGTTGAGTTGCTGAATCAAACACTGAGTCAGGCCTCTGGCCTGACCGAGGTTCGAATCGCCCCATTTGTACTCGGTCGTTTGGTGGGCGTTAACGGTTCTGCCTTAACTGAAAGCGATGATATCGAGCGCTTGCGTGAGTCGCGTGATGAGCACAAACTCAGCGATGCCTGGGGGAATTTTGATGATGTGGTGGTCGAACGTGGCGCCTGGTGGCCAGACGGCTACAACGGCCCGCCCTTGGTTGCCATGGAGAATCGCGAAGCCGATCAGCTGGGACTCAAAATTGGTGACCGCCTCACCTTTGAAATCCTGGGGCAAACACTCGACGCTGAGTTAGTGGCGATCTATGCCCAGCGCCGTGTTCAGGCGCGCCTGTGGCTTGAAGCAATATTTAGCGATGGAGCGCTAGATCCGTTTGTGACGCGTTATGTGGGGGCGGCGTGGTTGCCGGCTGATCAGGCGGTTGTCATGCAGGACCGTTTGGCAGCAGCAGCGCCCAACATTGCTACAGCTCGCACTGAATCTGTCCTGCGCGAAAGCCGCGCGTTGCTCGGTCGTGCCAGTATGGGTTTAGCCGTCATTGCGTTGGTGTGCCTAGCAGCGAGTCTTTTGGTGTTGGCGAGTGTGGTGGCCGCAAGTCGCACCCAACAGATATATGATGCCACGGTGATGCATGCGTTAGGCGCGAGGCAATCGTTGCTCGTCAACGTTTTGCTGTGGGAGTACGCGCTGATCGCTCTGGTTACTACGCTCGTCGCAGTCGGGTTTGGCAGTTTGCTGGCCACCGTGTTATTGCAATGGCGCCTAGATATGAGCGCATCGGGGCTTTACTGGACTGGAGCAGTCATAGCGGTGGGCGTGAGCTTTGTGAGTCTGGGCTTAGGCGCACGCTATTTGCTATCGCAAATGCGCTTAAGCCCGGCCATGTTGTTGCGAGCTCAGTAAATTAGTTGCCAGCAGCCGCGTCGAGGATCCCTGTCTCCACTGAGCCGGTTGGCTGGCACTTCGCTGCAAACTCACGGCCTGGCATGTTCACCATGGCATGGCCCTTGGAGTCAAAGCGATACCGTGATCCACCCACGATAGCACCCGTGCCGGGGTTGGTTTGGTAGCCCGTGGCCAGGTTGTAGTCAGCATTGACTGAAACCAAGGTCTGTGTTGCTGATTTGGCGGTGAGTTTGACATCGACCGTGATATTGAGATTGACTGGGGTCTGTCTAGTTAATGCACTTAAAAACTCGGTGTGGGTATCGAAGGAACCACCTCGGCGCTCAATCATGCCGCAGGTGATCGCACTCGATGGTTCAAACGCATCGACAAAGAGTGTCATCTGGCCAGCGGATTTATTTTGTTTGACAGTCCGGTACCGCTCTTGGCTGTAGGCAGTGATATTGCGCCAAACATCATTCAAATTGGCTTGGACAGTCTGGCTGGTTTGAACAGCTCGCTGTTGGACATAGGAATCGGGAGCCGTTTGTGGTTCGGGTGGTATGTAGGTCGTGCTACAGCCCGTCAGAACGAGCAGGGCTGCTAGGATAGGAGTTCGTTGTGCAATAGGCTGTCGCATGCTGGCTTGCTCGGGCAATGATGATGAATGTTTAGGCTCGACTATACGATGGAATATGTTGTGCGTTACGTATTCAAAATCGCCACATGAAAATAATTTAGCGTCATGTTGATGAGTTCCAGGATGATGATGGTCACCAACAGACGAAATGCCCATATCTTGGCCAGTTCGTGCATGGCCAATTTGGCACCGAGGTAGGCACCCACAATACTGCCTGCACCCATCAGCAGGCCAATCGTCCAGTCGATGTGGCCGTCCATGGTAAACATGGCTACGGCCATGGCTGAGGTGACTGCCAAGGCGAGATTTTTGTAGGCATTGGCTTGCACAAAAGTTAGTCGCAAGCCCAGTACCAGCACTAGCAGCAGGTAGGTAGCCCCATCAATCACGATAAACCCAAGCCAGGCGCCTACAATCAAAAGCATGAGAAACTCTTGCCAGCGATAACGAGGCTCTTGTTCGAGGTCTTGCATGATGGCTTTCTTGAGTCCCGTGAACAGCAGAATTAACGCGATCAGTACAGCGATAGCTATGACGAGCTTTAGCTGGCTCGCTTCGATGTGCGAGGCAATATAAGCGCCCAACAATGTGCCTAGACAGGTGGGTGCCAGAATCCGGATGGCCTTGTCTAATTCAATGACACCGGCTCGAATGAACGTCACGACTGCGATCAAGGCACCTAGGACCACTGGAATGCGGTTGGTGGCATTGGCCGCCACTGGGCTTAAGCCCATGAACATGAGAAGTGGCAGTGTGACTGCCGACCCACTTGATGCGAGCGTATTCAGAAACCCACAGACGGCACCTGCTAGCACCGCGATGATGAGTTCGGTCATCGGCAAGGAGCTTTTCTGGCGGCGAGATACAGCACGCCTTTGGGCCCGTAGCGCTCCCAATGCGTCTGTTCGTGGAGCAAATGAAAGACATCGCCAGACTCATACCGTCGGCTGTCGCTGCCTGACCCGATCTCAATATAACCATCGAGGATCAGCGCCTTGGCTTCAAACGGGTGCGTATGCATATCCATGAAACCGTTGGCTTCGCGCTCAACCAAGACCGGCTCACTAAAACCCTCGGCTGTAACCATCTTGTGAAACGAATCGGCATTCATCAGACTCTCCTGGAGTGTTGAACCGCAAACGTTTGTGTGATTTTTAGCCGAGTTTAATGTGTGAGGGTGGCCACGTGTGATTTTTATTGATTGTGGATTCTTTTTTTAGGGCTCGAGATGTTTTTAAAACCCAAACCTCACATTGACCTGTCCGTAGACACCGCGGTACTGGCTGTTCAAGCTCGTCTGGTAACCGAGACCGAGTTGGATATGGGTGTTGTCTGAGGCTTTGACATCAACAGCCGCATCAATGG
>JAJOJF010000039.1 GCA_021208885.1 Burkholderiaceae bacterium
TGATTAATCCCAACGGGGCGTACTTTGCACCGTCGGCAAGTGTGGATGTTGGTGGCCTGATTGCCACTACCCATGAGCTGGCAGATAAAGACTTCTTGGAAGGTAACTATGCGTTCAAGCGCAATGGCGCTTCGGGCAAGATCATCAACGACGGTGAACTCAAGGCCAAGCTCGATGGCTACATTGCCTTGATGGCCCCTGAGGTCCGTAACCAGGGCGTGATCGTGGCTGAACGTGGCACGGTGGCCTTGGCAAGTGGTGAACACATACAGTTGGATTTTGGGACTGGCAATAAGCTGCAAGGCATCACGGTCACTGAACAAGACTTCGACGCCCAAATAGAAAACAAACACGCCATCATCGCCGAAGGGGGATTGGTCATCCTCTCTGCAAGAGCGACAGCAGAACTCAGAGCATCGGTGATCAAGAACAGCGGCCAGATTGTGGCCAGCGCTGGGGCGAATACGGTGACCCAGAAGGGTGGTCGGATCATTCTGGAAGGCAACACCATTGAAGTCACGCAAGGGTCTGAACTGATCGCCACCGGTCCTAAGGGTGGTGGTGAGGTGCTAATCGGCGGTGACTGGCAGGGTGGAGCGAACGCCGAGCGACGGGTGTTCAACAACCCCAATCAAATTCACCAAGCCAAAACAGTAACCGTCCATAACAACACCAAGATCGATGCCAGTGCGACTGACAACGGTGATGGTGGCACGGTCGTGGTCTGGAGTGACATCACCAACCCGGATGCCGTGACCACGGTGCAGGGTGAGATTCTCGCCAAAGGTGGCGAGAACGGCGGTGATGGTGGGCAGATTGAGACATCGGGGGCAGTTTTAACGGTTGATGGGCTGCGGGTGGATGCGGGTTCACCGAGTGGTCGGGCTGGTCTTTGGCTGCTTGATCCGTATGACTACGTGATTGACTCAGCGGCTGCCCAGACGATTGGCAAGGCCCTGGAAACGACAGACGTCACGGTGACAACCACTGTACAGAATAGCTCGTATGGCGCGGCGTCTACTCAAGGGGCAGGAAATATCCTTTTGAACTATCCCATCATCAAGTTTCAAAACTCTCAGCTCACAACTTTAAGTCTGAAAGCCAATCGTGATATCGACATGAATGGCTGGAGCATTACCGGTCGTTTAAATCTGGTGATGTGGAGCGATACGGACGGTGCTTCAGGTGGCGCTGTTTCAAACCTGGGAAACATCACAAGCTTTGGAGGATTCGTTTGGGTCGGCGGTGGATCAACATCCACGCAGTTTGAAGGGATTGATGTGCCCAATGGTCCCACTACAGGCACCAGTGGTGCACCCCTTACGGTTACGGGATCGATAAACACGTTCGGTGGCGACATTTTTATTTGGTCGGGCGCAGGAACGTCTTCTAACGCACTGAAGTTTGATGGTACGACAGCTGTATTGTCCAGCGGTTTCCTAGAAATTAGCGCGGAGGATGCCAATGGTGTTTCTGCTGGTGACATCACCATCCGTGCAAACGGATTTGAGTTTTCGGGATTCCCGAGCGGACAAAAACCAAGAATCGCCGCAGGTGGGGGTAGCGTTGCCATCTTGCCATCGGTCACGGGAGGATCTTTTGGCCAAACCATTCGAACCAGTCTGTTTGACTTTGAGGGTGAGCTCGCTGGGTTGCAAATAGGGGCTGCCGGAAACACAGCAGACTTGTTGGTTGACTCGGTTATTTCGCCGTCCATTGCTGGTCCAGTGTCGTTGTTTGGTAACACAGTCAATGTGAATCAGACTATCACGACGGCGGGTTCAGCAAGCGCATCGGTGTCGATTACGGGTAACACCATTAATCTGGGCGCCAACATCATCGGTACTGGTGCCCATGTTCTTGATGGTGATGTTGTCATCCAAGGTGCGCCCGGTGTGGAACGAACCGTTGAGGGCACAAGTGTTCTATTCGGATCTACTGTGAATGGAACAAACCTGCATTCGCTGTCGATTGTGGGTGATGCGGATTTTTCCTCGGCCGTTGGTGCCGTTAACCCCTTATCGATCTTGCGAGTTTATGGTTCAACGAGATTAGGGGGAAATGTCAACACGACATGGCTACAAGAATACCGTGGTCCTGTGACTTTGGTTGGAAATCGATCCCTTAGCTCAGACACAATCGTTTTTCGTTCGAGTATTGATGGCACAACACCGGGAAGTGATCACCTTCAGGCGAACGTCCAAACTAGTTTGATTTTTGATGGTGATGTAGGAGGCTCTATCAAACTCGGTAGTCTTGCCGTTTCTGGGCCTACAACGCTGGGCGGAGATATCACGACGGCGGGTGCATTGTCTTTGGCTGGCATGACGAAACTTACTGATCACAGCACGTTGACAGGATCTGGTCTGCGGCTTGCAGCTGTGCAACTAGATGGGCAAGTGCTCACTGCTCATGAAAGCGGCGTTGGCTTGATTTCGGGTGTGGTCTCCGATGGCATTGCACCCGGTGGCGCTTTAACGATGTCTGGTTCGGGCGTGTTGACGCTCACCGCCAATGGTACGTATACCGGCCTGACCACCATCTCAAATGGACTATTGGTTATTTCTCATGATGCACCCACCACGAACAGTAGCGGCTTTAAGGGGCCAGGGAAGCTGATTATTAGATCAGTATCCGATGACTTCAACCGTCAATTTTTCTCAGAGGGCTGGAACTTCGGTCCGGATCTTGGCGAGTTGACGATTGGTCGCTTTGATAAGAGTGCAGACGGTGTTAATGATGCGGATGTGATCATTACGCGGGCGATCACCTTGGCAGGCGACGTCTTCATTTATGGTGCACACGTTTATCTCAACGGCGATCTCACTGTTTTGGGTGGCGGCAATTTACCCGTCAGCGTGAGGCTGCAGGCCAGTGCTAGTGTCTCCACCAAGGGTATCGAAGCACCCAAATCAATCATCATCAATAACTCAGTTGGATCGGGCCATGTATTTGTTTCCGGATCTATAAGCGCAGGAGCGGACTTCAGGGTTCTAGCAGGTGGAACCATATTTCTTGGGGGTGATGTCACGACGACCGGTGGCCAACTCTACGACGCGCCGGTTGTGGTGTCTGGCAGCCGTGAATTGTCGGGTACAAGTATTTCTTTTTTGAGTGTGAATGGAACGATACTTGGCCAAGATGATTTAGACATCACTGGTGACACGTATTTCTTGGGTGAAGTAGGAATTGCCTCACCGTTAAGGCGCCTGAGTGTTGTTGGCAATACTGTGGTGGGAGGTGACATTCGTACACTTGATTCCCTCGTCTTATCTGATACCACCATACTGACTGGTAATCGAACGTTAAGCGGCGTGGGAGTCAATCTTGAGGCGGTAAGTCTCAATGGCAATAGGCTGACGGTTAATGAGGGTGGAGCAGGCGCCATATCCGGTGTTGTCTCCGATGGCAGCACCACGGGCGGAAGCTTGACAAAGATCGGTGTGGGGACCTTGACGCTCACGAGTAACAGCACTTATACGGGCGCAACTACCATTTCGGTGGGCGAACTGGTTCTCTCAAACGATAGCCCCCAGACTTCGAGTAGCGGGTTCTTTGGGGCAGGTTGGCTTGTCATCGAGCCAACGTCCAATGATTTTACGAACACATTTTCAACGACAGGGTGGACGTTTGCCCCGAATCTTGGGTACCTAAGAATCGGTAAAGCAAGCAGTTTTGACGGCAATGCTGATGCAGATGTTTTGATTGATGATGCCATTTCAATAGCGGGCAGTGTTGAACTATTTGGCGGCTCTGTCGTTGCCAATCAAAGCATCACAGCGACTGGATCATCCTCGTTCCTTACTATCGTGGGGCGTGACAGTGTATCGACAGTCGCTGTGACGGTACCTGGTCATATCGTTATCCAAAGCCGTGGGGCTATCAATGTCGCTGGATCGTTGCGGTCGAGTGATGATGTCGTTATTTGGAGTGAAAGGGATGTGACACTCACGGGTCCGTTGGTATCGGGTGTTCATGTCTCAATAGCTTCTCAGGGTGATATTTTTAGCTCAGCAGTGACAGCGACTGAAAATATCTTCATTGCTAACAGCGATGGTGGGGGAGATATTGATTTAGCTGGAGTTCTCAATGCGGGTGGCTGGTTACGAGTCGTGAGCGCCGGGACGATTGTCCTAGGTGCAGATGCTACAAGCGGCGGCAGCCAGGATTATTCGGGTTCAGTCAGGTTGTCTGGCGATAGAACGTTGGATGCTTCTTACGCTGTTTTTCTCGCTAGTGTGAACGCAACGGTGTCTGGACAACAGGCTTTGACTATCAGGGGCGATGCTTCTATTTACGGCAGTGTTGGCGGGACTGTGCCGCTTAAAAGCTTAAGCGTGTCTGGTGTCACGCAACTCGGTAACAACATCACCACGACGGGCACGCAAATCTATAGTGGTCTCATGATATTGCCTGAAGCAGCAGATCTGCCGGTAACCGCCACAACGGATCGCACCTTGACGGGTCACGGGATCAGTTTAAGTGCTATCGATCTTGAAGGTCACAGACTAAAAATTGCGGAGAGCGGCTCAGGCACAATTTCAGGCGTTGTGTCAGATGGTGGTGTGTCAGGTGGTGGCTTGCTTAAGTTGGGTGCGGGTACCTTAACCCTCACTGCCAATGGCACTTACACCGGCACGGCGACGATTTCCAGTGGCCGGATGGTTTTGTCCAATGATGCGCCCTCTACTCGCAGCAGCGGGTTCACGGGGACGGGCGAGCTTGTGATTGAGCCCACCTCAGATGACTTTGCCAGTGATTTTTCAACCGCGGGTTGGGTGTTTGGCGCTGACTTGGGTGGGCTGACTATCGGTAAATCTAGCAGCGCTGATGGAGCAGATGATGTGAATATTCTGGTTTCTCAACCAGTTTCCATTGCTGGGAACATTCTTTTCACGGGTGGGGGCGTGACGGTGAGTGGTGACCTTGCTACGACCGGTAATTTCAGTAGTATTCGCATCGATGCCAGGCAGGATATTGCTGTCACCAGCGTAGAAGCTGTCAATCGAATCGATTTATTTAGTATCGCAAGTAACATTGATGTCAATGGTCGACTCAGCGCGCAGACCGTAGAGATCCGGTCCAGAGACGGTTTGAGTTCGATCGTAGGGGCTATCAATGCCGATCGTTTGTATATGACTGGTCCTTCCTCCATTTCGGCAGTCAT
Organism: Burkholderiaceae bacterium; assembly: GCA_021208885.1. Taxonomy (GTDB): domain Bacteria; phylum Pseudomonadota; class Gammaproteobacteria; order Burkholderiales; family Burkholderiaceae_B; genus Algicoccus. Next base: position 5,168 of record JAJOJF010000039.1, read on the forward strand.
TTCAACCACGAGTGATCAGACCTATTTTGATTTAGTTACGGTTGCTGGCCATAGTTCATTGAGTGCGCCTAACGTTACTTTTTTCTCTCAGGTGAATGGCGTGGCATCTGGGCAGCAGGATTTGACAATTACGGGTAACACGTTATTGAACTCCCCGGTAGGGAGCATCATCGCACTGCGTAGTTTATTTATCTCAGGTGATACTCAGTTGTCAGGCGATGTCACCGCTGCCGGACAAATAGACTTTGTTGGTAATACCTATTTGGTAGGAGATAGATCGCTGAGGGGCTCTGGCATCAGCCTCGGAGCCGTAACGCTAAATGGTCACACGCTGACAATTGATGAAAGCAGCTCCGGCACAATTTCAGGCGTTGTGTCTGACGGCATGACGTTAGGTGGTAGCTTAGTAACAGCTGGCTTGGGGCAATTAAAGCTTACCGCAAACTCGACTTATACAGGCGCCACCATCATATCGGGACGTGAACTGGTGTTGGTCAATGATGCACCGACCACCCGAAGCAGTGGCTTTTCAGGGTCAGGATCCCTGGTGATAGAACCTGCTGGCAGTGATTTTTCGAACACATTCTCAACGGCGGGATGGACGTTTGCTCAGAATCTTGGACGTCTGACCATCGGGAAAAGAAGTGGTTTTGATGGTGTGGCAGATGCGGCCATTGTGATTGCCAGCCCCATTTCAATTGATGGAGAAATTCAATTGCGGGGCGCTGCAATTACGACAGGATCAAACAGCATTCGATCTGCGCGGTCAGGGGTTGCGCTCGAAACCAGTGGCGACATCACGGTTGCTGCTGTCCAATCGGCAAGCCGAATGCGTCTTTGGAGTTACTCGGGTGACATTCATGTGACTGACCAACTTTCTAGCGCGGGTCAGATATTGCTAGGAGCGCTAGGCGCGGTGTCAATTAATGGCGCGGTTTCTGCAGACTCTCTGTTCATTGCCAGTGACGCGTTGATTGCTGCTGATATTTCGACGACGCAAACGCAGCAGTTCGGTGGCGAGGTTACTGTTTCCGGTAGCGTGCTCTTGACTGCGGCTGATGTCTTATTCATGGGTAGAGTTGATGGTGTTTTAGCTGGACAAGAAGCGCTGACTATCGACGCAAACGCACGTTTTAGTCAGGATATCGGTTTGAGAACGGCACTAAAAAGCCTGAGTGTTTCCGGGTCTTCAATGCTTGGTTCAAGCATCACAACGACGGATGAACAGATCTTCACTGGTCCGAGTCAGTTACTCCATTATGTTTCTACCGCTCGATTAAGTGCATCATCGGTTTCTTTTCTGTCATCGGTTAATGCTGATAGCTCTGGCGTCCAGTCGTTGATCGTTAACGGTAATGCACGTTTCAATGGGGCAGTTGGAAATACAGCCAGTTTGCAAAGCTTAAGCGTGCTGGGAGATACAGAGCTTGGTGCAGACATCACAGCGACAGGATCAATTGGCCTGTCTGGATCAACCACGCTGACAGGCAATCGAACGTTGACAGGGACTGGTGTGAACTTGGGTGGTGTGGTGCTCGACGGGTATATGTTGACCGTCGCTGAGAACGGTTTTGGCACGATTTCTGGCGTGATATCGGACGGTGGCCCAAGCAGCGGCACTTTCACCAAGGCTGGGCAAGGCACTTTGGCACTGACAGCCAATGCCTCGTACACAGGATCAACGAGCATTGCCGGTGGCACGTTGATTCTCGTCAATGATGCGCCTTCGACATCTAGCAGTGAATTTTCTGGTTCTGGGCGACTGGTGATTGAGCCAGCGTCAGATGATTTTGCAACTAATTTTTCAACGATCAACTGGATATTTAGACAATCGCTAGGGGAGGTGACAATCGGCAAACCAAGCAGCGCTGATGGCGTGAACGATGTGGACGTCACATTTGCCGATGCTGTCAGCATCGATGGGTATATCGCTGCATTTGGCAAGACCATCCGTTCGACCCAAGGCTTGACCGCATCAGGCTCGAGTATCGTGTATTTAGTGGCAAGCGACAGCCTTTTGCTTGCTGATGTAACCGCTGGTGGGTTTATCAGCATTCAAAATCAAGGCAGTAACCCAGTGCATGTGACTGGCACTCTACAGTCGGGGGATGATGTTTCGATCGTTGCCGGTGGCGAGATTGATGTGGCGGCAATGGTGGTGACCGATCAGATCACCCTTGCCAATACCGCAGGTTCGAGTGATATCCGGTTGCGGGGTTCGGTCAGCACAGGTTCGCTAAATGTGCGATCCCATGGAAGGATTGTGCTTGGTGGCGATGTAACTAGCATTCGTGCACAAGACTACGACGGATCAGTGGTCTTGTCAGGCGACAGGGCCCTGCAAGGGACGTACGCACGCTTTTTATCGACCATCGATGGTGCAACAGCCGGACAAGAGGCACTGAGCATCACTGGTGATGCTGTCTTTGTAGGACATGTTGGTACAACAGTGCCGCTAGAGAGTCTTACCGTCTCGGCTGCAACCGCTCTGGGTGGCGATATCACGACAACCGGTGCGCAAACATATGGTGGTTCAACCACCATAGCCCGCACATTGAATGTTGGCCGAACGTTGACGGGCCATGGAATCAGCCTCGGTGCGATCAACCTTGAGGGCGAAATGCTGACGATTGCAGAAAGTGGCGTTGGCACGATCTCGGGGATTGTTCAGGACGGCAGCTTGTCAGGGGGTGGACTGACCAAGGCGGGATCGGGAGGGTGGTTGACCCTGACAGCAAACGGCTCATACACCGGACCGACAACTGTCTCGGGTGGTGTACTGATTTTGTCCAATGATGCACCCTCGACACGAAGCAGCGGCTTCTCCGGGGCGGGGTGGTTGGTGATCACGTCAACATCAGATGACTTTTCGGCTCCATTTTCGACGCAGGGGTGGAACTTTCAGCCAGATCTCGGCCGGTTGACGATCGGCAGTTTCTTTACTGGCGCAGATGGCCTTAACGATGCATCAGTATTTGTTGCCGATTCGATAACGGTTTCTGATCGTCTGATGATTTTTGCGGGCGACATAACTATCCGTGATCAGATCATCGTCACAGGGGGGCAGGCTTGGCAAGGGACAAGCTATGTCTTGATTGAAGGCAGTGGTGACGTTTCAGTCTCCTCAGTTATTGCAGCCGGGGATGTTTTGATCGGAGCGGGTGGCGACGTTGACATTAACGGCAGTCTAGAAGCTGATGGCTTATTGGGTATCGGTTCTAACCAGTCAATTTTCTTGTACGAGGACATTGTTGGTAACCAAGTACAGTTTCTTGGTGATGTTTATTTTTCTGGTGATAGAACGGTGACTGCTCCGACGGTCGAGTTTTTTAATAATGCTGATGCAACGCTTGCTGGTCAAGATAGTTTGACAGTTGTTGGCAGCACCACATTTGATGGCACGGTCGGTGGCGTACAACCATTGCGTGCGCTGACAGTTTCAGGCAATTTGTTGTTGGGTGCGAATATCACCACCACTGGCCCGCAATCTTTCACTGGCGATACAACGCTTAATGGAGATCGCATCCTGACAGGAGCAGGTATCCGTTTGGGTGCAATTGCACTTGACGGTCACACCCTTACCGTCACTGAAAATGCCCTTGGCACAATCTCTGGCGTGGTGTCAGACGGCACGTCAAGCGGTGGCCTGACAAAAAATGGTCTAGGTACCTTGACGCTGACTGCCAATGGCACATATACGGGTGCTACGACTATTTCTGATGGCTCCCTGGTGTTTTCAAATGACAATCCGTTGACATCAAGTAGCGGATTCTTGGGTTCAGGCGACCTGATTATCGAGCCAAAATCGGATGACTTTGCAAGCGCCTTCTCAACTGCGAATTGGCGATTTGGTTCAGACTTGCGCCGACTGATTATTGGTGATTTAGTGACAAGTTCTGATGGGTCTAATGATGTTGATGTGGTGATTGATAACGCTATCTCCATCAAAGGCGATGTGCTAATTGCAGGTGCTAACGTTCGTGCCTGGCACACAATCTCCACGACAGGTATCGGCAGCGGTACTGGAGCGCTGGGAACTGTGGCGATAGCTGGCAGTGGTCCCATTTCGGTTACAAGTATCGATGCTGCCCAAATGATCATGCTTAGCAGTCCTCGGGGCGTAGGTGGGATTACCGTAACAGGTGACTTGCAATCAGGAGCAGGTATCGGATTGTTTTCCGGTGGAGCTGTATCGATTGCAAACGCAAGTGCAGACCTTGATATTGAAATCGACAATAGCACCGGGCCCGGTGACCTGGAAATTTCCGGATTATTGTCGGCTCAAGATGTCTATTTGCTCTCGAGCGGGAACATTTCAGTCGGTGTCATCAATGCGCAAGAGGATGTTGACATCAATAACGCGACTGGTTCGGGTGTCATCGTGACCGCCGGCCCAATCACTGCAAGCGATAACGTACGCATTTATTCTGTGGGCACCATCACGTTAGGTGGGGATGTGCATAGCGGTGGCGCTCAAGTTTATACAAGCACAGTTGTATTGCCCGGAAATCGGTTGCTTCATGGATCAGGTGTCAGGATGAGTGCGGGCATCAGGCCCACTGCGGTCAGTCTTGACGGTCACACGCTAACCATTCACGAAAATGGTTCAGGCACGATCACGGGTGTTGTATCAGACGGCTCAGCACCGGGAGGTTCTCTGATCAAATCAGGTTCGGGCACGCTGACCTTGCAGGCCAATGGCTTCTACACCGGCGCCACAAACATATTGAGCGGCTCATTGATTTTGTCCAGTGATTCGCCATCAAGCATGAGTTCTGATTTCTCTGGTCCAGGGCTGCTTTATATACAACCTGACAGTGCCAACTTTCAGAGCGCAGTGCACACATCAAGCTGGCGTTTTGATCAGAGCCTTGGAGGCTTGACGATCGGGAAATCTGGCAATGTAGCCAATATTTTGATCGATCAGGACGTGGCGATTGATGGGTCGATCACGCTGATTGGAGGTGAAATCACGCTTGATCGTTCTTTGCGTGTTGGTCTAGACCAAGATATTGTGCTGGCAGCTAGTGCAGATTTCATCAATAACGCAGGAGGGTCGGCATTAGCCACCGAGGGGGCAGGCCGCTGGATAATTTATGCAGCCGATCCTGCTGACAATGTATACGGCGGCTTGGACAGTACAAATGAAGCGATTTGGAATGAGACCTACGACACATTGGCACCTGACGCGGTGCTAGCTGGCAACCGATACGTCTTTGCGGGCGGTGCCGTCAACGCCGTCACACTCACCACAACGGATGCGACCAAGGTTTATGGCGAGTCGATTGATTTGAGTGGTCATTATGTTTTGAGTGCAACAGGATACGACGGTGAGCCTGGGGTTTATCTTGCAACAACTGGACTGAGAACGGGCAGCCTAAGTGATGTCTTTTCAATAAGCCCCATCTTTACGTCGAGCAGTGCCCCTGCATCGTCTGGTGTTGGTACCGCACCTATCAGCACAATACCTGGCGTGGTCAGGGATGGTTTCTCTGTCACCTATAGAGATCTCGGTCTGCTTAACGTGACAAAACGTCCGATCATCATTGCAGCCCAGAACTCTCAGCAAAAGGTCTACGGCGAGATAGATCCAGGGCTTGTGTATACGACTGAATTGACAAGTACTGGCAGGGGTCTCTATGGTACGGATGAGTTCTCTGGAACCTTACAGCGGACATCAGGTGAAAATGTCGGGACTTACGAGATTGGCCAAGGGACGTTAGACAACAGTAATTACGACATTTCATTTGTGAGTGCTAGTTTCACGATTACTCCCAAGCCGATAACAGTAACTGCCGTGGGGCAAAGAAAACTGTATGGTGAGGCAGATCCGTTACTGACTTATGTCTCCGACGTTGGCTTAGTGGGGGCAGACCGGTTTGCCGGGGCGTTATCGAGAGCTGTCGGTGAAAACGTGGGGTCATATTGGATTGGTCAGAACACGTTATCGATTGACGATGGCAACGGGGGTAACAATTACGCTCTAACTTACACGGGTGCTGCGCTTCAGATTGAGCCGCGGCCGATCGTGTCAGAGGCGAATTTTTGGCCGACTGATGAAGCGCGCTCTGAACGGCAGGCTGATCAGTCCGTACGTTTTGTTGGTCAGACGGTTACCTTAAAACACGTCAGGTCGCTCTTATCCTCGCTTGTACTTGCGGGCCAGTTGCAGACAGAGACAATGAATGATGTTGGCTCGACGTCTGCGCCCCCTGAAGTTGACCAACAACTTTGGCAACCAGGATGTATCGAGTCGGTCATGCAAAGTGCAGGAGGCTGTAGTTCCGCGGGTGATAACGGATACGCTGCTTACGGTGATGGGTTTTATGTGGTTGATTCGGTACGTTGAGCATGCATTGAGCTTTAAAGTAGCGGATGTACTTTGCGGTGACAGTTTTTGAAAGCAATTTGAACGTGCCGCAAATCTAGAACCGCAGGGCGATGAGTCCCGCCACAATCACACAAGCTCCAGCCCATTGGCGCAAGGTAAGCCGCTCTTTAAGCAACCAGACACCAAGCAGTGCTGCGAACAGAACCGATGTTTCCCGAGTGGCTGAGACCAAAGCCAGCGGTGCCTGGGTCATCGCCCACAGAACTGTTGCGTATCCAACTGCTGACAACAGGCCCCCAAGGGCAGTGGCCCCAACGCGCTCCCTAATGTAGCTAGCCAGCTGCTTGCCTTGGCCAGCCATGCCAAGTAGCGCCGTAAAAACGATGCTCTCTAAAATGAAGAGCCACGCCGTAAACGATAGTGCGTTTTGTGAGAGGCGCGCGCCTTGACCGTCAACAATCGAATAGGTGGCGATCGTGATGCTGCATGCCACTGCCCAGCCGATTGCTGCTCGCGCGTTCTCTAGCTTGGCTTTAAATGCGATCGCCAGCACGCCAAGGCTGACCAGCACGACGCCATACCACCCGGCCGGGCTTAAGGACTCGCCGATGAAAGCCCAGGTCCCAAACGATACCAGAACCGGTGCGCCTCCCCTCATAATCGGATAGACAACGCTTAATGCACCATGCTTGTATGCACGAGCGAGCGTAAAGTAATAAACCACATGAAGCGCAATTGAAAGTGCGAGCCATGGCCAGCTCGCCGGGTTAGGTAGCGGCAAAACGATGGCAACCGGAATGGCAATAATGCCAGTCCAAATTACCAGTGCCGCGGTGTGTAGCAGTGGATTGGTCCCACCGCGGACCAGGCATTCCATGTGGCATGCAATGCCGCCGCGCCAAGCACGGCCAGAAAGACTGGTAGCGGGTAATCCACGGTGGTATCAGGATGGGGGCAGGGTTGTTTTTCTGAAAGCCTTCATTGTGCCGGCTGATTGCGCCGATGGTAGCATGCAAGTAACACAAACCGAACGGCAGTTTCATGCAAACCATCGTTGAGTTTCAGACGAAGCACCAAATGCCTTATGCAGGGCTAGTTATCGGGTTGGCCACCACACCCGTGGGGTCAGCTGTGCTGGCTTGGGACGATTTGGGTTTAAGAGAGTTGAATTTGCACGAAAGCTTGAGCGATATTCCGAACCAATGCTCAGCATTGGGTTATTCATTTGACCGCGATGACCGTCATGCGCAAAGCCTTGTTGAGGCTGTATTTGCCCGCCAGGCTTTGGGCATGCCGATCGTGCTCTGTGGCACGCAGTTTCAGCTAGATGTTTGGCGCGAGTTGCTGAAACTTAAATTCGGTGAGACGGTCTCTTACGGGGAGCTAGCGAATCGAATCCAGAAGCCGACGGCAGCGCGAGCAGTCGGCGCTGCGGTCGGTGCAAATCGTTTGGGGTTTGTGGTGCCGTGCCATCGTGTGGTACGCCACGATCGTGTCATTGGCCAGTTCCGCTGGGGATCTGATGTTAAAGCCAAGCTACTGGCGTGGGAGTCACTATCGGTCCATGAGTAAGCGTGAGCATCATAAAACTCGCAAACACGAAGACGGTAAACCGCGCCGTGGTCTGGTTGGCTGGGTGTGGCGGGTCTTTGTCTGGATGCTTGCAGCGGTGCTGCTCTATCAAGCTTATTTGTTCGCCAGTGTCGTGTGGTACCGGTGGTTCGATCCCCAAGAGACGGCATTCATGGCCGATGAGCGAACTCGATTGAGTCGACTAGATCCGCCCAAGGCGATTGCGCAGACCTGGGTGCCGTTTGACCAGATATCCCGTTATGCCAAGCGCGCGGTCGTTGCCTCGGAAGATACGGGCTTTATGGCGCATCGCGGTATCGAATGGGAGGCGATTGAGCAGGCAGCGCGGGCGAATTTTGAATCGGGGCAGATCAGGCGGGGTGGTTCAACCCTTACCATGCAGGTCGCCAAAAACCTCTTTCTTTCCTCGGATCGCAGCTACATCCGGAAAGGGCAGGAGATCTTGATTGCGATGATGATCGAGCTTGTGTGGGACAAGCAGCGAATACTTGAGGTTTATTTGAATATTGCTGAATGGGGCGTGGGGGTATTCGGCATAGAAGCCGCCGCCAAGCATTACTTTGGTGTGCCTGCCAGCCGACTAAACCCCCGTCAGGCGGCGTGGCTGGCAGCCATATTGCCGGCCCCTAAACGTTATGATCGTCAGCGCCGTTCCTCTTGGATAGACCGAAAGACTGGCATCATCCTGCGCCGAATGCCGCAGGTGCAGATACCCTGAGCGGGGGGCTGCTTGGTTGGAAGCCAGATGCTGTTGTTCGACTTTTGTGGCACTGATGAAAAAACCAGTATCTGATGTTGCATACAGTACTGTTTTGATATACAGTATATCCATACTGTTGAAAAACGTACTAACACCACACTAAAGTGAGCGACATCATGACAGCATTCACCCAAACCGGCACGATGATCAACCCTGAGCTTTTAGGTGCTCAGTCCAAGCGAAAAGCGGCCAGTTTAAAAGGCGATATCGCATTGGTGGCTTTTTGGGCGGCGCTAGTGCCTGGCTTGATGTGGTTTGGGGCGATGGTGGGTTTCTAACCAATCGGTTCCTGGACCAGCGTTTATTAGTTCAGCCCAAAAATTGGGCTATACTCATGGGTTAACGTATCCTCTGCCCGGCAGAGCCGAATCAAATAGGTTGATCGGTCTCTCACAACAACCAAGCCGAGAGCAAGATGCCGATGGAGCTTAGAAATGAATTTGATTGCCCAAATCGAGCAAGAAGAAATTGCTCGTTTGACCGAAGGCAAAACCCTGCCTGAGTTTGGTCCTGGTGACACCGTGGTCGTAAACGTCAACGTGGTTGAAGGTAACCGCAAGCGCGTGCAGGCTTACGAAGGTGTGGTGATTGCCAAGCGTAACCGTGGCTTGAACTCTGCTTTTACCGTTCGCAAGATTTCATCAGGCGAAGCCGTTGAGCGTACATTCCAGCTTTACTCCCCTCAGATCGCTTCGATTGAAGTCAAGCGTCGTGGCGATGTGCGTCGCGCCAAGCTTTACTACCTGCGTAACCGTTCCGGCAAGTCAGCCCGAATCAAAGAAAAGCTGGTTCGCCGCTCTGCCACGGCTGCATAAGCCTGGCGACAAGCGGTATGGTCAGCGTATGAACAAAATGGCGATCGTAGAAAACTCTCTGGTTTCGTCGCCTTGTTCAGAAAAAAAAGCACCCGTTGGGTGCTTTTTTTGTGGCGTAGATGGTTGTTTGAACTTGTGGGGGCTTGTCAGTCATGTCTGACAAGCCCATCACATCGCGAAGCCGGCCGTCGGTTCAACTGACATTTGATCCCCAAGCAGCACCATGGTCCGCGCCGATTGATCGATATGGGGCAGTGCCCCATGAGGCCCTGCACCCCGAGTTTGTTCGCACCGTGCTCGGGCGTTCAATTGAGCAGAATCTTGATTTGCCGGACGAGTTCGCGGTCCGTTATCGAACCGTCAACCCGCAAGCGATAGAGGCGGCTGTTCTTGTGCCTTTGGTGTTGCGTGAGTCAGGCTTTACCGTTTTATTGACAAGACGCACAGACCATTTGCATGACCATGCAGGCCAGGTTAGCTTTCCTGGCGGGCGAGTTGAGCACACTGATGCGAGTCCAATAGCCACCGCATTGCGCGAAACGCATGAAGAGACTGGCCTAGCACCGGAACATGTGGATGTGTTGGGCAGTTTGCCGCGTTACTACACTGGCACGGGATTCGCAGTCACGCCGATTACCGGCCTGGTCAGGCCTACCTTCACCCTCGCGCCTGATGAGTTTGAAGTGGCCGAGGTCTTTGAGGTACCACTGGGTTTCTTGATGGACTCAAGTAACTATCGTCTGCATCGTGCAAGTTTGCCTGACGGGTCCGAACGTCAGTACTACTCGATACCCTATGAAAAATACTTTATCTGGGGTGCCACAGCCGCGATGCTGCGCGGCATGTATCAGGTTCTGGCAGAAGCTTTTTCTTCGAGCAGGCGCTCGTAAAGAGCGTGGCGTCTGGGGTTGATTTCCCCACGCGCAACTGCTTCTAGTACGCCACAATTCGGTTCTCGGCGGTGCGTACAGTTATAAAAACGACAGTTTGCCTTGTGGGCGTTGAACTCTGGAAAGCCACGCTCGATGTCTTCTAGCGACAAATGCGCTAGTCCGAACGCTTGAACCCCAGGTGAGTCAATCACATCGCCAGATCGATCAGGTAGGTGGTACAGACGTGTGGTTGTCGTGGTGTGTTTGCCTGCATCAAGCGCTATCGAATGTTCCTGGGTGCTCGCCTGCGCTTCTGGAACCAGCGTGTTCAGTAGTGTTGATTTGCCCATGGCACTTTGACCGAGCAGCAGTGTGGTTTTCTGGTTCAGTAAGGGCATGATTTGTTGGTTGATCGCCGATGCATCGAGTGCTGATACTTCGAGAATACGGACACCTAAATCCCGGTAAGGCTTTAAGCGCTCGCGCGCTTGTTCGAGCCCATCAATCAAGTCGACCTTGTTCAGCACAACCACTGGCTCTATGTCGGCTGACCACGCACCGGCCAGAGCTCTACCCAACAGGTCGTCAGTAAAAGTTGGCTTGACCGCTACGACTAGCAGAACCTGATCCACGTTAGCGGCAAATTGTTTGGTGCGCCACTCGTCGGATCGATAAAGCAAGTTGCGACGGGGTTCAATGGCAACGAGTTGTCCTTCTTGATCACCCTCTAGTTGCACGCTGACCCAGTCGCCGACGCAAGCTTCATTTCGCTTGCCTTTTGGGAAGCAATGTCGAACTTGTCCTGAGTCCAGCTCTACATAATAGTGTCGGCCATGGGCACTAACGACACGACCGCGCACCGTGTTTGGTGTCATGCGGCAGCCAGCGCCCGGATGCGAATAGTCGCTGGTGGATGGCTGTCGTAGAAGGCCGAGTGCACCGGATCTGGTGTCAATGTCGCTGCGTTGTCATTAAAAAGCTTGACCAGTGCAGACACTAGCTCGGTAGAGGGGCTTTGCGAGGCAGCAAACCGGTCAGCCTCAAACTCATCGCGCCGCGACAGCCAACTTGTGACTGGCGTGAGCAAGAAGGTAAACACGGGCAACACCAAGAAAAACAGCAGCAATGCCACGCCATTATTTCCATCGGCTAACGGCGTCACACCCAGGCCAGCATAAAACCAATATTGTTGTGCTAGCCAGCCGAGCAAGGCAAACATCAGCAAAGAGGTCAAAAGTGACATTGCTAGCCGCTTGACGATATGTTTATGTTTGAAATGACCTAGTTCGTGGGCAAGCACAGCTTCGATTTCTGTTGGCGTGAGCTTGGCAAGCAGGGTGTCAAAAAACACAATGCGACGCGATTTGCCAAAGCCAGTGAAATAAGCATTGCCGTGCGCGCTGCGCTTAGAGCCATCCATCACAAACAAGCCCTGAATGGCAAAGTCACAACGCTTGGCCAAGGCATTGATACGGTCTTTCAAGGATTCGTCCTGCAAGGGCGTGAATTTGTTAAAGAGCGGTGCAATCCATGTCGGGAAAATCAGCATCACCGCGAAATTAAAAGCAGCCCAGCTAGCCCACGCCCAGATCCACCAATTGGTGCCAGCGCTGTCCATGAGCCACAGGATCAGCGTTAACAATGGCAAGCCAAGCACCGCACCGACTGTCAGGCCTTTCATGGTGTCAACCATAAACAGCTTTGGGGTCATGCGATTGAATCCGTATTTCTGCTCGAGCTTAAATTGCCGATACAGAGAAAACGGCATGTGAACTGCTCCTAGCAAGACCGATACCCCAGCAATAAACGCAACGTCGCGCCAGAGTGTCGAGGCAAACCAGCCGTCAAATACATGGTAAATCGAGCCAAGCACCCCACCCATGGTGAGCACCAGAAGGACTGCCACATCAAATACGGACTCCGCAATTCGTAGTCGCGTGCGCTCGGTGGTGTAGTCAGCGGCTCGTTGGTGACTGCGCAGACTAATGCGGTCAGCAAACTCGGCCGGCACTTGGTCGCGATGATCCTGGACGTGACGAATTTGGCGTTGGGCCAGCCAGATCCGAACAATGGCATTCGTGCCCAAAAACAATAAGAACAAGGCGGTAAGTGTGCTTGCTTGCATATGCGACAATCATATCCAGTGGTTTGTTGATAGGGCGCAGGGTCTGTCAACATGACGACGAGTACAACGATTATAGGTTCAGCTATGCCGCAAAACGAAGCACAAACACGTACCAGCGAAGGGGTTAATTCAGGCAATGGCAAGACGACCTCGGCACGCAACGAGATGAGGCTTGTCTGGGTTGATATGGAAATGACTGGCCTGGACCCGGAAAAAGAGCGGATCATCGAGCTTGCGGCGGTCGTCACGGAACCTGATCTCACGGTGGTCGCTGAGTCGCCAGTCTTCGTGGTGCATCAGTCTGACGAGATTCTGGCTGCCATGGATAAGTGGAATCAGTCCACACATGGCAAGTCAGGCTTGATCGACAAGGTCAAAGCGTCAACGCTTAACGAGGAGCAAGCCCAAGCGCGGATGATTGAGTTCCTGAGCAAGTACGTGCCGCCTGGCAAGTCACCGCTTTGTGGCAATTCGGTTAGCCAAGACCGTCGGTTCATGTTTCGGTATATGCCGGAGCTTGAAAAGTTTTTTCATTATCGGACCATTGATGTCAGCACACTAAAGGAGCTAGCGCGGCGCTGGCGCCCGGCGCTTCTCAAAGGGTTTGAGAAGCGCAGCAAACATGAGGCTTTGGCAGACATTTATGAATCCATCGATGAACTGCGTTACTACCGCGAACACTTCATCCGTTTGGATGCTTAGCCAGTGTCGCGCGGCTGGCTGTGCGGTTGGCTCTGATAGCGCCGCAGTTTTGAGATGACGATGCGCCGATACCAGCTATGCAGCAGCAATCCTGAAGTCAATAGACCAAGCCCGGCCATCATCCACATGGTAGCCGCGCCTGCAGGCGCGGTTGGCATGATCCATTGCCGTACGGGCTCCAGCAAACCACGTCCAGGTCCAAAACCGAGATACCAGCCACCGACCAAGCCAATGATGGTCAGTGTAATGGTCTGAATCATCAGTGGCACCATGGCTATCTTGTGGGCACGCAAGAGGTACACATTCGCACAGTGCATCGCATCGATGATATGAAAAAACGGCAGAATGACCAATAAGGACAACGCAATCGTGGTGACCTTTGGGTCGCTGGTATAGATCGCCACAATTTGTTCGCGCGCAAAAAACAGGACACAAGCGGTCATCACGGCGCCGATGAATGTGACCACCAACCCCGTCATGCCGGTGCGGTGAGCCAGGACTTGATCGCCTGCACCGATGGCCTGCGCAGTTTGGGCTGCAGTGGCGATGCCAATGGCCAGCGGCATCATGTAACAGAGGGCAGCCAGGTTGGAAGTGATCTGGTGGCTGCCTGTCACCGTGGTGCCTTCTTGTGCGATCAGCAGTGCCATAAAGGTAAAGGCACTGACTTCAACTACGTATGAGGCACCCATGGGCAATCCGAGGCGCAAGATTTCCCAGATCGCTTTGAGGTCTGGGCGACGTACACGGAGATTGAATTGCCGATAAAAAGGTTGGCGCCAGATCCACCAGAGACTGACGCCAAGTGTTAACCAGTAAACAACCGATGATGCGATGCCTGCCCCGGCCACCCCGAGTGCGGGCATGCCAAGGTTCCCAAAAATCAGCACCCAGTTCAGGAAAATTTTTACGGCAACGCCTGCAAGGTTGATCATCATGATCATTTTGGGGCGTGAGACAGCTTGTGCCAGCGAATACACAGTACGAAACATGAGCGAGGCCGGCAACCCGAAAGTCAACGCCAGCAAATAAGCGCCAAGGCGCTCGCGCACTGCTGGATCGACGGGCCCAGACAGCGACAGCCAGATATCTGGAAAGCTCATGAGAATGGCGCCGAATACCGTCAGAATGATCGATACCCAGATGCCTTGGCTCCAGGCGTGGCCGATTTCATCGAAACGTCTCGCGCCGTAGGACTGTGCTTGAATGGGAATCAAGGCGTGCATCACACCCATCAAGCCAATAAAGACCGTGATAAAAATCGCAACCCCAAGCGCAAGGGCGGCCAGGTCTTGAGGACTTGAGTGTCCCGTCATGGCCGTATCAAGTACCCCAAAAGCAATGCTTGCCCATTGGCTCACGAGGACTGGCCATGATTGCTTCAGAATGCCGCGTATGGGATGAGGCGTATGTACGGCAGCGGTCATGGATTGGCGTCGGGGCTCAGCAACAAGACTCGATAACGGTCAAAGCGGTCTGCGCCGCGTGAGCCGGTCCATAAAACCCGTGTGTTTCGATCAAACCCGGCTAGCCCTTGCTGCAGCCGATCAGCGGTGGTTTGCTGGATCAGCAACGGGCATCGTTCATCGCGCTTGATTTCTATGCCTTCGAATACGTACAACGATGCCCTTGGTCCCAGTGACAAGCCGCTTGACTGCGCACACAGAAATTCACCAGCTCGCTGGTTTGCAGCGTCGATGGTTTGCCGGATTTCAGCGGCCATCGGACGATAGCTGCGAACATAGTCGACAGTGGGCAGCCAAAGCAAGACCAACAAAATCCAGGTGCTTGTGAGTCCCATGGCGCTTAGCAACGCTCCTCGCCAAGCAAATTTTGGGTGTAGTTTTAGGCGCCATACGATTGCCCCAATCCAGATAACAGTGATGACAAGTGCCATGGCAAACGCACCCCAGGATATCGCCCCGTCATAGCCCACTGTCTGTCTGGCGATGTTCCTGGCCAAGGGCTCAGGCCAGCCTGTCTGTTGTGTGATCCAGCCCAGCCACACCACCGCACCGGATACGGAGAACACCATCAATGCGAACCAGTCCGAAGTGTTGACAACAGCGCGTCTGAGGGTGGGTACCGAGAAGGCTGCCAACATCGCACACGGGACGCTTAAAGCCATGTATTCCATCTCGCCTGCGCTTGGCGTGAACATGATGTTAAGCAACTGCGTCAACGCAAAGACGCCCGGTATCCATATGTGAGGCGCTAAAGCCTGTTTACGCCAGTTCCATAGCGCCAGCAGCGCCAGTGGCCAGGTCGGCCACAAGAACCAAGGCAGGTCACGCCAGGCATTGAGGTGCTGTTCGAGGTAACTAATCTGAAGCTTTGGCTGGTTCCAGAACCACCATTCAATGGCCCAGATGGGGTTCACGGCACGCACAGCAAGCCACCACACCAGCACCATGAGTGGGGCAAGCGCCAGCGCGATGGCCACCTGCCGGCGACGTGCTGCAAGCGGGGTCTTAGGCAGCACGATAATCAGGCTCGCTAGCCACAGAGGCAATCCGGCCATGGATCCTGCAGTCAAAAATGCACCGGTGATGGCTAAGGTAAGAATGATGGTGCCTTGCCAAGGCTTGTCGGTCAGGCGCACGGCACCAAGCAGGGCAAATGCCTGGCAAGCCAGCAGCACCGGCGCTTCGGAGGTTTCGTGCGTGCGCAACAAAATCCCAACTGTCGAGATTAAAAACAACACGCTCATGTCGGCCAGTAGCCGACCGTACTGCGCCTCTTTCGGTTCCCCACCAAATGGCAACGGCACGGGTTGAGGCTCCGGTCGACGCCCGGCGAGGTAGCTGGCGTACCAAAGTGCAAACGCTGTGATTAATACCCAGGCAAGTGTGGCCAAGCGCGCCGCCACGATATGGCTGGCAAAAGGACCAATCCACTCAATGGCCAAACCACCAATCCAGGTTGGCAGTGGGCTTGCCTGAGGCAAAATTGCTGAACCAATGTGTGGGAAAAGCCATGTCCATCCTCCTTGTGCGCTAGCCGTGAGCATCGCGGCCAGTCCAACCACATCGTCTGTTTTCCAGGGGTCACGCGCAAATAAACCAAGTAGGCCGTACAGTAGCAACAGTCCGATCAGAACGACGGCCGGCAGACGGGTGGTCGCCAAAGCGGTCAGTCTTGCGGGTGTGGTTTGTTCCAGTGACACGGTTAGATGAGTCTATGCAAAGGCGGCTTGGCAATTTAGGCTAAATACTAAAGCATGCCGTGAAGAAATAGCGAACCTGAGTGCTTTCGTAACAGCGAACCCAAAAGCCAGTCATGCGATGGCTAAGGGAAACGCTAATCGCACAAAACCATGACCGTAAAAAGAAACGGGCAGCGCTTTGGCTGCCCGTTTCTTTTAGGGTCGGACGTCATCCACTAGGCTGGCTTAGCTGCCTGACTTGCGAGTGCCTGCCGTGCGCGCAAAGCGCTGGCGGAATTTCTCAACGCGGCCAGTCTCAACGATACGGGTTTGCGCACCAGTGTAGAAGGGGTGGGACTCGGAAGTCACGTCGCACTTGAACAATGGGTAGGTTACGCCGTCGATTTCGGTGGTTTCACGCGAATTCAGTGTTGAACGGGTAATGAATGTGTTGCCGGTTTGCTGGTCCAGAAACGCGACTTCGCGGTATTCCGGGTGAATGCCTTCTTTCATGGTTAGTCCTTGTCAGCCTGCCTCCAAGCCGGCACCGTTGGCCAGACAGGATCAAGCAAGCTTTAGCGTTATCAAAAAGTGGCGAACTCAACAGGCCGAGATTCAGCCAAGCCCTCTATTCTATGCCGAATCGCAGTTGCAGGCAAACAGTAAAATTGAGGTTTTGACAAGGTGACGCGCCGGGTCAATCCCGGTGTTTAAGCACACATGAGCGGTAAAGCCAGTCAGTTCGAAGATAACCCGACCGTATCCGAGCAACAAGGGATACGTTACCTGCATTTTGATTCGCCTTGGATTCAGGGAGCAATGGATCTGAAGCGGCCGGATCGTCTGGTGCTGTCGTACACCGAGCAAATGATGGCGTGGCTGCTTTTTTTAGAACCCGCCAGGCAGGAGGCGATTGGCCAATTAGGGCTTGGAGCGGCATCCGTGACGAGATACTGTTACCGGCACTTGCCCAACCCTTTGGTTGTGGTAGAGCGCAATCGATCAGTGATACGAGTGTGCGAGCAGTTCTTTAGGCTACCCCAGCATGACCGATTGAGGATTTGCCAGGAAGATGCTGAGTGTTGGGTTAGAGACCCAGCCAACCACCAGTCATTGGCGGTTTTGATGGTCGATTTGTACGATACCGATGCGCTGGGTCCTGTTTGTGATTCGATTGATTTCTACCAAGGGTGTTCTGACTGTTTGGTCGCACCTGGCATTCTTAGCGTGAATTTGTTTGGCAAACACGAGAGCTTTGCTCACAACCTCGATCATTTGCATGCTGTGTTTGGTGGGCGGCTGATTTTGCTGCCGCCAGTTGATGAGGGCAACCAAATCGTGTTGGCTTTTAAAGGTCCGGAGCTAACCGCATCAAGGTCAGACCTGTTGCAGCGGGCTGAATCGTTGGAGCAATTTTTTCAGTTACCTGCGAAACGGTGGGTGCGTTCCATCGGGTCCGTCGAGCGCCTATGATTGCTCAAGCTTGACGCAAGCGAAGGGCAAAACACATTGAAGGGGATAGAGTTGAGCAATCTTTACACTGTTCTAAGCACCGAATTTCTCAAGGCGCCCGACAAAGTTGCTCTGCAGACGCCGGCTACGGCTCTGACCTATGGCAATTTGCACCGGCAGGTGGGGCAGATGGCTAATTGGCTTAAAAGCCTCGGACTGCCGGCGGGCAGTCGGGTGGCAGCACAAGCTGAAAAGTCTCCCGAGGCACTTTTCCTTTATCTGGCGACCGTCAGAGCGGGCTATACCTTTTTGCCGCTTAATACGGCCTACCGTCAAACCGAGATCGAGTACTTTCTTGGCAATGCGCAGCCAGCGGTGGTGGTGTGCGATCCAGCGAACTTTCCTTGGGTCCAGGCGTTGGGTGCCAAGACTGGTTGCAGCCATGTGATGACACTTGATGCTAACGGGCAGGGTAGTTTGATCGATGCAACACAGGCTTTTTCCAGTGAGTTTCAAGACGTTTTGACGGCCGACGATGATTTGGCTGCCATCTTGTATACATCTGGCACAACGGGCCGCAGCAAGGGGGCGATGCTTACTCACCGGAACTTGATTTCAAACGCACAAACCCTGCATCAATACTGGGGATGGTCATCGAGCGACGTTTTGTTGCACATGCTGCCGATTTTTCATATTCATGGGCTGTTTGTGGCGTGCCATGGTGCGCTGCATGCAGGCGCCACTATGATCTGGTTGCCTAAACTCGATGTCGACTTGGCTTTGCGATACTTGCCTCAGAGCACCATCATGATGGGAGTGCCGACCTACTACGTGCGGCTATTGGCTGATGAACGGTTCGACCGAGAAATCACGCGAAACATGCGTTTGTTCATCTCCGGCTCGGCACCATTGTTACTTGAGACGTTTGAGAGTTTTGAACAGCGGATTGGACAACCGATCCTTGAGCGCTACGGGATGAGTGAAACCGGCATGCTGACTTCCAATCCCTATGAGACTTCCGAAGGGTTGCGAATGGGCTCTACTGTCGGAAAGCCTTTGCCAGGCGTCAGTGTTCGAGTTGTCGACGATGTTGGCAAGCCTTGTGCGATCGGTGAAATTGGGCATGTTCAAGTCAAGGGCCCAAATGTCTTTGCCGGCTACTGGCAAATGCCAGAAAAAACCCAAGAGGAGTTCACGGCCGATGGCTGGTTTAAAACTGGCGACATGGGGCGATGGGGTGGCCAAACCCCACAGGGCCAGAGCATCCCGGCTGACTACCTTTCGATTGTGGGTCGCAGTAAAGACTTGATTATTTCGGGCGGCTATAACGTTTACCCCAAAGAAATCGAGTCGGTCATCGATGACATGCCTGGTGTCGTTGAATCTGCTGTTATTGGTGTGCCACATCCAGATTTTGGTGAGGCGGTTGTCGCAGTCGTGGTCGCCGCCAAAGGCGCTGAACTCGATACGCTGGCCATGATCGCTGACCTGAAGACCAAACTTGCGAACTATAAGGTGGCTAAACAGGTCTATGTGGTTGATGAACTGCCGCGCAACACCATGGGCAAGGTGCAGAAAAACGTCCTGCGCGACCAGTATGGCAAGAAGGCATGATACACTAGGGAAAATACTTAGGCTGGTGAAACAATGAGAGCATTGATACGCAGGTTGTGGGTATTGCCGTTGGTCATGCTGGTTTCAGCGTGCGCCTCGGGCCCGCAGGTCAAGAGTGACTATGACCACAACGCTGACTTTGCGTCGTACCGGACGTTTGCCTTCATGGATCCGTTAGGCACTGATCGTGCGGGTTACACCACCTTGCTAACTGAGCGACTCAAGACATTGACCCGTTTGCAGATGGAGCAGCGAGGTTACAGTTTTGATGCGCAGTCCCCCGATCTTTTGGTGAACTTCCTGGCGCAGTCGCGCCAAAAAACCGAGTATGTACCGCCGCCTCCCATGCCATGGGGGCCCAATTATTACGGCTATCGCATGGGCTGGTATGACCCCTGGGTAGGCTACGGATTCGGGCCAGATATTATTCAGTACACTCAAGGTGTTTTGAGCATCGACTTGATTGATGCCCGCAAGAAACAGTTGGTGTGGGAGGGGATTGCAACTTCCGTCATCGACAATCTTGAGCAGGCAACATCTGAACAAGCGTTGGCTCCTGTGGTGGCCGATATCTTTGCGCGATACCCCTTTCTGGCGGGGTCTGGTGTTGTCAATAAGACAACAAAATAACTTTGGGTACAGGATATGCACATGCGTTCGCTGACGAAGCGGCGCTGGCTCTGGGCCAGCCTTTTTTTGTTAACAGCAGTCTTGGGCGGTTGTGGTGATCAGCAAACCGCTCAGCAGCGGCCACCCACATTGGTCGATACCATCACTCTAGAGCCTACTGAGGCGGTGATCCGGGCTGATCTGCCCGGGCGGGTTGACGCCGTTCGCAACGCGCAAGTCAGAGCTCGGGTCACTGGCATTGTGCAGGAAATCCTGTTTGAGCAAGGCAGCGTAGTAGCCCGCAATCAGCCACTGTTTACGATCGATTCGGCACCTTATCAAGCTGCTTTCGACAGGGCCCGCGCTGATCTTTTACGCGCCCAAGCCGATGAGAGGGCTGCTATCGCATTGTCCAAACGTTACGCCCCACTCGTGAAGATCAATGCGGTCAGCCGCCAGGAATATGACGATGCTGTGGCTCGCGCGGATCAGGCTCGTGCCAACGTGTTGGCAGCCCAAGCCGCCCTGGCATCGGCTGAGATCGATTTGGGCTACACCACGGTTACTTCACCAATTGACGGGCGCATCGGTGAGGCGCTTGTGACTGAAGGCGCACTCGTTGAAGCGACAACGGCCACGCAGATGGCATTGGTTCAACAGATCACCCCGATTTATGTCGATGTGTACCAATCGGTGGCTGAGCTCTCAAAGCTGAGACGGGATTTTAAGGATGGCAAACTCAAGCAAGTCTCAAACGATGCGGCCGAAGTGTCGGTCATCCTGGAGGATGGCTCGCTTTATCCTGGCAAGGCCAAGCTGCTCTTTACCGGCACCACGGTGAACGAAACCACGGGTCAAGTGGTGCTGCGCACCGAAGTAGAAAACCCGGATGCGGTGTTGCTGCCAGGCATGTATGTCAGGGTCAGGGTTGAGCAAGCAGTGTCTGAGCAGGCGCTTCTCGTACCGCCACAGGCACTGCAACGAGCGGCAAATGGCTTGACCAATGTGTATGTCGTGCGTGATGGCAAAGCGACCTTGGTGCCGGTGCAAGTAGGCAATGACTACGAGAACAAGGTCATCATCTCTGAGGGCCTGGCTGCTGGTGATGAAGTCATCGTGGCGGGTTTTCAGAAGATACGCGAAGGCGCATCGGTTCAAACCAGGCCTTGGCAGCCCGGCCAGTAACGCCGGGTCATTGGGCTCAATAGGCAGAGTGAATGTCACAGTTTTTTATTCAGCGGCCGATTTTTGCATGGGTGGTGGCGATTCTCATCACCGCCATTGGCTTGTTGTCGCTTCGCACCATGCCGGTGGCCCAGTATCCCGATGTCGCGCCGCCGGCCATCCAGATTTCTGCCACCTACCCGGGTGCGTCCGCAGCTGAAGTCGCCGAGTCGGTCACCAGCATTATTGAGAATGAGCTCAATGGCGCCAAAGGCTTGATTTATTACGAGTCGGTTAGTGACTCCAATGGTCAGTCACAGATCACGGCAACCTTTGAGCCCGGTACTGATCCAGACTTGGCACAAGTCGACGTGCAAAACCGCGTCTCGAACGTGTCAGCGCAATTGCCTGACGCAGTGAATCTACAGGGCCTGAAGTTTGAGCAGACCAGTTCGGGCTTTTTGATGGTGGTGACGTTGTCGTCAGATGGTGATCTTGATGCCACAGCCCTGGCTGACTATATCAAGCGCAACGTACAAAACCCGATCTCGCGTGTGCCAGGTGTCGGGCGGTTCCAGTTGTTTGCAGCCCCTCGCGCGATGCGTATCTGGATAGATCCAGACAAGCTTGTGGGGTTGGAGCTAAGCGTTCAAGATGTCAATAACGCAATCCGTGCACAGAACATCCTGATCCCTGCTGGCGTCCTTGGTGGCCCCCCAAACCCTGAGAGCCAGCGGGTGGCAGCAAACATCACGAGCAATGGCCAGTTGACCAACGTCGCTGAGTTTGAGAATGTCGTGATTCGCGCCAACCCGGACGGGTCGTCTGTCCGTCTCAAAGATGTCGCTCGCGTGGAAATTGGCGCAGACAACTATCAGTTTGGTGCGCGCTTGAACGCCAAACCCACCGCAGCTTTTGCGGTGGTGTTGGCCCCTGGCGCTAATGCGCTCGAAACTGCTGAGGGCGTTCAAGCCCGGATGCAGGAACTTGCCGAGTTTTTCCCCGGTGACATTTCCTACGCCATTCCCTACAACACAGCGCCTTATGTCGAAGCATCGATAGAGCAGGTGGTGCACACACTGTTTGAAGCGATGGTGCTGGTGTTCATTGTGATGTTTGTTTTCCTGCAAAACGTCCGCTATACCGTCATTCCTGCGCTTGTGGTGCCGGTCGCGATGATGGGGGCGTTTGCTGTGATGAATACTTTCGGGTTTTCAGTCAACGTCCTGACCATGTTTGCCATGGTACTGGCGATCGGTATTTTGGTCGATGACGCCATCGTGGTGGTTGAGAACGTCGAGCGAATCATGGCCGAAGAGGGTCTCTCGCCTCGTGAGGCGACCATCAAGGCCATGCCTCAGATCTCGGGCGCTATTGTCGGGATTACCGTGGTGCTGACGGTGGTGTTTTTGCCGCTGGCATTTATGGCCGGTTCGGTTGGCGTCATCTATCGGCAGTTTGCGGTTGCCATGTCAGTGTCGATCTTGTTCTCAGGCTTTCTCGCGTTGTCGTTCACGCCAGCACTATGCGCCACAATTTTGAAGCCCATCGGCAAAGGGCACCACGAAGAAAAGCGTGGTTTCTTTGGTTGGTTTAATCGAAGCTTTCATAAAACCACCACGAACTACGAGGGCATGGTCACGCATCTGATCCATCGCCCGGGTCGCTACATGACGATCTTTGTGTTGCTTGTGGCGTTGATGGGCTACATGTACGTCAGACTACCAGGCGCTTTTTTGCCCGAAGAAGATCAGGGCTACATTGTTGTCAATATTGAGTTGCCCTCGGGGTCGTCGTCTACGCGAACCATGGAAGTTATCAACCAGGTTGAGAATTACTTCCTGAATGAGCCCACGACACAAGATATTGTGGCAGTGCGCGGCTTTAGCTTTAACGGCAACGGCTTGAATGCGGCTTTGGCATTTGTGCCCTTGAAGCCTTTTGACCAGCGTCAGGGGCCTGGCGAGTCGGCCATGGATATTGCCGGCAAGGCCACAGGCATGCTCTTGGGCACTATTCCCGATGCTTTGGTGTTTGCCGTGATCCCGCCAGCCATTTCCTCACTGGGCAATGCGAGCGGTTTCGATTTTAGGTTGCAGGACCGATCAGGTGCGGGCTACCCGGCTCTCATGCAAGCTGCAGGCCAAATGCTGGCGCTTGCCGCCCAAAACCCAGTCCTGTCGCAAGTGCGCATCTCTGGTTTGGGCCCGGGTGCGCAACTGAGCATTTCGATTGATCGAGACAAGCTCGCTGCCATGGGGGTGAGCTTTCAGGAAGCAGCCGCTACTTTGGGTACTGCGATGGGCGGGCAATACTTGGGCAAATTCCCCAACACGGGCTGGATGCAAAACGTCTGGGTGCAGGCCGATCAAGAATTCCGTGACAGCGTAGCCGACATCATGAAGCTAAACGCACGCAATGCGCGGGGCGAGTTGGTGCCATTGTCTTCGTTCATTGATGTGCAATGGGCCCAGGGTCCGACCCAAGTGGTGCGATACAACAGCTACGACACGATCCGTATTTCAGGCAGTGCCGCACCCGGTTATTCATCGGGTGAAGCCATGGATGCGATGCAAGGGTTGATGACTGAGTTACCCGAGGGTTTTGGGTATGAGTGGACCGGGTTGTCCTACCAAGAGCTCCAGGCGGGTGCCCAGGCACCGATCTTGATGGCGCTGGCAATTATTACGGTGTTTCTGGTGTTGGCCGCGCTCTATGAAAGCTGGGCGATTCCGCTATCGGTCATGCTGGTGGTGCCTTTGGGTATGTTAGGTGCGGTGGCCTTGATTTCAGCGCTAGGCATGAACAATGATGTCTACTTTCAGGTTGGCATGGTCACAGTGATTGGTCTATCCGCTAAAAACGCCATCCTGATCGTGGAGTTTGCCAAAGACCTTCATGCGCAAGGTATGGGTCTTTATGAGGCTGCTGTTGAAGCGGCGCGTTTGCGTTTCCGTCCGATTCTGATGACCTCGTTTGCGTTCATTCTCGGCGTTGTGCCCTTGACGCTGGCTTCGGGCGCGGGCGCTGCCAGCCAGCAAGCGGTTGGCTTTGGTGTGTTAGGTGGCATGTTGGCGGCCACTCCATTTGCGGTAATTTTCGTGCCGATTTTCTTTGTGACGGTCCTGAAGTTTTTTAAGACCAAGGTCAAGCTCTTGCATGCTGCACCGACACATGCGCCTGCAGCGTCGGATTCCACTTCCCGCGATTCGGGAGGTCAGCCATGAAGCACTTTCGTTTGCTGGCTTTGATGGGCACCGCTATCTTGGCTGGGTGCAATCTTGCACCAAAATATGAGCAGCCTGCGATGCCAGTGCCAGCAAACTTTCCGTTGCAGCCAGAGCTCACATTTAATTCTGCCTCGGGAAACGTGTCGCGCAACACTGTGCAGGCGCAAGCCTTGTCGCCCGGGATGGAAAGTGCAGCTGAAGTGCCTTGGCAGACTTTTTTTCAGGATGACACGCTGCGCTCGTTGATTTCAATTGCGCTGGCCAACAATCCCGACCTGCAAATTGCGGTGGCGCGCATGGACGAGGCACAGGCCATCTGGGGAATACAGCGCGGCGAGATGTTTCCAACGCTAGGAGCGGGCATTACGGGTGCCAGGCAACGCGGACCAGGGTTTGGAGACGGCAGCAATGTCATCACCAGTCAGTATTCAGCCGGTGTCGCGCTCACGGCGTTTGAGCTTGACCTGTTTGGGCGCCTGCGCAATTTATCGGAAGCGGCGTTTCAACAGTACCTCGCTACCGCCGAAGGTGCCAGGGCCGTGCAGATTGCGTTGGTGGCAGACACGGCAGTGCAGTACTTTCGGCTGCGATTGGCTCAGGCACTCGTTGGCTTGACCGAGCAAACCCTGAAAGCGCGTCAAACCAGCTATAACCTCGTAAAGGCAAGGTTCGCCAATGGCGTGGCGTCCGAGATGGATACCGTGCAGGCCAAGGTGCTCGTTGATGGGGCTGCCGCCGACCTTGCGCGCTACATCCGAGACGAACAAACTGCTCAAAATGCCCTCAGTGTTTTGATTGGCCAGCCCTTGCCTCAGATGAAACCGCCACCGGTGACCTTTGATGACATTGGGCGCCTAGCCAACATTCCCGCTGGATTGCCATCAGAGTTGTTGGTACGTCGTCCCGACATTCGCGCTGCAGAAAACCAGTTGCTTGCTGCTAACGCCAACATAGGTGCAGCACGCGCTGCGTTTTTCCCGAACATTAGCTTGACTGGCAGTGTGGGCACGGCCAGTACATCCTTGGGTGGACTTTTTAAATCCGGCAGTGCGGCTTGGGCGTTTACCCCGTCAGTGAGTGTGCCGATATTTACGGGCGGCAGTATCCAGGCCGGTCTGGCTCAGGCAGAAGCAGCCCAACGCGGCGCCATCGCCAACTACGAGCGACAGATTCAGCAGGCGTTTCGTGAGGTTGCAGATGCCTTGTCGGGTGAGGCTACTCTGAAGGCTCAGCTTGCTGCCAGAACGGCTGAAGTTGCCTCGGCACAGAGATTTCTTGACTTGAGCAATGCCCGCTTCTTCAACGGCATCAGTAGCTTTCTTGAAGTTCAGGTGGCGGAAATCCAGCTGTTTAATGCGCGTGTGCAGCAAGTGTTGACCGGGTTCGAGACTGCATCGAATCGCATCAACCTATACAAAGCGTTAGGCGGTGGTGTTGATGCTTCGGCCGTACAATCCAAATACAAGCAACCATTAACCCTCGTAGACCCAAATCCATCATGATCGACCTAGGCGTCAACATTGATCACGTCGCCACTTTGCGCCAGCAGCGCCACACGGCGTACCCAGATCCTATCAAGGCAGCACTGCTTGCCGAAGAGGCAGGTGCGGACTTAATCACATTGCACTTGCGCGAAGATCGGCGTCACATCCAGGATGCCGACGTTTATGCTTTGCGTCCCAAGCTGCTTACCCGCATGAACCTTGAGTGCGCGGTCACTGACGAAATGCTTGACATTGCTGTTGAAGTTCGCCCCCAAGATGTTTGCCTCGTGCCTGAGAAGAGAACGGAACTAACGACCGAGGGCGGTCTCGATGTGGTGGGCGGTTTTGAGGCGGTGGGTAAGGCGGTGCAAAAGCTGCAGGCTGCAGATATCCGGGTCTCGCTCTTTATTGATCCGGAGGCGAGCCAAATCGAGGCAGCGCATCGCATCGGTGCTCGCATTATCGAGTTGCACACGGGCGCTTACGCTGAAGCAAAAAACGTGGTCCAAGCACAGGCTGAACTTGATCGATTAAAACAAGCCATTGCAAAGGCTGTTAGCTTGGGTATCAAGGTCAATGCTGGGCACGGCTTGCATTACGGCAATGTTGCGCCAATTGCAGCATTGGCAGGTATAGCAGAACTAAATATTGGACACGCCATCGTCGCACAGTCAGTATTTGACGGTTGGCAGGCTGCTGTGCGCAACATGAAAGCATTGATGGTGCAGGCTAAGCTTGCAGGACTACGCGGTGAAACCGTCCCCTTGCCGGAATTTAATGAATGAAAGAAGCCACAAAACTCCATCAAGGCCGCCGTGGCCCGGTGATGATCGATCTGGTCGGTCCTCGGTTGAGTGATGAAGATCGCAAGCGCCTGATGCACCCTCTGGTGGGTGGTGTGATTTTATTCGCTCGCCACTTTGAAGACCGCGCCCAGTTGCGCAAGCTCACGCGCCAAATTCACAAGCTAAAGACGCCGAAACTGTTGATTGCAGTGGACCATGAGGGCGGCCGGGTTCAGCGGTTTAGGGAAGACGGGTTCACGCACCTGCCGGCGATGGCGCGGCTTGGGCAAATCTGGATGGAAGATCCCATGCGTGCCATGTCGCTAGCCACCGCCTGTGGGCTGGTGATGGCAGCCGAACTGCGTGCCTGCGGCGTGGATATGAGTTTTGCGCCTGTGCTCGATCTGGATTACGGCGTGAGCAAGGTTATCGGTGATCGTGCCTTTCATCGCGACCCTCGGGTAGTGACGATGTTAGCCCGAGCCCTGGCTCAAGGCATGGCGATGGTGGGCATGGCCGCCTGCGGCAAGCATTTCCCTGGCCACGGTGCGGTGACAGCTGATTCGCACCATGAGATCCCGGTGGATAACCGCACGCTAGCGCGCATTATGAAAGATGATGCGGCGCCATACCTTTGGTTAGGTGACTTGGTGATGCCGGCGGTGATGCCCGCGCATGTGATCTATCCGAAGGTCGATGACAAACCGGCCGGGTTTTCTGAGAAGTGGATTCAAGAAATTTTGCGCGGGCAACTGCACTATGACGGCGTGGTGTTCTCGGACGACCTGACCATGGAAGGTGCCACAGTGGCGGGTGATATTACCGAACGAGCACAAGCAGCGCTTGGTGCCGGTTGTGACATGGTGCTAGTGTGCAATCGGTCTGATATGGCTGATGAGCTCCTGAAACACCTGAAACACGAACCGCGCGGCGAGTCGGTGCAGCGCCTATCACGGCTTGTGCCGAAACTGAAGGCGCGCAAGTGGTCAGCACTTGCCCGTTGGCCGGCTTACCAGCATGCGCTGGCTCTGGTACAAAGCGTGGATGAGCAAACCAACGACTGACACGCAAGAGCCCGATGCAGGGCAAGCTGCGCAGCCTGGCAAGGGACTGACCGACATCAAGACCTTGCTGGCCGGCTTGCCTCACCTGCCGGGTGTCTATCGGCATCTGGATGCCAGTGGGGAAGTGCTGTACGTCGGTAAAGCCCGAGACCTTAAAAAGCGCGTCAGTTCTTATTTTCAAAAAACTGGCCATGGCCCGCGGATCGCCCACATGGTCGCGCGTGTGGTTGACGTCGAAGTTACCGTCACGCCATCAGAAGCCGAAGCCTTGTTGCTTGAGAATAATCTCATCAAGCAGCTAAAGCCACGCTATAACATTCTGTTTCGTGACGACAAGTCCTATCCCTATCTAATGGTCTCGGACCACGCGGCACCGCGCATTAACTACTACCGAGGATCCACTCAGCGTCCTGGACAGTTCTTCGGCCCGTACCCGAATGCCTGGGCGGTACGCGAAACCATACAAATCCTGCAAAAGGTGTTTCGGCTTCGTACCTGCGAAGACACGGTCTACGCCAATCGTACTCGCCCTTGTTTGCTCTATCAGATCAATCGTTGCTCTGGGCCTTGTGTGGGACAGATCAGCCCGGAGGACTATCAGCGTGATGTCACCAGAGCCACTCAGTTTCTGAAGGGTGAGACTCAAGTCGTGTTGCAAGATATCGAAGAGCGAATGCTGGCTGCCTCTGAGGCGCTCGAGTTTGAGCATGCTGCGGCGCTGCGCGACCAAATGTCTGCCTTGTCACGGGTATTGCAGCAGCAAACCATGGAACAGACTGACGGCGAGGATACTGATGTGATTGCCATTGCGATGGCTGGCGGCAAAGCCTGCGTCAATTTGGCGATGATACGAAACGGTCGTCATTTGGGGGATCGGGCTTTTTTTCCGGCTCACCTGAATGAAGATGATGCTGGCGACATTCTGGAAGTTTTTATGGCGCAGCATTACGTTGAGCATGCTTTGCCCGCGGTGATCGTGGCCTCAACCGCACCCAAAGACGAATCGATTGTGGCTTTGCTAAGTGCAGCCGGTCATCGTAAAACCCGTCTGCTGACAAAGCCTCAGGGAATACGTCGATCATGGCTTGAGCAGGCCACCCAAAATGCTGAGTTGTCGTTGACGCGTGCGTTAACCGAAGGTGGTGCGCGGCACGCCAGAACGCTGGCCTTGGTCGAGACGCTCGGGCTTGAGGCGGACGAACAGTCGCTTGATGAGTTACGCATCGAGTGCTTCGATATCAGCCATACCGCTGGCGAAGCCACGCAAGCCTCTTGTGTGGTGTTTCATCATCACGAGATGCAACCCTCGCTGTATCGACGCTACAACATTGATGGCATCACGCCAGGCGACGATTATGCGGCCATGCGACAGGTGCTTACTCGCCGCTACGCCAAGGTGGCTGATGGCCAGACGGCCATGCCAGGCCTGGTTTTGATTGACGGTGGCAAAGGCCAGGTTGAAGTTGCCAGGCAGGTGTTTGAGGAATACGGCCTGGATTTAAGTGCCTTGGTTGGCGTGGCCAAGGGTGAAAATCGCAAGACCGGGTTGGAGACATTGGTGTTTGCCGACGGCAGGCAGCCACTGGTGCTTGGCAATGCCTCGGCTGCCTTGATGCTCATTGCCCAGATACGCGATGAGGCGCACCGTTTTGCCATTACTGGTATGCGTGCCAAGCGTGCGAAAGCGCGCCAAGGGTCCAGACTGCAGGATATAGAGGGGGTGGGGGCTAAACGCCGGCAGAAGCTGTTGAACCGATTCGGTGGCCTGGGTGGCGTGAGCGCGGCAAGCGTGGAGCAGTTGGCTTCGGTCGATGGCATCTCCCTGGATTTAGCAAAACGGATCTATGCTGCCTTGCATGAGTGAGTGAGCAGTGGCAGAGCAGTTTCGTCCTAAAAGTTTCTGTAAGATAGTTACATTCGCCGCTGCAAAAGTGACCTGACATGCCATTTAATTTACCGATTGCGCTGACCTGGCTGCGCATTGCCATCATTCCGTTTTTTGTGGCGCTGTTTTATGTGCCGGATGCGATTTTGCCCTCGGTATTGCGCGATGCAATTGCAGCATGGCTGTTCGTGGTGGCCGCCGTCACTGATTGGCTGGATGGTTGGCTAGCGAGGCGCTGGAACCAGACTTCTTCTTTTGGGGCGTTTCTCGACCCCGTGGCGGACAAGCTGATGGTTAGCGCCGCGCTTCTCGTCTTGCTGCATCTCGATCGGGTTGGCAGTCTGGTGGCCTTGGTGATTATCGGCCGGGAAATTGCTATTTCGGCTTTGCGTGAGTGGATGGCACAGATCGGCGCTGGCGCTAGCGTGGCCGTGCATTGGCTGGGCAAGTTCAAGACAGCTGCCCAGATGATTGCCATCCCATGTCTGCTGCACAACCAGGACTGGTTCGACCTGCCGGTTGCTCTGATTGGGCAGGTGCTTATTTGGGTGGCGGCGGCCTTGACGGTATGGTCGATGTTTTACTACCTTAAGAAGGCTTGGCCTGAAATCCAGGCCAGAGCCTGACTAGACCTAGATTCCTTTTAACAGGACAAAACCTCGTGAGCCAGACTGCTGCCTTGCCACCGTTACAAAGTTCTCCCGGTCCCTCGGCGCGCGATGATTGGCGCACCATCGGCTTGGTTGGCTCGGCTCACGCAGGCTCGCACTTCTTTCAGCTAGTGATTCCGAGCTTATTCGTGCCGCTTGGCAGTGCGTTTGGGTTGGACTTTGCTCAACTCGGGCTCTTGATGACGATGTTTTTTGTGGTGTCGGGCTTGGGGCAGGTGGCATCTGGTTTTATCGTTGATCGTATCGGTCCGCGCCCCGTACTTTGGTTTGGTATGGCTACATTTGTGGTTTCTGCTGTGTTGTTGGCTACAGCAGGCGGTTACGGCACGCTGATGCTCGCAGCCATCGTGGGTGGCATTGGCAACTCAGTGTTTCACCCGGCAGATTTTTCTATTCTGAACCATCGCGTCACGCCAAACCGGCTAGGTCATGCATTTAGCGCTCACAATCTCACGGGCACGCTAGGATGGGCATTGTCACCGCTGTTTGTGGTTGGCGTTGCCGAATGGCTCGGTTGGCGTGCTGCAGCGTTTGGTGTGGCCTGTCTGATGGCTGTGATTCTGGCTGGTTTGGTTTGGGGCAAAGACTCACTGTTTGTGCAAGGTTCACGCGATATGCCCAAGCAATCAGCTAGCCCGGGCGAATCCTCTGGACCCGGGCTGTTGGCCACATTATCGCAACTGCTTGCATCACCAGCCCTTTGGGGTGCCTTTCTTTTCTTTGTCTGTGCCACAGTCGCGTTTTCTGCAGTGCAGAATTACACGATTCCACTCATGGGCGAGATTTATGGCATGACGGTAGTCGCTGCTGGTACAGTACTTTCGGGCTATATGGCCGGACAGATTCTCGGCATGGTTGCCGGGGGCTTTTTGGTTAATGCCACGTTTAAAAGCGAGCTTGTCGTCTTCGTGTCCTTGATTGCTGCAGCCGCGGTATTTGTGTTGCTGGCCTCTGGCTGGGTGCCCCTGGCTTTTGCGGCGCTGGCCATGGCACTGGCTGGATTTTTCTCGGGGTTGTCTGCGCCATCGCGTGACATGCTGGTTCGCAAGGTGACGCCTAAAAAATCGGTCGGCTCGGTGTATGGCCTGGTCTACTCAGGGCTAGACGTCGGCTCTGCTCTGGGTCCGATCATGTTCGGGTTATTGCTCGATGCGGGCATGCGTAGTGGACCTTGGCTAGGTGCGGCTGTCGCATTCGTGGTTGCAGCTTTGCTTGCCAATCAAATTGGGCGCGCGAGTCGTGGTCCTACTGCTGGGCGCTACGCAACAAGCTAGGTTCTGGCGTTCCGGGCGTGGCGCGCCAGGGATTGATATCCATTCCGCCTCTACGCGTGTAGCGGGCGTATATGGATAGTTGCTCGGGCTGGCAACGCGCCGCGATGTCACAAAACATTTGCTCAACGCATTGCTCGTGAAACCCCTGGTGCTGGCGAAACGACACGATGTAGCGCAGCAGCGCTGCGTGATCGATGGCGCGGCCCCGGTACTCGATATGAACACTGCCCCAGTCAGGCTGCCCGGTCACGGGGCAGTTTGATTTCAGCAATCGAGAAAACACCGATTCAATGACAACGTTATCCGAGGCGATGGCCAACAGGTCTGCGTTGGGCTCATAGTCGTCGATCACGATGTCTTGGTCATCAAGGCAGGTGCTTTGTCGTGCAGGCTCCGAGATTGGTTCGTTAACGAACGCATCAGGAGTAATGACCTCAATCTTGATAGAGGATTGGGCAGCATTCTGAAGGTCAGCGGTGATTCGATCTTGCAACTGTGCGACAGACTCAAACCGCTCGTTGTTCAGGCTGTTCAGGTAGAGCTTGAAGGACTTGGATTCGATGATAGTGGGGCTAGTCGCAGGTACCCACGCTTTCAAAATAGCCGTGCGTGGCAAGCCTTTGAGATTGAGCCACGAAAGCTCGTAGCCGCGCCATAAGTCCCAGCCAATAAATGGCAGCCTGCCTGCTGATACGCCAATGGTGTTTCGCCCGAGTGAACGGGAAATGGGATAGAGCAGGGACGCATCATACCGGTCTGGATAGGCACTTTCTTTGCCTAGCGGCAGTGCCTTGTCATGCGTTGGAAGAGTCGGAGCATTCATGTTTCGAATTGTAGTGTGCCCGAATTTCATTTCGTGAAACCTTTATTTCATATTGCAAAAAGCGATGATGCGGCGCCGCAAAGTATTATTTCATAAGCATAAAAATCGTTTTATATCATGAAAAAAAAAATACAACTATATGTTTTTATTGATTAAAAAATATTGTCTTATATAAGACATAAGAGCTATTTGCGATGCACAAGACCGGTAGACTTATTTCCAAGCTTCACCGAATTCTTTTTTGTTTTTTGACTTTTTGATTGACACCTTCAGGAGATTGGAAATGAACACTCGTGAAACCGCCATCCGTGCCCTGCAGAAAGAATGGGCAGAAAACCCCCGCTGGCAAGGCATCAAGCGCGACTACAGCGCTGAGGACGTTGTTCGTCTGCGTGGTTCAACCATGATTGAGCATACGCTGGCTCGTCAGGGCTCAGAAAAGCTCTGGAACTTGCTTAACACCGAGCCTTTCATCAACACGCTCGGTGCGCTGACGGGCAATCAAGCCATGCAGCAAATCAAGGCTGGGCTAAAGGGCATCTACCTGTCAGGCTGGCAGGTGGCCGGCGACGCCAACCTCGCTGGCGAGATGTATCCAGATCAGTCGCTTTATCCTGCTAATTCAGTTCCTCAGGTGGTTCGCCGCATCAACAATGCGCTGCAGCGCTGCGACCAGATTCAGTGGATGGAAGGCAAGAACCCGGGTGACGATGGCTACATTGATTACCTAGCGCCAATCGTAGCCGACGCCGAAGCCGGTTTCGGTGGCGTTTTGAATGCATTTGAGTTGATGAAGGCCATGATTGACGCCGGTGCCAGTGGCGTTCACTTTGAAGACCAGTTGGCTTCGGTCAAGAAGTGCGGCCACATGGGCGGCAAGGTCCTTGTTCCTACCCGTGAAGCAGTCAGTAAATTAAGCGCTGCTCGTCTGGCAGCTGATGTCATGGGTGTGCCAACTGTGTTGCTGGCTCGCACCGATGCTGATGCCGCAGACCTCGTGACAAGCGACATCGATGACAACGATCGTCCGTTTATGACGGGTGAGCGTACCGTGGAAGGTTTTTTCCGTACGCGCGCTGGTATCGAACAAGGCATTAGTCGTGGTTTGGCTTACGCGCCCTATGCTGATCTGATCTGGTGCGAAACTGCGACGCCGAACCTTGAATACGCCCGCAAGTTTGCCGAAGCCATTCACCGTCAGTTCCCAGGCAAACTATTGGCTTACAACTGCTCACCATCGTTTAACTGGAAGAAAAACCTCGATGATGGCACGATTGCCAAGTTTCAGCGTGAACTTGGCGCCATGGGCTACAAGTTCCAGTTCATCACGTTGGCTGGTTTCCACGCACTGAACTACGGTATGTTCGATCTGGCCTACAAGTATGCCCGCGAGAACATGTCGGCGTTTGTTGAGCTGCAACAAAAGGAGTTCGCTGCTGCTGACCGTGGATTCACCGCCGTGAAACACCAGCGTGAAGTGGGTACGGGCTACTTTGATGCGGTCACCCAGACCATTGAAGGCGGCAAGGCTTCAACGACAGCTTTGACTGGCTCGACCGAAGAGGCTCAGTTCGAAGAGGCTCACGCTTAAGCGTCAAGCTTGTTGCAGCATTAACCGACCTTTAGTTAAGGTTGGAAAACCAATCGGCCACCGGCGACGGTGGCCGATTTCATTGCCGCAAACAAAGTTGATATAGATCAAGGCCGGGTTTTGATGGCTTGTTTAGTATTTCGGCTATGCCAAAGTCTATCTTCGCCTTGAATCGCCCTTTGTCTGCTGACGAAATGATGTCACGCAGGCGCACGCTTGTGCGCCTGGGGCTTGCGTGGCTTGCCATGATGCAGGTCATGATGTTTGCTTTGCCTGGCTATTTACGCCAGGACACTTTCGGGCATGACAACCTTGATGTGCTGGATTGGGCCATTGTTTTGATGAACTGGACCAGCCTAGCTCTCACTGTTCCTGTCATTCTTTATTCGGCCTGGCCGGTTTGGACTGGCGTAGCCCAAGCATGGCGTGAACGTCACATCACCATGGACGTGCCGGTGGCCGTCAGCATGATTGCCGCCTTTGTGCCTAGCGTAATCGCCACATTCACGGGGCACGGAGAAGTCTATTTTGATTCGGTGACGATGTTTGTGGCTTTTTTATTGACCGCACGTTTCTTTGAGCTACGGGCGCGTCAATCAGTCGACAGTTCGCGTTATTCGCAGACGTTGGCGCAATTGCGTGAGCCACTGTTGCGGCATGCTGACAAGGTTGCCATGTGGTTCGTCATTGTTCAGCTGGCCATCGCGTTCATCGTGGCGGCTGTCTGGTGGGTGATAGATCCAGACTATGCCCTGCCTGTGATGGTCTCCTTGTTGGTGATGAGCTGCCCCTGTGCGTTATCGATGTCGGCACCCGTGTCGTTGGCTGCTGCAAACGCGACGCTAGCGGCTTTTCCCGATATGACCAAGAATCAAGCAGACAAGTTATTTGCCGGGACCAGGCGTGTGACCCGTCAAAACCTCTATGGATCGGTCATTTTTCATCTGGTTACAACCCCGTTGGCTGCGCTCGGTTTTGTGACGCCTTGGTTAGCCGCATTGGCCATGTTTGTGTCGTCGATTGCCGTGACAGTCAACGCCTGGCGCCTCTATCGCGAACCTGAGCCAAGTGAACCGGCACCAGATTTCAACAATCTGGCTCGAACCTGAAGACTCGTTTTGGAAGTCCTTTATTTCCTGTTGCCACTGTCTTTGCTGTTCGTCGTGTTGATCGGCGGCGTGCTTTGGTGGGCGGTGTTTTCAGGTCAGTACGATGATCCAGATAAAGCCAGTCGGTCTATTTTGGAAGATGATGACACCCCAAAATGAGACCCCTTGATCCAAATCAAAGTCGTAACTGCGATTGATCTGCATCATTACATACAAGAATTTCTATCACTAAAAATCCGAGGATTTAAACCATGGCTAGCGTACAAGGGACGATGGCAGGTTCGTTTGAACCGACGACGACCTCCGGGTCGTCAACCAGGGCTGCAACCGCCGAGTCGTTTAACTATAAGGTGGTGCGACAGTTTGCGATCATGACGGTCGTCTGGGGTATTGTCGGCATGGCGGTTGGCGTGCTGATTGCTGCCCAAATGATCTGGCCGGCACTGAACTTTGATACGCCCTGGCTCACCTTCGGGCGTTTGCGTCCTTTGCATACCAATGCGGTGATATTTGCGTTTGGTGGCTGTGCGCTTTTTGCTGCATCCTATTATGTGGTGCAACGTACATCGCAGGTGCGTTTGTTCTCAGACAAGCTTGCCGCTTTTACGTTCTGGGGCTGGCAGCTCGTGATTGTCGGTGCAGCGATTACGTTACCCATGGGCTTTACCAGTAGCAAAGAATACGCTGAGCTCGAGTGGCCGATCGACATTCTAATTACGCTGATCTGGGTGGCATACGCGATCGTGTTTTTTGGCACGATTATCAAGCGGCGGGTCAAGCACATCTATGTCGCCAACTGGTTTTTTGGGGTTTACATCCTTACGATTGCGCTGCTGCACATCGTCAACAACCTTGAGTTGCCGGTGAGCCTATTGGGATGGAAGTCGTATTCCATCTATGCAGGCGTACAAGATGCCATGACGCAGTGGTGGTACGGTCATAACGCCGTGGGATTTTTCCTGACAACGAGCTTTTTGGGCATGATGTATTACTTCATCCCCAAGCAGGCTGAGCGTCCGATCTATTCTTATCGCCTGTCAATCGTGCACTTCTGGGCCTTGAACTTCACCTACATGTGGGCCGGTCCTCACCACTTGCTCTACACCTCTTTGCCTGACTGGACGCAAGCTTTGGGCATGGTGTTTTCCTTGATTCTCTTGGCACCATCCTGGGGTGGCATGATCAACGGCATCATGACCTTGTCTGGCGCCTGGTACAAGTTGCGCACTGATCCAATCCTGAAGTTTCTGGTTGTGTCACTTTCGTTCTACGGCATGTCGACATTTGAAGGCTCGATGATGTCCATCCGTACCGTTAATGCCCTGTCGCACTACACTGACTGGACCATTGGTCACGTGCACTCAGGCGCACTCGGTTGGGTGGCAATGATTACCTTCGGTTCGCTCTATTACCTGATCCCGCGCCTGTGGGGCAAGGATCGCATGTGGAGCATGCGTCTGGTTGAGGTTCACTTCTGGGTCGCAACCATCGGCGTGGTGTTGTACATCGCCGCCATGTGGATTGCCGGTGTGATGCAGGGTCTGATGTGGCGTGCAACCGAGCCTGATGGCACGCTGACCTACAGTTTTGTGGAATCGGTCAAGGCCACCTACCCGTTCTATGCAATTCGACTGTTGGGCGGCACCCTGTACCTCTTTGGTATCTGTCTGATGGCCTACAACGTGTTCAGGACCGTGGTTGGAGCAAAGGCAGTTAATCCCTTGGTCCCGACAGAGACTGCAGACCCCATCCGTCCGGCCGCTAGTGCTGCTTGATCTATAGGTATTGAAATGGCTAACGAAAAAAAACCTTTCTTCTCACACGAG
This sequence comes from Burkholderiaceae bacterium, assembly GCA_021208885.1. Classification (GTDB taxonomy): domain Bacteria; phylum Pseudomonadota; class Gammaproteobacteria; order Burkholderiales; family Burkholderiaceae_B; genus Algicoccus. The sequence continues at coordinate 42,092 of JAJOJF010000039.1, forward strand.
ACGCTGGAAAAGAACATCGGTTTGCTGATTGTTTGCAGCATCGTGGTGGTCATGTTTGCAGGCTTGGTGCAAATCGTTCCACTGTTTTTTCAGCACAGCACCACACAGCCAGCACCAGGCGTCAAACCCTACGAGCCGCTTGAGTTGATCGGGCGCGATCTTTACATCCGCGAAGGCTGCGTGGGCTGTCACTCGCAGCAGGTTCGTATGCTGCGCGCCGAAGTGCAACGCTACGGTCCTTATTCCGTGGCTGGGGAGTCAGTCTTTGACCACCCCTTCCTGTGGGGTTCAAAGCGCACGGGTCCGGATCTTGCTCGCATCGGTGGGCGCTACTCGGATGAGTGGCATCGGATTCACCTGCGCAATCCACGTGATGTGGTGCCTGAGTCCAACATGCCGAACTATCCTTGGCTTGCTAAAAAAACAGTCGAAGGTATGAATGTTCAAGAACGCATGATTGCTCTGCGCACGCTAGGTGTGCCATACACCGATGAGCAAATCGAACAGGCGCCCCAAGCGCTGGTAGGCAAGACTGAGGAAGATGCCGTGGTCGCATACCTGCAAAGTTTGGGTGTTGGTGTTCGTAATGCAGCAATGCAGCGTCAAGCAGCCGTTCCCAACGAGCAGAAGGCGGAGAACTGAGATGGGTATGCTAAATGCAATAGGCACCGTCTTGGCCATGGTGGTTTTTTTTGGAATCGTCTGGTGGGCATTTTCGCCGGGGCGCAAGAAAGCGAACGAAGAAGCAGCCAATCTGCCGTTTGAGTTGCCTGATGAGGGCAGGCCAGTTGAGCAGAAAAAAATGGTGAGGTTAAATAATCATGAGCGATTTCGATAGTGGAGTCTGGAGCTGGTGGATCGCCGGCGTTACGTTAATTGGTATTGTCTGGTGTGTGTGGTTGCTCAACAGCCAGAAAAAGTACTTAAAAAACAGCAAAGAAGAAGAGGTGACCGATACCGGCCATGTTTGGGACGGCAATCTGCGTGAGCTGAACAACCCAATTCCGCGCTGGTGGATTGTGATGTACATCGGCTTTTGTGCATTTGGCCTGGGATACTTGGTTTTGTTCCCTGGCTTGGGTGGCTATCCGGGTTTGTTGAATTACACCTCGGCAGATGAAGTTGAACGTGCCCAAGAACAGCACCTGGCCTCTGTTCGTCCACTTTATGCAAAGTTTGATGAGATGACGATTCAGCAAATTGCTGCGAATCCTGAAGCACAGCAAATAGGCCAGCGCTTGTTTTTGAATAACTGTGCTCAATGTCATGGCTCAGACGCCAAGGGCAGCCCGAGTTTCCCTAACTTGGTTGAGGGTGACTCGCAGTGGGGCAGAACGCCAGAAGCTATTGAGCACACCATCGTCAACGGCCGCCACGGCATCATGCCAGCCTTTACCGGTGTGATTGATTCGCCGGCAGCCGCTGACACGGCGCAGTATGTTCGATCACTGTCTGGTTTGGCGCACAACCAGTTGGCTGCGATCAAGGGTCAACGTACCTACATGGCTCAGTGCGCAGCCTGCCACGGTGCCGATGGCAAAGGCAACAAAATGCTCGGTGCGCCTAACTTGACCGATGGTGTCTGGCTTTATGGCAGCTCGGAAGAGCGCATCGTTGAAGCGATCATGAAAGGCCGTAACAATCAGATGCCGCCTCAAGGCGGGCACCTGACGCCCGAGCAGGTACGTATGTTGACAGCCTGGGTATGGGGTTTGTCGAACAGCCGTCCTGAGCAGGTTGCGTCAAATCAACAGGATGGACAGGCAAAGTAACTACGATACGTCGATTGTTTGCTTTGTCATATTGAGGTAGTTTGGCATGACCAGTGAAAGTACCCCAGCACAGAATCTCCCGGAGACTGAAGACCCGCCGCCATGGCGGCCTGCTGGGGCAAAACGCAAGACTGCCTCCGATACGCTGGAAGAAACTTTAAAAGACGTACGCCGCAAAATCTATCCGCGCTCGGTCACAGGTTGGTTTGCCGGCTGGCGCGTGGCGTTGGTGGTGTTGACGCAGCTGCTTTATTACGGCCTGCCCTGGCTTCAGTGGAATGACCGTCAAGCAGTGCTGTTTGATCTTGGGGCTCGTAAGTTCTATATCTTTGGAATGGTGCTATGGCCACAGGATGTGATTTACCTCACCTTGTTGCTAATCATTTCAGCGTTGGCGTTGTTTCTATTTACGGCGCTGGCAGGGCGACTGTTTTGTGGATATGCTTGCCCGCAAACGGTGTACACCGAAATCTTTATGTGGATCGAGCGCAAGGTTGAGGGCGATCGTGTGGCTCGCATTCGGCTCGATGAATCACCGCTGTCGTTCAAAAAATTACGTGTCAAGGCCACCAAACATCTCCTGTGGATCGCAGTGGCTTTCTGGACAGGCTTTACTTTCATCGGTTATTTCGCTCCGGTCCGGGAGCTCGGGGCCAATCTCCTGGCCTTCACGCTAGGTCCTTGGCAGTGGTTCTGGTTGTTGTTCTACAGTTTTGCGACTTGGGGCAATGCGGGGTTTTTGCGAGAACAAGTCTGTAAGTACATGTGCCCCTATGCCCGTTTCCAAAGCGTGATGGTTGATTCTGATACCTACGTTGTGACATACGACTACAAGCGTGGTGAACCGAGAGGCCCGCGCTCTAAAAAAACGGACTACAAAGCCGAAGGTCTCGGCGAATGTGTCGATTGCAGTATTTGTGTGCAGGTCTGCCCCACCGGGATTGATATCCGAAAGGGGCTGCAATATATGTGCATCGGCTGTGGCGCTTGCGTCGATGCCTGTAACCAGGTGATGGAAAAGGTCAACTATCCCAAAGGCTTGATCCGATACACGTCTGAGCGTGGCATTGAAGAGAACCTGAACGATTCACAGGTCAAAAAGCGGCTTTTGCGTCCACGAGTGTTGATATACACAACGCTCATGGCCATCATCATCGCTATCTTCTTTGGATCATTGGCAACGCGTGAAACCTTGCGCGTTGATATCATCCGCGATCGGGGCGCACTTGGGCGTGAAGTGGCGGGTGGCTTAATTGAAAACGTTTACCGTCTGCAGATCTTGAACGCGTCAGAAGAGACGCTGACACTGAATATATCTGCGCAAGGCTTGCCGGGGCTTAATGTGTTGTCTGGTGGCGGTGGCAAGCAACCTGCGGTCAACATTCAAGTGCCCGCAGCAGCCAATCTGTTATTGCCGGTGGTGGTGCAAGCACCGTATGATGCAGCCGAGACAGGTGCTCATCCCATCACGTTTGTGACTGAATCACGATCGGAAAGTGGCAGGCAAACAGAGGTGCGTGAAGCCTCGAGCTTTATTTTTCCACGCTAAAGGAGGAAGTCCATGAAGCGAGAACAACCAACAAAGCCCTGGTGGCGTGAGCCCTGGCCGTGGTTTCTGATGCTCGGGCCATTCGTGGCCATCATCGCCTGCGCCATCACGATCTCTCTGGCGCTTGAGAACTTCAAGGACCAGCCGATTTACGATGGCGGTGTCAAGCGTGGCCTGGTTGTAGAAAAGCCTGCGGATCCGTCAGTTAGCCAACAACGCTAGGGGAGGGCGCGCCATGTGCTCGCGCATGTTTCTTTGCGTTTTGTGGCCATCGTTCTTAATGGCTGGTGTTGGCAGCGCGATCGTGTTCGCCTTCATCGACCCGTTGGATGTTGCGATTTTTGGCTATATCCAGCTTGAACGTGAGTGGCTTTATGCCTTTGGTTTTTTTCTGTTCTGGTTCATCGGTGCCGGCGCTAGTGCGTTAACCCAGCTAATTCGTCCAGAAAAAGGCGAGGAGCCAGGGGCGGAGATAGGGTTCTAGAGCGACGGCGCTCGCTGTGGCTGAGCCTGTCTTTGTCTTTGCATACAGAAATTTTTAAGACGCTGTTTGCCTGTTTCAAACACACACGCCTCGTATTTCTTGGTTCAATGGTCATTAATCAAGAGTCTTTGTGAGGCGTTGTCTGTATGCTGAATCCCTTTGACTATGTCGCTGTGCCGCCGGCCCTTGATGGCTTTCGGCAAGAGGTACGGCGATTCCTTGACGAGGAATTGTCGGGTCTGCCTGCTCAGGTGCGAGCACGATCATGGATGGGCACTGACATCGAGTTCAGCCGCAAACTGGCTGCCCGAGGTTGGCTTGGGTTGACTATTCCTACTAGCCATGGCGGTGCAGGTAAAGATTTTTTTGCCAGATACGTGCTGTCTGAGGAGTTGCTGGTCGCTGGTGCGCCAGTGGCTGCCCACTGGATTGCAGACCGGCAAAGCGCGCCCCTCATCATGCGTTACGGCACCGAGCAACAAAAAGACTTTTACGTACCCAAAATTTGCCAAGCTCAGGCTTTTTTCTGCATCGGCATGAGCGAGCCCAATAGCGGCTCAGACTTGGCCAGCATTCGTACACGCGCCGAAAAAAACACCCAAGGCTGGCTGTTAAATGGCAGCAAAATCTGGACGACCAATGCTCATCACTGCCACTACATGATCGCGCTGGTGCGCACCAGCGGTCAAGCAATTGACAGACATCACGGGCTTTCGCAAATCGTCGTTGATCTGTCAAAGCCGGGCGTTACGATTCGCCCAATTACTGACATGGCGGGTGACGCCCATTTCAACGAGGTATTTTTTGACAATGTACAGATCGACGAAGATGCACTGATTGGACAAGAAGGCCAAGGCTGGGAGCAGGTCAATGCTGAACTGGCGTTTGAGCGCAGCGGTCCGGAACGGATCTATGCCAGCATGGTGTTGCTCAATGCCTGGGCTCACGAAGTGCGTGTGCAAGATTGCCAGTACGCGGATGCCCAACGTTTGTTGGGTCATCTTTTGGCCGAGTTGAGTGCCTTGCGCGGCATGTCGTTGGCAGTGACTGATCAGCTAGTGCGGGGTTTGAGTCCCGCTGTTGAAGCGTCTGTGGTCAAGGATTACGGCACCGAATTCGAGCAGCGAGTTATTCGTGACATTGGGCAATGGATCGGTGCCCATCCCGAGTTTCCCGTCTCGGGCGAGCTCATGCAGGCATTGGCATATCTGGAACAGATGGGGGTGACGTTTTCTTTGCGTGGAGGCACCCGTGAAATCTTGCGTGGCATTATCGCGCGTGGTCTGGCACTGAGGTAACGACATGCAAAACGAGCTATACGAATCACTAGACAAGTTGCTTGGCAGTATCGATGTGCCACGCAAAATCCGGGCCATCAACGAGACTGGCCGTGCTGACGACTTGTGGCAGCCGTTGCTGCAGTCAGGTTTTTTGGATGTGTTGGTGCCTGATGAGGCTGGCGGTGCTGGCCTTGGCTGGGCGCAAGCCTGGGGGGTGCTATTTGCCGCCGGTCGTCATGGCCTGCCAGTGCCCATTGGCACAACGGTGTTCGCTCGCGCCTTGTTGGCAAATCTGGGTCAAGATCTGCCTGCCGGTGCAATCACGGCCAGCGGCTTTGTGCGACAAGGTGCGAGCGGCGTGCTGATCGTGCACAACTTGCCTGCTGCCAACCTGGCAACCCATGCTTTGGTGCAAGACCATGAAACGGTCTATTTGCTGCCGTTGGTGGATGCCGAGTTGACCGCTGTTGGCGGCAAAGGCTGCTTTGATGCACAGGCCAAGTGGTCAAGGCCGGTTGTTAGTCAATCTGTTGTGGGTTTGGCTGCGAGTGGTTTGGTTGCGCACGCCACGGCACTCGCCCTGGCAGTGCAATTAGCAGGCGTTGCTGATCGGGTTCTTGAGTTAACGTTGGCGTATGCGAATGATCGTGTGCAGTTTGGCAAGCCCATCGGGAAGTTTCAGGCTTTGCAACAGCAGATAGCGGAGATGGCCGAGCGTGTCTATGGGGCGCGGATGGCCAGCCAAATTGGTTGTCAGTCCAAGCACTGGCAACCAGTATTCGAGGCAGCACAAGTAGCCAAGTCGCAAACGAGTGCGGTGGCTGGCCGTGTGGCTGCCATCGCCCACGCCGTGCATGCGGCCATTGGTGTGACTTATGAGTATGACTTACAGCTCTACACCCGGCGCCTGTACGAATGGTCAAGGTTGGGTGGTGGCTGTGATTATTGGTCGCAGCAAATCGGTCTGACAGCCATGTCAGAGCCCAATTTGCTGGATTTTGTCAGGCAGCGGGTGTTTCAGGAGGCCTGACTGATCAAGACGGCTGGTGGCCCGCTAGCTCTTCGAGGGCGGCCATATCGAGAATCCGGATCTCACGCTGGCTAACGCGAATCAGACCGTCACGTGCAAAGCGCGAGAACAGGCGGCTGACTGTTTCAAGCGTCAGGCCAAGGTAGTTGCCAATCTCCTCGCGGCTCATGCGCATGATGAAGTCAGTCGAGGAGTATCCAAGTGCTGAAAGTCTTTGCGACAGGTTCACCAAAAACGCCGCTAGTCTTGCTTCTGATCGCATCGAACCCAACGCGAGCATGACTTGATAGGTGCGCGCAATTTCCTTGCTCATCATGCGTCGCACTTGCTGTTGTAGCGATGGCACATAGCGGCTGATGTCGTCAATGTCTTTTAGGCGAACGACACAGACCTCTGAGTCCTCCATGGCGACCGCATTTGTGCCATGTTCGCCATCGAGCATGCCGTCCAATCCAATGATTTCGCCCGGCAGGAAAAAACCGGTAATTTGCACTTGACCAGTGGCTTCTTCTAGCTGGGTCTTGACCGAGCCCAACCGCAGGCCAAACAGAGCGTCAAGCTTTTCACCATGGCGGTACAGAGTGTCGCCTTTCTTTAACTTGATACGCTCTTTGACGAGTTCGTCTAATTGCTCTACCTCATGGTTGGGCATGCCTGCGGGCAGGCATACGTTACCCATCATGCAAGTGGCACAGTGAACGGCATCAACAGCGACGGGTACGCGTTTTTGAGACATGGCTAGTTACCAAAAAGATTAATTTCTATCGGGTTTGCACTAGTTTTGCATAAATCCCTACATCGTTATCAAACATCGTAGAATTGATTTTAGTCAAAATAACCATTTTGTCTATAGTGGTACTTCAGCCAGTCAATCAAAACTTTCACTCTTAACGGGGTGAGCCGGCGCTGTGGCATCAGCGCAAACACCCCATTGGGCGCGGCACGATAGGCATCTAGCACAGTGACCAGTCTTCCAGCGGCAATATCGTGGCTAACTTCCCACAGTGAACGCCAGGCAAGCCCATGGCCGTCCAGGCACCACTGGTGTAGCACGCTACCATCATTGCACGCCATCTGCCCTTCGATGGAGTGCCAGACAGGTTGTCCGTCAACTTGAAACAGCCAGCCACGTGTCTGGCCGCTGCGCACCGATAGCGGGAGGCATTGGTGAGTGACAATGTCATTCGGATGCTTGGGTACGCCATGAGCCTTTAAATAAGCTGGTGAGGCCACCACGACGCGCTGGTTGTCTGCTAGTCGCGTGCCGATCAGGCTTGAGTCTGACAGTTCGCCAATTCTGATCGCACAGTCAAAACGGTCATTGGCCAGATCAACAAAATCGTCGCTGAGGTCGAGCGACACCTCAAGTCCCGGATGTTGCGCGCACAAAGCTGGCATCAAGGGGGCCACATGGCGTCTGCCAAAGCCAGCAGGTGCGGTGATGCGCAATAGGCCCACCGGTCTGGCGCTACCTTGGCCAATACGGGTTTCAGTCTCTTGCAGCGATCTCAGAATTTCCTGTGCCTGGGCAAACAGCGCATGTCCCTCGCTGGTTAGAGCGAGTTTGCGCGTGCTGCGCACAAACAGCCGCACCCCGAGTCTGGCTTCTAACGCATCGACACGCCGGGCAATCAGTGCAGGCGTGACACCCTCAGATCTGGCCGCGGCAGAGAAGCTGCCTAGCGTGGCTGACGATACAAACGCCTCGAGTTGAGAGAATCGATCCATGTCAGCATCATAATTGACCAGTTGATGTGTTGTCGTTCTCGGCTGGTCCTATTGAAATAACCGCTGATGGCCCCACATACAAGCCATTCAGATCGCTACACGCGTATGGGGTGAAATCCCCACAACTAACGGAATTCACACATGAGATTTGACAAACTAACTACCAAGTTCCAACAGGCGCTAGCTGATGCTCAAAGCTTGGCTGCGCGCAACGACAACCAGTTCATCGAGCCCGTGCACGTGTTGGCAGCCATGTTGGCTGACGCAGACAGTGGCGTTGGCAGCCTTTTGGCGCGCGCTGGGGTGGCTGTCAATCGTCTGGGTCCGGCCCTAGAGGCTGAAATCCGAGCTTTGCCACAGGTGCAAGGCGGCGATGACAACGTCAGCATCAGCCGTGACCTGCAAACTGTCCTGACTCGCACTGACAAAGAGGCGGGCAAGCGCGGTGACGCGTATATTCCGACGGAGTTGTTCTTATTGGCCTTGGTTGATGACAAGGGTCCGGCAGGCCGTGTGCTGGCAAATGCTGCCTGCAACGCAAACCGTTGGAGGCGGCTATTGAGGCTGTGCGTGGTGGCAGTTCCGTAACTGATCAAGAGGGCGAGTCCAAGCGCGAAGCCTTGGCAAAGTACACCACGGATCTGACCGAGCGTGCCCGAGCTGGCAAGTTAGATCCCGTCATCGGGCGTGACGACGAGATCCGCCGCGCGATTCAGATCCTGCAGCGCCGCACTAAAAACAATCCGGTGTTAATTGGTGAGCCAGGTGTTGGCAAGACCGCGATTGTTGAGGGTCTGGCCCAGCGTATCGTCAATGACGAGGTTCCCGAGACACTGCGTGGCAAGAAGGTGCTGTCACTTGACCTGGCGAGCCTTTTGGCGGGTGCCAAGTTCCGTGGCGAGTTCGAAGAGCGTCTGAAAGCCGTTCTAAAGGAACTGTCTCAGGACGATGGCAGCAATATCGTCTTTATTGACGAAATACACACCATGGTTGGCGCTGGCAAAGCCGAGGGCGCCATGGATGCTGGCAACATGTTGAAACCCGCCTTGGCACGTGGTGAGTTGCACTGCATTGGCGCGACCACGCTGGATGAGTACCGCAAGTACATCGAGAAAGATGCTGCGCTTGAGCGCCGGTTTCAGAAAGTGCTCGTTGATGAGCCAGATGTTGAGTCCACGATTGCTATCTTGCGTGGTTTGCAAGAAAAGTACGAAGTCCATCACGGTGTCGATATCACCGACCCGGCGATCGTGGCGGCGGCTGAGCTTTCGCATCGATACATCACTGACCGGTTCTTGCCCGACAAGGCCATCGACCTGATCGATGAAGCTGCCTCACGAATTCGTATGGAAATCGACTCCAAGCCGGAGGTCATGGACCGGCTCGATCGTCGCATCATTCAATTGAAGATTGAGCGCGAAGCGATCAAAAAAGAGACGGACGAAGCCTCCAAGCGTCGCTTGCAGATGCTTGAGGAAGAACTCGAGAGCTTGCAGCGCGAATACAACGATTTTGAGGAAGTCTGGAAGGCTGAGAAGGCTGCGGTCCAGGGTACACAAGCCATTAAGGAAGAGATTGATCGTGCGCGTGCCGAGATGGCTGAGCTACAGCGCAAAGGTCAGTTCGACAAGCTTGCCGAATGGCAGTACAGCAAACTGCCTGAGCTTGAGGCACGTTTGAAGGCAGCCGAAGGGCAAGCCCAGACCGTGGAAGAAAAGCCCAAGCTTTTGCGCACGCAAGTCGGCGCTGAAGAAATCGCTGAAGTCGTCTCTCGAGCCACTGGCATTCCAGTATCCAAGATGATGCAAGGCGAACGTGAAAAACTCTTGCACATGGAAGACCACTTGCATAACCGAGTGGTAGGGCAGGATGAAGCCGTTAGTCTGGTGGCAGATGCAATCCGTCGCTCGCGCGCTGGCTTGGCGGATCCATCGCGCCCCTATGGCTCGTTTCTGTTTTTAGGGCCCACGGGCGTGGGCAAGACCGAGCTCACACGGGCGTTGGCAGACTTTTTGTTCGATTCAGACGAGCACATGATCCGCATCGACATGAGTGAGTTCATGGAGAAGCACTCCGTGGCGCGCTTGATTGGCGCTCCTCCTGGGTACGTCGGCTACGAGGAAGGGGGCTATCTGACTGAAGCAGTTCGACGCAAGCCCTATAGCGTTGTGTTGCTCGATGAGGTTGAGAAAGCTCATCCCGATGTCTTTAACGTGCTGCTGCAGGTTTTGGATGACGGCCGACTGACCGATGGCCAGGGTCGCACCGTGGATTTTCGCAACACGGTGATTGTCATGACCTCAAACCTTGGTTCGCAGCACATCCAGGCCATGGCTGGCAAAGCTTACGATGCGATCAAGGAAGTAGTATGGGATGAGGTTAAAAATCATTTTCGGCCCGAGTTTCTCAACCGGATCGATGAAGTGGTGGTGTTTCATTCCTTGCAAAGTGAGCATATTGAAAAAATCGCCGAGATTCAGGTCGAGCGTCTTGCCAAGCGGCTTGAAGCTCAAGAGATGCAGCTCGAGGTCACCCCAGCGGCATTGGCTGAGTTGGCCAGAGCTGGATTTGATCCGGTCTTTGGGGCACGTCCGTTAAAGCGTGCCATTCAGCAGCAGCTTGAGAATCCAGTGGCCAAGCTTATCCTGCAAGGCAAGTTCGGTCCCAAGGATGTGGTGCCGGTTGATTGGCGCGATGGGCGTTTTGTGTTCGAACGTACGCTTCAGTAGGATCTCGTGGGAGGGTCAAGTGCCAAGGTCTCAATAGGCTAAGCAATTTATGGTACTGAAGATCAGGCTGAGTGTGGCGGATGGACTGCAACCCATCCGCCATTTCTATGCCAATTTTTGCTTGGCATCAGTCGGAACAGGTATGATGAACAAGCCTTGAACAGACTGTCTTGACCTATGGCCGACCCTATTACAACTAAAAGCCCTGAAATCGGGCGCAGCATCAGCGAGTCCATGCTCTCTTGTGTGGTGCCGGCTTTCAATGAGCACGACAATTTGGCGGTGCTGCTGCCCAAGCTGAAAGTCGCCTTGCATGGGTTGACCGATCAGTGGGAAATCATCGTGGTCGATGATGGCAGCAGTGACAATACGCCTGACTTGATGGGAATGTTGTCGAGAGAGCCTGGCATCCGGTACGTCCAGCTGTCACGCAATTTTGGCAAGGAAGCCGCCCTGACTGCTGGCATAGAAGCCGCTCAGGGGGAAGCCGTGGTGCTCATGGATGCGGATTTGCAGCATCCGCCGGCGTTGCTCAAAAAAATGGTGGCACGTTGGGAGGCAGGCATAGACATGGTCTATGCCGTGCGCGAGAGTCGCCACGACGAGCATTGGGGCAAACGGCTTGGCACCAAACTGTTTTATTCCCTACTTAGAAGTGAATCAGGCGTTCAGGTTCCTCCGCATGCTGGCGATTTCCGGCTAATGGATCGCGCTGTCGTTGATGCCTTGATGGAGTTGCCCGAGCGCGATCGGTTTATGAAAGGGCTGTACGCATGGGTAGGGTTTCGAAGCGAGTCTTTGCCCTTCATGCCGGAGAGTCGGATGTCGGGCAAGAGTCATTTCAGCCCATGGCGACTGTGGCGCCTTGCGATGGCTGGCCTGATGTCATTTACAACATGGCCGTTGCGAGCCGTGAGTGTGATGGGCTTTGTGGTGTCGATTTGCTCGTTTATCTATGGGATCTATATCGTCGGCGAATTTATTCTTTACGGTCACCCAATTGATGGTTGGCCCACGATTGTGACGATTTTGTTGTTCTTTTCAGGAATCAACTTGTTATCCCTTGGTGTGGTCGGTGAATACATCGCGCGCGTATTCAAAGAGGTCAAGCATCGCCCGGTCTATCTCGTGCGTCAGTCAATGGGCGCGGCTGCTGGCATTGAACGCCCAGAGACGGCTAGCAACAAACGTCAGCACCGCCACGCCAATCAAAATCAAGGCGAGCAAAAGCTCGTACGGCAGCCGAGTTTGTTTGAGTAGCAACGCATAACTGGTCTCGTTGATAGCGAAACCGGCAGCAGACAATAAAAAAAATCGCCAGACGGCATCTTTTACCCCGCTTCGCTGATGACGAAAGGTCAACTGATAATGACCTGTGAAGGAGACCCCGAAGGCGACCAGCCAGCCGATGACATTGGCCACAAGCGGGGTAAGATAACCGCCAGATACTAAAACCACCACGACAATCCAGTGCACCAGCGCAGCACTTGCGCCGACCGCGACAAACCAGGCAAGTTGGTGAGAGAGTTTTTTCATGGACAGTGATGCAGTGAATTTAAAAGCGCCCGAATTAACGACCAATCGCAAGACGATTGCCATCTGTGCAGACGACTACGGTGTCGATGTTGAAGTCAACCGTGCCATTGTAGACTTGGCCGGGCTTGATCGCTTGACCGCGACGAGCGTCTTGGTTGATGCCGACATTGATTCAGAATCCATTGCCGCACTTAAAAGCCTCAATATCGATATTGGTCTGCACCTGAATTTCACGGAAGTCCTTGGCCATTTGCCCGTCAATGCGGTGATGCCGCTGAATCAATTGATAATGCGTTCCCATGCAAGATTGCTGTCAAGCCAATGGGTGCGTCAGAACATTGAGCGTCAGCTCGATCAGTTTGAGGCGTTGCTCGGACGAGCCCCTAATTATGTCGATGGGCATTTGCACATTCATCAGTTGCCAATGATTCGTGACGAATTGTTGAAAGCGCTGAGCATGCGTCAACTACCAGCCGGGTTTTGGGTACGTGATACGCGAGCTGGCGATTTGTCCGGCGCTCCATGGGCGGAACGATTCAAGGCAGCGGTGATCGGGAATCTAGGCATGAGCGCTTTGGCTCGAGCGGCTCACGATCAGCGGCTTGGTGTTAATCAGGGCTTTTTTGGGGTCTACGACTTTACCAAAGCTCATCGACCTTTTATGCAGATGATGGCCGGTTGGTTAGCACATGCTCGATCGGGTTCGTTGGTGATGACGCATCCGTCGTGTCGTTGCTTGCCAGGTGACCCCATCGGGCAAGCCCGTGTCGATGAATACCGGGCACTTGCAAGCGAGGCTTTCGGATCGTTACTGCAACAACAGGGTGTCACACTGGCACGAGCCTCTCAGGCATTGTCGTCTTTGCCGTAGAACTTCACGCCGATTTTGATGCGGTCTCGCCCTTGAGCTCGACGGTGGCGGTTGGTGTCGCGTAGCGAGTAGACGCAGCCACAATACTCTTGTTGATAAAACGCCTCGCGCTTGCTGATCTCGATCATTCGTTGCGAGCCGCCATGTTTGCGCCAGTTGTACGTCCAATAAATCAGATTGTCGTAGCGGCCGGCTGCACGCTCACCACAGCCGTTGATCTGGTTCATGTCTTTCCAGCGAGAAATCCCCAGTGAGCTTGTAATCGTGTCATAGCCGTTTTCGTGTGCATAAAGGGCAGTTCGCTCAAACCGCATGTCGAAACACTGGGTGCAACGTTCGCCTCGCTCCGGTTCGTTCTCAAGTCCCTTGATGCGCTCGAACCAGTTGTCAACGTCATAGTCGGCATCAATGAACCGAATGCCATGACGCTCGGCAAACCGGATGTTTTCTTGCTTGCGAATTTCGTACTCTTTGACTGGGTGAATGTTGGGGTTATAGAAAAAATGTCGTAATCGATTCCTGAAGCAAGCATGGCTTCCATGACTTCGCCAGAGCAGGGCGCGCAGCATGAATGCAACAACACCTTATGACGACCGTCAGGTAGCTGCAAGCTTGGGCGTAGTGGGTCTGCCGGATCTGTCATTTGTTGATCCATGTCAATTGATCTAGGTTAAGTCCATATTTTAATGCTTCTAATGATTTGATCCAAAACAAGTACCCAAGTCAGGGTGCTTCGCTTGCTTGGACATAACGATAGTTTCATGTTTTTTAGGCGGAGGCAATCATGGAGCGACGTGCATTTTTAGCTGGAGCAGCTGCTCTGGCAGCCGCAGGGTGGGGTGCCCCCGCCGTTGCGAAATCGGACGCCAAGGCGCGTGTGGTCATCGCTGGCGCTGGTGCAGCCGGACTGTCGATTGCCTCCAGAGTGGCGCGTCAGATGCCCAATGCAACCATCACGATTTTTGATGCACGGCGCAATCACTACTTCCAGCCGGGCTGGACGCTGGTGGGTGCTGGCTGGTGGAAGCCAGGTCAAACCGTCGAACCTACCAAGCGCTATATTCCTGCAGGCGTGAAGTGGGTCGAACAAAGCATCATTGAATTTAATCCCGATGCCAACGAGGTCACTGATGCCAGCGGCCAGAAGCATCAGTACGACTGGTTATTTGTGGCCACGGGTTTGTCGCTTGATTACGACCAGATCCAGGGCATGAGTAGCGACTTGATTGGCATTAAAGGCATTGCCAGTATTTATGCAGGTCCAGAAGCAGCGGCGGCGTCTGCCAAAGTGATTGACGAATACATCGCCAAAGGTGGCGTGTCTTTATTTGGAAGACCCGCGACCGACATGAAATGCGCTGGTGCACCGCTTAAGATGACTTTCATTACAGAGGACAAAGCCACGCGTGCGGGTCGTCGCTCTGCTTGTCAGATTCGCTATGCTGCCCATAATCAGGGACTGTTTGCAGTGCCGGTCGTTGACGCCCGGGTCAAAGAAATGTTTGCCGAGCGTGGCATAGATCCGCTCTACAGTCATGTTATTCACAGCATTGATGCCGATGCCAAGAAGGCAACCTATCAAACCCCCGACGGTTTGGTTACTTTGGACTATGACATGATTCATGTCATCCCGCCGATGAGCGCACCGCCTTCGGTGCGCCATAGTCCGCTGGCCTGGCAGACAGGATCACAAGCGCCAGGCGGCTGGGTGGAGGTTGACCAGACCAGCTTGCGCAGTCCCCGGTACCCCAATGTATTTGCCGTGGGAGATGTCGCCGGCGTACCCAAGGGCAAGACGGCAGCAAGCGTCAAATTCCAGGTGCCGGTGGCTGTCGACCACATGGTTGCTGCGGCCAACGGTATTGAGTCCCCCAAGCTTTATAACGGCTACACATCCTGCCCGATGGTCACAGGTCTTGGCAAAGCCATGTTGATCGAGTTTGACTACGAGAACAATCTGGTACCGTCATTCCCTTTCATTGATCCATTAAAGGAGCTGTGGGTATCTTGGTTTATTGAAGAAAAAGCATTGCTTGGCACTTACAAAGCCATGTTGCGTGGCTACGCTTAATCGGGGTTGAATCATGGAAGAAATTAGCGTTGGAATGATCGTGGTCACTCTGTGGGAGACCTTTGGCTGGCTATTTGCATTCGGTGTGGTGGTTGGACTGGTGATGTTGTTAATGTTGTTCAAGGCATTTGCCAGGCGGCGAGCCGGACACCAGCCATTTGGCAAGTTGTTCTGGCAGGGTATTGTGGTCATGCTAATCGTCGCGGCCATTCTCACCCCGTTTGTGCCGCTATGGACGCTGGCGCCTGTGGGTGATCTGCGTGGCCTGGTCGACTACGTCATTGCCTATGGCATGGCACTGGCACCCGCATCGGTCATGGGTGTTTTGTGGGTGTACGTGAGTTCGCTCGGTACACCCAAAGCTGCCTAATCGTCTGGCCCGAGTACGGCATCCCAAAGCCTTCTGACGGCGGTTTTGACGGTCTGCATCTCGGCTGGTGGCACTCGAGCTTTCTCCGCGCCCTGCAATCGCAGGGCGTGTTGTCGTTTGCGAAGGATTCGATAGGCATCGATCGCGCCTTGCGCGATATCCTGGCTGATCAAGCCAAGCCTGCCGGAAATGCCCAACAATGCAATATTGCCTAGATTGGGTATCAATTCGGGGTGAGTTCGGGCGTGGCAAAGCACCAGATACTGGGTCACAAACTCGAGGTCAACCATGCCACCAGGGTCGTGCTTCAAGTCAAACAGCTCACTTTTGTTCGGGTGGCCATCGCTGATTTTTTGTCGCATTTCCCTTACATCGACAGCGAGCTTTATGGGGTCACGCGCCATGCAGAGGACCTCTCGCCGGATGGCCTCAAAGGCTTGGCCAACAGCGGCATCCCCAGCGGCAAACCGCGCGCGGGTGATAGCCTGGTGTTCCCAGGCCCAGGCATGTTCGGTCTGATATGTTCGAAATGCATCAATTGAGACCGTCAGCAAACCTGCATCGCCATCAGGACGCAGTCGCAAGTCAACCTCGTATAAGCGTCCGGATGATGTCATGGTTGAAAGCCACGAGGTCAGGCGGCGTGCAAGTTTGGTGTAGCGTTCGGCTGCGTCAGGGTCGGGGTCATCAAACAGGTACACCAAGTCAAGGTCTGACGAATAGCCCAACTCCTTGCCGCCGAGCTTGCCGTAGGCAATGATGGCAAAGCGCGGCATCGGGGTGTTCTCTGGTTCGGTGCGAAGTACCAGCGGCCACACCCGGGAGATGGTCTCTGACAGCAACAGATCGGCCAACGCTGAGAGCTGATCCGCTAAAACCTCGACAGAAAGCACGCCGGCCAAGTCTTGCGCCAGCAACTGGAAGCTGACCTGACGCTGCAAGTCTCGCATCAGGTTCATCTGTTGCTCAACGTCGGCTTGACCATCGGCCAGAACGCAGGCGTTCATGTCAGCGTTCAGGTTGAGCTTGATGCGCTCGAAATCAATCGGCTCCATCAATGTTCCCCAGTCAATCAGGCTGTCAAGCACAACTGGGTGTTGGATGACATACTGCGCTGCCCAAGGGCTTGCCGCCATGATGCGTGCCACACGAGCCAGTGTCTCCGGGTACTCGATAAGCAGCGCCAGATAGGCGCTGCGCTGGGCAATCGTCTCGATCAGGTCTAGCAACCGAACCATCGCCGTTGCTGGCGTCTCGGTGTTTAGTGCTGAACCAAGCAAAAGTGGCAGCAGATCGTCAACGCGCTGGCGACTCTGGGAGGGCAAGCCGCGGATCCGGTGGCTATCGATAAAGGAGTCGATTCTTTGCTTCAAAGACGCGCTGTCGCTGCCAAACAACTCGAGCAGTGCCGGCAAGTCCTTGCCAACCGAGGTCATGCTGGTAGTTTGCGCAGGGTCATGCGGCTGTTGGGCGGCTTGTTCGCTATCTGGCGTTACTTGCTTGCCGGCGACTTGCTCGTCGCCGCCTAAGCCCGCAATTCGGAATGCATCGCGAAACACGGCAGCCACGGCGTTGCGATGATCGGTCAGCTTTGCCTCGAAGTCCTCTGGCGTCATGCCGAGTGCGACGGCCAACTCGGCTCTAACCTCAGCGTCGCTTGGCAAGAGATGAGTTTGCGCGTCTTCACGGTACTGCAAAGCATGTTCAACCCGACGCAAAAAAACGTAGGCATCGGCCAGCTCGTGGGCAGTGGCTTGGGGCAAGAGTCCGGCGCGGGCCTGCGCCTCCAAAGCCTGCAGCAAAGACCTCTGTTGCAATGCTGGCATTTTGCCGCCACGGATCAGCTGGGTCAGTTGCACCACGAACTCAACTTCGCGGATGCCACCTTTGCCAAGTTTGATGTTGTGTTCTGTGTCTATGCCCTGGCGTGCCGAAGCCCGCCGCTGCCAGTCTTGACGTATTCTTTCTCGCAGATCACGCAGTGCTGACAATGCATCAAAATCGAAGTACTTGCGGTAGACAAACGGCAGGCGCATGCTTTCAACGTGCTGTTGAGTCAGTCCCATGTCACTGTCAGAAAAAAACTTCGCCGGCATGATCCGTCCCTTTAGCCAGGCATAGCGCTCCCATTCACGACCCTGCGTGAAGAGGTACTGCTCAAATGCATCTAGGCTCCATGCTAAAGGTCCTGAATCGCCATCTGGACGCAGGCGCAGGTCGGTTCTAAAGACTTGGCCATGCTCGTCAGGCTCGGAAATAATCGGCATCATGCGACGTGTGACGTTGCCAAAGAACTCGTGATACGAAATCGGACGCGCACCGTCGGTTTCGCCCTCGTCGCCGTAGAGCATGATCAGATCAATGTCAGACGAGACGTTAAGCTCGCCACCGCCAAGTTTGCCCATGCCGATGATGATCATCTCCATGGGCTTGCCGTTAGCTGGATCAATCGGTGCTCCGTGGCGCTCGACCATTTCCTGCATGACGCTGCGATAGGCTTGTTCAACCGCAATATCAGCAAGCTCGGTCATGGCACCCGTTACCTCAGCAAGGCCGGCATGCCCGGCAAGATCTCGCACCATCACCGCAAAAACACCCGCTCACGCAGCTGTCTGAGTACCCGTCGACAATCTGGCACAGCGAGCGTGGCACTATGTCGAGGCTTTGAGGCGAGTTCTTCGAACCAGACACCGATCTGATCTGGCGTTACTTGGTTAAGACAGGCGCTTTCTAGCCATTGTTCGAGCGCTTGATTGGCTTGCAGCCGGCGTCTTAGGGCACCAGACCATTGGCAAGCGGTTTGCAGTATATCGTTGTGCATAAGGTTTGCTTTGTGTGCTGATTGAACCCGAGCGATATGAACGAGATGATCCAGACTCAATCTATAACTGCTATAACTAAAAAATTACCGTAACAGTACGATATTCGATTCATCGCATCAGTGGCAGGGATTCTTTTGGCTGGTATCAAACTTTTGCTTCGTTTTTTGCTGATTAGTGCGATCCTGGTTTACTTTGTCGCAGCCGCAGGATTGCTAGCGACGCGTTATTGGTTGTTGCCCAGGGTCGATCAGTGGCGTCCTGAGATTGAGCAGGCTCTTAGCCAGGCTGTTGGCACACCGGTGAGATTTGATGCCATTACCGCCGATTGGCGTGGGTTAAACGCCAACCTGCGCATCACCAACCTGACGATTCTTGATGAGAATGCCGTAGCCCAACTTGGTGTGCCCACGACCGATGCAATACTGTCTTGGCGCAGCCTGTTGACCATGGAACCCGTGTTTCGATACGTTGGCGTTGACGATGTGATTATGGTAGCCAGACGCTCACCAGAAGGGCACATGTACATCGCCGGTTTTAATGTAGACACGAGCGACCAGGACCAAACAGGGTTTTGGCAGTCAGAGACCGTGCGTTGGCTGCTCAAACAGGGCCGGATCAACATTCAGAACTCTCGCCTCGTATGGGTCGATCAGCAAAGAGATGCGGTGCCGCTGGTGCTCGAAGACATTGACATATCAATTGACAACGGATTGTTTGGCCATAAACTGGCCGTCAAACTAAAACTGCCTCGCGACCTGGGTGGTTCGCTTGACATGGTAGTGGACATTGACTCAGTCAGTGGGTCGTTCACGCGCCTGCTGCTTGATGAGCCAGATGGCTATATTTATGCCAGTGTCAGTGAACTCTTCCCGCAGGCCCTGCACCCCTGGTTTGACTTGCCGTCTGTCAACGGCAGTGTTGCGGCCAGGGTCTGGTTCGATATTCTTGATGGCAAGTTCACCAATTTCACCGCCAGCTTTGCGGGTCGCGATACCTCATTTGCGCTGTTCGACGCCAAGGAAGAAGTGTTCAGCGTTGACCAGTTTCGCTGGCAAGCGTCTGGGCCACTGGCACTACTTGGTGCAGACGCACAATTCCCGGGGTTGATTGAGGTCCCGAAGTCGCAGCAGCGTCTGTCCGGAAGGCTTTCGGTTGAGAATGGATGGTTCAAGGCACCTGCCGCAGGTATGCAAGCGATCGATGTCGATCAGTTAAGTGCCGATGTATCCATTAGTCGGCCAACGCCAGAGGGTTTCAAGGTTGACGTGCATGATATGGCGTTTGCCAATCCGGATGGGTTGATGACCGCGCGAGGGTCTTGGTCACTAGACGATGCGGGCAAAGGTGGGCGGCTCGATATTGAAGGAACGCTGGCGCGCTTTAAGCTGCCAAAGCTGTTGCATTATCTACCTGGCACGATTGACGAAGAGGCGCGCCGTTGGCTCGCGACAGCCTTTACGTCTGGCATGGTACCAAGTGCGTCGTTTGAAATAAATGGCTTGCTCGATGACTTTCCGTTTAGTGCTGAGCACGGTCCTGGAACATTGCGCATTGATGGCAGCATTCAGGACTGGTCTTTGGATTATGCGCCGGTGACTGGACCTGATGAGCTGCCATGGCCATTATTGACTGACATGAATGGCAGGCTAGATTTGCTGAATGACCGCATTTCTGTTCATGTCTCCACAGGCAGTCTGACTCTGCCTAAAGGGCAACGCATCAACCTAAATAGGCTGTCGGCTGAATTGTCCGGTGTTGATAGTAATCCGGTGCTTACGCTGACGGCCAATACTGAGGCTGATGCTCAAGACTATCTCGCCTTGTTCGACCAAACGGCACTGCGAGATCTGGCACCGGGTTTTGTTCGGGGCTTTACGGGGCAGGGGCAATGGAGCATGCCGCTTTCTTTGCGGGTGCCTATTGATGACTTGGACAGCACTACGTTTCGCGGGGAATTGGGGTTCAATGGCGGCACAGTGCAATACGCCGGCAGCCCGCCATTGACTGACTTGAGCGGGGCAGCCATCATTACGCAATCAGGGTTCGAGGCAAACAACCTGTCAGCCAATTTATTAGGTGGTAGGCTCGAGGTCGCGGGTGGCCTGAATGACAAACTCGATACGATCACGGGCAAGGGCGAGCTGGAATGGGCGCAACTGGCTAAGTTGACCGAAAGCCAGATCGTCGCTAATTGGCTAAAGGGCAAGCTAGCCTACGAGGTCATGGCAAATGTCAAGGATGACAAGTTCGATTTGACGCTAGCCTCTGATCTGGCTGGCACGCAAATAGCGTTGCCTGCCCCACTGGGATTGTCTGCTGGACAAACTGCTCAGACCCGGCTGCAGTGGCAAGGGGAGTTGTCCGGCACAAAACCTGAACAATGGAGTTTGTCAGTCGCAAATCGTCTCAATTTGGTCGGCACGTCCGCTTCAGGCAGTAATAATGGCAAATCGCCTTTTTTTCGGAGTGTCAATCTGGCCATTGGCACTGCCAAGCCGATGGCAGGCAACGGGTTGACCGTAAGCGCACAGCTGCCTTCAATCGAGTTAAATGATTGGATGCCAGTCATTGATGTCATCACGCATGAATTGCAAGCGCCTGATGGTCGTGAGCCTGGCCTGTTTCCTGCCCTTGTATCCGCGCGCCTTCAGGCCAAGCAATTTGTGCTCAACAGCAATCGCCTGGAAAATGTCACGGCGGATTTGACCGTGCAAAACGGTCGTCAATACAACGTCAATCTCAATTCGTCACAAACCAATGGCTCAGTGCAATGGGCACTTGATCGTGGCCAGCTACAAGATGGTTACCATGTTCGTCTTGACCGACTCGAAATTGGCAACCATGGAAACAGTCAAACAGTCAGCAGCAACGCAGTTGATCGTGGCGCATCGGGCTTGCCCGAGCCTGGGGCATTGTCAAACCTGCCCGCACTTGATCTCGAAATCAAAGATCTGACGCTTTATGGAGCTCGTCTGGGCGAGCTTAAGTTAGCTGGCCGCAATACGACGAATCAGCAGCAGTGGCAAATCAGCCGGTTGCAGATTATCAATCCGCATGCAGAACTCAACGCGACTGGCAGCTGTCGTTTTAATGCCAGCCCAGGTGTTGTGCTTGATGCTGAACTGAAAATAACTGATCTAGGCGAATTAACCAAGTTTATTGGCCAAGGTGAGGCAGTCCGCAAGGGCAGGGGCACGCTTAAAGCCAATATTGAATGGGCCAGGTTTCCCTGGCAATTTGATTATTCGGGCATAACGGGCAAGGCAGAATTAAGTCTTCAAGAGGGTGTGTTTGATCACATTAATTCCAGCAGTGCCCGAGTGCTTGAGCTATTGTCAATGCAGTCATTAAATCGGATACTCGATGCCAACATCAATCCAGAGGAGTCGTTTCAGCAAGGATTCCCGTGGAGTTCAATCAACGGCTCGTTTGATATCCAGAAAGGGGTAGTCGATACACAAAATCTCACCGTGAATAGTCCGGTGGCGACGATTTCACTGAATGGCGATTCGAATCTGGTCAGTGAAACTTGGGACCTGGAAGCGGTCGTGCGTCCAAATCTCGACATGAGTGGTACGGCGTTGGCCACAGGCTTTCTGGTTAACCCGATTGTGGGACTGAGCGCGTTGGTTGGGCAATACCTGTTACGCAACCCAGTCGAAGCGGTCTTGTCGCAGCGCTATCACGTCGGTGGCACATGGGACGATCCAGTAATCACCCAAGGCGGTCGCCAGGATCAGGCTACCCAACCGAATCGGCAGCCATCCACGCCAAATTGATTTTCTGTGTGAGATGTGTTTGAAATCGCAGGAAAAATGGCACTAGAGAAAGTGCCATTTCACTACTTTTTCATCATGTCAAAGAATTCGTTGTTGTTCTTGGTCGAACGCATCTTGTCGACGATGAATTCCATGGCCTCGACATCATCCATGTCATGGATGAACTTGCGCAAGACCCACACCTTGGGCAGCAAGTCACCTTTGATCAGCAACTCTTCACGGCGAGTGCCCGATTTGTTCAAATTGATTGCAGGGTAGAGGCGTTTTTCTGCCAAGCGACGCTCAAGGTGAACTTCTGAGTTGCCGGTGCCCTTGAATTCCTCGTAAATCACCTCGTCCATTCGGCTGCCCGTTTCAATCAGCGCGGTTCCGATAATCGTGAGCGAACCACCCTCTTCGAGGTTACGTGCAGCGCCAAAGAACCGTTTTGGGCGCTGCAGCGCATTGGCATCAACACCACCGGTCAGTACCTTGCCTGAGGATGGAACGACTGTGTTGTAGGCACGCGCCAAGCGTGTGATGGAATCAAGCAAGATCACGACGTCTTTTTTGAGTTCAACCAGGCGCTTGGCTTTTTCAATGACCATTTCGGCGACTTGGACGTGACGGGTGGCGGGCTCGTCAAACGTCGAGGCAACCACTTCACCACGGACGGTGCGCTGCATTTCAGTTACTTCTTCAGGACGCTCGTCAACCAGCATGACAATCATGACCGCTTCCGGGTAATTGGTCGTGATGGCGTGAGCGATATGTTGCATCATGACTGTTTTGCCGGACTTCGGGCTTGCCACGATCAATCCACGTTGGCCTTTGCCAATGGGAGCAAAAATATCGAGAATACGACCTGTCAGGTTTTCTTCGCTCTTGATGTCACGCTCAAGCTTTAATGGTTCGTCGGGGTGCAGCGGAGTCAGGTTTTCAAACATGATTCGATGCTTGATCGACTCGGGTGGCATCCCGTTGACCTTCTCGACTTTTACCAACGCGAAGTAGCGTTCACCGTCTTTTGGAGTGCGAACCTCTCCTTCGATAGAGTCGCCGGTATGCAAATTAAAACGGCGAATCTGTGAAGGTGAGATATAGATGTCGTCGGTGCTCGCTAGGTAAGAAGTTTCCGGTGAGCGCAGAAAACCAAATCCGTCAGGCAATACTTCAAGCACGCCGTC
Organism: Burkholderiaceae bacterium; assembly: GCA_021208885.1. Lineage (GTDB taxonomy): Bacteria > Pseudomonadota > Gammaproteobacteria > Burkholderiales > Burkholderiaceae_B > Algicoccus. The sequence continues at coordinate 65,279 of JAJOJF010000039.1, forward strand.
ACCAAAGATTTGCTCGCCCTGCTTGGCACGGCGTTTCATGATGGCAAACATGAGTTCCTGCTTGCGCAGGCGGCTGGCGTTTTCAATTTCGAGGCTTGCAGCCATTTCTAGCAGCTGCGAGACGTGCAGCGCCTTTAGTTCGTTCAAGTGCATGGAAGTGTGTCTGTCGGATTGAGGGTGAAAGAAAAGAAGTGTTGTATGGACTCAGTGGCAGACCCGGGATCGGGTCTGCGCGAGGCAATAATGTCGTTAGATTGACTGATTAAGAAACTCGGTGAGTTGGCTCTTGGAGACAGCACCAACTTTCGTGGCTTTAACCTCGCCGTTTTGGAACAGCATCAAGGTGGGAATGCCACGGATGCCAAACTTGGCGGCAGTCTGCTGGTTCTCATCGACATTAAGTTTGGCAATCGTGACCTTGTCAGCAAACTCGGCAGCCACTTCTTCAAGAATCGGCGCAATCATCTTGCATGGGCCGCACCAGGCTGCCCAATAGTCAACCAGTACAGGTTTGTCTGACTTCAGGACATCAGTCGCAAAGCTGTCATCACTGACGTTTTTGATGTGTTCACTCATGGTTTCAATCTCGGATGAAATGATGGTTTGGGAGCAAGCCCGTCCTCGTTAACCTTGGGGCTAGTCAGACTTCGGATTGCTACTAAGCATTAGCGTATCTGCTAGTGGTCTCATCGGTCAATCATAGCCTTCCGTCAGACATCTTTGTCTGCGAACCTTGACCGACCCTAAATCGTTCGACCATCTAATTTCGCATGTTTTTGGCTGAAATCCACCCTCGACTTTTTTTCTCTACGGGCGTTTCCAAACAGCCAAGATTCCAGCGAGTGCCGTACTGCGCAGAGCATAACACTCTTTTGGAGGCATATGAAAAGGACTGTGGAAAGTGCGTACGTTTTGAGCGATCTAGTGTTGCCCGCACGAAACAAACACTTTTTCCCTAAAATGCGGGTGCTTTTCCACAGATATTGGGGATAACTTGGCTTCAACTGGTTACGACGAATCTTCGATCCGGGTTCTAAAGGGTCTTGAGCCTGTCCGGCAGCGTCCGGGCATGTACACGCGGACTGAGAACCCGCTACACATCATTCAGGAAGTGATTGACAACGCCGCTGACGAGGCGCTTGCCGGTCACTGTTCAACAATCGAAGTCACCTTGCACACCGATGGCAGCGTCACGGTTCAAGATGATGGCCGTGGTATCCCGGTCGGCATGCACCCCCAGGAGAAGGCACCAGTTGCCGAGCTTGTCTTTACCAGGCTGCATGCCGGTGGGAAGTTCGACAAGCACGCTGCAGCAGGAGCCTATGCGTTTTCCGGGGGACTGCACGGGGTGGGTGTCTCGGTCACGAATGCGCTGGCCAAACGCCTGGACCTGACGGTCTGGCGCGATGGTGCCGAGCATCAAATGACCTTTGAAAACGGCTCGGTGACCAAGCCGTTAAAGACCGTTGGTGAGGTGCCCAAAAAACGCACAGGCACGCGCGTGACCGTTTGGCCCGATGCCAAATATTTTGATTCGGCCACACTGCCGATTGGTGAATTGACGCATTTGTTGCGCAGCAAAGCAGTTTTGCTTGCAGGCGTGACCGTCAAGCTCACCATTGAAAAAACGGCAGATACCCAAATTTGGCAGTTCAGGGATGGCTTGCAGGGTTACTTGTCTGATGCGCTCGATGGCACCGAGTTGCTAGTGCCGTTGTTTGCCGGTGAACAGTTCGCGCAAGAGGGCGATGAGGTGTTTGCCACCGGCGAGGGTGCGCAGTGGGTTGTCGCCTGGGCCGAGGACGGCGCGATTGTACGTGAGTCGTATGTGAACCTGATTCCAACGCCAGCCGGCGGCACCCACGAGGCGGGTTTGCGTGAAGGCCTGTTTGGCGCGGTCAAGGGATTTGCCGAATTGCACAGTCTGCTTCCCAAGGGCACCAAGCTCTTGCCAGAAGATGTGTTCTCGCGAGTCAGCTTCGTGCTGTCGGCCAAGGTGCTTGACCCGCAGTTTCAGGGCCAGATCAAGGAGCGCCTCAATAGCCGGGATGCGGTCAGGCTGGTTGGAGGCTTCGTTAAAACAGCATTAGAGCTTTGGCTAAATTCACATGTCGAGTTTGGCCGCAAATTGGCTGAACTGGCGATTCGCCAGGCCCAGGCAAGAACCCGTGCAGCTCAAAAAGTCGAGAAAAAACGCAGTTCTGGCGTGGCGGTGCTGCCAGGCAAGCTGACAGATTGCGAGTCAAGCGATGTCACGCGCACCGAAGTGTTTCTTGTAGAAGGTGATTCCGCTGGCGGTTCCGCCAAAATGGGCCGTGACAAATCTTTCCAGGCCATCTTGCCGCTGCGCGGCAAGGTCTTAAATGCCTGGGAAGTAGACAAGGATCGGCTGTTTGCCAATAACGAGATTCACGATATTGCGGTCGCTATCGGGGTTGATCCACACGGACCCAATGACAACGCCGATTTATCGCAATTGCGCTATGGGCGGATTTGCATACTGTCTGACGCTGATGTGGATGGCTCGCACATTCAGGTATTGCTGCTGACACTTTTCTTCCGGCACTTTCCCAAGCTCGTTGAAGCGGGGCATCTTTACGTGGCTCGTCCGCCTCTCTTCAGGGTGGATGTTCCGGCACAAGGCAAGCGTCCATTGCGCAAGTTTTATTGTCTCGATGAGGGTGAACTTGAGGCACTGCTGGACAAACTGCGCAAGGAAGGTGTACGTGAAGGCACCTGGTCGATTGGCCGTTTCAAGGGATTAGGCGAAATGAGTCCCGAGCAGCTTTGGGAGACGACACTCAATCCGGATACCCGTCGGCTTTTGAAGGTTCAGTATGGGGAGCTCGGTTTGGATCAGACTCGCGAGATGTTCAGCATGTTGATGGGCAAGGGTGAGTCTAGCCAGCGTCGTCAGTGGATTGAAGACAAGGGCAATCTGGCGCAAGTTGACATTTAAGCGGCAAGACTAAGCCGCGAGGTTAAGCCGCATTGACTACTGAATAAGGCAACGGAATTGATATGACCGATAGTCAACAACCTGATTTATTTGCCAATGACGATGATGTGCTCACGCTTGGCCTATATGCCGAGCAAGCCTATCTCGACTATGCTGTCTCGGTCGTTAAGGGACGGGCCTTGCCCGACCTCGGTGATGGTCAAAAGCCGGTGCAGCGCCGCATTCTGTACGCTATGCAGGCCATGGGACTGCAGTCTGGCGCTCGCCCGGTCAAGTCAGCTCGGGTTGTGGGTGATGTGCTTGGTAAATTTCACCCCCACGGTGACCAGGCTGCCTATGATGCGCTCGTTCGTATGGCGCAATCCTTCACGTTGCGCTATCCACTGATTGATGGGCAAGGGAACTTCGGCTCACGCGATGGCGACAATGCTGCCGCGATGCGCTACACCGAAGCCCGCTTGACGGCAATCTCGAGAATTTTGCTCGACGAGCTTGATGAGGGCACTGTGGATTTTGTGCCCAACTATGATGGCAGCCAGTTGGAACCTGCCCAGTTGCCTGCTCGTTTGCCGATGCTGTTGCTAAATGGCGCCTCGGGCATTGCGGTGGGCATGGCTACTGAGATGCCGCCGCACAACCTTAACGAAGTGGCGTGCGCTTGTGTGGCCCTGATCAATGATCCGACGCTCGATGATGAGCAGTTGCGCGCAATCTTGCCTGGCCCTGACTTTCCTGGTGGTGGCCATATCATCACGGCGACTGAGGATATTGCTGCCACCTACGCTAGTGGCAGAGGGTCGTTGAAAGTTCGGGCGCGATGGCAATTCGAGGAGATGGCGCGCGGACAGTGGCAGTTGGTGGTTCATGAGCTGCCTCCGGGTACATCATGCCAACGCGTGCTCGAGGAAATTGAAGACATCACCAACCCCAAGGTCAAGACTGGCAAAAAGTCCTTGACCAGTGAGCAGCAGCAAGCCAAGGCGCAGATGCTTGGTTTGCTAGACGCGGTGCGCGACGAGTCAGGCAAAGATGCGGCTGTGCGGTTGGTGTTTGAGCCCAAGACATCCAAAGTTGATCGTGATCTTTTTGTGACCACGCTTTTGGCGCAAACGAGCCTGGAAACCAACGTCTCGGTCAACCTGGTTTGTGTTGGAACCGATGGCAGGCCCAAGCAGAAAGCCGTGAGGCAGATGTTGCTTGAATGGATCGAGTTTCGTGCCGCGACCTTATTGCGCCGCAGCCAGTATCGGCTAGAGAAAGTGCTTGACCGCATCCATGTACTCGAGGGACGGATGGTGGTTTACCTCAATGTGGACGAGGTTATACAAACCATTCGTGAGTCAGATGAGCCCAAGCCCGCCTTGATGCAGCGCTTTAAGTTGACCGAGCGACAGGCCGAGGACATTCTCGAGATGCGCCTGCGTCAGCTCGCTCGGCTTGAGGGCATCAAGATCGAGCAGGAGCTTTCAGACAAGCGCGAAGAAGAGAAAAAGCTGCGCACCCTGATTGACAAACCTTCGGCCTTGCGCCGCTTGATGGTCAAAGAGATTGAGGCAGACGCCAAGCAATATGGTGATGCTCGCCGAACCTTGATTGAGGCAGCAGAGCGTGCGGTGCTTGAAGTCAAGGTCACTGACGAACCGGTGACAGTGATCGTTTCGCAAAAGGGCTGGGTGCGTGCCCGTCAAGGTCATGGTCACGACACGAGTCAATTCAGCTTTAAGGCGGGTGATGCATACTACGGCAGCTACGAATGCCGCAGTACAGATAACCTTTTCGTGCTTGGTTCGAACGGACGCATTTACTCGGTGCCTGTAGCCAGTTTGCCTTCAGCTCGTGGCGATGGCAGTCCCGTGACGGCTATGATTGATTTGGAGCCTGGCTCGCAGGTGGCTCACCTGATGGCGTCAGACGCCAGCTCACAGTGGCTCTTTACAACAGCCGGGGGCCTGGGTTTTACAGCACCTGCCAAGGCGTTGGTCTCGCGTCAAAAGGCGGGCAAGCAATTCATCACGGTCGAGAATGGCGACACAGTGCTAAGGCCCGTTCTTGTGACTGCAGACTGCACACACTTAGCCCTGCTCTCAGAGCGCTCGCGGCTTGCCGTGATTGACCTGTCTGAGGTCAAGCAGTTAAGCGGTGGTGGACGGGGCACCGTTTTGTTGTCCGTTGATGCGCCTGACCATCTGGCTCAAGTAGCGCCGGTGGGCGCTAGCGGGTTGGCAATAACCGGCATGTACCGCAACCAAATGCGCACTGATGTGTTGGCAGGTGATACGCTAGAGCCTTATTTGTCCAAGCGTGCGCGCAAGGGCCGGACACTGCAGACTCGTCTAAAGAGCCCGTCGATTGGCGATGGGCAGATGCCTTGACTCGTGCACTGATTGACAAAACGACACGCATAAAGAAAACTCACCTCCGCTGATTCATCATGGCAACTTACACCATCACGATTGAACCTACCCGCCATCAGTTCACCGCTAGCGACGACCAGAATATTCTGGATGCAGCGCTAGCGGCTGGCATTGTGTTGCCATACAGTTGCCGGGCTGGCGCTTGTTCAAGCTGCAAGGGCAAAGTGATTGAAGGCAAGTATGACGCGGGTCTTGCGCCATCGCAGGTGCTGCAGGCCGACGAAATCGACCAAGGCTACACCTTGTTGTGTCAGGCTCATCCGCTATCGGATATGGTGATTGAGTCGCGTGAAGTTCGTCTGGCTACCGACATACAGATTCGCAAGCTACCGGCCCGCGTGACAAAGATTCGCATGGCAGCCCCAGATGTTGCCATCCTGACGCTGCAATTACCCTCCTCGGAAACCTTTCGGTTCTACGCTGGTCAGTACGTGGAAGTCATTCTCAAAGACGGAAATCGTCGCAGCTACTCCATGGCCAACTCGCCTAATCAGGCATCAGCACTCGAATTGCATGTGCGCCACATGCCTGGCGGTCTTTTTACTGATCATGTGTTTGGCGTGGGTTCTACCCAGATGAAAGAGCGTGAAATCATGCGTCTTGAGGGGCCATTTGGGTCATTCTTTCTTCGGGAAGATAGCGTGAAGCCTATCGTGTTTTTGGCTAGCGGCACTGGCTTTGCACCGATCAAGGCAATCATCGAGTACATGATCGAACAGGGTATTCATCGGCCTGCCGTGCTCTATTGGGGCGGCCGCCGGCCGCAGGACCTCTACATGGACGAACTGGCCCGCAGCTGGGAGCAGCAGTTGCCGCAGTTCAAGTACATCCCCGTGGTTTCCGATGCTTTGTCAGAGGATAATTGGACGGGTCGCACCGGGTTTGTGCACAAGGCCGTGATGGCTGACATGCCTGACCTAAGTGGTCATGAGGTCTATGCGTGCGGCGCACCAATTGTGGTTGAATCGGCACGCCGGGAGTTTGGGGCGGAATGTGGTTTGCCTGACGATGCATTTTTTGCGGATGCATTTACGTCTGCAGCAGACACCGCAAAATCTTGAGGCTAAACTGAGCGCACGTTTGAGGTTCAGTCAACGATTGACTTAAGTAGGGGTGGGGCATGAAGGTTGTGGTCCTTGGAAGTGGCGTGGTTGGCACCTGCTCGGCCTGGTGGCTGCGGCAGGAGGGGCATGACGTGGTGGTAATCGATCGTGAGGCAGGCCCGGCCCAAGAGACGTCGTTTGCCAATGGCGGACAGATATCGGTGTCTTATGCTGAGCCGTGGGCTAATCCCCAGGCGCCACTGAAATTGCTTAAATGGATGGGCAAGGATGATGCCCCGCTCTTGTTCAGGCCCCAGTTTGACTGGCGCCAGTGGGTTTGGGGTTTGGCCTTTTTAAGAGAGTGCTTACCGTCTCGCTTGGCACCCAATATTCGGGCGATGGTTCGCTTGGCTCAATATAGTCAGGATACCTTGACCCAGATGCGGCAAGAGCTTGGTCTGCAATATCACCAACTACAGCGCGGCATATTGAACTTCTACCGCGACCAGGATGAGTTTGAGGGCTCACAGAAAGCAGCCGATGTCATGCGTGATTACGGTCTGGATCGTAAGGTAGTCAGTGCAGATGAGGTGGTAGCGATCGAACCGGCGCTAGCGCCTCATCGAGCTACCATCGTCGGTGGTGACTACACCGAAACTGACGAAAGCGGTGATGTGCATGCCTTTACGGTGCAAGTGGCTGAACTAGCCCAAAAAGCTGGCGTTGCCTTTGAGTTCTCTACGCGAATCACCCGGGTTATTTGTGAGCATGGACGCGCGGCTGCGGTCGAGGTAATCCGCAGCGACGGCAGTTACGATCGCATTGATGGTGATGCATTTGTGGTTGCCCTAGGCAGTTTTACGCCGCAGTTGATGCGCCCGCTAGGTATTCATTGCCTAATCTACCCAACCAAAGGTTATTCAGCGTCTTTCCCGATCATTAATCCTGAGGCAGCGCCTGTTGTTAGCCTGACTGACAGCAAGCACAAGGTCGTATTCTCGCGATTGGGTGACACTTTGCGTATGGCTGGCACAGCTGAGCTGTCGGGCTACTCGCGTACACTGAATCCGGTTCGTTGCCAGGCCATGACCGATTTGGCTCGCGAGCTTTTCGAGGGGGTGCTGGATTTTGAGCGGGTGAAATATTGGTCAGGCTTGAGACCTTCAACGCCTTCCAATGTGCCGCTGATAGGCCGCACCCGAATCCCTAATCTCTACCTCAACACGGGCCATGGGACGTTGGGTTGGACCATGGGTCCCGGTTCAGGCAAAGCTATTGCTGATGTGGTCAGTGGCAAACCGCCTCAGCCAGAGTTTCCGTTTATGGGCATTTGAATGGTGTTTTGTTAGCCTGGCAAGCCAGGCTTTTTTTAAGGAACTGCAAGTGAAATCAATCGTTAGTCGCTTGACCGTTGTTGGTATTTCAACGCTACTGGTCGCTCCGGTTTTTGCTCAAAAGACTGAAATCGAGATATGGCACACGCTTTCAGGGCCCAATCGTGCCGAGTTCGAAAGCCTTATTAATCGTTTTAACAGCTCACAGTCAGGTGTTGTCGTGGATCTGACTCATTTCGATGATCAGGCTGAGCTAGAAGAAGACGCCGCCAAGGCGATTGCTGGCAAGCGTGACAAGCCCGACTTGGTGCAGTTGCGAGACAACCGGTCACCAGAGGTTGTTGCTCAACACAAGGATATCTTGCCGCTCTATCAGTTGTTGGCCAAATATCCGGTGCCTGACGCATCCTGGTTCCTTGAAAAAACAACTGACTTTGTCCGAGACAGCAAAGGGCGTCTTTTGGCTTTCCCTTACATGGCTGAAGTGCCTGTCATGTTTTACAACCTTGATATGTACCGCGGTGCGGGTCTAAAGCCGGACGCGCCGGCTGCTACCTGGCCCGAATTGCAGGCGCATTTGTTGAAGCTTCGTACTGACGGGGCAGTGCGTTGCCCGTATGTCACGAGTGATCAAGTCAAAGTCCATATCGAGAACCTCGCGCCAATCAATGACAAATTTTATTTGACGCCAGACAACGGCTTGACTTCATCAAGCAATCTGTCCTTTAACTTTAATACGCTGTACGTGCGGCACCTATCACTAATGGTCAGTTGGCGCAAAACGGATCTGCTGATGCAGCACAGTGCCGCTGGGCAGGCAACCGAGGCTTTTGCACAAGGTCGGTGTGCCGTGTTGACCGCTGGCTCTAGCGCTCTCGGTCAGGTCAGCAAAAGCGGTGTGCGCTTTGGGGTGGCTCCTGTTCCCTACTACGAACAGGAAACCAAAAAACCCGGAGCGCCTTTCATTGGAGGTAGTGCTCTGTGGGCCCTCAAAGGCCATTCCGCTGCGCGACAGAAAGCCACTGCAGAATTGATTGCGTACTTGGCCAAGCCGGTCATTGCAGCTGAATGGCACCAAAAAACTGGCTTCATGCCCTTAACCGATGCTGCTTTCAGGGCAGCTGACGTGTCGTTCTACAACCGCATTCCCGGTGCGCGCAAAGTCGTTGAGCAAATGACCAATGGTGACAGCAAAAAGTCCGCTGGCTTTGATGTGCGCAATTACCCGCGGATTCTGGTGGTGTTAAACCAGGCGTTCGATCAGGCGCTTTCAGACAAGACAACACCCATGAGTGCATTGATGGGTGCAAAGGCTGAAGCGGCTAAATTGATGCGCTAGAAGACCTCTCCTCGTTAGCCAGATACGGCCAGCAAAGCTGGCCGTATTTTCACCAGGATCTATTTGTCCTTGCGTAATCCACACAATTGTTTGAATTAGCTTCTTGACGCAAGATGCTTTCCTCATTGACGAGGGAAGCATTCATGAGTATCCGTTGTAAATTCTCTTGCGCAAGCTTGCTGTGTGGCCTGCTGGCTGTGCTGCCAAGCTGTGCTGTGTATGACACCGAAGTGCCAGAGTATCACCAGCACTCAGGTGGTCAGCCTAGCCATCAGTTTGCAAGCGAACCCGACTTCAATTGGCACCTAAGCGGCGATCGCCGTGTTGCTCCAAGACAAGTTTTCTCCGACCAGGGGCGCATCTGGTTGCAGTGGCACCCGCATCAGGCTGTGCCAACCGTGTTCGTTGATCAGTTTGGCCACTGGCAGGTGGTCGAGCAGCACGCGCACGGTCAATACACGGTAATTGATGGCCCATGGCGGCGTCTGCGATTCCAGGGCGGGCAGTTGCAAGCCATGGCCGCTTATCGTCATGCGACACCTAGTTTGCCAGCCGCTTCGTGCGTAAACGTTTGTCCTGATCTTCCCGCACCTTTTGATGTCCGCGTGGCTGACGGCACGGTTCGGCAGGTCTTGCGTCGATGGTCTAAGGAAGTTAACTGGTTTTTCGATGACGCTCACTGGTCTTTGCCGGTGGACTTTCCGATTACCGCGCCAGCGACCTTTAGCGGTGATTACGAGATGGCGGTTCGCGGACTGCTCGAATCGACCCGTGTGTCTGGTCAGTCTGTCAAGCCATGTTTTTACGCTAACCACGTCCTTCGCGTGATTCCGGCTAACCAGTCGTGTGACCCCATGGCGCAGCAAGGAGACCGGCCATGATATTGGTCCAAGCACCCCCAACCTTGACTTTGCTGGCTTGTATCTTGCTGTCTGGATGCGCTATTGATGATCTGAGCCGACAAAGTCGCGATTACGCAAGGCATAACCGTCAGTCTGTGCAACAAACGGTCAAGCATTTCGAGCAACAAGTGACCCAGGCTGCTGAAGTTGATCGTGCCGATACGCGTGTGCACAAACCCTGGGTGTCGGGCAAGCCAATGCCTTTGGCAAGGGAATTCGATTTACCCATGGCGCTGCGCACAGACGTGAAAACCACCCTGATATTTGCCAATCAACCCAAGTCGTTGACTGAAATCGCCGGTCGAATCGCCCAGGCTACCGGGATACCCGTTCGTGTCAATCCGGATGCGCTCTTGCCAATTGAGCATTTCATGCCGCGCTTGGCTGCGATTGCAACCGGTGGTCTGATCGGTGCACAAGTGCACGCCAATATGCCAGTTGGCACACAGTCTTTACCCCGGATTCTGGATCACATTGCCGCCACGCACCAAGTGCACTGGCAATTTGATGGCAAAGCACTGGAGTTCTACCGCACGCGCACCCGGGTGTTTGACGTCAGGGCACTGTCGGTTGGTGCTAAGTCAGATATGCGGCTGGGCAAGTCAAGCAGTCAGAACAATCAAGGCTTCGATAGTGCGGCACATACCGAATTGATGCTGCCTAACCAAGCGGTTGTACCAGATATTGTCAAACAACTCGAGCCATTTCTTACCCGGGCTGCTGTGGTCGCCGCGCAGCCGGGTAGCTTGAATTCAATTGTCATCACAGACACACCCAAAGCGCTTGATGCCGTGGCGCAATATTTGGAACGGCTCAATCGGCAATTGAGTCGTCGAGTGCGACTTGTATTTGAGCAAATCACTGTCACGCGCGACCAACGTCACGAGCAGGGCATTGATTGGCAGCTTGCATTGGCATCAGAGCTTGGCAATCTGGATTTCATGGGCGCTTCCTCAGCGGTTGCGCCAACCATGATGAAAGCCACTGGCGCAGCTGGCGTTCAAGGATTAAGCGGCAGTCTATTGCTAAAGGCCGTCTCGCGTTATGCCGATGTGGTTCGTCACACAACAGTGCCTGTTATGACTCTTAACCGTCGCCCGGTCACACATGCCGTTCGTTCAACCTTCACCTATGTCGACCAGGTGAAATCAGTTGCAAACAGCAGTGGCGATAAAGGCACACAAAATGCTTTGCCCGGGATTGCCGTGAGCCAAAAAAGAGAGACTGTTGGGGCCTTTCTTACGTTGGTGCCAGATGTTCAAGACGATGGTCAGGTGTTGTTGTCAGTGTCTTTTGATGACACAGTGGCCATGCCGCTCAAGACCTTGACCTTTGGTGGCAACCAGAGTGCTGTGCAGATCCAGCAGTTAGATCTGCGCGGCAATGGCACCGTGCAACAGGTGGTTCTGTACCCGGGTCGACCAACGCTCATCGCGGGGTTTGAGCAGCAAGCAAACGAGGTCACGCAACTGCGGCGCTCACCGAATGCACCTAAAGTGTTTGGCGGGAACGATGACGTCAGTCGTCAAAGCACCATGACCCTGATTTTTGTGACAGCACAGGTGCAAGACGGTGGTTAAAGGCGAGTTCGATTCGGTGAGCCACAGCTTGTCTGCTAACGCACGCACCTGGCATTGGTGCGATCCCAAAAGTCGGACGATGTGGGTGTTTGGCATGCGATGGTTGCCTGTGCTGGGCTCTAAAGGGCAGCGTGCCATGCAGCGTAATTTGCGCCAACAGGGGTTTCGTTGGGCAGTCAATCATGGCGGGGTTGTTCGCTTGATTGGCGTGCAGTCATCGAGTGATGTCACAGCGGTCAATCGGCGCGCCGCTAGCGCGGCTGTGGCGTTTGCCCGAGCGCACCCAGAGGGTGTGCATGCGCTGTGTTTGGAGATTCCAGAGGTTGGTTTTTGGTTGGTCGCGTCAAGCCAGGGTAGCGTGTTGAGTGATACCGACCGCTGGTTTGACACGCTCGATGAAGCCGAAGCTTGCCTTAAAGCGTTGCGTGATCGTTATGAGACGATTGCGTACGAAACGCTTCGGTGGCAAGTCGATGATGAGCAAGATCAAGGCCTTTGCCCTCCTTTTTTGCAAGGTGGTTTGCACAAGCAATGCAGGTTTTCTGGGTTGCCCACGGTTCATGTCGATCTGCCGTGGGTGATCTTTGGTCTGCTGGCTCTGGCATTGGCTGTGTTCATTGTCTATACCGAGTGGTTGAGTCAGGAAGAGCTTCCTGTCATTTCCCAGAATGACCCGTTGCCAGCGCAACGCCCACCAGTTGTGCGAATACATCGAGCGCAATCCCTAGAGGCTTTGGTGCAGGCTTGGCAAGCGCTGCCGGTTGATCCGGAGGGCTGGATTCTGGAGGCAGTGAACTGTCGCATAGATCAGGATACAGGGTTGTGCAAGGCGAGCTACAAACGTCGCCTGCTCACGGCTCATAACGAGGGTCTCATACGTCATATTCCTGATGGTTGGACATTTGAGCCTGATTCGTTGGATCGAGCCAGCCTAAAGCGCGCAGTTAATTTGCCCATGCAAATTTTGGCGCCACATCATCGGGTTAGCCGAGTGTTTGGCTTGACTCAGTTGCAACGCCTGAGTTCCCGCACTGCCGCAATCGAGGTCGGTTCAGCCAAGGCTGGGCTTTATCGCGCAGCGCCTGACGAAGGTGTATTGAATGCTGGCGTCGAGCAAGCAGCGATGCCTGAGGCAATGGTTTCAAGCCGTTCAGTGACCATTCGAGTGGCGTTACGACATTTCGAGCGGGTGGGTCAATTGAGTTTGCCGTTGCGCTGGCACGAGGCTGATCTCGCAATCGTTCATGGGGCGCAAATCGATCAAATTTATGGCTATCTGATGTTGAACTTAAAAGGAGATTGGCTTGATACAAACTAAAGTGTTTAAGGTTGTTGTTGTCTGGGGATGCATGTTGTTGGCAATGCCTTCAATGTCGGTCCATGCAAATGCCGCAGGCGGGCAGGCTATCAAACCCTTGACTGTGCTAGCCATGATGAAGGCCGAGAGCGACTTTCTCGCCAAGTGGCAAGCGCAAAAAAGCAAAGTGGTGGCGCGGGCGCGTCCTAAGCCATCGCTAATTTCGATTTATGGTGTTGTGCCGCAGTTGCGGGCCACGGTTTTATTGAATGGCCGTGAAGTCGTGTTTGAGCAAGGGCGCAGGCACCCGTTACACCCCCAGACAAATTCGGTGAGGCTACGAAACATTGATCCGCCATGTGTGTCGTTTTTCCATGGCGCAAAACTCGAGACCGTTTGCATGTCGAGGGTCGGTTCGTGAGGCGCGCACTTGGCGATGCCACTGTGCTCAAAGTCGGAGAAAACCTGATGAATGAGACGGTGGGCGTACTTAGCGTGCAGACTGGATTGAGCCTAGAGGCCGTTGAGCTGTTGTTCGATCGGCTGCACATTGACGATGAGCAAATCGCAAGCCGTATGTGTCCGGTTCGCCTTCCCGATGGCAAAGCACAGGTTTGGGTGCTTGCCGAGCATGCGTACGGTGATCAAGCCAGAGCGCTGGTGTTGGCACTTGCACAACTCGGCATGATCATTGCGAGCCCGTCACGCCAGATCGTCCCTCCCGCTCGGCTAGGTGAGTTGAACCGGAGTCTGCGCCGCGGCAAAAGCAACCCATTGAGTATGGGCATGACAGCAAGCACACCCAAGCATGTCCTGATTTCGTTGCTTGATGATCTGATTGGCTGGGCCCTGAAGTCTGATGCCAGCGATATTCATCTGACTATTCGCCATACCCAAGCCTGCGCTGATGTCGCCTTCACCATCAACGGTTGCTGTGTCAGGCCAATGCAGTTTAGTCAGTTGTCAACGCAAGTGGTGCATGAATTGCTGGCGGTGAGCTGGATGACTGTTCAAGGTGGCAATGGTGCAGTGTTTGATCTAACGTGCGAGCAGCAAGGCCGCTTTGAGCGCCTGATCGCCGGTGAATCGGTTGGCTTGAGATGGGCCTCGATCGTGGTTCAGAACGGTGTCAGTGTGTGCTGGCGGTTGTTAAACCGCATTTGCTGGCAACAGCCGCCATCGCTTGATGCGCTAGGTTATGAGCGCGAGCAATACGCGCGATTGTTAAGAGCAACCCACGGCCATGGAGGCTTGGTGGTCTTTGCTGGCTTGGTTGGCTCCGGTAAGTCAACTTCTTTAGCCGCATTGATGAAGCTGATTCCTCCAACTCGCAAAGTCATTACTTTGGAGGATCCCGTTGAATACGTCATCGACAATGCCTTGCAGTGTCCTGTTGCGGGTTTCGAGCAGCAAGCCGCATCGGACCAGCTTGCCAGCAAGCTCAAAACTATCAAGCGCAGCGCTGCCCATGATGTTCTGATTGGTGAGTTGCGCGATAGGCTAGGCGGGCAGGCTGTGGTCGACTTGGTGCTGGCAGGCACCAATGTCTACAGTACAGTGCATGCATCATCGGCGCTACAGATTCTGACTCGTCTGAGTTCAGCGCTTATTGGTGTGCCCGAGAGCTTGTTGGCTATGCCCGGCTTTGTAAAGCTGCTCGTCTACCAGATCTTGCTCAAGCAGTTGTGTCCGAATTGTGCTCGAGAGTCAAGGCAGTGGCTCGAATCCGACGATGATTTGCCTGGCCAGTGTGCGATCAGCACACAAGACAAACGCATCTGGCTTGAGGCATTGGCCCGGGCAACGGGTGGCAACTGGCAAAGCTGGCGCTTTCGAGATCCCGCAGGCTGTTCTGAATGCCAGAACCCCGACGATGCCCAAAGTGTTGGTTACCGATCAAGGCTGCTGATTGCGGAAATGCTTGAGCCTGCAACGATTGCAACGTTCTACCCGGCGTTGGCAACTGAAGCACTAGGCAGGCAGGTGGCCCGCTGGCAAATCGATGCGGGTTCGGCGGATTCCGTGTTGTCTGGGTATCAGCCAGTTGCTCAAGTGGCTGCTGGGCACTTACATGCTGGCCGAATCGACCCGCGTGACTATGTGTGCCGGTTTGCACCTGCACTGCAGGAGGCTGCCTAATGGCCCAGATGCTTGGCGTTAAAGATTTTCTTGTTGACTCGATTTCGCTCGGCTTGCGAATCTCGGCGTGGCGTTTTGCGCGGCAGCGCGCTGACTACTACGAGTTTCTGGGCCATCTGCTTGACAACAGGGCGTTAGAGCAGACTTTGCTGCTGACTTTTGAGCAAGACAGTTGGCGCCACGGCTATGGTTCAGCGCGTGGAAAGCTAGCGGCCTGGTGGGCTGCCCGCTACGCGGCTAGTGGCGGTGATCTGGTCTACACCTGGCAAGGTACCTTGCCTGCATCAGATCTACAGACGATTTCGCTGGCACAAGATGCTGGCCAGGCTGCGCTGGTGCAAACCCTCAAAAGCATGGCGACGCAAGTCCGGCTCTGGAATGATTGCACGGGCAACTTCTGGCAGACGATCGCAGTAGGGATGGTGGCTGCCTTTGTGGCGCTGGCTTGTCTGTTTGTCATGCCGCTTTGGACTGCACCACGACTGACAGGGGCTTTTGGCAACGTGCCAGTGACTTATTACGGTCCAGCTTTGAAGGGATTGCTGGGTTGGGTTGCTGGCATCAAAAGTTACTGGCTCGGCTGGATTGGAGCGTTTGGAGTTGGTATTGCTGCGTTGTGGTGGTCGTTGACTGGCCTGACGGGTCCAGTGCGCCGGTATCTGGACCGTCTTGGTATATGGCGGCTCTACCGGGACTTAAATGCCATGCGGTTTCTGACTGGATCGGCCACGTTGCTTAACGCTTTGTCGCCTAGTGGCGTGTCGTTGCGAACGGTCTTGGCCACCCAGCAGCGCTTTGCGAGCCGTTGGCTCAATGATCACCTGAATCGTATGGTGATGCAGCTTGACGCTGGCGCCGATGCGTTGACAAGTCTGAACACTGGCTTGTTGGCTGATGATGTCTGGTGGCGATTTGTGGATGCAGTCCGGGTGCATGGGCTGGCTCAGGGTCTGGGGACAGCCTCTGGTGTTATCGGCCAGTTGCTCAAAAGCCAGATGGCCCGTCGAGCACTGGTGCTGCGTTGGGTGCTGCTGATGACTGCGTTGGCCTGCGTAATGGCGGTGGGGTTTTGGCATTTGCGCGCCATTGAGGAGCTACGCCAAGGCTTGACGCTTTTCTACAGCCTGTCTTGATCAATACACACAACAACCGTTTTAAGGATTCGATATGAGCTTGAATACTTTTTGTTTTTACTTGTTTAAACCACTGCTGCGTCTAGAGGCCTTTCTGGTGAGACGCTTGATTGCCCGCCAGTTAAAGACACCCGGCAAAGGCAAGCAGCGTGGTTTCTCGCTTGTCGAGGTCTCGATTGTGACCGCATTGATGGTGATTCTGGCAGTCGTTGGCATACCCGCACTGCAGGACTACGTGGTGGAAAACAAAGTACCGAAGGTCGCCGCCGACTTGCAACGGTTTGTGGCGCGCATGAAGGTCGCTGCCATTGGCGGCAGTGACACACCGTATGCCAGCATCAATCGTCGCGTGCTGGTCAATGGCGTGCGGGGCAGTTCGGCCCTGGTGATTCGGGGCGAGGGCAATAATGCACTCGTCGCCCATGGTCTGGGTGGGCAGGGAGCTCTTGACCATGGCGAGCTTAAGGTCGCTCCTGTTGCCGCACCCGACCAATCCGCCGGCTCAGCCTTTAGCTTGACGCTCGATCACGTCAACCATGCAGCATGCCCCGTGTTGGCTACCACGCTACAGCGCATGGCCAGTCAGATCTCCATCGAGGGCAGGGGTGGTGCGGTGATGGTTAAAAATGATTTTGCTGTGCCACCCATGGCTTACCAACCGGTACTCGCAGACGCGCAGTGCGAGCGAGGCGACAGCAATCATTTTGTGTTTGTGTTTCAGTGAGGCAGGGGTGGCTCAGGCACAAAGCAAATGGCTAGGCCAACGCGGGCAGGCCCTAGTTGAATGGATGGTTGTGGCGGCATTGGCCATGTTGGCGGCGGTTTGGGCAGCGGGCGAATTCAATCAGCGCGCCGAGCGTCTGGCGGCCCAAGGCCATGCACATTGGCTGCGCTCAGTGGCAGGTGCCATTGCCAAGGCTCTGGAACATGACGATGCCAATGCTTGGCCCGCCGGCGGATTGTTTGCCGCGCTGCCAGTTAATGCCTTGTCACCTGTGCAGCCCTGGCTTGATATGCTCAAACAGCGTGGCTGGCTGCCGCAGGCCCTAGCAGCGCCTGACAGAATGCCCTACGAGATCAGGTTGATGCGACTCGTTAGCGAAAAAAGATGCGCAGATGACACCTGCCCGGTCATGGTGTTGTTGTTGGCGTTGCCTAAATCCGACAGCCAGACCCCACACCCGAGCGCAATGCTTGCAGAATTGCAGGGCGAGGGCCTGGCCGTAACAGATTTGGCACCAGGCTGGCTTGCTGGGGCTGCTTTGCGGCTAGCTAATCCCCTGGCTGATCGAGTCTTGCTAGCTAATGGAACCATTGGGTTGCTCGGCTGGCGTGCGGATAAGCCCCCACCTTACGTCAGGCTAAATGAGTCTCGCCAGGTCAATTTGGCTGGGGGTGTGCAAATTGGTCGTCTGGCCAATGTCAGCGCCACTTGCCACCCAGATGGCACAGTTATGCTGGGCCCTGAGGGCAAGCTCTATGTTTGTCGAGACGGACAATGGCAAACGGTGAGTGAAAAACATGATCATTTACGTGCTTGCATCCCACCGGATGACCAAGCGGGTTTGGCTCGGGCCTTGATGCGCATCTCGGGTCTTTGGCAAATTTTTGGTGGTGGGCCGTTTTGTAGATGCCCAGATGGCTTCGCCCCATTAAGCTTCGGTGGCGACCGCCAACGAGTCGGTCCCGTGGAATTGGAGGATGGTTACGCCTGCCTGCGCCTATAATCCGGACATCAAATTTGGATTTGGCGGCGTGTCGATGAAAGTCTCTGAAATTCGTGAGAAGTTTCTTAAATACTTCGAAAGCAAAGGGCACACGATTGTGCCATCGTCCTCGTTGGTGCCGGGCAACGACCCGACCTTGTTATTTACTAACTCGGGCATGGTGCAGTTCAAGGATGTTTTTACTGGCCAGGAGACCCGTAACTACTCGCGGGCAACGTCATCTCAACGCAGTGTTCGGGCCGGTGGCAAGCACAACGACCTAGAAAACGTGGGCTACACGGCGAGGCACCACACATTTTTCGAGATGTTGGGTAATTTCAGCTTCGGTGACTATTTCAAGCGCGATGCCATCCACTACGCGTGGGAACTGTTGACCACAGTCTATAAGTTGCCGACAGAAAAATTGTGGGTAACTGTCTATCACGAAGATGATGAGGCTTACGATATCTGGGCCAAGGAAGTGGGTGTGCCAACCGAGCGCATCATTCGAATTGGTGACAACAAAGGCGCGCGTTATGCGTCGGACAACTTCTGGCAGATGGCCGACACCGGTCCGTGCGGACCTTGCTCGGAAATTTTCTATGACCATGGTCCCGAGGTCTGGGGTGGTCCGCCCGGATCGCCAGAAGAAGATGGCGACCGCTACATAGAGATTTGGAACCTGGTGTTCATGCAGTTTGATCGTGACAGTGATGGCGTCATGCATCCGCTGCCCAAGCCCTGCGTGGACACGGGTATGGGTCTTGAGCGTATTGCTGCGGTGCTGCAGCATGTGCACTCAAACTATGAAATCGATTTGTTTGAGCATCTGATCAAGGCTGCTGCACGCGAAACGGGTTGCACGGATCTAGCCAATAACTCACTCAAGGTGATCGCTGATCACATTCGCGCGTGTTCGTTTCTGGTCGTCGATGGTGTGATTCCGAGTAACGAAGGTCGTGGCTACGTCCTGCGCCGGATCATTCGTCGCGCCTTGCGTCATGGCTACAAGCTTGGGCAGTCCAAGCCTTTCTTCTATCGTTTGGTTGGCGATCTGGTGGCTGAGATGGGCGCTGCTTATCCGGAGCTTGCCAATAACGCTGAGCGCGTCTCTAGGGTTTTGTTGCAAGAGGAGGAGCGCTTTGGCGAGACTCTGGAAAATGGCATGCGGATACTGGACGAAGCGCTTGCCAGTCTTGGGGCTGGCCAAACGCTAGATGGCCAGACACTCTTTATGCTTTACGACACATACGGGTTTCCGGTTGATTTGACTGCTGATATCTGTCGCGAGAAATCCATTGAAGTGGACATGGCTGGATTTGACGATGCGATGACCAGGCAGCGCGATCAGGCTCGTGCGGCTGGTCGATTTAAGTCTGCTGACGGGTTGCATTACGAGGGCGAGCAAACGGTGTTTCATGGCTATGATGCACTGACATGGGACGCTAAGGTGGTAGCGCTTTACGTGGATGGAACGCCAGTTGATGAAATTGCAGTTGGCCAGCAAGCTGTCGTGGTGCTCGATGAGACGCCGTTTTATGCTGAATCGGGCGGCCAAGTCGGTGACGCCGGAGTGATCTCGTTTGAAGGCGGGAAGTTTGCGGTGACTGACACGCAAAAGATTCAGGCCGGCGTTTTTGGTCACCATGGCCAGCTATCTGGCGCCCCCCTCAAAATCGGACAGGCGGTCAAAGCGAGCGTTGACACTTTGCGTCGAGCTCGCACGGTGCGCAACCACTCGGCTACGCATTTGATGCACAAGGCATTGCGGGAAGTTTTAGGGGGGCATGTGCAGCAGCGAGGCTCTCTGGTTGACCCGGACAAGACCCGGTTTGATTTTGCGCACGATGCGCCCATGACTGCTGAGCAGATTGCCAAAGTCGAAGAGATTGTTAATCGAGAAATTCTGGCCAATGAGCCCACTGATGCCCGTATCATGGCGTTTGACGATGCTGTGAAATCGGGTGCAGTTGCTTTGTTTGGTGAGAAATATGGCGACACGGTGCGCGTTCTCGATATCGGTTCATCGCGTGAGCTGTGTGGCGGCACGCACGTGGCACGTACAGGTGATATCGGGATTTTCAAGATTGTCTCGGAGTCTGGTGTTGCCGCCGGTGTTCGCCGCGTCGAGGCCATTACAGGGGACAACGTCTTGCATTGGGCTCAGTCGCTGAATGCGACTGCTGCTCAAATTGCCGCGATGGTTAAGTCGACGGTATCTGATGCGGCTAGCCGAGTTGCGCATTTGCAAGAGCAGTTAAAAGCCACCGAGCGTGAACTCGCCCAAACCAAGGCTAAGTTGAGTGCCGGTGCGGGCGCTGCGTTAGCCGACCAGGCGCGAGTGATTGCCGGCATCAAGGTGTTGGCGCATGATGTGGTCGGTGCTGACCCCAAGGGCCTGCGTGCCATGGTTGATCAGCTTAAAGACAAACTGCAATCTGGCGTGGTGGTCCTAGCGACAGTGGCCGACGACAAAGTCAGCTTGGTCGCAGGTGTCACCAAGGACTTGATGGACAAGGTCAAGGCAGGCGATTTGCTGTCGCATGTGGCAAGTCAGGTTGGCGGCAAAGGCGGTGGGCGCCCTGACATGGCGATGGGTGGCGGCACGGAACCAGCCAAGCTGACAGCGGCCTTGCAGTCCGTGCCTGCCTGGATTGAAAGCAAAGTGCAAGGGTAAGAGGTTCATGAGCGAGATCGATTTGAACCATCCGGCAGCCACTGTTGACGCCACCGGCCTCGAATGCCCGCTGCCGATTCTGAAGGCCAAGAAAGCGCTCTCAACGCTTGAGCCCGGGCAGGTGTTGGAGGTTATCACCACCGACCGCAAGGCCAAGCAAGACTTTGATGCGTTCTGCCGACAAACGGGAAATCCGCTGTTAGCCCACAAGGATGTTGGTGAAAAGGTGCACCATTACTTGCAACGACGAGCGTGAACCGTGCTAGAATCTATGGCTTAGCCCAAATTTTGTTACCCATTTTTTAGAAGAGATTACCTATGGTGGTGATTCGTATGGCTCGCGGCGGCTCAAAGAAGCGCCCGTTTTATAGCCTGGTTGCAACTGATTCGCGCGACCGTCGTGACGGTCGTTTCATCGAGCGTGTTGGCTTTTACAACCCCGTTGCTGGCGACGGTGACGAGAAGCTGCGCATCGCAATGGATCGCGTAACTTACTGGCAAGGTGTTGGCGCTCAGTTGTCTCCCTCTGTCGCTCGCTTGGTCAAAGAGTACAGCAAGCAGGTTGCTGCCTAATTGTTTTAGAAGTTTTTTCAGACGCGCTGGCTAGGTCGATGAGTTTGGACAAAAAAACACCGACCCAGACCAAAGCAACGACTGACTCTACTTCTCAAAGTGCGCCAGCCAACTTGGTCGAACTGGGTCGAGTTCTCGGGGCGCACGGCATCAAGGGCTGGATTAAAGTCCAGCCCTTTTCTTCAGATTCTCAGGCCTTAGGCGCGAGCAAGCGCTGGTGGTTGCGTTCACCGGCTACTCCATTGCAGGCATCCAAAGGCTCCCAAGCCCCCCCGGTTGGCGTTAGCTTGGTGTGGGCCAAACCACACGGCTCGAACTGGATCGCTTGTGTCAAAGGTCTAAACGATCGTGACGAGGCCGAGGCACTAAAGGGCAAAACAGTTCTAGTGCCACGCAGCGCCTTTCCCAAGCTTGATAACAACGAGTACTACTGGGTAGACCTCATCGGTTGTTCAGTCACAACCGATGCTGATGGCCCAATTGAGCACTTGGGTGTTATCGAGTCAGTTCAAGACAACCCGGCACATCCGATTCTTGTTGTCAGGCAGCAGAGCGTGGTAGACGATCAATCTGGCGATCAAAGTAAAGATCAACGGGTTGATCGGCTCGACGACAAAGGCAAACCTGTCTACTCATTGGTGCCGTTTGTGGCAGCCCACGTGGGTGCTATTGACTTGGAAAAACGTACGGTAGAGACGCACTGGCCGCGTGACTTTTAATCGCCAGTAGTCAACCTGATCGTTCGACTTGCCATTGGACCAATCGTTCGATTAACCGCTTGTGATCACTGAACTAAAGGTTGGCTTGCTTTGTCATAGTAAAAAGCGGTCTACTATGGAAACAACAATAGTCTAAACAAGGAGTCCATCATGGCAACACGACGTAAAGTATCTGAAACTGAACACGAAGCCCGTCTGGTTGATCCCATCAAGCACGCCTTGGATGAAGCCGAAGATCTCTTGCGTGAGGCTGCTAGCACCGGCGGTGAGAAAGCTGAGGAGCTGCGTGAGCAAGCCTTGGAAACTCTGCGTCGCAGCCGCTTGGCCTTGCATGATGTGCAGGACTCTTTGCTAGACCGTGGTCGGCAGGCCGTACGGGTGACAGACGATTATGTGCATGAGCGTCCTTGGCAGGCTGCTACTATCGCCGGCGTTGCTGGCCTTCTGCTTGGTTTGTTGATTGCGCGCCGCTAATGTCAATACGCAACAGCGTTAAGGGCCTGTCCGCTGATTTGGTTCAGGCCATTGCAACCCGGGTTGAACTCTTTGGCTTGGAGTGGCAGCAAGCGCGAGAAGATCTGCCGAGGCTTTTGGCCTTGTGGGTCGTGGGCTTGCTTGCGCTGTTATTTGCCCTGGCACTGTTTACGCTGCTGATTATTGTCCTGGCATGGGATACGCCTTATCGGGATTGGGTTGTGCTGGCTCTATGTCTTGTTTACGCTATTGTCGGTGCGACACTACTGTGGCAGGTCAGGCAGCGCATTCGTGCTGGTGGTTTAAACCCGTTTGCAGTCACTATCGAGGAATTGCAACGTGATATGCGGTTGCTAGCTCAGCAAGGTGTGGCCAAGCATGATGCCGAGCGTGAGGACAACAAACCATGACAGTCAAGCACAACGCAGAATTTGAGCGTGCCGTTCGCATCGAAATGTTGCGTGCTCGTGCGGCCATTGAGCGCAGTACCATTGCCAAGCATGCCGGCGGCTTGGTCGATAGTCTGGATCCGCGCGTGGCTGTCGGGCGTCTTTTGCCGGGTAACCTGCAAGGTGTTGTATCGCGCAGCTTGCGCTTGGTGACGCGATATCCCTATATTTTGACGACTGTATTGTCCAATCGGCGATTCAAGGCCGTTCGCTGGATTTCGGTGGCAGCCTTGGCGGTCGGTGCCTGGGCCATGTTTTCGGGCAACAACAAGCCGGATGACCCAGATGAGGGCGTTGCCTAAGGGTGCTCGCTTGGCACAGCAGCCAAATCGGCATCCAGAGAGTCGCTGTTTGCGCGCCATGGTGGGAAGTTGTGCTGATGTCCATCAATTCGTCAAATAATCAAGACAATTCTCATGCGCATTGACATTCTGACGCTGTTTCCCGAGTACTTTGACCCTTTAAGCAAGACCGGCATCACGGGGCGTGCCCACGACCGGGGTTTGTGGCAATTAAAGACCTGGAACTTGCGTGACTACGTACACGACGTGCACCGCACCGTTGATGATCGCCCGTACGGGGGCGGCCCTGGCATGGTGATGCTGGCGCAACCTCTGGCTGACGCGCTTGATGCAGCTAGAGCTGATCGCTGTGACTCGGTTCCGGTGGTGCTGCTCGCACCATCTGGCAAGCGTTTTAATCAGGCCTGTGCCCAATCGCTGTCCGAATCTCCCGGAGCAATCATCATTTGTGGGCGCTATGAGGGCATTGATCAGCGATTTATCGATCGGCATGTCGATGACTGTTGGTCTGTTGGGGACTTCGTGGTCTCGGGCGGAGAACCGGCGTTGATGCCAATGCTCGATGCGGCGGTGCGCCTGCTACCCGGTGCTATGCAGCAAGAATCTCACGATCAGGACTCATTTCAAAATAGCCTGTCGGGCTTGCTTGATAGTCCACACTTCACGCGCCCTGAAGTTTGGCAAGGTCAAGGCATCCCCGAGGTGTTGAAGTCTGGTCATCATGACAAGATTGCGCGCTGGCGCCGCGAGCAATCGCTGGCACTGACGTTGGCCAAGCGACCAGACCTCATTGATAAGGCCCGCGCTGCTGGCTGGCTAAGCGAAAAAGACGAAGCCTTTTTGGCAAGCCAGGCCCGAGCGTAGCTTTTGCCTGGATGTCAATCCGAACGAACTAGCCTAACCGTGCTCGCTGCGCTTGTACCTTTTGTAGGGTGTCAGTGAAGTTGGCCACACGCTCTTTCTCCTGGGCGACTACTTGTGGCGGGGCTTTCTGCACAAACGACTCGTTAGACAACTTGCCGTTGGCTTTGGCAATCTCGGTTTGAAGTCTTGCGATTTCCTTGTCCAGGCGCACTTTTTCTGCCTCAACATCGATTTCGACTTTGAGCATCAAACGGGTGTCAGCCACGACTTGAATTGGCGCACCACTGTCTTCAGGCAGGGCATCAACCACATCGACACTCGCGAGCTTTGCCAGAAATGCGAGGTAGGGCGCTTGCGCCTTTAAGCTGTCTTGTGGACCTTGAGCAACCAGTGGCACACGCTCGGCAGGCGAGAGCTGCATCTCGCTGCGAAGCGCCCGAACAGCCTCAATGCGAGCCTTGAGGCTGGCAAATTCATTTTCAGCAACAGAATCGAACAGCGCCTCATTGACCACGGGGTAGGGTTGTATGCTCACGCTAGTGTCTTCGGACGTTTTGCGTGTCCCAGCCACGAGCGACACCTTTTGCCAGAGCTCCTCGGTGATAAAGGGAGTGATGGGGTGCAACAGTCGCAACACTTCCTCGAGCACTTCAATCAGAGTTGCCTGACAGGCGTGTTTAGCGTCAGCATCGCCAGACTGAATTTGAACCTTGGCTAGCTCAAGGTACCAGTCACAGTACTCATCCCACACAAAGTGGTAGAGCGCATTGGCGATATTGTCAAAGCGATAGTCGGCAAATCCTTTCGCAACCTCTTGCTTGACTGATTGCAGGCGCGTCAGAATCCAGCGCTCGGGCAGGCTCTGGCACTTAACTGGCTGACCGGTTGGCACGTAGTCGGCCGTGTTCATCAGCACAAATCGAGCCGCGTTCCACAGCTTGTTGCAGAAGTTGCGATAGCCTTCGCAACGCTTTAAGTCAAAATTGATGTTGCGCCCTAGCGATGCGTAGGCAGCCATCGTAAAGCGCAGGGCGTCCGTGCCAAATGACGGAATCCCCCCTGGGTAATGTTTGCGGGTAGTTTTTTCGATACTTTCCGCTTGTTTGGGGTTCATAAGCCCATAGGTGCGCTTAGCGACCAAGGATTCGAGATCAATGCCGTCGATAAGATCAACCGGGTCTAGTGTGTTGCCCTTGGACTTGCTCATCTTCTGGCCTTCCGCGTCGCGAATCAGGCCATGCACATACACATGTTTGAACGGCACTTCGCCGACCAGGTGAGTGGTCATCATGACCATGCGGGCGACCCAGAAGAAAATAATGTCAAAGCCGGTGACCAGCACGCTGGAGGGCAGATATTTAGCCAGGTCTGGTGTTTTGTCGGGCCAGCCCATGGTTGTAAATGGCACCAAAGCCGACGAGAACCAGGTGTCGAGCACGTCCGGGTCACGGGTCAATGTTCCCGTATAGCCTGCTGCCTGAGCTTGAGCCCTTGCGTCGGCTTCGCTTCTGGCCACAAAGACTTCACCGTTCTCACCGTACCAAGCCGGGATTTGGTGGCCCCACCAGAGTTGGCGCGAGATACACCAGTCCTGAATGTTCTCTAGCCACTGGTTATAGGTTGTGGTCCAGTTTGACGGGAAAAACTCGATCTGCCCGTTTCGCACCACTTCGAGTGCCACCTCGGTAATTGACTTGCCAGGGTGCAGCGTGCCTTCAGGCGCAGGTTTGCTCATTGCCACAAACCACTGATCAGTCAGCATGGGCTCTAACACCACGCCAGTGCGGTCACCCCGGGGTTGCATCATTTTGTGGGGCTCTACTTTGACCAAAAAGTCCTGTTCTTTCAGTGCTGTAACCACAGCCTCACGAGCTTCGAAACGGTCCATGCCGCGAAACTGGGCTGGACCGTTGTCGTTGACCTTGGCATCGAGCGTGAAAATCACAATCAAGGGCAGGTTGTGGCGCATGGCGCAGGCGTAGTCATTAAAGTCATGGGCGCCGGTGATTTTGACGACACCGGTGCCGAACGCCATGTCCACGAAGTCATCAGCGATGATGGGGATCTGTCGGTCGCATAAGGGCAGGTCAACCATCTTGCCCACGAGGTGCTCGTAGCGCTTGTCGTCTGGGTGTACACAAAGTGCACCGTCAGCCAGCATGGTTTCGGGTCGAGTAGTGGCAATGGTCAGGCCGCGCAGCGTTTTTGTTTGACCATCTTCCTCGATAGTCTGCGGTCCATCGACAAATGGGTAGCAGATGTGCCAGAGCGACCCCTCAGTCTCGACCGATTGCACCTCAAGGTCCGAAACGGCTGTCAGTAGCTTGGGATCCCAGTTCACCAGACGCTTGCCACGATAGATCAGGCCTTCTTCGAATAAGCGCACAAAGGTCTCGACCACCCCCTTGGACATGCGCTCATCCATGGTGAAGTATTCACGCGGCCAGTCAGCTGAGGCTCCCAAACGCCTGACTTGACGGGTAATGGTGCCTCCAGACTCCTCTTTCCACGCCCAGACTCTCTCGGTGAACTTTTCTCGGCCAAGGTCGTGGCGGCTGATATTTTTCGCATCGAGCTGACGTTCGACAACAATCTGCGTGGCAATTCCCGCATGGTCCGTGCCAGGCACAAAGACAGTGTCTTGTCCGCGCATGCGGTGATAGCGGATTAGCCCGTCCATGATGGTCTGGTTAAAGGCATGCCCCATGTGCAGGGTGCCAGTGACGTTTGGCGGGGGGAATTGAATGACGTAGGGCGGCAGGTTCGGATCTGCGCCAGTGACGTGTTGTCCAGCCTGGAAATAACCGGAGGACTCCCATTTTGGATACCAGCGGCTTTCAATCTCGGCCGGCTCAAAACTCTTGGGTAAGCTGTCTGCTGCGCTAGTTGGTGTGTCAGTCATGGGTTGAATCAAGTCGATACCGTGTGGGTTTGCCAAGCGTCTGTGGATTACCATCCAGCGCGTAAAGCCCCGTTCTTCAGGACGGGGATGTACGCGCGGGCGAAGCTTGTTGGTGTGATTTTTTGCAAGTGTCGATTGTAATGGCATCATGATTGGCTGCCATAGGTCAAGTCCCTTTGGTACAATACTTGTCATTATGACAGTGATTCGAAAGGCCTTTAAATTCAGGCTAAATCCCACCCCAGAGCAAGCGCAACAGATGGTTGAATTTGCCGGTGCCAATCGCTTTGTCTGGAATAAAGCGCTTGCGTTAAATCTGTCTCGCCTTGAGAACAAGCAGCCATTGCTTTGGTACTTTGAGCTGGTGTATTGGCTTGGACTGTGGAAGCAGTCCGAGGAATATGGATTCTTGAAATCCGCGCATTCCCAGCCGTTGCAGCAAACCCTCAAAGACTTGGCCCGCGCGTTTAGCGATGCCTTTGATAAGACACAGCCACTCAAGCGCATCCCTCGTTTTAAAAAGAAAGGCGCGGGTGGTGGTGCTGGGGGTGGGGCCAGTGGTAGTTCAAGTGACAGCTTTCGCTACCCGCAAGGTTGCAAGCTCGATGAGAAAGCCAATCGGGCATACCTGCCCAAGATTGGCTGGGTCAAATACCGCAACAGCCGACAGGTGGTCGGTGACATCAAAAACATGACGATTAGCCGTAAAGGCGAGCACTGGTACGTGTCGATTCAGACTGAGTATGAAACCCAAACGTCGCCACAAACGCTACCTCACCCGTCAACCTCGATGGTGGCCATCGATTTGGGTGTCAATCGCTTTGCGACCCTGTCTGACGGTTCGTATATTGAGCCATTGAATAGTTTCAGGCAGTTGCAAGCGAAGTTGGCTTTGGCCCAACGCCGTTTGAGCAAGAAAGTGAAGTTCTCTGCCAACCGGCAGAAGTTAAAGAGGAAGATAGCCCGTCTGCATGAACGCATCGCCAATGCGAGACATGATTTCTCGCACAAAGTCTCAACGCTGATCAGCAAAAACCACGCCATGGTTATAGTTGAGGACTTGAAGGTCAGGAACATGACGAAATCCGCCAAAGGCGATCTGGCCAATCCAGGTCGACAGGTGAAAGCCAAATCTGGCTTAAACAGGTCGATTCTGGACCAAGGCTGGGGCATGTTTGTTCGGATGCTTGAATATAAGCAAGCCTGGCTCGGTGGCGAAGTGATTAAGGTAAATCCTCAACATACCTCGCAGACCTGCCCATGTTGCCACCATGTCAGCAAAGACAACCGCACCACACAGTCAAGATTTAGATGTGTTCAATGCGGTTATACAGAAA
>JAJOJF010000046.1 GCA_021208885.1 Burkholderiaceae bacterium
CTCACCACCGGCCGCGCCCACGCCCGCCAGCCCGAGCTCGCGCTGCCGGCCCAGGCCACCGTCTGGCTCGATGACCCGGCTCTACAACAACGCACAGCCGCACTCGAACCCACCAACCTCAACCCCTCCGAGCGCCGCTCACCCCCGCTGCCACAGCACCTCGCCTACCTCATCTACACCTCCGGCTCCACCGGCACACCCAAGGCCGTGGCCGTCATGCACTCATCTCTCATCAACCACATGCTGTGGATGAGAGAAAGACTCAATCTGGACTGCAAAAAAGATAGCGTGTTGCTTAAAACAAGCATGAGCTTTGACGCCTCCGTGTGGGAATGGGCATTGCCTCTGATTTCTGGGTGTCAACTGGTGATGGCAAAACCCGATGGACAGAAAGATCCTGCTTATTTGTGTCAACTGATTCAACGCAACAAGTCAGTGTTGTTCAGTTTGTTCCGTCAATGCTCGCACTACTGCTTGAGCAGCCAGACTTCAGCCAAGCATTGGCTTCAGTGCGACACATCGGGGTAGGCGGCGAGCAACTGCCGCGCCAAACTCAAAACATCCTACTCCAAGAACTGCCCGCAACGACCCTTTGGAACCTGTACGGACCAACCGAGACCACCATCGAAGTTGTGGTCGGTCAAAGCAATCAGGCTCTAGCGGACGAAATCATTCCAATCGGTTATCCGATCAGCAACGTGAATGCATATCTTCTCGATGCATGTTTGGAGCCGGTGCCCGATGGGGTGGTGGGTGAGTTGTATGTGGCCGGTGCGGGTCTGGCGCGTGGGTACCTGGGTCGAGCCGGGCTGACGGCTGAGCGCTTTATCGCTTGCCCGTTTGGCGCGCCCGGTGCGCGCATGTACCGCACGGGGGACCTGGCGCGCCGGCGCAGTGACGGGGCACTGGTCTACCTCGGGCGCGCCGATCACCAGGTCAAGATCCGAGGCTTTCGCATTGAGTTGGCCGAGATTGAAGCGGCGCTCTTGGCGCAGTTCGAGACGCTGGCGCAGGTCGCCGTCATCGCACGCCAGAGCGCGGGCCAGCCCGCCCGACTGGTGGCCTACCTCGTGGCGGCCCAGGGCGCGCAGACACCCGAGCCCGCGCAGCTGCGCGAGCAACTCGCTCAGGTGCTGCCCGAGTACATGGTGCCCAGCGCCTTTGTGAGCCTGGCCGCGCTGCCGCTGAACGCCAACGGCAAGCTCGATCGCGCCGCGCTGCCCGAGCCCGAGATGGGCACAGCCAACCTCAGGGCCGCGCGCACCGCGCACGAAGCGCTCTTGTGCGAACTGTTTGCCCAGGTCACCGGCCACCAGCGCGTGAGCATCGACGACAGCTTCTTTGCCATCGGCGGCGACAGCATCTCGGCCATCCGGCTCGTTGCACTGGTTCATGCAGAGACCGGACTGAACATTTCAGTACGGAGCCTTCTGCAAAACCCTATCCTTAGTTCATTGGCGCAAGAGCTAGACAAATTAAGCCCCAGTTCCGAGCCAATGTTAGAACGGGGCTGCGGGACTATTGATGAATCACATGTTTGGCTCTCTTATGGACAAAAACGTCTGTGGCTTGTCGAGCGGCTCCAAGGGTCATCATCGACTTACAACACACCGGCAGTCATGCGGATTTTTGGGAAAATCGACGAACAGGCATTGGCCGACGCATTTGATGTGCTGATCGAGCGTCACCAGCCATTGAGGACGGTGATGATTGAGGGTTTGGACGGCAGCTTGATGGGAAGAATATTAACGCCCTCGGAGTACCGCGATGTATTTGAATACGTAGACTTGCGGGACTCGAAAGATCGAGACGCACAAGCCCTCAGTATCGTCAAAACACAGGCTCATCTGCCCTTTGACTTAAGCTGCGATGTTTCTATACGGGCCAAACTGATCCGCCTTGAAGAAGAGGAATTCATTCTGTGCATGGTCTTGCATCATCAGGCAAGCGACGGCGAATCGATGTCGATTTTGATGACGGAGATTAATGAGGCATACAGTGCAGCCCTCGAAGGACGTGCGCCGAGTTTTGAACCATTGGCAGTGCAATACAGCGACTGGGCGAATTGGCAACACCGATACCTTGAGCGGGACATGGGGGAGCGGCTTTTGCGGGTCAAGGACAGGCTCACAGGATTCCCGCCGCTGTTGTTGCTGCCGCTTGATCGCCGGCGTGAGGCCGAGCGCGCGCGTCATGCCATGAGCGTTTCCTTTGTGCTGGACAAAGCCGTTACCAGCAAGCTGCGCACGCTGGCTCTGCAGGCAGACACGACGCTCTTTAGCGTCGTGCTGGCCGCCTACGGGCTGTTGCTAAGCAGACTCTCCGGACAACCCAAGGTGGTGATTGGCTCGCCCGTCTCGAACCGTACCCGAGTGGGTGCGCAGTACCTGGTTGGCTTTTTTGTCAACATGCTGCCCTTGCCGCTGACCATCGAGCTTGCGGACAACGCCCGGCAATTGATCGAGCATGTCAAGCAAGTACTGCAAGACGCACTCATTGACCAGGAGCTGCCCTTTGAACGGGTGGTCGAGGAGCTCGTGAGCGAGCGCTCCATGTCTCATACGCCCCTGTTGCAGGCAACGCTAACCTTCTCCGATCAACCGTCTGGCCCACCCGCACTCGGGCACTTTAAGACCGTTAACGAGGGCGTTGAGCTGCCTAGCGCAAAGACCGACCTTGCTGCCTTTGTCGATGCCACCCCTGAGGGGTCCTTGGCTGGTGCCTTTGTGTTTGATGCGGACCTCTTTGACCAAGACAGTGTCGGGCAGTGGGTCCAGAGTTTTGTTGCCGTTATTGAACGGCTGGCCGATCTTCCCGAGGAGCCGCTTTACCAGACTGCGGCAGGCAAGCTGCCGACCCCAAGCGTCAGCCGTTGCCCCGCTGCACAGACCATTGCTTGGCGATTCGCCCAGCAGGCCAAGGCCACGCCTGATGCGATCGCTTTGCTGGCCAGCGACAACAGCGAGACCCTCACGTATGCCGAGCTCGACGCGCAAAGCAATTGCCTGGCCCATTGGCTTATCAGCGCCAGAGCCATGCCCGAGCACTTTGTGGCAATCTGCATGGATCGTTCGCCGCTGATGGTGATCTGCACCCTGGCCATCGCCAAAAGC
Organism: Burkholderiaceae bacterium; assembly: GCA_021208885.1. Lineage (GTDB taxonomy): Bacteria > Pseudomonadota > Gammaproteobacteria > Burkholderiales > Burkholderiaceae_B > Algicoccus. The sequence continues at coordinate 3,114 of JAJOJF010000046.1, forward strand.
GGTGCGGCGTACCTGCCGCTTGACGCCAACAGTCCGCCCGCGCGTCTGGGCTTCATGCTCGCCGACAGCGGTGCGCGCATCATTCTGACCGACAGCAACAATCACGCCCGGATTTCGCAACTCGAGGCCGCTGAAGGCCTGACGGTGATTAACCTGCAAGACCCCGTCACCAGCCAGATCGTCGCCAGCCTGCCCGATACCGAGGTCAATGACAGCCACCGTCTGGCAGCCTTGCACCCAGACCACCCGGCTTATCTGATCTACACCTCCGGCTCCACCGGGGTGCCCAAGGGCGTGTGCACGCTGCAGCGTAACGTCAGCGCACTGACCCACGAGCAGAACTACGCCTCGCTCACCCGCGACACCCGCGTGCTGCACGTCTCATCGATCGCGTTTGATGCGGCCACCTTTGAAATCTGGGCGCCACTGCTAAACGGCGGTTCGGTTGCCCTCATGGCGCACGGCAAGCTTGACCTTGACCACATGCGCCAATCCATACAAGCGAGCAAGGCAAACAGCATCTTCCTGACCAGCGCCCTCTTTAAAACGGCGATCAAGACACACCCGCATGTGTTTGAATCAATCGATCAGGTGCTCTTCGGTGGCGAATTTACGCAGCCCGAGTACGCACAGAACTTCCTGGAAAAATACCCTGAAAAAAGGCTCACACACGTATACGGCCCGACCGAGACGACGACGTTCTCAACGTCGTGGAGTCTGGCGCCTACTGACGCCGAGCACACCGAACTGCCAATTGGCAAAGCGCTCGCTGGCTATGAAACCTATGTGCTTGATCCGTACCTGCTACCTGTCACCCCTGGCAGCGTGGGTGAACTGTATGTTGCTGGTGAAGGCCTTTCACGCGGTTACCTCAAGCGCGCAGGGCTGACCGCTGAGCGCTTTGTGGCCTGCCCGTTTGGCGCGCCCGGCGCGCGCATGTACCGCACCGGAGATCTCGTTAGGCAACGTCACGATGGTGCCATCATGTTTGTAGGCCGTGCTGACGATCAGGTCAAGGTGCGGGGCTTTCGCATCGAGTTGGCCGAGATCGAAGCGGCACTCTTGCAGTCATCTGCCGATGTATCAGAGGCCGTTGTGGTTCTGAAAGAAGTGGCAGCAGACAGCAGGCTCATTGGCTACCTCGTCGCACGCAGCGGCAGCGCAGCCTTGGACCTCAATAACATACGCTCGAACTTGGCCGCCAAGCTGCCCGACTACATGGTACCGGCTCATCTGGTCGAACTGCCAGCGCTGCCACTGACCACAAACGGCAAGGTAGACAAGGCAAGTCTGCCGACGCCCGATATCCAGCAAGCGCAAAGATCCACTGCGCCTAGATCCACACAAGAAGCACTCTTGTGTCGTTTGTTCGCTGAGCTCACAGGCACGGATCCAGTTGGCATTGATGATGACTTTTTCTCGATCGGTGGACACTCGCTGCTTGCAATCAACCTGATTGCAAGTCTACGGGAGCAATCAAATTACAACCTCCCGCTAAGCGCCCTGTTTGAAAACCCCACACCTGCGGCTCTGGCTAGCGCACTAGTTGCTGAGCAGCCCCACAGATACACGCCGCTTCTGCCATTGCGCAAATCTGGCACGAAGCCACCACTATTTTGCGTGCATCCTGGTGGCGGGATGGGGACCGTCTACACCCATCTGAGCAACTGTCTAGGTTCAGATCAGCCTGTCTGGGCGTTGCAAGCCAGCGGGCTTGAATCTGGCGAGTCGGTCAAGGATGATGTTTGTGAAATGGCTAGGGATTACATCGCCGCTGTTCGGGAAATTCAGCCAGAGGGTCCTTACTACTTGCTTGGCTGGTCGCTGGGCGGCACGATTGCTCAGGAAATGGCTGTTCAGCTAGAGGCTGCCGGACAAACCGTAGCCTTGGTCGCCCTGGTCGATACGGCTGCTGTGTATCCACAATCCGTGCTTGAAGGCGCTTGGGAGACTGACAGCATACTGCGTGAGATGGCAAATGATTTTGGTGCTGCAACCGCAGAGCCTCAGCCAACAACGCGTGATGAGTTATTGGTTTTTCTGCGTGACCAAATGGTCAAAAACAGTCTCGTGCCAGAACACACACCGACTGAATGGATTGAACGACTTCTAGACCAGCAAGCGGCCTCAGTCATCCGGCTGCGTGGCCACAAACAGCAAGTTTGCAAAGCAGACATTCTTTTCATCAGGGCGCAGCTAGAAACCACGGCTCACGAGCCACAGACCTACGATTGGGCCCCATGGACATCGGGTAACGTTTGCGTGACTTCCATTCCAAGCAAGCACGATGACATGATGTCCGCTGAACATGCTGCGATGATCGCGAAGATGCTTCTCAACTGGCATCGAGAACTCTGAAAAAAGGGAGCCCATAGGCTCCCTTTTTTGACAATAAAAACCCATCAGTCTTTATACACAACTGCCAAGCTTGGCCAAATGGTAGCTTCGGTCACCCGCACTAATGACAGAATCGGTCTCGACAAGACGGCCCTGCTCGATGTCAGGCAACGGTTCAGGCGCTTTGAGGACGCAAGAAAATCCGTCATTGGCCAACTCGAGCATCTGACTCAACGCGTCGATCGCGAAATAGGTCTCCTGCAGGTCATACATGGAAAAAGGAGTCCTAAAAATCCTTTCCAAGTCGAAATGCAGCCGATTGGGAGAATGACTTTGCAAGGCAAATTCAAGCTCCTTTGCCGATGATGCGATCGCCGTGCCGTAGGCCTTTAGACTGCCATTTCTTTGGATGAGACCAACCTCGACCGTGAACCAGTAGAGCCTTGCGAGCATCGTATGTTTGGACTCGCTATCGCACGCCATGCCAGCCTTGCCAAACTCCTGCATGAAGTCAGCCATAATTGGGTCCATCAATAGTGGCGCATGGCCAACGACATCATGAAAAATGTCTGGCAACTCCTGGTACTCAAGCTCCTGAAGATTTCTGATTGACCGATTTGCTGGAAATTTACGATCAGCCAATAACGAGAAGAACTGTTTTGTCGGCAAAAAGCCAGAAACCGCTACATACTCCCAACCCGTATTCTTGCGCAGCACATCAGACAGCTCTTCGAAGCGAACAATACGATCTGGCGGCAGGCCTAGTTTGGAAAGTCCGTGAAGATATTCATCACACATCCTTCCCGGCAGCGTTGCCAAGGTTTGTCGGTAAAGTGTCGCCCATGCATCATGGTCTTTTTGGGTGTACTGATCCCAGAGTTGTTCGATGATGCAATCATCTTGTGATTCTGCAACCGCCACTGACATGTTCGCCCCAACCGTATATCTGGTGATGTTTATCTTGCTGCTAGAAAGTATTGCAGTTCGCGATTGCCGTAGTCAACCAAAAAACGCTAATTGAAAGAAAATGAATACATTTGAAAGCTTTTGCAAGAAAAGCTGCAGGACTTAGCCGCCTAATTCATGCCCCGCCTGAGTCGCGGCCATCCTGACACAACTCACCTGCAACTCGACACGAAATTTCAAGTAGGCTCATTGTTATCGCACTACTGCCTTTTACACAAACCACCAATTCGCAGAACCTCGAAATGCAAAGACAAGCCTGGAAATCAGTCAGGCAATAAAAGATCAAAACAAATCCTTTCACCCTCACGACGGTATATCAATTGACCGCCTAATTTGGTGGCAAATGACCGAGCGACATAAAGACCGAGGCCAGAGCCAGTGCGCAAATGGGCTCTTGGAGCCCGATAATACTTATCAAACACACGCTGAGGATCTGGGAATCCAGCCGAACCCGGGAGGTTGCTCACGGAGAATACAGTCGTTGTCGTGCTCGCATCACGAAGCCTTTTAACCACGAATCTGACAGACTCATTTGAGGGGGAATATTTCAGGGCATTGTCGATCAAATTGTTCAGTATTACCTCAAGCAAGGTGACATCTGTTCGGATCAAAAAATCCTCTGGCAAATCCATCTGCCATTGCACTTGTGCGCCTATAAAACGGCTCTTCATGTCATCGATAATCAGATGCACGGGGACGTCGGCATGCAAAACAGGCAGGCTCGGCTGGTCGGCTCGATCAGCTTGCACGCAACGCTCAACAAGGTCATCGATCTCGCGAATCCCTGACTGGACGTGCTTCCCGAGTTGCTCACCTGACATGCTAGTCTTTGCTGCGTAAGCCATCACGGTAAGCGGCGTGCGAATTTCATGCGTTAGCATTGCAAGGAACTGCTCACTGTCCTCGCGACGACTTTTCTCGAAAGCTGCTTCCTGCTCTGCTTGGGCAATCTGCTGTTGTTGCTCGCGATCCAGTCTCTTGTTGCGCAAGTGCACAATGACGGCCATAAAAACAAATGGAACTGCGCCTTGGATGATTGTCCTGTATAGCGATGTGGACGTTGCCTCAAACAAACCAAGCCCTGGCAAGGCAAGACCACCGAATAAAAACATCAACAAAAAACTATAAGCAAGCACCCAGCCACGAGGTAAAACCGGATCGTGTTCTGCTGCTCGATCAGCTGAACCGGCGCCATAAAGCAATATCAGACAAACCCAAAACTGCCCTAGCATCGCAATACTTGCATTGACCATAAGCGCCAAGGTCTCATAACCAGCCAGAACCAAGAGCCCGCCCAGCACAAAGTAATACTGCACCGGCAGCAGCAAAGCCAGCATCCACGATTTAGGACGGTAGTCAGCCAAAATCCGGCGGTTAAACAACATATAGCTAGCAAGCATCAGCATCACTAAAAAAGAATGAAACTTGTCGAGCCAGCTCTCCGACAAGACCTCCCCCATAAAGATCCGGTAGTAACCCGTGTAGTTGGAGGCATAAAAAAATGAGACCACCATGACCAGCAAGAAAGCGCCCACCAACCTGTCAGGCCGCATCGCAAAAGTTAGGGCTGCCCAAACGATAAAGAACAGGGCGAGGGCCAAGTCCAGTGTATTGAGGATTTCCTGACGCTTCTCCAGCGCGCGCATCTCGTCGTATGGCAACACATCCACACCAATGAGCATGGTGCTGGTGGCTGCGACTCGCAACCAGACATCACGAGGCTCATCGCCTTTTGGGATGACAAAACCATGATTCAGTGATGCGAACTCACTTTCTGCCCAAGGCATCACGTTGCCCGTGATGCGATTAAGCCTGTGCGGCTCAAGCGGGTCAAAAAGCTCTATCTGATCTAGGGAGGGCGGACGAACCCGCAGCACCAGTTTGTCTGATTCACCACTTGGCACATGGATGGCAGGCGGGAAACCACCAGCCGGTGACACCTCAGGCCGTGCGTTCACCAGCGCAGGATCGATACGCAAGCGCAACCAGAATACCGAGTCGGTAAATCCTTTGGTCAATATCCCGGTGTAAGGCGTAAACCGCTTATCCTGAACGTCGGCAAATGTCAGCTTGCCAGTCGGATCCTCGAAATACGCCTGTGATTCAATCAGGCCAGTCGCCCAAAGCCTTAACGGCAAAACCAATAAAACCAACAACAGAGTCGTTCGCAGTAAACGCCCTGTGTTCATGACGAAAAAATCTTTCTTAGCGCGCCCGCGAGATGCGAACTTCAGCACCGCGACGCTTGACCTCAAGACCTTCAGAGGGCAGGATTTTTAAGCCTTCGAGACCTTTAATGTAGCTAGAACCCTGCATCTGCATCACCCGGATCTTGTTGCGCATGACCACCGGGTTATGGATCGGCATACCGAACATCCAGACCTCATCGAGCAACTTGGCTGAATTGAACTCTGCCGTGCTGCGTGTCGCAGGCCCAAGACACAGCATATGACCTTCACGACCAAAGACAGGAATCACGTCTAGATCAGCATCTATCTCGAGCGTCTGGCCACCGTCATAGCGCCAGCCAGTGCGCAGATCCCACCAGCCTTCAGATTGAGGCAAGTAAACCTGGACTTTGGTGCCAGGTTCAGTGACAGGTGCCACCAACAAAGCAGGCCCACACATATATTGCGTATCCCAGCGATGCGCTTCTCGGTCTTGTGGAAAACACATGGCCATGGCACGCTCAATCGGCAGGCCAGTGCGCGCGGCATCCTCAATGGCGCCTAACACGTAAGGAATCAGGCGATAGCGCCACTGCATCCAGTGCGTGATAAGTTCCTGGTGTTTATCTTGTAGCTTGCGCAGTTGCTCAACGCTGTCAAACTGGAAGTTCCCCGAGAACACGCAAGCGGCCAACCAACGCAAATAAAGCTCTGGATCCACGTCACTGACTGACTCATCACCGAGTGCGTGCATCTGCAGCGGCAAGCCGCTAGCGCCAACCGACAGCGCTGCACGAATGTTCTTGCGCATGCCTTCCCATGACAACTCGGTCTTGACCGGCGCTTGCCAGGGGTAACGCTGACCAGCAGGCACAAGATCGTTGGTCAGCACCAAACCTTCGGGCGGCACTTTGTGCCCCGCACAAGCCTCGTAAAGCGCCTGACGCGTCAACATCGGGTAGAGCGCGCGCAATGTTGCGCCGGACTCCCCGCCCCGACAAGTCACGTCATCGGGGAAGTCAATCTGAACATCGCACAGAACAGCGGCCACCCCATCATCAGCCAACTGTCGATGACGCTCAACCCACTGGCGGTAGACATCTTTGTGCGTTAAGTCCAACAGCGCAAAGTCCTGGCCACCCGTGACCGCATGGCCTTTACAAACATAGGCATCGCCACTGCCCGTGGCGAGCAACCAACCGCGATCTTCAAGCTCTTCAAATGTTGGCGTGCCTACCAAGATGGCTGGAAGTGCCGGCAGGGCAATCTGAATGGACTTGGCCGCAAATAATTCAAGCACTTGCTTCGGATCCGGGAAGCGCTCGCTATCCCAGTCGATCGCAAGCTTGGACTCTTGCAGCCGCCATGCCATCGGCGGACGTAACATCACATTGTCGAGGGCCACGCCGTCAGCGCGCAAGCTTTCCACTTGTTCGATGACTTGGGTCAAAGATGTGCTGGCTGACTGTTTGAGCCAAGTCCCCATGGCCCACAAAGACACCTGACCGGCACGGCCCGTAATAGCTGTGTATTGATTCAGGATTTCACTGGGCTCGCCAGTGAAGACAAACAAATCGAGCACGGCAGCCTGAGCGTGTACCTCATAGATGTTGGCATCGCTTTCGGCCACATCATGATCGACCCGATCAATGGTATTGACAAACAGGCCCCAGCCTTTCGGACTCCAGGCCAATGGCAGTGCTTGATGGGCCGGGTCATCTGAGACCATGTACTCGCCACGGCGGTTCAAGTCGGTCTGTGTGTAGCCCAAACCGTAAATGCTGTCATCGTCAGTTAACTCAATGCCAAACGCCCAGCAACCGTCTTCGTGACCGATGCCGTCTGACGTAAACGAAATTAACTCATCGGTGCCTCTGACAACACGCAAGCCGAAGGATTGCTTGCCAATTTTCAAAATCGTCTCGCCTTGGCAAACCTCCCAACATTGGCCATCTTCCGAAACCCGTGTCTCAGCCTCGCTGATGGCCTCACCGCGCGCGATCAACATGTCGGCATGCAATTTGGCCCTGCCAGAAGCCGGCAAGTCCTGTGCGACGGCATCGGCATGGCCGATCCTGACCCGGAACACCCCCGGCGCATGGGGTTCTACAACCAACCTGAATCCAGCGCCCGCGTCAAAAATGACTTTAGCCGGGTTGCTCTGGATAAGTTTGAGTGAATCGAGGTTCATAAGAAGAGGGTTGGGTCCAACAGCAAAACCTCTATTTTGACGGATTTATCGGTTTTTATAAACTCGTCGCCCCTGCTTACCCCCAAAAATGCGGGTAAAACCCGGTATAAAACCACCCATCAACCATAAAAAGCCAACGATTGCCGACCCAAGACCCTCCTAAAAATCAGTTACATACTAAAATTTAGTTTGTCTGAGAAAACATTCCCTGACTCAAGGCTCAATTTCATCGAGCATTTGATCATCGAGCGCGTTGACACCGAATTGATGCTGCGCAATGCCAGCAAGAATCATCTGAGCCCCCAGAACCGACCAGGTCAGCCCACGTGACGCATTGGCAGTAAAGACCCAAAGGTTGGGCAATGACTTGATCGGACCGATGGCAGGCAGGCGCCCGGGCAAAACCGCCCGCCAGCCAGCCCAGCCTGGCAAGTGGCCATCTTCACCTAACTCAAAGCTCATGCCTAACAACTCACTGACCCGATCGATATTGGCCCGTTTGCCAGCCTCCGTGCACTTGGCAGTCTCTGCACCGCGCACGTAAGTGCCACCCGATACACACCACCCGCCGACCGCTGGCAGCACGTAGCCATCACCCCCAACAACGCATTGGGGGCCACCGACAAGTGCATGGGCTGGCAACAGCGTGACCTCACCTGCCAGACGATGCAGCGCTGGCAGACGCTTGCAGGCGGCGATACTCTGCTCAAATCCGGAGCGCTCCAGCAAATCAAGCACATCAAACGCATTGGCCAACACGACTGCATCGCCCTGCCCCAGGATTTGGTCATGCTCACCTCTGGCAAGCCAGCCTTGGCCAGTTTGCTCGACGCAACTGACCGCGTGGGGCACAACGTGGACGCCTGAAATAGATCTCAAGGCTTGAATCAGCTTTGGCACCTGAATCAGCCAACCGCCCGGGTACCAGATGCCGCCGCGTGGCAGTTCGATCCCAGCTAACCGGCTGGCTTGATCACGATCGACCCAGCGCGCCCAGTCTGGCTGATTGAATGCCAGGGACTGCGCCTTCAAATCCTGAGCTCGCTTGGCACCGTCCGGGCGCTGCAATTGCAACGCACCACAAGGCAACCCAAATTCAATGCCAGTCTGCGCCCGTAAAGATCGCCAAAAACGGTCTGCCTCGATGGCGCCCAAACGCGAAAGACGTGAACGGGCGTTGTCATCACCGGAAATCACGGGCGTTAAAGCTGCGGCAAGATGGCCGTCATGGGTAGAGCCAGGGTCAAACAATGTCACATCAAGGCCGGCTTGCGCCAACACTGCGGCAGTGGTCGACCCACAAATGCCGCCGCCGATGACGAGCACGCGGCGAGCAACGGTATGGTTGGATGCAGGAACAAACTTGGATCGGGTGGTCATTTGACTGGCATGGGTTTTCAGGCGATGTGACATGAAACATGGCGGCTTTAGCATTACATTAACCCAACCGACACACTGGAGGTTTTAGCAGTTCCTTGATTATTATGCATCACTGCTGTCCGGTTAATTTTCGAATAAATTCAATTGCTTAGAAAGTTCATGCTCATTTTCTAACTCCGCCCCAGCTGCAAAGGCGCATGAAAGCTGGGTTTTCTCGAATACCGAGACCGATAAAA
>JAJOJF010000031.1 GCA_021208885.1 Burkholderiaceae bacterium
CAGCAAGCCCGAGTGCTTCAAATGACATCTTCTTTCCTTTGAATCGTGCCGACCGGGACAACCGAACGCTTGCAAGGGCCTTGTCAGCCGCGAAAGGAAAGAGGGTCAGGGAGCGATTAAAAATTAACGTGAGGGCGAAGTGTAGTCTATTTCCCGATACAAAGCTAGTAGAAACCCTGATCGCATGAGTTGCCGTCAGTTTTTTGCATCAGCTTTTGCGTTTTAAGTCGCGGTAGACATTCTCGTGAGCCCCGAGTAGCAACAGATGGCGAGTTTGTGGGTCGAACTCGTGGGCCAGCAGGGTTTCCTGAGATTGAACCTTGAATTTGTAGACATACACACCGTTTAAGTCGTCTCGCTTCTGTGTGCCAAGTTCCGGGTTGTCGACGATCATTTGAATAGCATCATCAACCTTAACTTTCTGCTGATTATGGAGCTTTTTATAGGCACGAGCAAACACCGTGGATTGAATAACTCTAACTGCACTCTGAATCATTAGCACTTGCCCTGTGGCACGAATTTAGTGGCGAGTGCGGGTCCTTCGGCGCGTGCGACAAGCAGGTCACGAACAAATGCGATTGGCAAGTCAGGATTGTCAACGGCTTTGCCAACCATCGCCCAAAACTCTCGCTGGCCTGCAATGGTCCGACAATGGCGTGTGCATGCGCTTTGGCTTGCTCGTAGAGCTGATCATCGATGCGTACAGGCATGCTCATGGCGTTCAGTAAATTCATAGTGAAACAAAACGCTACTATCGTAGTAAGAGCGAAGAAAAAGTCAACAAAAGTCAATTGTTGCCACCTTCAAGGCAACGCACGTCAATGCTTACTTAGCTGACGTGCTGAGGTGAAGTCTAGCTACAGCATTATCGTGCAGCAGAACTTGGCTCGCTATTGTGGCTTCTGGGGTATGCAGACACTGCTGCGTCTTTCGCAACTCGGTGATTTCGTGTTGGTGATATTACCAACGGACCGCCCGCAACCCCCGACCCTCCAACCACTCGTTCGCCCGCCCAAAATGCCCACATCCCAGAAATGGCACCGGTGGTCGGCGAGCGGATAGCGGTGACGGGTGGTTGGCTGACAGAATCAAGTGTTGCCGGCCATGGGTTTGGATAAGTTCGGTTTTAGCTTGCGCATGCGCGCCCCAGAGCATGAATACAGTGGGTGTTTGTCGTTTGGCAACCGCTGAAATAATGGCATCGGTAATCACCTGCCAACCGAGCTTGGCGTGCGATGCTGCTTGCCCGTCTCTGACGGTAAGCGATGTGTTCAAAAGCAACACGCCTTGCTCGGCCCAACGGGAGAGGTCTGGGTCTGGCATTGGTCTGAGGCTATCTGTCTGTAGCAGGGGATCTTGCGAGATCTCAGCGAAGATATTGCGCAAGCTTGGTGGCGCCTTGCAGTGTGACCCTACAGAAAACGCCAAGCCTTGAGCCTGGTCTGGGCCATGATAAGGGTCTTGTCCAAGAATGACGACTTTGGCGTCATTCAGGTCCGTCAGGCGCAAGGCTCGCCAGGGGTCTTTTGGGTAGATCGTCGCCTTGGCCGCAAGCTCTGCCTTGATCGCCGCTACAGTGCGCGCGAGCTGCGTGCTCGCCGGTGGCTTAGACAGAATGGCCTGCCAGTGATCAGGCAAGCCATCGATGGCAAGTGCCGATAAATCAGTCAGTCGATTGGATGGTGAGTGATTTGTTTGATTCACTGTTTGTCGGATTGCAATGAGCCGCGGCGAGCCATCAGTGCTCGCAATGCTTCATCGCGTTCAATGAGCAGTTGCGCCTGCGCCACCACGGGTGCATCGACCATGCGGCCTTCAAAGGTACATGTTGCCTGGTTGGCAGCACGGGCCTGCTCAAATGTTTCAATTAAAGCGCGCGCGCGCTCGACCGCGTTGGGGTTGGGGCTAAATGCCTCATTGGCCGCATCGACTTGAGACGGATGGATACAAAACGCGCCCTCGAACCCAAGGCGTGCGGCACGTTCAACGGTCTGTTTGAACTTGTTCTGGTCCGCAAAATCTGCCACAGATCCCACAAACCCGATCGGCACAATGCCCGCTCTGCGACATGCCGCCACAGCCATGACATTAGGGATATATAGACCATCAGGATCAACAGCCATGCGCATCGACACAGCCAAGTCTTCAGCACCCACAATCATGCCGTAAACACGGGGGTGTGCTTTGGCAATGTCATCCATGTTGGCTAAGCCATCAGCGTCTTCGACCATGGCAATCAGTTGGGTGTGTCCAATTGGCAGGCCTCTTTCTTGTTCGACCTCAGCCAGCACTTCAGCCACGGATCGAATAAACGAACCATCAGGCACTTTGGGCAGTGTCAGCGCTTTGATAGCCGGATGAACGCACGCCTCGAGGTCGCGCAGCAACAAACGCCAGGGGCGGTTAACGCGCACGATGACATCGAACCCGGCATTGGCGCAGGTCTGGGCAAGTTCGCCAATGCGTTCGCGCGTGGGCGCCTTCAAGTCAGGCGGGCAGGCATCTTCCAGATCCAGCTGAATCGCATCAGCACGGCGTTTAAGCGCACTTTGTAAAAACTTCTCGCTGTTGGCTGGCACGAACAGCATTGAGCGCCAAGTGACTTTTAAGGAGTGTGTCATGGTTAGTTCGTCAGGCGTTGAATCAATGCCTGATGATAATCGGTCAGCGCGCTCTGAACGTCAATACGTCGCTGCTCTGACTCCCGGGTTTCTTGCCCCGGTGTCCAGACAGAAGCAGGGAATGCGACGTCATCACGCCAACGTGGAATGACATGCCAATGCAGATGAGGCACCTGGTTGCCCAGGCTGGCAAGGTTTATTTTGTGGGGCATTAGGGTTTGGCGCATCACTTCTTCCACGGCAAAGACGACATCCATGAGCTTACGTCTTTGATCGACAGTCAGGTCAGTCATTTCCGCGACGTGGGTTAGCCAGATAATGCGCGTGAATCCAGGAAATGCCGCGTCCTGTGCATCAATAACAATCCATTGTTCGGTTCGCAGTAACTCGCCTGGCAATGGATTGACGCACAAAGGGCAGAGGCGTTTTGTTGGGCCTGACTCAGTCATCATCATCGATGGCCTGCTCAATCCGCTTGACCAACTGTTTGAGTACTTCGATGCGAGCATGACGTTTGTCGTTGGCAGGAATCAGGTGCCAGCCAGCGTGGCTGGTGTCAGTATGCACCAGCATATCAGCGGCTGCGTTTTCATAGGATTTCCATTTGCGGCGGTTGCGCCAGTCTTCTGAAGTCAGCTTGTACTGTTTGTAGGGATGTGCCTCGCGCTCTTTGAAACGCTTTAATTGTTCATCGGGCGTGATCGCCAGCCAGAACTTCACCACCAGCACGCCATCGTGGGTGAGTTGCTGTTCAAAGCCGTTTATTTCAGCATAAGCACGCCGCCAGACTGATGGTGGAATCAGTTTTTCGACGCGTTCGACCAGCACACGTCCATACCAAGACCGATCAAATATTGAAATCCGGCCAAGTCTGGGCACATGGCGCCAGAAACGCCAGAGGTAAGGGCGGTCAAGCTCAAAAGGCTTGGGTGCGGCTACGGGCATGATGTCGTATTGCCGAGCATCGATGGCCTGAGTGATGCGGCGAATCGTGCCCCCCTTGCCAGCTGCGTCTGAACCCTCGAATACGACCATTAGCGCGTGTTTTTGCAAGAATGCTTTGCTGCGCACCAGTTTAGCCAGGCGGTTTTGCCAATCAAGCAGCTCCGTCTGATAGTTGTCCTTGTCAATCTGAGCGCTGTAGTCCAGTTCTGTGAGAGGGTTACGCTGACGTTTAAGTGTGGGTAGCACCGCTGGGTCGTGTAAGGGCGGCACACGCACTGATCGATTTTGCAGGGCTTGCAATACGGCTTGCCCTGTGCGGACCATACGCATGTTCTCGTCTGCTGCGGGAATGATGACCCAGGGCGCGTGGGCTGAGTCGGTCGACTCAATGATTCGTTGTGCAGCTTGTCGCAGTCGCTTGAACCGCTTGGGCACATCGTGGTCTTCGGGAGCCACTTTCCAAGCTGTTGATGGGTTTTCTAGTAGCGTCTGCATGCGCGCACGTTGCGCTTTCTTTGACAGGTGAAACCAGAGTTTGATGACTTGTACGCCATTGGCAACCAAGTCAGCTTCGTAGCGCCTGGCCGCCAGTATCAGATCTTCAAGCACGTCAGGGTCAGGGCGTTTTTTTAGAGCCTCTTCCATCAAGGGCGCATAGCCAGAACCAAATACAATGCCAATTTCACCCTTGGCAGGCAGCGCCCGCCAGAATCGATATTGGCGAGGGTAGATGCGATCTTGCTCGGTAGGGCGAGTAAACGCCATGGTGTGGATGTGGCGGGCATCCATCCAGTCATTGAGCAAATTGATCGTGTCACCCTTGCCAGCGCCATCAATGCCGCCAATCAAAATCAACAGTGCCCGATCCTTGTTCTCGAGGAACTTGTACTGCTCACGCAGCAGCCGCGTGCGCAGTTGCGGGATCAGGCGCTTGGCCTCGTTGTCGGAAAGAGATGGGTCAGACTCGGCCAGTTCAAACATGCAATAGGGCTACACCGCGTTTAGAGGGATTTTCAGATAGCTTACGCCATTATCCTCTGCGGGGGGAAGCGCACCGGCACGAATGTTCACCTGAATCGAGGGCAACAAAAGCGTGGGCATGGCCAAGGTGGCATCACGGGTGCTGCGCATCTTGACGAAATCTGCTTCTGAGACGCCGTCATGCAGGTGAATATTTTTCTCACGCTCTTCGGCAACCGTCGTTTCACAACGCACCTCACGACCAGCGGGCGGATAGTCGTGGCACATCATGAGCTTGGTCTCGGGCGGCAAGGCTAGGATGCGCTTGACCGACGCATACAGTGTGTTGGCATTGCCACCCGGGAAGTCGCAACGGGCTGAACCGACATCGGGCATAAATAGCGTGTCACCAACAAACACCGTGTCACCGTTGACCACATAAGCCATGTCAGCAGGTGTGTGGCCTGGTACATGCCACGCTTGCGCCTCGATGTCGCCAATCTTGAATGTCTCATCGGCTTTGAATAAATGATCGAACTGCGAGCCGTCCAGTTGAAACTCGGGCTCGAGGTTAAAGATCTTTTTAAACACGCCTTGAACGGTCTTGATCGCTTCGCCGATGGCGATCTTGCCGCCCAACTCGCGCTTCAGATAAGGGGCAGCTGATAGATGATCGGCATGGGCGTGGGTCTCAAGCAACCACTCGGTCTTGAGATTGTTGGTCTTGACGAACTCGATCACGGCATCGGCGCCTGCCGTGTTCGTGCGGCCTGACTTTGGGTCGTAGTTCAGCACAGAGTCGATGATGGCGCAGGCGCTGCCGGGACCATTGTCAACGACGTAGGTGAAGGTAGAGGTGTCATTGTCAAAAAACGGTTGAACGCGCATCTTAATGCTCCATATAAAAATCAGCTATATGTTTATTATATTGATTAATAGTTTATTTACAAATATAATATCCTCATTACACTCATAGAGAATAGCCATGAATGCCGTCACGTTGACGCCTTCAACTGTAAAAGAGCTAAGAACCTCGGCCGGTAAAGCCTGTGCCTTGCTTAAGACAATGGCCAATGAAGATCGTTTGATGCTTTTATGCCATTTGATCGATACCGAGTTAAATGTCGGTGAGTTAGAGTCCCTAACCGGGATTCGGCAGCCTACGCTGTCCCAGCAACTTGGTGTATTGCGCGATGAGAAATTAGTTGCCACTCGTCGCGAGGGCAAGTACATCTATTACAAGCTCGCAAGCCCAGCGGTGTTGCTGATGATGCAAACGCTATATGGACTGTATTGCGGCAATTCTAAATCCTGAGCATAGTCGCGCAGCACCATTTTTTAGGAGCATGACCATGAAAGTAAATGTTGGTGGTATTGATCGCATTCTCAGAATTGTTGTGGGCATCGCACTGATTGCTTTAACGCTAACCGGCACGATCGGTGTCTGGGGCTGGATCGGCGTGCTGCCGCTGGCCACGGGCTTGTTCCGAATTTGCCCGGCTTATTCGTTAATTGGTGTTAATACCTGCCCGATGAAGAAGTAACGGGTAATCAGTAAGCTACTGCAACAAAGCACGAGGGTCAGCAGAACACATTCAGCTGACCCTCGTGCTTTGTCTTTATTGCCGAATATAGCGGCTGCACTGATTCAGAAAAACAACTCAGCCAATGCCGTGCCTGGGTCAGGTGCTCGCATAAAGGCCTCACCCACCAGAAACGCGTTCACACCATGGTCACGCATGAGCTTGACGTCTTCGCGCGCCAGGATGCCACTCTCGGTGACAACTCGTTTGCCAGCAGGAATCTGGTCTAGCAGACCGAGTGTTGTATCTAGCGAGACGTCGAAGGTTTTAAGGTTGCGGTTGTTGATGCCAAGCAGGTTGGTCTTTAATGTCAGAGCCTGTTCAAGTTCCTCTGCGTTATGAACTTCCACCAGAACATCGAGTGACAACTCGATTGCGCAGGCTTCAAGTTCTTGCATGCGGTGCGTTTCCAAGGCTGCAGCAATCAGGAGAATGCAATCTGCACCCATGGCGCGAGCGGAGATAACCTGATACGGATCGATCATGAAATCCTTGCGCAGGACGGGCAGCGTGCAAGCCGCACGCGCCTGACGCAAGTAATCGTGTGAGCCCTGAAAGAACTTCACGTCAGTCAGTACGGACAAGCAGGTGGCACCGCCAGCGGCGTAAGAGGCTGCAATCTGGGCCGGCTGAAAATCTTCACGGATCACGCCCTTCGAAGGCGATGCTTTTTTGATTTCAGCAATGACAGCCGGTTTGCCACTGGCAATTTTGTCTTCAATGGCTGCCACAAATCCACGCAAGTCCTGACGAGCTTTTGCTTCACGCAAGAGGTCAGCTTCGCTACGCAGTTGGCGCGCGGCTTTAATCTGTTCGGCTTTAACAGCCAGAATTTCGTCGAGAATGTTGCTCATGCCGCCAATTTCCTTGTCAGCGCACAGAATTGTTCGAGTTTGTCACGTGCGGCACCGCTGGCAATCAGTTCAAACGCTTGTTTGATGCCATCAGCCATGCTACCAGCACGGTTACCCGCATAAATTGCAAGGCCCGCATTGTAGGCCACGATATCGCGCGCAGGCCCTGCGGTGTTATTCAGAGCTTCGAGCACAAAGGCCTTGGACTCGTCCTTGGAAGCCACCCTTATGCTGCGGTTGGACACCATGCTCAACCCAAAGTCTTCTGGGTGGATTTCGTATTCATGAATTTCGCCGTCTTTTAGTTCTCCCACCATGGTGGCAGCACCCAGCGAGGCCTCATCCATACCGTCAAGACCATGCACAATCAATACATGGCGCGAACCCAGGGACTGCAATACCCGAACCTGAATGCCTACGAGATCAGCGTGAAACACGCCCATCATCTGGTTTTTGGCGCCGGCTGGATTGGTCAGTGGCCCAAGGATGTTGAACATGGTGCGCACGCCGAGCTCCTTGCGGATCGGAGCGACGTGCTTCATAGCGCTGTGGTGTGCTTGAGCGAACATAAAGCCAATCCCGATCTCCGAGATGCATTGCGCGACTTGTTCGGGCGTCAGATCAACGCGGCCTCCAAGCGCTTCAATGATGTCCACACTGCCACTCGGTGAAGACGCACTGCGACCCCCATGTTTGGCCACTGGCACGCCAGCTGCAGCGGCAACAAACATCGCAGTCGTTGAGATATTGAAAGTGCTCGAGCCATCGCCGCCCGTGCCGCAAAGGTCGAGCAAGTCAGCTGAATTCGATGTTTGCACCGGCGTAGCGAATTCACGCATCACCGTGGCTGCCGCCGTGATTTCTCCGATGGTTTCTTTTTTTACGCGCAAGCCCATGATTAGTGCGGCTGCCATTGTGGGTGACATTTCACCGCGCATCAACGTGCGCATCAAATGCAGCATTTCATCGTGAAATATCTCTCGATGCTCAATGCAACGCAAGAGGGCTTCACTGGCTGTGATGGTCATCTTTGTCTCCGTATCTTTATCGGGGCCTAAGCTGCTTGTGCCATTGGTTTGGGCAGTTTGAGAAAATTTTGTAGAAGTGCGTGGCCGTGCTCGGTCAGAATAGATTCGGGATGAAACTGCACGCCATAAATTGGTAAATCACGATGTCGGATGCCCATGATTTCCCCATCAGCCGTCTGAGCCGTTACGATCAAACACTCGGGCAGCGTTTCGCGCTCAATGGCTAGTGAGTGGTAACGCGTCACGATGTAAGGCGATGGCAGGTTGGCGAACAGGTCGCTGCCTTGGTGAGTGATCTCCGAGGTCTTGCCGTGCATGAGCTCCTTGGCCCGAATAATACGGCCGCCGAATGCGGCGCCAATTGACTGGTGACCTAGGCAAACACCAAGAATTGGCACTTTGCCAGCGAAGTGCTTGATCAGAGGCACGGATATACCAGCTTCCGTTGGAGAGCATGGCCCAGGTGATACACAGATATGGTCTGGTGCCAGGGCTTCGATTTCCTCGATAGTGATCTGGTCGTTGCGATGAACGTGCACGTCCTCGCCGAGTTCGCCGAAATATTGCACAAGGTTGTAGGTAAATGAATCGTAGTTATCGAGCATGAGCAGCATGATGGTCTCGCTTGTCTATTCAGTGCTTAGATGGGGCTATCAAGGCCGTTTTGAACTTGTTCGGCTGCGCGCAACACGGCACGCGCCTTGACCTCGGTCTCCATCCATTCTTTCTCTGGGTCGGAATCTGCCACGATGCCGGCAGCAGCCTGCACATACAGCATCCCGTCCTGAATGATGCCTGTGCGAATCGCAATAGCAACATCCATTTCGCCGCCATAGCTCAAATAGCCTGTGGCGCCACCGTATATGCCGCGTTTGACGGGTTCAAGTTCGTCGATGATTTCCATCGCACGTACCTTGGGGGCACCGGTCAGAGTGCCAGCCGGGAAGGTGGCGCGCAACACATCCATATTGCTCATTTCAGGTGCGAGCCTGCCAGTGACGTTGGACACCAGATGCATGACGTGAGAGTAGCGTTCAATGAACATGGTGTCGGTGACTTTGACCGACCCGGTCTTGGCAACCCGGCCAACGTCATTGCGCGCCAGGTCAATCAGCATCACATGTTCGGCGCGCTCTTTCGGATCGGCCTGTAGCTCTTTGGCCAGTGCGGTGTCTTCTTCGGGCGTACCGCCACGACGGCGGGTTCCAGCCAGCGGCCGGATAGTTACTTCGGTTTCTGCGTCTGCAGGTGTAGCGCCAGGCACATGCTCTTGCCGCACTAGAATCTCGGGTGAAGCACCCACCACTTGGAAATCCCCAAAATTCCAGAAGTACATGTAGGGCGAGGGGTTCAGGGAACGCAGTGCTCGATAGAGTGATAGCGGTGAGTCCCGATAAGGTTTGGCGATCACTTGCCCTACTTGCACCTGCATGAGATCGCCAGCCTCAATGTAGGCCTTGGCTTTGCGCACCGCCGCTAGATAGTCTTCCTTAGCAAAACTGCGTACTTCCTCGGTCACGACGCTAGCGTGGCTATAGGGGATATCCACCGGTTTGCGCAACTTGATGCGCAGCTCTTTGAGTCGTTGTTGGGCTTTGTTGTAGGCCTCGGGCACGCTTGGGTCTGCGTAAACCAAGAGGTAAGTGCGGCCGGCGACGTTGTCGACGATCACGAGTTCGTCAGTCTGCAGTAGCAGCAGGTCGGGCGGGCCTTCGCCCATGCCATCTGGGAAGGGTTTGGTAGCCGGTCCCAAGCGTGGCTCGATGTGCCTTACTGTGTCGTATCCAAAGTAGCCAGCCAAGCCACCGGCAAATCGCGGCATGCCCGGTCGCAGTGCCACTTTGAATCGTTTCTGAAAGTCAGAGATGAACTGCAGCGGATCACCTTCATGGGTTTCAACCACTTTGTCATCGGTCACCACTTCGGTTGTTTGTCCACGTGCGCGAAGGATGGTTTTAGCGGGCAGCCCGATAAACGAATAACGCCCGAAGCGCTCGCCACCCACCACAGACTCGAGCAAGCAGGTGTATTTGCCGGCTTGGGGTCCAGAGTTGGCAAGTTTTAAGTAAATCGCCAGCGGCGTGTCAAGATCGGCGTAGGTCTCAGCCACTAGCGGTATCCGGTTGTATCCCTGTTTGGCCAGCGCGTTGAATTCGATTTCTGTCATGGTGCAATCACTTTTTTGGTTTGCTTTCAGGGGCCGGACCCAAATACTCATCAATAAAAAAGCCCGACCGGTTTAAGGGGCGGGCTCATGTACGTTGTATTGATCTTGCTGCTTGACCAGTGCCGTGGGCCTACCCGTTAGACGAACGCCACCAGCACCACCAGGCACCAGTTGTCGTGAATGGGAAAGCCAGCAGTTCCATGGTTGATATCAATGCCTAATCAATACAATACAAAATTTAGTTTTACTGGCTTGGTCTGTTGACCTGTAACCAGTAGACAGCTTCCAGCACGGATTCAACTATACCATCGACAGGCAGCTCTGTGACCGGATTGCCTTCGTTGTAGCCGTATGGCACGGCTACCACCCCGCAGCCAGCAGCTTTGGCCGCTAGGGCATCGTTGATCGAGTCTCCGATCGTTAGTGTCGCGGTTGGCTGGCAGCTTAGCCGCGCGCAGGCGTGCAGAATGGGTTCTGGGTCGGGTTTGCGTTTAGCGCAGGTGTCGCCACCGACGACAGCTTGCATAAACCGCATCAGGTTGGTGCGTTCAAGCAGCGGCACACTAAAGTCGTAGGGCTTGTTGGTGACCACGGCCATCGGGATACCCAAATCCGCGAGTCGCTCCAGGCCTTCAACCACGCCGGGATACAGCACTGAACGGTCGCCATTGGTTGCCCGATAGTGCTCAAAAAATACCGTTTTTGCTCGACCGAACAGTTCCGGTTCAGGATCGGGTGCTTCGAGGCTGCCAGCCAGCGTGCGTTTGATCAGGTTGTCTGCCCCTTTGCCTACAAACGTTCTGACAAGGCTCTCGTCCAATAGCGGCATGTCCAGTGCGGCGCGCACTTCATTAGCCGATGCCGCCAGGTCAGGTAAGGTGTCTAGCAGCGTGCCATCGAGATCGAGCAAGACGCCTTGCCAGCCGTTAACGGTGCGTGATGCCTGGATCATGACTAGCGGGAGGCGTCTGCTTGTTCTATTTCTGCGCGCATCTGAGAAATGACTGCTGCATAATTGGGCTTGCCAAAAATGGCAGAACCAGCCACAAATGTGTCGGCGCCGGCTGCGCGAATGCGGCCAATGTTATCAACTTTCACGCCACCGTCGACTTCGAGCGCGATGGGTTGACCATCGCGCTCGAGATGCCGGTCGATTCGCTGACGAGCTTCGCTGAGCTTGGGCAGCGTGGACTCAATAAACGACTGTCCGCCAAACCCGGGGTTGACGGACATCAGGAGAATGATGTCAAGCTGGTCCATCACATGGTCCATCCATGACAGTGAAGTGGCTGGATTAAACACCAAGCCTGCTTTACAGCCATGGTCGCGTATTAATGCCAACGTGCGATGCACATGATGTGAGGCTTCGGGGTGAAAGGTGATCACATTTGCTCCAGCCTTGGCAAACATGGGCACGAGTGCATCGACGGGTTCAACCATCAGGTGTACATCAATGGTGGCGTCTGTGATCGGACGCAGCGCTTCGCAGATCATGGGCCCGAAGGTCAGGTTGGGAACAAAGTGGTTATCCATCACGTCAAAATGAATCCAATCTGCGCCGGCATTGAGCACGTTGGTGACTTCTTCACCCAATCGCGTGAAGTCGGCAGATAAAATGCTGGGAGCCAGTCGGGCTTTGGGCAAAGGTCGAGAAGCAGTCATGGTGTAATGCGGTAACTGGTTGAAGGCTAGATTATCGCAGTGATTCAGTCCCAATTGGCGTGTGTTCGGTGTCCAGTCAATGGTTTTTTAGGGAAGCCCGCGTGAAACCTTACGAGATAACAGTTCAGGTGCAGTCTCAGTTCATGCCAGAGCAGTCTGAGCCAGCGCAGCAGCAATATTTCTTTGCCTACACAGTGCGTATCACCAATACCGGCCAGCAGCCCGCTCAGGTGATTAGCCGGCACTGGATCATTGTTGATGGCAACAACGAGCGTCAGGATGTCAGAGGACTGGGCGTTGTCGGTCAGCAGCCTTTGCTTGCACCCGGCGAAACCTTTGAGTACACCAGCGGCTGTCCGCTAAAGACCCCGGTTGGTAGCATGCATGGCACGTATTTGTGTGTGGGCGATGATGGGCAGCCGTTTGAAGCAACGATTCCTGAGTTTGTGTTGGCTATGCCACGTACCTTGCATTAGGCCAGACGATGAGTTTTTCTGAGACATTGACCAAGACAATTTCTAATCACCGCTCACGAATCGGGCTTGTATTGCTGATATCGGCTGTGTTGGCCGGCTGCTCGACAGCCCCACGTGAGTCAGCCCCTGTTTCTGCGCCCACAGCACCTGAGGCACAGGTCACTTCATTTCGGGTGCCACCGCTTAGCAGTCTGCCCGCTGAGAAACCCCGGGCACTCAAAGGCAACTATGTGCAAGTTAGTTGGAACGATATGCCAAGTTGGCAAAGTGACAACTTAAAGAACTATTGGGCTAATTTTGTGCGCAATTGCCGAGGTTTGATGCGTCCCACCGGCGGCAATCTGGCAAGACCGGCACGTGCCAACCCACGGGTCTGGCACGGTGTGTGTTCAGCAGCTTTAAACCCTGCCACGGCACCAAACGCCAGCGACGAAGTCGCTGTGCGCCGATTCTTGCAGACATATCTCGTGCCATGGAGGCTGGAGTCCGCGCCTGGGAAGATGGCTAGTGGCATGGTTACGGGTTACTACGAGCCGCTCGTTTACGGTTCACGCGTGCGCCAAGGGCCATACCAATGGCCTTTGCATGAGGTGCCCAACGATCTGTTGAATATTGATCTGGGCGCACTTTATCCAGAACTCGCAGGCAAGCGCGTGCGGGGCAAATTGGACGGCAACCGGGTAGTACCTTACGACAGCCGTACGGAATTGAACAATCCTGAGCGCCAGCCACCGGCGATTGTTTGGATCAATGACCCGGTGGATAACTTCTTCCTGCAGGTTCAAGGTTCAGGCCGGGTGTATCTGGCCGAAGGTCCCGGTGCAGGCACGACGATAAGGCTCGCGTATGCCAACCACAATGGTCATCCTTATCGTTCAATTGGCCGTTGGCTCGTTGATCAGGGCCAGCTCTCGTTAGACCAGGCTTCCATGCAAAACATCCGCGCCTGGGCCAAGAACAATCCGGATCGGGTGCAAGAAATGCTCAATGCCAATCCAGCGGTGGTGTTCTTTAGGGAAGAGGCGATTGCTGATCCTAGTGAAGGCCCCAACGGGTCGTATGGCATCGCGCTGGGAGAGCAGCGATCGATCGCGGTGGACACGGAGTATGTTCCATTGGGTACCCCCGTGTATCTGATGACAACCATGCCGTCATCGAAGACGCCACTGGACCGTATGGTGTTTGCGCAAGATACTGGTACGGCGATCAAGGGGGCTGCGAGAGCTGACTATTACTGGGGCTTCGGCGAAGAAGCTGGTGCCATGGCTGGTCGCATGAAGCAATCTGGCCAGATGTGGTTGTTATGGCCCAAATCGGCTGGTGCACCCAGCGCGCAGTGAGGCGAAACATGAAGCACGACATCATCGTGTGCGGTGCCGGGATAGTAGGCATGGCCACAGCCCTGGGATTGGCGCGGGCGGGTGTCAAAGACGTGATGTTGCTGGGGCCAGCACCCAAGTCGCTGCCGTTGGATCGCAATACCTTTCATCCGCGTGTATATGCCATCTCCGGCGCCAGTGAAAAGTTCTTGTCTGGGCTTGGTGTCTGGCCGCTCATGAACACTGAACGCATTACCCGCGTTGAGGCCATGGAAATCAAGGGTGATGCGTTTGGGGCGCTTTACCTGCGTGCATGGCAGGCAGCGCAAAGTTCGCTGACCTGGATTGTGGAGTCAGGTGAAATTGAACGGGTATTGCAACAGGCACTCAAAGTCTATGGTCTAGAGTGGGTCGAAGATACGATTGAAGCATTCGACAACGGTCGTGGCCATACAGCCGAGGGCCGGGATCTCGAGGCAAACCTCTGGGTTGCTGCAGACGGTGCCCGTTCGACGCTTAGGGAGCTAGCGGGCCTCAAATACGATGAGTCCTCCTACGATGCCGTTGGCGTTGTCGGGCATCTGACCACTGAGTTTGCTCATCAGGCGAGCGCGTTCCAGTGGTTTAGGCCTGAAGGTGTATTGGGGATTTTGCCGATGCCGGACACTGACGATGGCCATCAGGTGTCGATGGTGTGGTCATTAAAGACTGCATATGCTGACACGTTGATCGCCATGTCGCCTGAACGCCAGCGCGAGGGGTTGTCTGAGTCACTCGGTAAAGCCACGCGCGGGCGGCTAGGCCGCATGACCCTTCGCAGCCAACTGCATGGATTTCCGCTGACCTTGGCGTCTTCGCCCATGATTGGTGATAAGGTTGCACTTGTTGGTGATGCTGCGCATCGAGTTCATCCTCTGGCCGGACAGGGCTTGAACTTGGGGCTCGGTGATGCCCAGGAGTTGGTTAAAGCCGTGACACAACGAGAACCTTTTTTGTCAGCGGGTGATCTAACTGTCTTGAGGCGCTATAGACGCTCTCGTGCGCAGGCAATTTTAGAGATGCGCATAGTTACCGATGGCCTAAAGCGACTGTTTGACCAAACCGTGCCGCCTTTGCCGTGGCTTCGAAATGCGGGCATGAGCCTTGTCGATCGGGTGCCCGTAATCAAACGCCTGCTCATCGAAGCGGCATCACGCTCGGCTTAGCCGAGCACATGAACATCTGAAGATTTTGGAGACCCAATGACGACTTTCAGACAATTTTTATCGATCGCTGCATTGGTGGCAGCGACGCAGCTTGCTGTGGCTCAAACGGCAGCAACCCCGCCATCATCTGCACCGGCTGCAGCCGATACAGTCCCTGCTAGCGAAGCAGTTGTTGACAGCAAAGTTGGGCAAAGCGATGCGACTACCGAGGCCGTGAAGAAACTTTTTAGCCAGCGTTTTGGCAACATGCCAGTGCAAGAGGTGCGTTATGCTCCCTTTGGTCTGTTCGAGGTGCAGATTGGCAATAGCTTGGTTTACACCGATCAAGGTGTGAACTATGTGCTTGACGGCCACTTGATCGATGCCAATAGCCGTCAGGACCTGACTGAAGCTCGACTTGAGGAATTGGCACGAATTGATTTTGATGCGCTGCCCAAGGAGTTGGCGATTACTCAGGTACGTGGCGATGGCTCGCGCAAGATGGCGCTGTTCGAAGACCCCAACTGCGGCTACTGCAAGCAGCTTCGCCGCAGCATGGAAGGCATCGATAACCTGACTGTCTATACCTACATGTTGCCGATTCTCTCGGACGATTCGACCGAAAAAGTTAAAAACGTCTGGTGCGCTGAAGATCCAAGCGCAGCTTGGGACGCTTGGATGCTTCAAGGCAAGGTCCCCGCACAAAAGACCTGTGAGGCACCATTAGAGCTGTTGGTTCAATTAGGGCGCGACTTGCAGGTTCAAGGCACACCTGCGATCTTTTTTGCTGATGGCTCGCGCGTGCCTGGTGCCATCTCAAAAGCTGAACTAGAAAAACGCCTGAAATAGTTTGATCCCTAGAATAGCGACGTTAGTAACGAAGAACCAGTACTATCGGTGAGCACTGTGAATTTGGTTGATCAATCAGTGCTTCACACTTCTTGGCTTTATGTGTTCATTTAACCGTCGCTTTTGAGGGTGCCAGTCAGCTGATGCAAAGCCCCACCACTATTGCGCCATTGGTGCGCATATTGTTGCTGCTCGTGCTGGCAGCAGCTGTCTATTTCTTCTCTGGCTTTCTGGTGCCAGTGTTGGCCGCGCTTATTATTGGTTTCGCGAGTTGGCCGCTATACGAGCGCCTGCTCCGGACAGTCGGTGGCAGCACCATCTGGGGCGCATCGATCGCGTTGGTTGTCATACTGGTCGTGCTGGTCGTGCCATTGTCATTTGCGCTGTATTACGCCGTGACTGAAGCCGTGGCATTTGTGGAATGGCTGTTACTGGCAAACCGGCAAGGGGTGGCGGCGCCCGATTGGGTGCTGGCATTGCCGCTCGTGGGTGATGAGATTGCCAAATATTGGAACACTTATCTTGGCAAGCCACAGGCATTAGGTGACTGGGTGCAGGCCTTTAGCGGCCAGCACATCGGTGATATTTATCGAATTGCGGTGGACACCACGACCAACGTTGCTTCCATCATGCTGACAGTGCTCTTCATGTTGATTGCCCTCTTTTTCATCTACAAAGACGGCAAGGCTTTGGCAGGCCAGCTTGATCTGGCCGGTGAGCGCCTGTTGCCCAACCGCTGGCAGCATTTCTCGCGAGTGGTGCCGGCTACTATCAGCTCGACTGTCACCGGCATGGGCTTAATCGCGATCGGCGAGGGCGTGGTGCTTGGGATTGCCTACTGGGTCGTGGGTTTCCCCTCACCGGTATTGATGGGGGTAATCACTGGCATCATGGCCATGGTGCCGGGCGGGGCACCGCTTTGTTATACGCTGGTCTCGATTTATCTGGTGGGTTCAGGCGACTGGGTTCAGGGCGTGGGATTGTTTCTGTGGGGCTCGATCGAGCTTTTTATTGTTGACAAGACGCTTAGACCCAAGCTTGTCGGCGGGCCAGTGAAACTGCCGTTCTTGCCGACGTTTTTTGGGTTGGTCGGTGGCGTTCAGACCATGGGCGTGGTCGGTCTGTTCGTTGGGCCAGTCCTGATGGCTTTGCTCGTAGCCATCTGGCGTGAGTGGATCTATAACTTGCGCCTAGACAAGCAAGACGTGGGAGCGCAGGTGGCCGGCGACTGAGTTGCCATACTTGATGGTTCAACCACAACAGCAGTCATCACCAGCATCACTCAAAGCCAACACCACTGCCCAATGCCCTCAGGCTGCTTTCAGTTTGTCGTACAAGGCATCAGGTGCCAAGTCTGCACCATTGGGCCAGCAAATAACGCCAAAAGCATCAACAGAGGCTTGCGCAAAGTACGCCGGATCTTTTAGTGGCTCAAACATCGGCCCAAACAAACGATCTGCAAGGTTAATCTCACCTGTGGTGCCGTCTTCGAAGGTGACTGACAAGGTGTAGTCGGGTTTGGTTTCGATATTTTTGACTCGATGCATGCTCTATTACTCCAGAGGATCGATCCTATTTAGGGTTTTATGGGCAGAGGCTAAACGCCAGTCATCGAATAAGGCTTCCCTGTGTTCGGTTGCCCATTCTACTACCAAGGCTTTGGCTCGCTTTGGCAATGCCCCTTTCAGAACGGTGAGCGATTCAATTGATATCATTGCTTCGTGGTCAGCGTAGTAAGCATGAAAGTGGGGTGGATTGTGCTTATCGTAGTACATCCGAATCACGATTCCAAAAAACTCACTGATCGTTGGCATAGTCATTCCTTTTTAAAAATTTTGGAATGCAGAAGTCTATTGGCCAACTGCCAATGTTTTTCGATCATTTGAGTGTATTTGCCCAGCCGGGGAAACACGTATTAAGCGATAAGGCTCTAAAAATACGACATGGCATAACTGTGCGTCGAGCACGAATGCACTATGGAGGCAGCCGCCTCACTTGCGCGCTTGCTCGTGCCGCACATCACCGGTAAACCGGCCATCAACCAGTGTGATGGTACGGTCACAGGTTTCAGACAGTCTCGGGTCGTGAGTCACGATCAGCACCGCACAGCCAAACTCACGGTTGAAGTGTCTTAGTAACTCAAAGATATGAGCGGCTGTTTGTGTATCGAGGTTGCCCGTGGGTTCGTCTGCCAGCAGCAGGGCCGGCCGCGTGGCGAGTGCGCGGGCGATGGCGACACGTTGTTGTTGACCACCGGAGAGCTGACTCGGTTTTTTGCGTTCAAAGCCCTTTAAGCCGACCGCATCAAGCAAATGCATGGCCCAGGCGGTTTGATCTTCGGTTGGCTTGCCGCCTTTGACCATTAGTGGCATCAACACATTCTCAAGCGCCGAGAAGGCTTCGATCAGGTGATGAAACTGAAACACAAAGCCAATTGATTCACGTCGGATTTTGGTGCGGCCTTCATCATCAAGTTCACGGGTAGCCTGGTCAAGCAGGTAGAGCTCACCGCTCGTGGGTTGATCGAGCAGGCCGATGACATTAAGCAAGGTGCTTTTGCCAGAGCCCGAAGGGCCAACCAACGCACAGAAGTCATGGGCTCGCAGTGTCATGTTCAGGCCGTGCAGGACCTCTAGCTCGGTCGGCAAGCCGATGTTGTAGGACTTGCGCAAGTCCTCAAGCCGCAAGACGGTTGGGCCAGGTGTGCCAGGATCAGTCTGACTAGACATAGCGAATTGCCGCAACGGGATCTAGACGGGAAGCGCGCCAGGCAGGCGCAATTGCTGCTACAACGCCTGTAATGGTTGCAATGCTGACCGCTACCGGGATGATGGTGGCTGATGGCTTGATGTCAAACAGCCGTGGCCCGAACTCATTGAAGATCCAGACCATGCCCCAGCCAACGCCAGCCCCGGCGAACGAGCCGAACAAGCCAAGAATCGCGCCTTGGATCAGGAACACTCTCAACATCTGTTCCTTGCGTGCCCCCATGGCCCGCAAGATGCCGATTTCTCGGGTGCGTTGGGTCACACTAATTGCCAACACGCTGGCAATGCCAAACGCCACTGACAACGCTACAAAAAAGCTGATCAGGCTCGATGACAGGCTTTGTGATTGCAATGCGTTCATCAATTGGCTGTTGATCTGCATCCAGCTTTCAGACTTGAGATTGGTCAATCGGTCAATCTGGTCGGAGACGCGGCTGGCATCGAAGATGTCTTTGACTGTCAGGTCAATCACTGTGACCCCACCATAGAGTCCAAGCAAGGCTTGCGCTTGCTTGAGATCCAGGTACACAAAGCGCGAGTCAAGCTCGCGCACGCCCAAATCGAATATTCCGGTAATGGTCACCACTGCCGTTCGGCCGCCACTGGCTTCGAGCCTGAGCTTGCTGCCAACACGCAGGCCAAGGTCGCTCGCAAGTTTGGAGCCAATGACGGTGTCACCAGCACCGACCCGAAACTGCCCGCTGATGATGTCGTCACTGATTGAAATAATGCGTTCATAACGCACGGGGTCAATGCCAATAACAGACACTGACATCGTGGCTGCACCACGTCTGGCAAATGCCGGGCCAGACACGACCGGCGAGACCGCGGTGACATCGGGTAGCGCCTCAAGCGCAGTCATGATTTGTTGCCAGTTGTTGATTGACCGCAGTTGCTGAGAGCGTTTGTCTTCAAGTGCGATTTGGCGCACGCCTTCAACAATGGTGGCCTGCCGATTGACTTCTTCGTATGGTTCAACCCGGATATGCGCTTGTGTGCCTAGGGTACGGTCAACAATGTTTTTTTGCAGGCCTCCCACCAACGTGGTGATAAAGACAATCACCGCCACGCCCACACCGATGCCAATCAGGATCAGCAGGGTTTGTGCAAATCCCTGCCGCAAGAACTTCAACGCAATATTGAACTCAATCCACATCGCCAGCGCGCACCCGTTGGCCCACCGACAAGCCTGGTGTGCGAATAACCACATCACCAGTCGACAAACCATCTACCACTTCGCTGTGTGTCAATCCCCGCAGGCCAAGCCTGACTGAACGATCAGCCACCCGACCCAGCTCAACGAGCTGAACCATGGCGTCCGTTCCTTTGACTGCACGCAGCGCATCGTTAGGCACCAACAGCGCGTTGTCACGCTTGCCAGTCACAATCGTTGCGGTTACGGTCATGTCTTGGCGCAAGTAGTCAGGGGGGTTAGTGACAGCGAGCCTGACGTCGACCGTGCCGCGATCGGCATCCACGGTGGGTGCGATGTGGTCAACGGTTGCTTCAAACTGCTCATCGGGATAAGCGTCGGGTATGCAAACGGCTGGCTGGCCGGTTGCTAGCACACCGAGGTTGCGCTCATCAACTGGCACGAGCACTTCTGTTTCCCCTAGGCGAGCGAGCTCCATCAGTATGCGGCCTGGCTGCACCACATCGCCGGGCTCGACGTTGCGAGTCAGCACAATGGCTGGAAATTGAGCGCGGATCTCGGTTTTCTCCAGGGCGGCCTGGGCAGCAGCCAGCCGCTCGACCAGAATCACCTCCTCAGGCCCGCCGGGTGCCAATGCTTCGGCTATCAGCTTGGCTTGCCGTAAGTTGGCTTCAGCAACCACTTGGGCATTGATGGCTTTCTCGACGATCTCGCGTGAAATAGAATCGGACTTTAGCAACGCGGCTCTACGCTCGGCCTCACGCGTGGCTTGTTCAAGTTGAGATTCAGCCTGTTTGAGCGCTTCATCCGCTTGCAAGCGCCGCGATTGACGCAGGTTATTTAGCGCTGCTTGTGCCTCACGCACTCGCGCAGCGAGGTCGTCCGCACGCAAAGTTAGCAACAAGTCGCCTGTCTGTACTCTGTCTCCATCCCGGACATGGCGCTCTACCACTACGCCAGTAATCTCAGCGCCGATGGATGCGGTCGATGTCGAAATTACTCGGCCACTGGCTACAACCGTCTGTATCAGCGGTTCGGTTTGCGCAACATACACCTGAACAACGGGTCCTTGCCAGGTGCGCCAGCCTAGCCAGCCGCCAATGGCCAGGGCGATAAGAACAGCAACGACAACTCGGGGTGACTTCATGTCGAGACCCCTGAGCTAGCGTCAAACAGTTGGAAAGGTGCCTGGCAACAGGATGCGCTTGTCGACTTTCTCGATGTCTGTGAGCCCACAGAACGCCATCGAGAGATCGAGTTCGTTGTGAATGAGCTGCAAGGCCTTAGCCACGCCTGCTTGCCCCATGGCACCAAGCCCGTACAGGAAACTGCGACCGATGTAGCAGCCTTGTGCGCCGAGTGCTCTGGCCTTAAGAACATCCTGGCCACTGCGGATACCGCCATCCATGTGCACTTCAATTTGCTTTCCTACCGCATCAACAATGGCTGGCAACGCGTTGATGCTTGAATCTGCCCCGTCGAGCTGTCGGCCGCCGTGATTGCTCACAATCAAGGCATCGGCCCCGGACTGAGCCGCCAGCCTGGCGTCTTCAACATCCATGATTCCCTTCAGGATCAGTTTACCCCCCCAGAGTTTCTTGATCCACTGAACATCGTCCCAGTTTAGTTTTGGGTCAAATTGTGATGCCGTCCATTCAGACAGGCGCGACATGTCGGTTACCCCCTTGACATGACCCACAATGTTGCCGAATTGGCGCCGTTTTGTGCCAAGCATTCCCAAGGCCCAACGAGGTTTCGTGGCGATATTGATGATATTCGCCAAGGTAAGTTTCGGCGGAGCGCTGAGACCATTTCGGATGTCCTTGTGGCGCTGTCCAAGAATTTGCAGGTCTAGTGTTAGCACCAACGCAGAACAATTGGCCGCTTTGGCTCTTTCTATCAAGCGGGTGATGAAGTCCCGGTCTTTCATGACATAGAGCTGAAACCAAAAGGGGTGGTTGTCAGTGCCTTGGGCCACATCTTCAATGGAACAGATGCTCATGGTTGACAAGGTAAACGGCACACCAAAGTCTTTGGCTGCCCGAGCCGCCAAGATTTCTCCATCAGCATGCTGCATGCCGGTCAGGCCCGTGGGAGCGATGGCAACGGGCATCGCCACGTCCTGGCCAATCATGGTGGTCTTTGTGGAGCGGTGTTCCATGTCAATCAAGATGCGCTGGCGAAACTTGATTTTCTGGAAGTCATCCTCATTGGCACGATACGTCGACTCAGTCCATGAGCCTGAGTCGGCGTAATCGTAAAACATCCGCGGCACTCGTTTTTTAGCCAGTCGACGCAAATCCTCAATATTGGTGATGATGGGCATGCGTATTACTCCTTGGTTTCAAGTCGGTTGGGCAACAGGCGGCTGGCGTCGCAGCACTAGCTGCCAAACAACAACCAGACCAAGAATACCAAATCCGATCAAATCGGTGAGGCCACCAGGCTTGATCAGTGACAAAGCGCCGATGATCAGCAGGATGCGTTGAGGCATCGTTGCGAAACTCAACAACCATCCGAACAGCCCTCCGGCCAAAGCAATCACGCCGATGGTTGCAGTGGCAATCGGCCAGACGGCGTGGTACCACTGCTCACCCTCTTCCAGAATGAATAACAACGCCGGCTCATAAACGAACATAAAAGGCACGATGTAAGCCGGCGCTGCGGCCCGAACGGCCGACATGCCGGCGCTCCACATGTTGGCACCTGCGATGCCAGCAGCTGCGAACACAGATAACGCAACCGGGGGCGTGATAGCTGAGAGGATGGCGAAGTAGAGCGCAAAAAGGTGTGCGGCCGGGTCAACAATACCCATCTTGATCAATGCTGGAACAAGCAAGGCGACCATCACAATGTAAGCGGGGGTCGTTGGCATGCCCATGCCTAGAATGATGCCGGCAATCGCAGTTACCAACAGCGCCAGGAAAACATGGTTGCTAGCCAAGTCCACCACAACCTGAGTAAAGACAATGCCCATGCCAGTGATGTTGATTGAACCAATCACCAGCCCAGCACATGCACATGCCATGGCTACTGACAATGCACCCCGCGCGCCATCTTCCAATGCTTGTATCGGTGTGGCCCAAGTAATACTTTTACGGGTTTCCTTTCGCAGCAAGGCTATTGGCAAGCAGCTAAGTGCAGCCACCAGCGCACACATCGGTGCTGAGTAACCCAAAATCAAACCAATCAGAATGACAAACATCGGGATGAACAGCTGACCGCGCACCAGCATCACTTGCCATAGCTTGGGTAGGTCTTCTTCTGGGATACCGGCTAAGCGGTAACGCTTGGCTTCAAAGTGAACCGCAAAAAACACCGACAGGTAATAGAGTGCAGCAGGAACAATCGCCCAGATGGTGATCTGCAGATAAGGCACCGCCAAAAACTCAGCCATCACGAATGCCACGGCCCCCATGACTGGTGGCATGATCTGACCGCCAGTTGAGGCAACCGACTCCACCGCTGCCGCAAACGCCGGGCGAAAGCCAGTTTTCTTCATGAGGGGGATGGTAATGGGGCCTGTAACCATAACGTTGGCCACAGCGCTACCTGATACTGTGCCAAACATGGATGAGCTTACGATTGCCACTTTACCAGGGCCCCCGGCTGACTTGCCTGTGAGCGACATGGAGAAGTCCATGAACAGGCGGCCAGTGCCACTTCTTTCCATGAACGCACCGAAGATGACAAAGAGCATGACGTACGCGGCAGACACGCCAAGTGTTGAGCCAAATATCCCTTCGGTGGACAGATACAGTTGTTCGAGTAATACCTGCCACGTCACGTTGGTAAAGAAAAACGCGTAACCCACAAATACCAATGCAGTCAGCGGCAATGCCCATCCGATGATGCGCCGTGTAGCCTCGAGCACAATGATGATAGTGATGATCCCCCAGATGATGTCACCCGTGGTCAGGTCATCGATGTAAATAATCCGATTAATAAAGTCTTCATAAGTGATGAATATGTGCAGGACTCCCCCGAGTCCCAACACAAGCAACAACATGTCGTAAGAGCGCCACCACGGATTGGAAGATCCGCGGTGGCTTGGGTACAGCAAAAACACCAGGACCATGGCAAACAGCAGGTGCGTGCCACGATAAATTACCGCTTCAGGCGGCCCAAACCACGTGACGTACATGTGGTAGAGCGACATTGTGACGGCAATGACGGTAATGATCCGTTTCATGATCGATGAAGCGGGATCAAGTGCTGCTTTTTCGTCTGAGACGACTTCACTCATGTTTTTTTCCTGGTGTGAAGCTGTTGTTTTTATGGTCTTACTAAAAACGGTGTTGGATTACATCGCACCGACTTCTTTGTAGTACTTGACGGCGCCCGGATGCATGGGCACGCCCATTTCCGTTGCCATGATCTGTGGGGTCAGGTTTGCCATGCTCTTGCTGACAGCGACCATGTCAGGAATGTTTTCTGCCATGGTTTTAACCATGGTGTAAACCAGATCCTCGGGCAGGTCACAAGCGACGATCACGTGGGTGAAGTAACCGATGGCAGGAACGTCTTCATTCTGCCCGGGATAGGTGCCAGCCTTGATCATCAGTTTGCTGTAGGCCGGGTTCATTTCACGCAGGCCTTTCATGGTTTCGTCGTCAACCGGCACCATCACGACTTCTCGCGAATTGGCCAAATCCATCACCGCTGATGACGGTGCAGCCGTGCCGAGCGTGAACACATCGACGTGGCCGTCTTTCATCATCGAAACGGCATCGGTGTAGCCAGCCTGGAAGTTGGCCTTGGCCAAATCGTCATAGGTCATGCCATTGAGCTGAAGCACGGTACCGGTCAACACTTCGGCCGTGTTGCCGCGGGGCTGCGTGACCAGCCGCTTGCCCTTAATATCTTTGAAACTGTTGATACCCGCATTTTTTTGTGCAACGACCTGAAAGTATTGCGGGTAGAGGTTTGCTAGTTGGCAGACACCCTCGGTTTTTTGCTTGTATGGAGGCTTGCCGAGCATGCCGTCTACGGCCGTGCTGGAGTTCGACATGCCGATCTGAGCTTTCTTCTCGTCGATGCCACGCACGTTGGCAATGCCAGCGCCTGGGGTGATGGTGATATTCAAGCCGGGGACAGCTTTTTCCCACATGCCTTTCAAAGCACCACCGAGCGGTACCCAGACGCCGCCCTGTGGGCCGGTCATGAAGGTGAGGTTCTGTGCGGCGGCGGGCGCTGAAGCCAATGCTGCAGTCACAGCAATGGCGCCGAGGCTTAGTTTCGTGATTTTTTTCATGACGTCTCCAAATTGATTAATCAACATCGGCGAGCAGATAGTTTTGCCGAGCGAACCAATTCTATCTGTAAGAATCAGTTAAGCAAACATGCGGTTTGTCCCTAATAGCGCGAACTTGGCTCGCATCGAGCTTTGATGTTCAGGCCTCGTGATGCAGATCAATTCATTTTGCGGTGCAGCATTGTTTTCGTGGTTGTCTTCATGATTTTTGACCGCTGGCTGTAGGGTTTTCATTGAGATCACTCTATAACGACGTGTCTATAATCATCTGCGTGCAGTTACTCTTAACGTTAAACAACGGAGACTCTGAATGGATCGTCGCTCCTTTATTCGCAAGGCTGGTATGACCAGTGCCGGTGTTGCTGGTCTTTCGACCATGGCTGCGCCTGCGCTATCGCAAAACAAGATCACATGGCGCATGGTCACGACATGGCCGAAGAACTTCCCAGGTTTGGGTGTTGGTGCGCAGCGTTTGGCGGATCGTATTACGGCTGCATCTGGTGGGCGTTTGACCGTTCAGGTGTATTCGGCTGGCGAGTTGGTTCCGCCGCTGCAGTCCATCGATGCGGTCATCGATGGTGGCGCCGAAATGTCTCATGGCGCAGCCTACTATTGGCAGAACAAAAGCCAGGCACTTTCGTTCTTTACCGGTGTGCCGTTTGGCATGACCAGCCGCGAGCTCGGTGCATGGGTGCGCTACCTTGGTGGTCAGGAGATTTGGGATGAGGTCTATGATCAATTTGGCCTGCAGGGCTTTTTGTCGGGTGATACCGGCACCCAAGCAGGTGGCTGGTTCCGCAAAGAACTCACGGGCATTGAAGACCTGAAAGGTTTGCGGTTCCGCACGCCTGGCTTGGGTGGCAAGGTCTGGGCTAAGCTTGGAGCCTCGGTTACTAACATGGCTGCCGGCGAAATCTTCCAGGCACTGCAGTCGGGTACGCTCGATGCTGCAGAATTTGTTGGTCCATACAATGACCTGGCGCTTGGCTTCTACAAAGTTTGCAACATCTACTACACCAGTAGCTTCACCGAGCCAGGTTTGGCCACCGAGTGTGTTGTCAACAAGAAGAAGTACCAAGAACTACCAAAAGATCTGCAGGCCTTGGTACGTGATGTCTGCCAGGCGGAATATGACCAGGTTGCATCAGACTTTGCTGCCAACGACCCACGCGCTCTCGAAGTGCTGGTCAAGGAGCACGGTGTCAAAGCAATCCCGCAGTTCCCTGACAGCATTGTTGAGGGTGCCGCCAAGGCTGCTGCCGAGATCTTGACGGAGATCGGCGATAGTGGTGACGCCATGACCAAGAAGACGCTTGATAGCTTCATTAAGGGTTTAAACATTGTCAAGATCAAGACCGACGGTACTGATGCACAGTATGTTCAGGCTCGTGCCAAGTACTTCAAGCTTTAAATAAGCATCATCGTTCATGCGACAAGGCCCTGCAGTGCAGGGCCTTGTCGCATCAAGTGC
This sequence comes from Burkholderiaceae bacterium, assembly GCA_021208885.1. Lineage (GTDB taxonomy): Bacteria > Pseudomonadota > Gammaproteobacteria > Burkholderiales > Burkholderiaceae_B > Algicoccus. The sequence continues at coordinate 26,295 of JAJOJF010000031.1, forward strand.
TAACGATGGCGTATCACCAGTTGTGAACGTTCGTCCGAGTCAGTAAAGCAAGTCTGGCAACCAGGTTACCAGTACCGGGAAAATGAACAACAAGGCGATCGCAACAATTTGGAGCGCCACAAATGGAACGGCACCCTTGTAGATCTGTCCTGTCGTGACAGTTGGTGGCGCCACGCCACGCAAGTAAAACAGCGAGAACCCGAACGGGGGCGTCAGGAAGCTGGTTTGCAGGTTTACACCCACCATGACGCCAAGCCAAATTGGATCAAGCCCCAGCATCAGCAGGATTGGTGCCGTAATCGGGATCACGATAAAGATGATTTCGAAGGTGTCGAGGATAAAACCGAGCACAAACATGATCAGCATCACCACGATCATGGCGCCAATTGCGCCGCCCGGCAGGTTCGACAGGAATTCGTGAACCAGGTTGTCACCACCCATTTGGCGAAACACGATCGAGAACACGGATGCGCCAAAAATGATGATAAAGATCATCGAGGTAATCGTGGCGGTAGACACCGCTGCATCTTTCAAGACTGTCAATGTAAGCTTGCGCCGAGTGGCAGCCAGTGCCATGGCACCCACCGCACCGACTGAAGCAGCCTCAGTTGGTGTGGCAACGCCCCCTAGGATTGAACCAAGCACTGCCACGATCAGTAGCAACGGTGGCAAAAGAGCGGTCAATATTTCTTTGGCCAGAGAGGGTCCGTCTTCTTCCCTGACAAAAGGGGTCGCAGGACAGGATTCAGGCGAAGTGATAGCTTTGAAGATCATCCACAGCAGATACAAACCTACCAGTAACAATCCGGGCAAGAAAGCACCCGCAAATAGGTCACCCACAGAAACCGGGTCAGGTGCGAAATTACCCTTTGACATCTGCACTTGAGCATTGATGCCGGCCAGCATGTCAGCCATAAAAATCAGTACTGTCGATGGCGGAATGATTTGCCCGAGGGTGCCCGATGCACAGATAACACCGGTGGCAAGTTTGGGGTCGTAGCCCGCACGCAGCATTGCCGGCAGTGAAATCAAGCCCATCGTCACCACGGTGGCACCAACAACCCCCGTGGACGCAGCCAGCAACGCACCTACAATAATGACTGAGATACCAAGGCCGCCGCGCAAATTGCCAAACAGCTTGCTCATGGTCATGAGCAATTGCTCAGCAATGCGCGATCGCTCAAGCATCACACCCATGAAAATAAACAGCGGCACAGCGACCAATACTTCATTGGTCATGAAGCCGATGTAGCGGCCAGCTAGCGCAGAAAAGTTAGTGAAATCGAATACACCGAGGTGGTAGCCGATCAAGGCAAAGATCAACGATGTGCCAGCCAACGTGAATGCGACGGGGAAGCCCAGCATTAAAAAACCAATCACCCCAAAAAACATGAGGCCGGAAAGAATTTCTCCGATCAGAATGGGATCCATGGGTTATTCCTTAATGGTGCTATCACCGTGGGCGCTGTAGGCAAAGTCAGCTGGAATTAGGTCCTCGCGCTTGCCAAGCACAAGCAATGAGCGAATAGCCATTGCCAACCCTTGAAGTGCGACCAGGACTGCGAACACGATAATGAAACTTTTCAAGATGTAAAGACCAGGCATGCCGCCGATATTGGCTGAGTTCTCAAGCAATCTCCAGGAACGCTGCACAAATGGCATGCCGTAGTAGTAAACCACCCACATAAATGGCATTAAGAACACGCAAACACCAATCAAGTCTGCAATGGCCTTGAATCGCGTCGATGCAGGGCGATAAAAAATATCCACACGAACGTGATCGCCGCGAAACAGTGCGAATGCAGCTATGGCGGTGAACATAGCGCCGTTGAGCCAGACGTAAAGGTCTTGCGCCCACAGTTGCGTGCTGCCAAGCACGTAGCGCTCAAACACCACCCAGAAGCACACCAACACAATGCCAAGCGACAGCCATGAAAAAACCTTGCCAATGACCTTGTTGATGCCATTTATCAGCCGCATCAATGCAGCGAGCGTTGTCAGCATTTTTATATCTCCAGCACAGCGCATCAGCCAACTGGCAATTACTGACCTGTTGCCGCCCAGATGGATACGCGCTGAAGAGTTTTGTCAGCAAAACCCCAGATTCTAATGCAACTGAACCGATATGTAGTTATTAATAGGATAGGCAGCTTACCTGCATAACGCTCAGTATTCTTTTGCTTTAGCGCGACAACGCCTCGAAATCAGCAGCATAAGTTAAAAGCCTTTCTTGCAAATGGCGACGTTGCTCATTAGTCATGCTGTTCAGCATGTTGGCCGTTAATTCTGCGATCGACAGCAACCGAGCCTCACGCTCAACCTGCAGGTCTGTCACCCGATAGCGCGACAGGCTTTGGAAATAATCGTGCAATTCGACTGCTGCGACTTCGGCAGTCGGCAAGTCTTTTGCGTCGGCAAGCAGCTGCAAAAGCGCCTTCTGACGCTCGATTCGTTCTTGGCCCCAGAGTTGAGCTCGGCTCGGTTGTGTCGCTAGCCATCGAGACAAGATCTGTCGCTGCTCTTTGGTCAGTGATCCGAGCCAGTCCTCATAGCGTTCGCCAAATCGCTCAAGCCGCTCGCGCGAGGCCGACTCAGGGTTGTCGAGATTTTCTTTGGCGTACTCGGCATTGGACTTATCAAATGTAGCCTGCAGCCGCTCGCGTTGGCGCTCGGTCAGTGTGAGCACCAGAGGAGCCAGCCGATAGGCTGAGCGCTCAGCAACCGTCAGCAGCGCTTGTTCGAATTGTTGTTGTTTCTCCAGCAGTTCAGTTGCCGTGAAAACGCGTGGCTCATCTAGCTTGGCAGCCCACTGGCGCAAGGTCTGTGCATAGACCGGCAGCTCATCCTGGCGATGCCATGCGTGGAAACTTTTAAGTTCCTGAGCCAAAAGCACCTCTTGCTCGTCATTAAGATCCAGATAACTGTCCATCTGATACTGCAACAGCAGTGGCGCGTTGTTATAGGCGAGCTGAACCGAGCTGCAGGCAGCTATAAGCACGACGGACCCCAACGCGGCAAGCCGCAGTAACAAGCGTAATTGCATTTTTGAGTAAGGGTTCTCGATTGATGTTTACCTTGACAGTGTACGCAACGACTAATGCGTGGGCATGCAAGCCGCATCCCGCAAAGTGGATTTATAGAATCCGACCTTGTCGCCAGAGTTTGGTTCCCATGCCAGCGAGCAGCAGCAAAACGCCAGCGAGCAGCATCAGTGCACTGACTTCCATCGTCTGGCGTCGATCGAACGTTACGCTGGCCTCGATGGCCTCAAATATCTGTGACAGATCCGAACCCGAGGCTCCTTCGTAGTAGGAACCAAGCGTGATGTCAGCTATATCGGCGAGAACACCAGACTCTAGTTGCACTCGCTGAGATATGCCTTCGGCCTTGACCACGGCGCCCTCACGCGTGCCGATACCGATCGTGTGGATACGCACACCAAACTGGGAGGCTAGCTCAGCCATTTGCATAATGTCTGGGCCCATGTTGGAGCCACCATCTGAAATCAGTACCATCGCCTGGGAACGATTGGACCCAGGTGGCTTGGTTACGTTAGGGTCTGGGCGCCAGCTCGGTTGGTTGTCGAGTGGGTCTTGGCGCATGGAGTCGTTCATGAGCGCCTGCACATCAATTCCGGCTGACGGCAACAATTCGGACAAGCCGATCAAGATGCCGCTGCCAAGTGCTGAGCCCGTCTGAATCGTGATGGTGTCTAGCGCTTCGTTGATTGCCTCATGCTCAGTTGTTGATGGTTGAATCAAGGTGGCTGTGGCAGCCGTGGTAACTAGTCCAATTCGAGTGCCACCTGGCTGTGCTGCAATCATGTCTTTAAGCTTGGCTTTGGCTGCATCTAGCCGAGTCGGGTTGACATCGTCGGCGCTCATGCTGCCTGAGATGTCGAGTACCACCATAAGCTGGTCGGCACGCGATGGCAAATTGATCTGGAGTTTGGGTCGAGCAATTGCTGCCAGCATGGCTGCCAGTCCAACGATGACAAGCATTCCGGCTAGGATGCTGCCTAAATTAGAGCGTTCGCCTCGTCGGGCAAACTGGTAAACGGCGATAGCAATCGGCACGATAGCGAGCAACCACAAAAGACTAGGCCAGACAAACTCAAGCCCTGGAAAATTTATCGATTGCACCCATTCACCCATGTCGCACGCCCCCAGCTGCTAGCCGCATCAGTTGTTGGCGCTGCCGCACAAACCGTATCAAACCCTCATGCACCGCATCGTCAGTGCCAAGTTCAAGGCAATCTACGGCGCTTCGTGTGAATGTCTTGATGAGCCGTGCTTCATGATCAGCTGCTTGGCGGGCAAATCGTTCGCGAAAGCGTTTGTCACTGGTGTCGATAAATATTTGTTCGCCTGTTTCTGCATCGCGCATGGTCAACATGCCCATGTCTGGCAATCGCTGCTCTAGCGGGTCAACAAGGCGCACTGCCACCACATCGTGGCGGCTTGCGAGCATCATGAGGGACTTGTCCCAGCCCTGATCAGCGTAAAAATCCGAAAGAATAAAAACAGTACTGCGTTGCTTGATGAGCCGAGCTGCGCGGGTGAATAACTTTGACAAGCTGGTCATCTGGTTGGTTGATTGTGTCGGTGCAGTCAAGACATGTTCGAGCACGTGCAACAAATGCGTTCGACCTGCACGCGCTGGCAGGATGTCAACATTGTCACGTCCACGGTCTACGATTGCACCTACACGGTTTCCGTGTTGCTGCAAGAGATGCCCGAGCGTAGCTATCGCCTCAGCGGCCACTTGACGCTTGGTGACGCCGCTCGACCCAAAATCTACTGACGGCGACAAGTCAACCACAAACCAGGCAGCAAGCTCCCGGTCTTCCTCGTGCTGACGCACGTAAGGCGTTTGCATTCGGGCGGTAACGTTCCAGTCAATGTAGCGCACATCGTCTTGCGGCTCGTACTCGCGCAGGTCCGCGAGCATCATGCCTGACCCTCTAAAGAGCGTCCGGTAGTCACCTTGCAACAAGCCGTCCAAACGGCGTGCGCTAGTCCATGTCACGCGCGCAAGAAGGGCACGCGCGTTGATTCCTGCGCCAGAGCTCGGCGCCTGATCGACCGGCTCGGCTTGAGCCTTAGACGGTTTGAGCCACTTGAACATGGCGGTGCAGTGGTCGCTGAGGTGCGGCAACGGCTTTGAGCACGTCGGCGATGACGTCGTCAGCAGAGACGTTTTCTGCGAGTGCCTCGTATGACATCACCAGACGATGACGCATGACGTCGGGAGCGATGTCAATCAGGTCTTGCGGTGTGGTGTATGGCCGGCCTCGCAAAAACGCCAATGCTCGGGCACCTTCAACCAAGCTGATGCTGGCACGGGGGCTGGCACCAAACATGATGAAATGCGCAAGCTTGTCCAAACCCGCTTTAGCTGGGTTGCGCGTTGCATTGACTAAATCAACGGCGTACTGAACGATCGCAGAGTCAACAAATCCCTGACGGCAACGTTTTTGAATGTCGGCGAGTTGCTCAGTGCTCGCCCTTGCCGCAACGTTGATTGATTCACCGATGGCGCGCTGCACGATTACAAACTCTTCTTCTGGTTGCGGGTAGCCCACAAGCACCTTCATCATAAAGCGGTCGACCTGGGCTTCTGGCAACGGATATGTGCCTTCACTTTCGATGGGGTTTTGTGTGGCCATCACAACAAACGGATTTGGCAGTTTGTGGGTTTGGCCGGCAATCGTGACTTGTCGCTCTTGCATGACTTCAAGCAGTGCGCTTTGTACTTTGGCCGGCGCACGGTTGATCTCGTCAGCCAACAGCAGGTTGGCAAACACGGGGCCGAGCTCAGTGCTGAATTCGCTGGTTTTTTGGTTATAGACGCGTGTGCCCACTAGATCAGCTGGCAGCAGATCCGGGGTGAATTGAATGCGTTTGAACGAGCCCTGCAGCACCTTGGCCAGCGTGTTGACAGTTAGAGTCTTGGCCAGACCAGGCACACCCTCGATCAGCAGGTGCCCACCCGAAAGCATCGCGATCATGATGCGCTCCAGAAATGCGTCCTGTCCGACAACAACTTTTTTGACTTCGTAGAGAACACTTTCCATCAGCGCGGCGGATTGCGCCACGTCATTGATAGGCGTGTCTTGTGCTTGCCAGATTTCTGGGTCGTTCATCGGCTTTAACTCCCGTTTAGAAGGGGGGAATGCCCGCTGCATTCGCCGCGCTTTCCATGGTGATTGCAAACCCGATGCCGGCAAAGGCGCCATCAGGCGAAGGGTTTAAAAGTGCTGTGACCACGCCTAGCACCTCGCCAGCCTGGTTCACCAGAGGGCCGCCAGAGCTGCCGGGGTTTACCGCCGCGTCAAACTGAATCAGACCTTCCAGACGTTCGCCATTGGGGATTTGATATGACCGATTAAGCCCCGATACCACACCAGCAGACACTGATGGACCCATCCCAAACGGGAAGCCGACTGCCACGACCATGTCACCAGGCATTAATTGCCCGCTTGGTGCCAGCACGGCAGGCTTTAGGTCGTCAGGAATGCGGGCTGGTGCCAAAACCGCCAGGTCACGTTCTGGCTGGGACGACGCCACCACGGCGGGGGACTCCAAACCGTCGGCAAATGTCACGACAATTCGCTCAGACCCGGCCACCACGTGGTAGTTGGTCAGGATGCTTCCATCTTCCTTGATCACAAAACCCGCACCCTTGCCGGGTCCACTGATCAGGCCCGGCGGTGGCGGCTCGCCATCGAGCGTGCGGATTTTGACGATAGAGGGCCACACGATCGCGGCAGCCTGCGCTGGCTTGGATGGCAGCGTTTTAGTGGCCAAGGTCTCAAGCACAATCGCTTCGACTTTGCTCTCGGTCAGCGCAGGCGCAACCGGTGCTGACGGCGTTTGAAATGCCCAGACCAAAACTGCACCAGCCATCGCCCCAAATACCATCAGTGAATATGGGTTTTTAAGGTAGGGCTTAACTGATTCAACGGTACGCTTCGGGGGGGGGTGGTATTTGGTCGTAGCCAGCCTGTGCCGGAGCGTTGCCCGTGGCACTGTCTTTTTTTGGGGTGCTGCGGCTGTATAGCGTGGCGCGTTTCATGGCCTGACCTCAATGCGGCGGACGGTGATACAGTTAGGTCATCTTAACGCCGACGGTACGTTTATGCACTTTATTTGGCCGCAAGCTCTGTGGGGTCTTTTATTGGTGCCTGTTTTGGTGCTGGCCTACCTTTGGCTACTTAATCGCAGGCGCCGTCAGGCATTTGGTTACTCGACCCTAATGATTGTGCGTCAGGCACTGTCGCCTGGCCAAGGCTGGCGACGCCATGTGCCACCGGTGTTGCTTCTTGCGGCTGTGATCGTCGGATTGGTGGGTGCCGCTCGTCCCACTGCCAAGATAGTCCTGCCGGCAGATTACATGACATTGGTACTCGCAGTTGATGTGTCGCTAAGCATGGCTGCTGAAGACGTGCCGCCCAATCGCTTGAGGGCTGCTCAAGAAACGGTGAAGGACTTCATTAATCGCTTGCCCGATGACATCCGCGTGGGTCTGGTGACATTTGCTGGTACAGCACAGGTCGCTCAGCGAGTGACCGACGATCGTCAGGCGTTAATGGAGGCGGTTGAACGGTTCAGGCTTCAGCGTGCCACGGCTACTGGCAGCGGCCTGTTAATGGCCTTGGCAACGCTCATGCCGGAGCTAGCATTTGATATCGAGCTCTTGATATATGGTTTTGATGTGGAGCGGTTCCGAGGGGCACCGCCAGCTTTCGATGGTCGCCAGCCCGTGCCACCCGGCGCATTTGAGTCTGGCGCCATTATTTTGATTTCAGACGGGCGTCGCACGACGGGTCCTAACCCGATTGCAGCTGCGCAGCTAGCCGCGCAGTTAGGTGTAAGAGTCTACACCGTGGCCTTTGGTACGCCTGAAGGGTTTATTCCGGGCTTTGAAGGGCGCTCTTTTTATGCGGCGGTTGACGAGCGTACCCTGCAGGCCATCGCTATGATTACGGAAGGCGAATTTTTTAAAGCAGAGAATGCAGCCGAACTAAACAACATCTATCAGCAACTGTCCACTCAGTTCTCTCTTGAGCGCGAGCAAACGGAAGTTAGTGCCTTGTTTGCTGCATTAAGCGCTTTGTTGGTGTTGCTCGCCGCTGGTTTGTCGCTGTACTGGTTCAGACGACGTGATACTTGATCGTTCCAAACGCAATGCTAACCAGCCGCCTGTGCAAATACCGGCAAACGACAACATAGACATGTATGACAGCGTCGACATGCCAGTGAGGCCTTGCCCGATCGAACATCCCAAGGCCAACGCACCACCAACACCCATGCACGTGGCTCCTAATAAATAACGCGGCATGGCAGTTGTTTGATCGAATCCAGTGACCTTAAAGCTGCCTGTAACGCGTGCGGCCAAGAATGAACCAAGCACAACGCCGATTACCACCAGAATTCCGAAATTCAAGGTCATGCCAGTGGCAATCATGGCGTATTGAATGGTTGAGCCAACCGGCGCCACAAAGGTGAGTGACACCAAGGGTGTGGGTTCGAATTCATCAAAGCCGATCCAGCCAGTGACGAGCCAGCCCGCCACGACCAATAGCCCGATAACAAAGCCCGCCATCACATCAAGTCGTTGCCGCCAAAAACCCTTGTCTCTCGCAAGAAAAGCAAACAGCAAGCCGCCAAATATTGCAATAAAGCCCCATCGGTCGGTCTCGGAAGTGAACGTGGCGCTTTGCATAGTCACCATGGTTGAGTCAGTGATGCTGCTGCGCAACGGACCAAGCACACCGCTTAGCGTCGCAAAAGCAGCAATGCCCATAACGAGCAAAACGACCAGACTGCGCAGATTGCCTTGACCCAGCAAGACCAAAGAACGTGCACCGCACCCACGAGCACGAATCATGCCGAACCCAAACAAAATACCGCCAACCGCAGTTAGCACCAATGACCCTTGCGTTATTGAGTAGATGCTTTGCGATAAATCTATCACACCCGTGGCGTCAAGCAGTTGCGAGCCGAGAATGGCCACCAGCATGGCTAGCGCAAAGGCACGCAACTTGTTACCGTTGCCGGAAGTCAGTTGCTGCCGCAGTGCGCTGTTCAAACAAAAGCCTGAGATTTGACCCACCAAGCCATACGCCAGGCCGATTGCCAATGCCAGCCAAAGAACCCATTGCGATGCTGATAATTCCATTTGCTTGAAGCCTTAAACGCCAAAAATAATCGACTGCGATGACTAAGCAGCACTAACTAACAGTTACGTTACGATAACCCTGAGCACAAAGACAAATACTCATTTGCAAAAAGCTTATTCAGGAGATCCGATGATTGACCTTTACTACTGGCCAACGCCCAACGGCCACAAAATCACCATGTTTCTGGAAGAGGCCTCTGTGCCTTACCAGATCAAGCCCGTAAATATTGGCCGTGGTGAGCAATTCAAGCCCGATTTTCTTAAAATTGCGCCAAATAATCGCATGCCAGCGATCGTGGACCATAAGCCGGCAGACAGCGGTGAGCCAATTTCGATATTCGAATCGGGCGCCATCTTGCTTTATCTCGCTGAGAAAACTGGCCAATTTCTGTCAAGTGATCTGAATGACCGCTGGGTTGCCTTGCAATGGTTGTTCTGGCAAATGGGTGGTTTGGGCCCTATGGCAGGTCAAAACCATCACTTCGCGCATTACGCCCCAGAGCGCATCCCCTATGCGATGGATCGATATATCAATGAGACAGGCCGGCTATACGGTGTATTAAATAAACACTTGTCAGATGACCGCTTGTTCGTGGCTGGCAACGGTTATTCGATCGCTGATATGGCGATCTACCCGTGGGTGGTGCAACATGAGCGTCAGAAACAGGACTTGAACGATTTTCCATCACTTAAAGCGTGGTTTGAACGAGTGGCTGCACGACCGGGCACCATCGCAGCCTACAAGGCTGGCGAAGCGATTTCTACCAAACCGACCGTCGATGATGAAGCCAAAAAGATTCTGTTTGGCCAGACGGCAAAAACCGTGCGTTAATGCCCAAAATCCTGGGTAAGGTGTAAAGGAAAACGATGTCTATTAAAGCGGTGGTATTTGATGCCTACGGCACGCTGTTTGATGTGTACTCGGTGACAACTCGCTTGGAGTCATTTTGTCCGGGGCAGGGCAGTGCTATTGCGCAACTCTGGCGTGACAAACAACTGGAGTATTCGCGTCTGATTAGTCTGAGTGACTCGAACCATGGCGGCAGTCGCTATTACGAGACGTTTTGGGCTATCACCTGCAAGGCGCTTGACTACGCCTTGCAACGGTTTGGGCAGACATTAAACGAGGTGCAAATCCAATCAGTGCTCGATCAGTACCATGCGCTTGACGCTTTTGCAGAGAATGCAGAGGTGCTGATTGCGTTAAAGCAAAAAGGTGTAACGACCGCAATTCTCTCGAACGGAGATCCCAGCATGCTCAATGGCGCCGTAGCCGGTGCCGGGTTCAATACCCTAATTGACCATGTGCTGTCGGTTGACGAGGTACGGCATTTCAAGACCACGCCACACGCCTATGGTTTGGCGCAACAGCATATGGGGTTTACGCCGGCAGAAGTCCTTTTTGTTTCTAGCAATGGCTGGGATGTTCTCGGGGCGCAGTGGTTTGGGTTTAGGGTTTGCTGGATTAATCGCGCCGGCTTGCCCGCCGAAACATTAGGTCCTGAACCAGAGTTTCAGGGGGCAAACCTTGAGGTCGTAATTAAGGTGTTAGAAACACTTGCCTAGGGCCACCTGTTGGCTATTCGTTTTTGCTGCCCAGCGACATGTGATCAAACACACCGTCGCGGTCTATCAGGCGATGTTTAAGTGCACCGGCAATATGCAAGAACAAAAGCGCGCACAACGCTACGGCTAACCAACCATGGATGGCAAAGAGTTCTTTTGCGAACTCTTTGTCAGGGGAGATTCCTGGCATGGCTGGCAGGCTAAGACCCAGGAAGATATTTAACGCACCGAACGCAGTCACACCAGCCCACCCCAAAAGTGGAATCACAAGAAGCAGGGCATAGATTAACCACTGAGTTATTTTGGCTAGCTTGCGAATCGGTTGTGACACGCTAGCCGGATATTCGGGGGCGGTGTTGATTGCGCGCAGAATCAAGCGCCAGGCGACCAACCAAAGCACCAGAAATCCAAACGCTTTATGCGAGGCGTATAGCGTGCCAGTTAATCCGTCCCAAATGTTGGCTTCGGCGCGATCTACCATCCAGAACCCAACAGGCAACAGGGTAAGTACGAGCATAGCCGCTATCCAATGCAACCAGCGCTGAGTGACAGAAAATCCTTGTTTGCTATCGTTGCTTCGTTCGCTCATGTCAGGAGGTCTCCGCTTTGGTGGTTGGACCAACAACGCCACAGCCATTCTGTGCAATTGTTCCATCAAAACCTAACCGGCCCACAAAAGGCAGTCGAAGTGCAGGGCAATTAAAGTCAACCCCAATGCCCAGACCAAGTAGATTCAGCTCAAGCCCTTCCTGTGGGCTTGCGATTAAACCAAACAAGCCCTCCAACGATACTTGCAAGCCACGGCCAGAGGGCGCTGTCCCAAACGGCTCGTTCAGAGGGCGGTAGTCCTTGCCGATTGCTGTGGGAGGCAAGTCGAGCTCTAGTGCAGGCACTTCACGCCCTATGTGGGCCAGAAAGGTGTTGCTGTTGGGACCCGGGTAGCTGCGATAGGTCTGCGCGTAGGGGTAGCTCGCTATTGCTTTTTCAAGTTCCGGAATCAGGCTGGCAGCTTGCACGCCTTGTTTATAGACCAATAATCTGGGGGTGGCTCCATACCATTGACTGTCTGCCCGGGCGTGGTTGCGTCGCACTACATTGGTGCGGCCCCAGCCGATGACTTCAAACCGGGTGTAGGCCTGGTCGTTCGCACGTTTGTAAACGATCCAGGGATGAACCGCGAAGTAGCCACGCCAACCGTAGGTAGGTGCGGCCAATACAGCCACAATTGCATCGTTTGTGCCGATGGGGTCAGGCAGCAAATTGGTCGCATCCCTCGGTAACTGATACCAGCCTAATGTTTGCGCGTGTGCAATGCGCTCGCCATCTTGCCACCACTTTATCGCGGCGGCCACGGCCACTAGGATGATAAAAATCAGCAGGGTTCGACCGATCAGTCTCATGCTGGTATTTCCGAGGTTAGGGCCTCAAGCAGATGTGTAGTGATTGGCCAGCACCGACTCATAGCGCTGCTGCAATTGCTCGGCATCAGCGATGCTGACGCCAAGGTCACGTACCAGTCCGTCGTGCAGCCCATAAATCCAGCCATGGACGGTAACCGGCTGACCATTGTCCCATGCTTGCTGAACGCTGCTGGTTTGGCAAACGTGTATGACTTGCTCGATGACATTTAGTTCACAGAGCTTGTCCAGGCGTTCGTCATCTTTGATTAGGTGACCAAGATAGCTGGCGTGCTTTTGTTGAACATCGCGGATATGACGGATCCAATTCTGCGCAAGACCAAGCCTGCGATTGAGCATCGCAGCTTTGACGCCAGAGCAACCGTAATGGCCAACCACGATGATGTGTTTGACTTTGAGCTCTTCAATGGCGAACTCAATGACTGACAATACGTTTAGATCCGTGTGCACTACCACGTTGCCAATGTTTCGATGGACAAACACTTCGCCGGGCGCCAAGCCCGTAATTTGATTTGCCGGCACGCGTGAATCTGAACAACCAATCCAGAGATATTCTGGTGATTGTTGGTTAACCAACCGGCTGAAGTAGTCCTTGTCACTTTGCGTGACCTCAGTCACCCATTGCCGGTTGCGCTCAAAGAGCTTGGTCAGGTCATTGTCTGGCGTCGTGGTTGGCGTGGTCAAGGACATGCTGGCAAGTTCACAAAATTAAAAAATTAACGGATGTTGCCCGGTGGGTTTTGTTTGAGCTTAACGCGCCTAGTTACCACGACCATGGCCACAAGCGCAGCCATGCTGCCAATGGCAGCGGGAAACAGTGTGGTGGTGAGCGAATAGCTCTCTAGTGCCATGAGTACGAGCACATTGCGCACCACAATCATGCTGAAAAACAATAGCGATTCAGACTCAGGACGATCATACGCCTTGCGCAGCGTGGGGCCAAATCCCAGGATGTCAACTGATGTCACGAGCAGCACGGCTAGCAAGGGACTGCTCGTTGCATACCAGAGCGGGATGGCAGCAAGTGCCGTCAGAAAAAATACCCAGTCGGTACGAACAATTCTCACATCTCCGCGCCTGGTGTAGGCGGTTATCGCGATCAGGAATGCCACCAACGCGGAAAACCCCACGGGCCAGGCACCCACGCCGCCACCCGCTTCACGTTGAGCCCAAAAGACAATCGAAGTTGTAATGCCCCAGATGGTCCAGGACATGACGTGGGGGCGAATGGCACCACGAATGGTCGACAGCAGGTACGGAAATATAGCCAGTATGCTGATCGCAGTGGCAATAGCGGACAGCCAGGCTTTGTCGATCACGTAGTGCTAGCCATTTCAGTCGGCCTGCTGAAGTTTCTGCAGGTCGGTGATGCGATAGAGGCGCCCAATCCGGTCCATGGGTTCGATGGCGCCTTCTTTGACCCAGCGGCTAACCTCACGACTGACTGTCTCTAGTTTCAAGTCTGACATGGCACCCATGTCCTCGCGCGAGAACAATGAGGTTAACGACGGGTCTTCATCATGGCGCATTTTGAGGATGATATTGGCGACACGTTGTCGCGCAGTCCCAAAATTCAGGTCAGCTAACCAGTCATCGGCATCCTTGACGGCTTTGTGCCAGCGTTCCATCAAGCGCATATGCAAGCGCGGCGATGAGGTCGAGAGGTTCTTGATGATGGAAATCGGTATGCGGCAAACGCTCGCTTCGCTGGTGGCGACAACATCGCACTCATAAGTTGGTGCAAACAGGCCTTCAAGCCCGGCCACGTCACCTGGCTTGAGAATTCGTACGATTCGAACGCGCCCGTCGGGCGTATTGCGGACAACTTTGACCAGCCCCTTTCGGATTGTGAACACATGTTCAGCTGCGTCGCCCTCCAGAAACAGGGTGTCACCAGCGTGAAACACCAAGTCGTCAATTGGCGCGTGTATCGACGCAAAATCTGACTCATTCAGGTCGGCAAACAACACCATGTCGCGGATGCCGCAGTGGCGACAGTCCGAAGTACCACGCCAGGCTGATTCAATGTTGATAGGGATCATGCTTTATCTAAAACCGTCTAACTGAAATATTCAGGCCCAACCAAATATTAGCCGTCAACAGGCTTAACAGGGGTAAGCAGTGTTTTTTGGTAGAAGGCTGCGTTTAGCCAGCGCCCAAACTTGAACCCTGCCTGTTTGACTGTACCGCAATGTTCAAATCCAAGCTTTTCATGCAACGCAATGCTGGCACGATTGTCAGCATCGATACACCCCACTACGACATGATACTGGTCTATTTCGGCCCTCTTGAGCAAATCCGACATCAGTGCGGTGGCGATGCCTTGCCCGTGGTGTCCGCTTTTGACGTAGACGGAGTGCTCGACCGTGTATTTGTAGGCTGGCTGTGGTCTGAAAGGACCAAAGGTGGCAAACCCGATGAGCTGGCCATCGGTATTAAAAGCGCCCCGAAGTGGCAGGCCTGCACTGATCTTTTGAGTTGCCCAAGCCCTGACTTGCTCTAGCGACCGCGGTTCGTAGTCGTACAGAGCCGTCGAAGACTTAATGACTTCATTCAAAATATGCTGAATTTCGGGGATGTCTGCCGACAGTTGGCAGTCTTTGATGGCAGGATAGCTTGACATATTGGCGACCTATTTGCCGGCAATCGTAGCAAACTACCGTCAGATTGTCTCTCTCTTCCAGTTCGCCGTCACCTTGATTTGCGTCGACCGGTTAGTTCGCTAATAGGCGTTAGATTACGCCTTTTTTCTCAAGCGCAAGGAGCTCGGACTCGGTCAGACCCAGAAGGCCGCCCAGGATCTCATCGCGGTGCTGACCGAGTTTGGGGCCAAGCGATGAAACTTTGCCAGGTGTGGCCGTCAAGGTAGGAACAGAGTTTGGTATGTGCAACTCGCCGATGAGGGGGTCAACGGTTTTGAGGATATTGCCACGGGCAAGATATTGCGGGTTGGTCACAATATCTTCGATGCTCATGACCCCGCAGCAAGGGACTTGGTGCTGCTCACAAATTGAGATGACTTCACTCATGCGATATTTTAGGGTCCATCGAGTAACCGCTTCATCGACTTGGTCGCGGCTAGCTAGTCGTGGACTCAAGTTTCCCCACTTGTCTGGGCTTGCAAGCTCGCTTTGGCCCATTGCTTGAGCCAAACGCGAAAAAATCTTGTCGGAGGTGCAAGCAATCGCAACCCATTTGTTGTCTTTGGTGGGGTAATGATTGTGGGGTGCGGCATTCAGCGTGCCCGAACCTTGTCGACCGCGAATAAAGCCTGTTTGCTGATAGCTTGGCAAGATCTCGTCAAGCACCCTGAAGATCGGCTCGTATAGTCCGATGTCAACGATCTGGCCTTGACCAGTCTTGCGCCGATATTCAAGAGCCACCATCGCGCCAAAAGCAGCAAATATGCCTGCCAGATAGTCAGGCAACGTCGCCGAACCGGGTGTCAGGGGTTTGCCATCAGGCTCACCTGCCAAGAATGACAAACCACCAAATGCATTGCCGATCCGTCCAAAGCCAGGTCTGTCCTTCAAAGGGCCGCTCTGCCCATAGCCCGATATTCGAACCAGAATCAACTCGGGGTTGGCTTGCTTTAAAACGTCCCAGCCCAACCCCCAAGACTCAAGGGTACCGGGCTGGAAGTTTTCAATGACCACGTCTGATTGAGCCACGAGTTGGCGCAATATGTCTGCACCCTCTGGTCTCCGTAAATCGAGGCACACGGATTTTTTATTGCGTGCCTCGGAAAGCCAACACAGCGTATCCCCCGCCGGTGTGGGCGTGCCAAATCGCCTTAATGGGTCGCCAGCGCCTGGCAGTTCGATTTTGATGACTTCAGCGCCGAATTCGCCAAGCTGTGCTGCACAAAAAGGACCCGCCACGAATGTGGCAAGATCCAAAACCCTGAGGCCGTCTAGCGCGGCTTGATTATCTTGTGAGGCAATAGACATTGGTTCAATGGTGTTTGCCGCCTAAGCAATTTCTTTGAGTACTTCGTCAAGCGTAATAAGATCGGCATATTTCTGGCCCATGTCGAACAAGCTGGCATGATGAGGTTCTTCAGCGCGGTCACCGACGCAATCAGTAACGACTAAAGGTCGCAAACCATGAGCTGAGGCGTCGACAGTGCTAGCACGCACACAGCCACTTGTCGTGCAGCCAGTGATCAATAAGGTATCAACACCTTCGTAGGCCAGCCATGCCGCAAAGTTCGTCCCAAAAAATGCCGAGCTATGGCGCTTGACAGAGACATACTCAGTCGGCAGAGGCATCACTGACTCGACGAATTGAGCCTCTGGGCTTTCTTCGGTGATTGTTTTAAGCGCTGGCACTTTGTCCCCAAAGGTACCGACATCGCGGCCGTTGTTCGCTGTTGCGAACCGGACATGCCCGATGGGTAGTCCCGCTTTGCGCGCTGCATTAAGTAGCTTGGCGGTATTGTCGATGGCTTGGTTGATATTAAAACCGCCAAGCACATCAGCGGATGTGAAGCCAACCTGGAAATCGATAATCAGCAATGCAGTCTTTCGACCAAAGCCAAGTTTTTGTCCGAAAGATTGTTTTTCATAGATGGCAATGTCTTTCATGTGGGTTCCTTATGTTTAGCTTGCAGCTTTTTTAGCCAGCGAATTAGTTACCAAGCGGGAAGAGAGCGATTTGCGGGAAAGCGATTAGCAGTCCAACGATAAACAGGTCCATCAAAAAGAATGGCATGACGCCCTGAAACACTTCACGGACCTTGATTTGCGGGCTCGCAGTAGCAACCACAAATGCGTTGAGTCCTACTGGCGGCGTAATACCGCCAATCTCACTCATCTTCACAACCAAAATTCCGAATAAAACGGGATCGATACCGCTTTGCTTAACGATCGGGAAAATCACTGGCATTGTGAGCAGAATCATCGATGCCGCATCAACAAAACAACCCAATATCAGAAAGGGAATCAACAGAATGATCAACAAAACAGTAGGTGACAGGTCAAGACCGAGCGTCCAGCTAGCAATGGTGGTTGGCAATTGAGTGGTAGCCAACGCAGCGCTAAAAACACCAGCACCAATGATTAGAAAGAAAATGGCTGCCGTGCTTGAGCCGGAGGCTTGCAGGCCGTGTTTGATCTCTTTGAGGGAGGCGCCTCTGTAGAGTGCGATAGCCAATGCGATGAACGCGCCGAACCCAGCAGCTTCGCTTGCAGTAGCGATACCGGAATAGAGTGAGCCCATCACCACCACAAAGATCACCAGTATTTCCCACGAGGAAAGGGTGATCTTTAACCGTTGTCGCATCGGAACACGCGGTTGCACAGTCAGGCGACTCATGTCAGGATCGCGTTTTACCAGTAACCAGATGCCTAAGCCGTATACCAAGATGGTCAGAATGCCCGGGATAATGCCGGCAACAAAAAGTTTCGGAATGGGCGTTTCTGTGGCGATCGAGTAGATCACCATGATGGTCGAAGGCGGGATGAGAACGCCCAAGGTGCCGCCAACGGCCACACTCGCGCCAGCCAGCGGCTTTTTATATCCAGCTTTTAAAAGTTCAGGGACCGCAATTTTTGAGATCGTTGCTGACGTCGCAATCGCGGAGCCTGAGACCGTTGCAAAAGCACCGCAAGCAGTCACCGCTGCAATCGCCAGGCCGCCTGATACATGGCCAAGCCACGCTTTGGCAGCATTAAATCCCTTGGCTGAAATGCCCGCCGAATAGGCCATGTGTCCCATGAATAAAAAAAGCGGTACGACAATAAATGCAAATTCAGCTGTGATTGAGTAGGGCAGAGTACCGAGCAAATAATCGGCGGAAACCCAGCCATTCATGGCCAGTATCGCAATCAATCCGCTTGACATCAGGGCCAGAGCAATCGGAAAGCCCAATGCGAGCAGACCAAAAAGCCCAAATATCAGTAGAAGTCCTTCTTGTGTGGCCGTCATCACGTGCCCTCATGAATCTCGTCGCGGATTTCTTCATCCAGGTCGCGGGCATAAGGATGCTTGCCCAGCACCCAGAACTCGATCGCTGACATCAACGTTTGCAATAAAAACAAAGTCAGCCCGAGCGCCACCATCGAGCGGCTTGGCCAAAGCGGGATTTCGACCAGTCCGATGGAGACTTCCTCCCGGGTAAATGACCAAATAGCAGCGCGCCACGTGAACCAGACAAACATCCCAACTACCGCAATTTGCAGCAGCAACAGCAGCCAGGCAATGGCGTTGCCGATCTTGGGCGGCAAAGCGTCGGCAAATATCGAGACACGGAAATTTTCTCGCAAGGCTTGTGTGGCAGGGATACCAAAATAAATGAGCGTCAGAAGCAGCAAGACGCTCAATTCCAGCACGCCCCAGATCGCAACGCCGGCGAGCCCGCGAAGTGCTGCATCGACCACAACGCCTAGCATCATGACGATGATCAGTAATCCGGTGATCTTTGCGAAACCTTGTGATACCTCACTGACCTTGACGGCCAGTGAGGTGAGTTTGCCTTGGCTGCTCATCGCTTAGTTTGTGCCCTTGCGTTGAAGATAGCGTTGGATGCCGGTCGTGTAAGGCGACTGTTGTTCATATTTGCGAACTAACACGGTGAAGCTATCAATCAGCTCTGGACCGTTGCCACCAACGCGCTTGACTTTTTCGTTATAGGCATTGACGATTTGATCGCGTGTGGCTTCTTGCCAGCGTTGTGCTTCGGCCGGATCGAGCGGTACTACTTCGATCTGCGACTTCAGCAAAGTCTCAACTGCCTTGTCGACTTCCTTGCTTTGTTCATCAATGTAGAACATGAGTGCTTCTTGAGCTGACTCGGTGAAGATTTTTTGCAGTTCAGGAGAAAACGAGTTCCAGCGGTTCAGGTTAATCCCCGTCATCACAGTCGCGAAAATTCCCATATCAGCAGCTGGTGAAAGATACTTAACCATGTCGTGTAAGCCGTCCATCACACCTTGCTCAAAGGGAGTCGTTGAGATGGCATCCACACCACCGCGCGACATCAAGTCAATCGCATCGGTGTAGGGCACGGTCACTGCGGTAGCGCCCAGTATGGTGAAAGCCTGGCCAGGTCCAAGCAGAGTGCGGATACGCATGCCTTTGAGGTCGTCGGCCGTCTGGACTTTCTTCATGCTCCAAAGAACGTTTTCGGCTGCTGGCAGGGTTAGCAGAAGGTGAACATTGTTCTTTTTGAACTCTTCCTGTACGGCCGGGGTGTTTTGATACCACTCGGCAAAGGCCATGCTAGCGGCACCTGGATTCGTTGTGATGAACGGCAAGGTGATGTCGGACACCGGATACTCACGGGGATTAAAGGCTGCAGGTACTGAGAAACCCATATCAACTACGCCTCGGCTAATTCCCGGAAAAACATCCGTGGCTTTTAGCAATGCGCTGCCATAGAACCATTCAAAAGTAACTTTGCCATTCGTTTTTTTGGTGATCTGGTCTGTGTAGAACTGCTGCACACGACTAAAAAGCGACGTAGAGGGGTAGTTCGATGCCACTTTTAGTGTCATTGCATCAAACGCATAAGATAAGGACGGCACGGCAAATGCTGACGCGCTTACCGCGAGCGCTGCAAGGAATTGACGTTTTTTCATTCTCGATCTCCTTTGTTTACTGCTTGGTGGTTAATCGCACATTGAGGCGTAGGTCCTGCTTTCGTCAAGAAGTTGTTTCAGGCAATCTGGGTTCCCGCATATGAAAATCCGTGACGCTTTGGTAGGCTGCACCCACATCGAAAAGCAAGTCTTCGTTACCCCAGCTAGATGCAAGTTGCATGGATAGAGGCAGGCCTTCTGATGAAAAACCGCAGGGCATCGCCATGCTCGGGATTCCTGCAGCAGCAAAAGCGCACGTGAATCGAGGTATTGAGCGAATTGCGTTGCCGAACTGAAGATCTGCTGCCGTGGGTGCGGGCATCGCAATAGTCGGTGTCAATATGACATCGACGTCCATAAAAACGCTGGTTAATGTGTGACGCCATTGTTCAACCCAGCGCAGCGCTTGGGCATATTCCCAACCACTGACCTTGGCGCCAATGTCAAACCGTATTTTCAGGTCGTCGCCAAATGCTTCGGGGTTGCTTGCAAGACGTTCGCGATACAAATTAAATGCGTCAGCCAGGATGATCCTGAATGCGAGCATCTCTTGCGCTTGTTCGACGCCATCTAGATTAATGGGAATCAGCTGAGCACCTAGTGAAGCAAGTTCCGCGCTCGCACGACCAACCGCAGCTTTGACCTCAGGCGTGATGTCATCGAAGAAGAAGTTTTTTGGAATACCGATTCGCAACCCGCGAATATCGCCCCAGTCGGTGGGCAGCATGGGGGTGGCGTAGTGCTCACTGCAAGGGTCTTGTGGATCATGTTGTGCGATGGCGTAAAAAACCCTTGCCACGTCTTGCACGCGCCTAGCCAGCGGCCCTAGTGTGTCAAACTTGGCGCTGACGGCGATTGTGCCCTGGTTCGAGACCCGTCCGCTTGTGGGCCGCAGGCCACACACACCGTTAAACGCAGCAGGTATGCGGATTGAACCCGCTGTGTCACTTCCGATAGAAGCCTGACACATGTTGCTCGCAACACTGGCGCCTGATCCGCCACTAGAGCCACCAGCAATGTGAGCCAGGTTCCAGGGATTCCTGACGGGTCCATAGTGTTTGCTCTGGCTCGTAGGGCCAAACACAAGTTCGTGCAAGTTCGCCTTGCCAACGAGGATAGCTCCTTGCTCCAGCAAACGATCTACAACAAACGCATTGCGCTCTGGGTAGCGATTCGCGTAGAGAGGAGAGGCTGCGGTGGTGGGTGCGCCGACCCAATCGATGTTGTCCTTGATGGATATGGTCATGCCAGCCAACACGCCGTCGTAGATTCCTTTGACAGCATGGTCATCAAGCACACTTGCTCGCTCAATTGCCATCGCCTTGTTCGGAGAAAACAGAGCGTTAAGCGAGCTATTCCAATGCTCGATGTTGGCAAATGCGACGTCAACATTGCGGCTAGCCAGTGCTTGCATCATTGCTCCAGTGTTACGCAATTGGGTCTTTAGCTAATCTTTTCGTCATCCCATACCTTTTCCGGCATGGGTAGGCCTTCAAATGTCGCCTGCGGCAACGGGTTGTCCGGTGCAATTGACATTCCCTCAAGCACCCACATCAATTGGCGGGCATGTTGACCGCTGTGCCATGTAGTGCGTTCAAAAAATTGGTGCTGGGTTTGATCGCCGTAATACACATTGGCCTTCGCATTCCAGTCATAAGAGCGGTTGGCATTGAACCAGTCTGATAGCCGTTTGTTCACGTGCGCGGCGTAGTCCAGGATGTCTTGGCGGCTGTTTCGATCTGGTGCAGGGAATCTGTTGTAAGAATCAAATGTCAGCGCAATGCCTTCTTTTTCCTCGATAAAAGCGTCGACATTATTGAAGATGTGATAAGTCAGGTCGGTGTAGCTGCGCGGGCGATTTGGCAACAAGTTGTGCAACGCATCATCGGGAATTTGCCGGAAGAAACGTTCCGAGCCTGCAAGAATTGCTTGCAGTCGACGATGCAGCTCAGCGACCGGAAGCACTGAGAGATTAACGCCCTTGACACCAACTAACTCTGCGACATCCTTGAGCACTTGGCCGTTGGCGTAACGATCTCCCTTGGTTACTATCGGTACCTGACGAAGCCCGAATGCAGCAAGCTCTTTGAAAGCATCAGCATCTGCAAGAACATTGCGGGATTCAAATTCAATGCCGTTTCTTGTCAAGAACTCTTTGGTGCGCAAACAGCTAGTGCAGCCCGGTTGCCAGTAAACACGTACAACATCGTGAGCGGCTTGTTGCATTGTTTGTCTCCTGATGGTTTTAAATGCCTGTACGATCAGACTGTCGTGTAAGCTTTTGTTAATTGCATCGATTAGTTTTATCTTCTGACAGATCGCCTCATACAGGAACTATTTTTTTGCGAGGGTGTCATCGCATTTGGCGAGGACAAACCAACCTGGACCATCAGATGCCTAAACTCGATCCGTTATCTCTGAAGCTCTTTGTCAGCGTGATTGAATCAAGCTCGATCACAGCAGCGGCCAGCATGCACCACATTGCAGCGACCGCGGTCAGCAAGCGGATAAGCGATTTGGAGCACCTGTTTGGCACTACTTTGTTGCAGCGAACAAATCGCGGCGTGCACCCGACTGATGCAGGCAAGGCGCTTGTGTCGTTGGCTCGAAGGGCATTAAACGAGTTCGATTCAATTCAGATCGCCATGCAGGACTATTGTGATGGCGGTGTTGGTCTAGTGACGTTGTGCGCAAGCACATCGGCGATGTCGCAGTTTTTGTCGAGAGATATTGCTGACTTTCTGGTGCAAAGCCCTGGAATCAAAGTGTCGGTTGATGAGCAGCCTAGCGAGCTGGCGGTTCGTATGGTTGCCGACAATGCGGTGCAAATTGGGGTTTATGCCAATGTGGCTGAAACGCACGGGCTCAACACACAGCTCTACAGTGAAGATCACTTGGTATTGGTGTGTCACCCGTCCCATCCATTGGCCATGCGAGACCGAGTCTCTTTCCAGGATACATTGGTCTATGACTATGTCGGATGGTATTCGGGCAGTGCCATCAACAAACAACTCGACACGGCAGCGAGAATGTCTCACTGTAACTGGCAAGTCCGGGCAAGGGTCAACAGTTTTGACGCGCTAGCCCAAATGGTGGCTGCACAAATTGGTATTGGAATCTTGCCTGAGGATGTCGCCCGGCAAAGGGTGCTCGCATATCCTTTGAAGATCTGTTACCTCTCAGATGCTTGGGCGATACGACAATTTCACTTGGCCATCCGGGCAGATCAGGCTTTGCCAGATCCCGCTTTGCGGCTACATAACTATCTGCTGCGTGCGCATAACAATAGCAAGCCAAATGATCCGGTGCCCGACATGCTCATGTCGATGCATTAGCGTTGAAAGCCAGGGTTTCGATTGGCCCGTTAAAGACCAACATCAATTCGCGGATTCCTTTTTATTTGACGTTACCGCATTTTGATGTCAATATTTGTCCGGACAAAGCAACAAATAGATCAAAGTGCTGAAGATCAACAAGGTTGCAAGAACCTAATAAACCCGGTCTGTGTGAATTCAAGGAGGCAGCATGCAAGCCATTCAGGTGGGAGAAAAGCGCTATCGCGCCGATTACGGAAGGTATCTCGAAGAGTTCGAGATAGGTGCAGTTTATGAACACAGGCCCGGCCGAACAATCACAGAAGTTGACAACATACATTTCTCGCTGCTGACCATGAATCAGCATCCAATGCACTGCGACACCCCATTTGCCGAGCAAAGCCAGTTTGGCAAGCCGCTTGTATGCAGCCCGTTGACCTTGGCAGTGGTCGTTGGGCTGTCGGTCAATGACATAAGCGCCAAGGCAATCGCCAACCTCGGTTGGAAGGAAATCAACCTGATTGCGCCAGTTTTTCCTGGTGATACGCTTTACGCCGAATCAGAAGTTCTGGAGGTCCGTGAATCAAAGAGCGACCCTTCGCGTGGCATCGTAACCGTCAAAACAAAAGGGTTTAACCAAGATGGCGTTGAAGTACTGAACTTCATCCGTTCAGCCCTCATTCCTAAACGACCGCAGGCGCAGTAAGTCCGCGCTGTAGAACTGCACAACCCCACAAGTAAAAGGAAATCACATGGCGGCTCAACCAGAATCTATCGCAGTGACGCGACATGACGTGTCACGCCAAATCGCCAGCTTCGCAGCCGGTTTTGATGCCAGCTCCATTCCTCGCGAAGTGTTCGAGCGTGCGAAACACTTGATCCTCGACTCGATTGGCATTGCCTTCGCGTCAGGCGGTTATGATTTTGCGGCCAAGGCACTCGCAGGTGTCTGCGCACTCGATAGCGGCGCTGGCAAGACTGCTGTTATTGGGCACAACGAAAGACTCGATTTGCGTAATGCCATCCTGATGAATGGCATTCTTGTGCACGGCTTGGATTTCGATGACACCCATGCCAAAGGAGTTATTCACGCAACCGCCTCGGTCTTGCCGACGGTATTGGGCGTCGCAGCAGCACAAGCCAAGTCAGGCAAAGAGTTGCTGACTGCTTATGTGCTTGGCATCGAGTTGGCGACACGGCTTGGCGCGGTCGCCAAAGGCGGGTTTCATCAACTTGGCTTTCATCCGACTGGCTTGGTAGGAACTTTTGGCTGCGCCATGGCCGCCGCTTGGTTGATGGGAGCCAACACACAGCAATGTCAAGACGCCCTTGGCCTTTCTCTATCAACAGCAGCCGGTTCACTTGAGTTTCTCGAGGATGGCGCATGGAACAAACGTATGCATCCAGGCTGGGCAGGGGCGGCAGCTGTCACCAGCGCAACGTTAGCGATGAATGGCTATCGCGGCACAAGTCGGCCAATTGAGGGACGATTTGGACTGTTTAACAGTTATCTGGGCGAGCGCTGGGGGTTTGACATCGATCTCGCCACAGAGAACCTGGGTAATGCTTGGGAAGTGCTAGCGGTATCAGTCAAGCCTCTGCCAGCCTGCCACTTCACGCATGCTGCAGTAGATGCCGCGATTCGTTTGCACCAGCAAGGATTAAGAAAGGAAGACATTGAAAGCATCCATGTTCTCGTGCCCTACGAGGTGATCAAAACGGTTTGTGAACCGCTTGAATCCAAACGCCGTCCGGCCAATTCGTATGAAGCTCAGTTCAGCATTCCTTACTTGGTGGCTACAGGCTTGCTCAAAGGTCGCATGACGCTCGAGGAACTAGAAGACCAGGCGCTTTCAGATCCAGAAGTCCTCAAGTTATGCAAGATCACAAACTATGCGGCCGATCCGGATACAGCATTCCCGAAGTATTACGACGGCGAAGTGATTGTGCACCTGAAAAACGGCAAGGTATTGCGCGAGCGCGAAGCAATTAATCGTGGGGCTGTTGACCGTCCGCTGACATCGGACGACATCAAACAAAAGTTTTACGACAACATGGCACTTCGGGTCACACCTCAACGAGCTGAACAAGTTGAGCGAGCAGTGCTCGATCTCGATGGCAGTACAGCTAATGAGCTAGCTCGAATTCTTGGCCAGGCCTAGAAATTGAATTGATAAAGTTAACGACAGAGGCAGGAAATATGCAAAACCTTCACGACGATAGCGATGAGCGCTTGATTCTGGACAGTGTCGATAGATTTTTGGCCCAGGAAGTGGCGCCTGTGGCCTGGCAGCTTGAGCACGACGATGTGTACCCCGCAGATATTGTTGAGCGGATGAAAGAAATGGGACTGTTTGGGTGCCTGATCGATCCCGAGTATGGTGGCTTAGGTCTTTCAACATCGACCTACGTCAAGATTATCGAGCGCATGTCCAAGGTATGGATGTCGATTTCTGGGATCATCAATTCACACTTGATTATGGCAGTATGCGTGCAGCGCTTTGGTACCGAAGAACAAAAACGGGAATTTCTGCCCCGGTTTGCAACCGGTGAGTTACGCGGGGGTATTGCGTTGACTGAGCCTGATTGCGGTACCGACTTGCAAGCAATTCGAACCGTGGCCAAGAAAGACGGCGATAACTATGTTGTCAATGGCACCAAGATGTGGATCAGCAATGGCATTGAAGGCAACTGTTTTGCACTGCTGGTCAAGACCGACCCGCAGGCTTCCCCGCGCCACAAAGGAATGAGCCTTTTTATCGCTGAGAAAGGCCCGGGCTTTGAGGTTAGTCGCAAGTTAGAAAAGCTCGGCTACAAAGGCATCGATTCAGCCGAGTTGGTATTTCAGGACTACAGAGTTGCCGCTGACCGTCTAATCGGTGGGGCAGAGGGTCGCGGCTTGCAGATGATTCTTGGTGGCCTTGAGCTAGGCCGCATTAATGTGGCCGCTCGAGGTGTTGGACTAGCGCAGGCGGCGCTTGATGAGTCCGTCAAATATGCACAAATACGCAAGACTTTTGGCAAACCGATCGCGGAACACCAGGCGATTCAACTAAAACTTGGTGACATGGCCACTCGCGCCGAAGCATCAAGACTTCTGACCCAACGAGCTGCTGAGGCGTTTGATCGCGGTGAGCGGTGCGATATGGAAGCTGGCATGGCCAAGTTGTTTGCTACGGAGTCAGCCGTGGAAAACAGTATTGAGGCCATGCGCATTCACGGTGGCTATGGCTATTCAAAAGAGTACCTGGTCGAGCGTTTCTATCGTGATGCACCGCTACTTGTGATTGGCGAGGGCACCAATGAGCTGCAACGAATCATCATCGCCAAGCAGTTGATTGAGAGGAATCCTGCATGAACTCGGCGCTGCCCCTGGCTGGCTTAAAAATATTGGCGATTGAGCAGTATGGTGCCGGCCCGTTTGGCACACAACATTTGGCCGATTTAGGTGCTGAGGTCATCAAGATAGAGAACCCTCACGAGGGCGGCGAAGTCGGCCGATTTGTGGGGCCGCATTTTTTTGGTGACAGAAATAGCCATTTCTACCAGGCATTTAATCGCAATAAAAAGAGCATGTGTCTGGATCTCAAGAGTCCTGATGGTCAGAGCACATTACGCGAACTTGTAAAGACGGTAGATGCAGTTTTTGACAATCTTCGAGGTGATTTGCCAGCAAAGCTTGGTTTGACTTATGACGATCTAAAAGACGTCAATGTAAGGCTGGTTTGTGCCCATTTGTCGGCCTACGGACGACAGGGCCCCAGAGCAGCTTGGCCAGGGTACGACTATCTCATGCAGGCAGAAGCGGGATATTTGTCACTCACAGGTGAACCTGATGGGCCGCCAGCCAGATTTGGTTTGTCTATTATTGATTTGATGACAGGTACAACTGCTGCGCTGGCACTCGTGTCCGCTGTGCTTGGTGCCAGAGCCACAGGCAAAGGCCGTGATATCGATGTCAGTCTGTATGACGTGGCTATGCATAATCTTGCCTATGTCGCTACCTGGTATCTGAATGGCCATCACACCACCAAGCGGTTGCCTCGGTCTGCGCATCCATCGCTCGTGCCGAGCCAGCTTTACAAAACCGAGGACGGCTGGATCTTCATCATGTGCAACAAGGAGAAGTTCTGGCCTATTCTGGCGCGTGAACTGGGCCACCCAGAGTTGGCTGATGATCCCGAGTTTCGTACGTTTGCGGATCGTTTAAAAAACAAGCAACGATTTGATGAAGTGCTCGAATCGATTTTGCGCAAAACCAACCGATCAATGGATGTCGGGGTTTGAGGGCAAAGTTCCGGCCGCTCCGGTTTATGATGTGGCTCAAGCTCTTGATAACCCGTTTTTCAGGGATCGTGAGGGTGTGGTCGCCGCCCAGGCTGACAACGGTGAGCGCTATCTCGGTGTTGCATCTCCTTTTCGGTGCCCGGGAGTCGAGCTCCCCCAAAACGCCGCGCCAGCGCTGGGGGCGCACACACTGGAGGTCCTGCGAGACGCTGGTTTGACAGAGGAGCAAATTCACTACCTTCACGTAAACAAGGTCGTATGAGTTCAACGTCGCCAATGCGAGGTTCATCCACGCCTCGCTATATACAGCTGGCCAGTACCTTGTACGAAGAGATTCGCGCAAGTCGCTATCCAGTTGGCTCGCTACTGCCCACTGAGCATGAGTTGTGCGAACAGTTTGGCGTTTCGCGGTTTACCGTTCGTGAAGCCATCAAAATGCTGGTTCGTCAGGGAATGGTGACCCGCCAGCCTGGTGTTGGGTCACGCGTGCAGGCAACAGTGCCCGTCAGTCAGTATGTGCAAACCATGTCTGGCATCTCTGACTTGTCTCAGTATGCCTTTGACACTTCGCTTGAGGTGATCAGTCATCGTGTACAGCCAATTGATGCGCAGACAGCCAAAGGACTTGGGGCAAGTGAGGGTGAGACGTGGCTGTGTATCGAGGGGTTGCGCTATGCGCAGGGCCAAAGCTTGCCGATGGCACACACGACGGTTTTTGTGGCGCCACGTTTCAGGTCTTTGTCTTTGCCTGGCACGACTTTGTCCGAACCTCTGTATACCTATATTGAACAGCAATATGGTGCTCGCGTTGCGCGCGTCGATCAGGACATCAGAGCTGTTTCGCTAGGGCGCGCTTCGAGTCAGGCGCTCGGTGTGCCGTTACGCAGCCCAGGTCTCTGGCTAAAGCGCGACTATCTCGATGAGCGCGGCGAATTGTTGGAACAAGCCATCAATATCCATCCCAGCAACCGGTTTACCTATCACGAGTCGTTTACGCGCGATTATCTGGTGGGCGACAAGCGATAGTGTCGGGCTTGGTCTCGCAATTCCTGCCAAATATCGTTGGCATGGCAAGACTTGTGCTTCCCATGCGATATCTGACTGATGGGTCCCAGCCTTTATACTGTGTCCACCAATTACTTCACTGAGCGCAAGGTTTCTAGACCGACGGTGCTCAGCAAGCGTGACGTTTGCTGTCACGACGGAAATGTTGATCTGTGTTTCGGATTAGGCCTATGTTCAAGTTCATATTCACGCCCAGAAGACTGTTAGTCGCGATGCTGAGCTGTGCGTCGATGGTGGCCCAGGCTCAGACAACTGCGAACTCCACTCTCGATCCAGTCCTGATTGGGTTTGATGGTGCTTTCACTCAACCGACTAGCACCTCGGCAGCAGCGATCGAGACTGGTGCACAAATCGCCATTGATGAAATCAACGCACGTGGTGGGGTGCTCAACGGACGTCCACTAAAGTTGGTGACTGAAGACAACCATGGGATTTCAGCTCGGGCGCGTGACAATTTTGAGACTCTCGCCGCGATGCCAGACTTGGTGGCAATTTATGGCGGTAAGTTCAGTCCAGCCATCATGGAGACTATGCCGCTGGCCAATGAGTTGAGGGTTGTCTCTGTCAGTCTTTGGGGGTCAGCTAACCCTATTACGAGTGACCCTGCCAAGAACCCGTATGTCTATCGACTGTCACTCAAGGACAGTTGGGCCATTCCGGCCATGATGCAGCAAGCATTGAACGTGCATTCAGCTAACCGGCTATGTGCGATTCTGCCCAACACGGCGTGGGGCCGTTCTGGGGCGAATGCGTTGGACTTGAACTTGCCCAAGACAGGTCAACAATTGGTTCACTCAAAATGGTATCAGTGGGGTCAGACTGACTTTGTATCGGATATACAAAACTGTATCGACGCTGGCGGGCAGGCCATCATCATGATCGCCAATGAGGGAGAGGGTGCTGCCATCATCAACAGCATGGCACAACTGCCAAAAGAGAAACGCTTGCCCATGGTGTCGCATTGGGGTGTAACTGGTGGTGTGCTTCATGAGCTAATTCAATCGAGCTTAAACAATGTGGATGTCGATATCATTCAGACGTTTAGCTTTGTTGGCAATCAGAGACCCAAGGCGAAGGCACTTGCAGAGAAGGTGATGCAGCTTACTGGTGCTACCGATGCCGCCTTAATCAAGAGCCCGGTGGGTGTGGCCCAGGCCTATGACATGACCCATTTGCTCGCACTAGCAGTCGAACAAGCTGGTTCAACTGACAGAGCGGCTATTCAGGTAGCATTGCAGGCGTTGCCTGCCTACGAGGGAGCCATTCGCGACTATGCCCGACCGTTTTCTGCAGACAACCATGATGCGTTGACGGCCGCGCAGGTTTTGTTCGTGCATGTCAAGGCCAACGGAGCCTTGGTTCCTGTGGCTGTCGATGGAATGACTAAATGACAGACACGTCGTTGCGATCCGAAGTCAGACAAGGGGTTGCCAAGGTTATAGGCTTGCAATTGGCGTTTACGCTCCTGTTGCTGTTTGTGGTGGCTGTTTCGGGGGGCTTCTATGCATTGACGTCGGATTTGAAGTCCAAGAAGGATGTGATTGGCGCACGAATCAGTGCGGAGATTTCGACGATCTCCAGTGCGTTGGAAGGCTTGGCGACCTCGCCGGTATTGTGGACGGCACTGACAGACACAACTGATAGAAATGCTTACCTCACGCCTTTGCTTGCTGGATTGAATCGAACTGACACCTTCCGATTTGGGGTGCTCGATTATCGCGGACGTGAGTACGTAGTGCCAAAGGACTTTTTTCTCACCCAAGAGCAATATCAGCAAAGCTCAAGCTCTTGGCTTGAAATACCTCAACTGCATTTTGAAGTGATTCAAACGGATTCGTCAGGGCTTCATGTGTTGATGGTTGCACCCATCTTGTCGCCTATGAGCCAAAGCATCGTTGGTTATGCCATTGGTGCGTATGGGATTGACCGGTCGCTCGAACAGCTGCAATTTGGGTTAGAGACGGAGATCACGGTGAATTTCCGAAGGCCAGCAGCAATTGGGGTTTATGACTTTGGGCTTTTGACGGTGTCGACCACAAGCCGGCAGACCATAAAAACACCGAACGGTGAGTTTGTTTTTTACCTGACCGTCACCGACTCGTACAAACAGGCACTAATTACCTTGTTGCTACTGTTGTCGGCCGTGGCAGTGGTGGGGCTTTACGCCCATCGCGTGGGTATGAAATGGTCTACAGGATTTGCCAAACGTACATTGGCGCGTCTTGAAACCTTGGTGAGCCAATCCAGAGCGGTCGTGCGCGGAGAGAAAGTATCGATTCAATCGGAACAAGCTTCCGATGAAATCTCAGAAATCCAGAATACGCTAGTCAAGTTGCTGTCGGATCAGCGCGCCACCCTTGATCAGCTCAGGACAGCAGCCAGCGTGTATGAAACAGCTGGTGAAGCCATCATGGTGACTGACACGCAAGGGGCCATTGTTGATGTCAACGCCGCGCTTTTGTCGATCACAGGTTATAGCCGTGATGAAATTATTGGGCAGCAGTCTGGAAAAATTTATCGTTCACCTGCACAAAGCCGAGCTGATCCAGCTATTGCACAAGCGGTGGTTCAAAGAGGTAACTGGCGTGGTGAAACGGTATTTTTTGACCGAACCGGAAATCCGATTCCTGCTCAATTGGCCGTATCGGTTGTGCACGATACGGATGGCCAGGTAACCGGTCGGGTCGCAATCTTCACCGATATTCGGCAGATCAAGGATGCTGAGACCCGCTTGCGGCAGCTAGCCTATGAGGACCCGTTGACAGGCAAGCCAAACTATAGAGCCTTCACCGATTTTATTAATCAACAAATCAATGATCCGACAACGCGCAGCAAGCCGTTTTTGTTTTTGTTCATTGATCTCGACCGCCTAAAGCAAATCAATGATTTGTGGGGCCATGAAAAAGGTGATGACATCATTCAGGCTGCTGCAGACCATTTCTCGCAATCCTTGCCTTCAGGCCACATGCTAGGCAGGCGTTCAGGCGACGAGTTTCTAGCCTACGTGCCGCTTGAGCCGGGTCAGGCCACCCAGACGATAAAAGAGCAGTTACGCAACGAATTGGTCAACTATCGTGTCACGCTTGACGATGGTGTTTATGAGGCGACAGCCAGTATTGGAGTTACTCAATACCCGGCGTTTGGACGTTCGCTCAAAGACCTGTTGCAACAGGCAGACGCTGCCCTTTATGAGGCCAAACGTGGCGTTGCAAACCAAAAAATCGTCTGGTACGACGATCGATTAGGCCAGAAGATGCGGCGTCAACTGGCGATTCAGGCTGCTTTGCCTGAAGCCATCAAAGCAGACCGCATCGTGCCACACTTTCAACCTGAGGTAAGTCTAGACACGAGTGATATTGTTGGGTTTGAAGCCTTGGCACGCTGGCATGACCCGGTGCTCGGGTTTGTGGCACCCGATGAGTTCATCGCGGTGGCTGAAGAGTCAGACTTGATTGTGAGCCTCTCGCACAGCATGATCGATCAAGTGTTTGCAGCCATGCCCGATTTACAATCACGGTTTCCTGGAGTGCAAGTGGCTGTCAATGCCTCACCGCGCCTGTTTTTAAACCAAAAGTGGTTAGACCGTTTGCGGCAGTTCGCATCTGAATGCCCGTCACTTGTATCGAGCCTCGTGCTAGAGATTACGGAAACTGACCTGGCCACCCAGGAAGATTTATTGATTGGTCAGTTGCAGCAAATGCGAGAGCTAGGCATTAAGGTTGCGATCGATGATTTTGGAAAAGGTCATTCGTCACTGGCACGGCTCGCTAACATGCCACTAGACAAGCTCAAGATCGATGCGGCGTTTGTGGCGGGGATTGGCGATGGTATTCAGGAAAACATTATCGAAGTCATTTTGGGATTTGCCCGCACACTTGAGCTGACGGTGACTGCTGAGGGTGTGGAGACCGAGCAACAAATGCAGTGGCTACAGTCCGCTGGTTGCCAGCGTGCTCAGGGTTGGTTTTACGCGCGTGCCATGCCTGTTGCAGAGGTGCTTGCCTTGCAAACGCCGCTTCGAGTTGCTGGCGCCTAGTCTAGAGCTTTGCGAGCGTTACGACCCGATTTCTTCCGCGCTCTTTGGCGGCATATAATGCTTCGTCAGCTTGATTCAGTAGGCTATCAATTGTCTGGTCAGCGACATGCTCTCCATACGCCAGACCGATGCTGATCGTTACTTGCAGTGGCCGCTCGCCGTCAGCCACCTCGATTTTTGTCTTGGCGGTTTCCATTCGCATCTCCTCGGCAACGTGTTTGGCGCTGTCTGCTGGCGTTTTGGGTAACAACAGCGCGAATTCCTCGCCCCCTAGTCGCACCAAAAGATCGGAGGATCGTATCGAACCAGACCATTTGGTGGCCAGTGTTTGAAGAACGATATCGCCAACAGCATGGCCCCAGGTGTCGTTGATCTTTTTAAAGTGATCAATGTCAATCATCAGCACGGCCAGTGACATTTGGGCAAGGTCAGATTGTTCGTTCATTTGCTGCATGAACTCGTCTAGGCCACGCCGGTTGGCAACGCCCGTTAAGGGGTCAAGTGTTGCTTCGGTGCGCAGTTTCTGATTTAGTGACTCAAGCGCCAGGCGAGTGGTTTTTTCTCGTTCGTATTCTTGCGATAGTCTAATGGCTTGCGTAATGTCACTGTATAGAGCGACATAATGGGTGACCTTACCCCATTCATCTTGAAACGGGATGATGGTGGCCGTCAGCCAGATCAAGTCACCGGTCTTTGTGCGATTGCGAAACGTGCCACGCCAGATCTGCCCAGACGCTAGAGTGTTCCACATGCTTGCAAAGAGCTCTGGCCGTTCAAGTCCACTATTCAATATTCGATGATCTTGGCCAATCAGCTCTTGCCTGGTATAACCAGTTGCTCGCAGCATTGGCTCGTTGACCTCTTCGATCTTGCCATCGAGATCCGAGCGTGTCATCAAGAGGTGTGTGGTGATTCCAGCCAGAAGGTTGTCTGACACAGCTGCTGCCCGGGCTTGCCTGATGTAGAGACGGTAAAGCGCCAACAGCACGCCGATGACCAGTACTGATCCAAGGATTGCTATTAGCAACAAAAAATCTCGGGTCTGTTCGGTTTCAGCACTCAGCGCATCCATGCTCGCAATGCTTGTCACAATCATCGGTGACTGGGTTTTAGTCCTATACACCACCAGCAAATTACCATCGGCACCCCAGTAGAAGTTCCCGATTTCCTGTTTTGAAACGGCTTGAAACAGCTGACCAAACACAGCCGATGTGTCTATTGGTTGAGCATGATGGCTCATGACTTTTTGTCCGTTGAAGTTAAATACAGCGATTTCAACAGCTGGATTGTGATCGATACGGCTCCAGACATTATGAAAAAACGAAATATTGACGCTAGCAACCCAGGTCAATTGTTTGCCATCTTGCTCGACGGTGTAAAACGCAGGCATCAGTTGCTGGGTCGGTGAAGTCTTGTTTTGGCTCCAGTCATAGAGATCCCGATACGGCAAAACATCGCCGAAGCGGACTTCGCCGATGCGCCAGCTAATCGCAGCAGTGTTTTCCGAATAGGCATCCCGAGGTAGAACTTTGCCGATATTTGCGGGATTGGAGCTCGTGAGCACCTGGCCTTGGCTATCAATTAACGATAGGCTGCGTATGACGTGTGAAGTGCTAATGGCGCGTTTTAGTTCGTCTGGCGTAAGCACATCTGGCGTCAGCATGGTAATGCTAGTCATCTCGCCCATGGTGAGCAAGATCGTGGTTACCAGGTTAAACGATCGTTCAAGATGATCCTCAAGTAAAGTCGTCTCGGAGCTGAGTGCACGCTCAGTCGAGTTCGTGAAGCTATTTTGTACAGAACGATAAGCAAAAAAATAGCTAGACCACACCAGTATGAGCAGGCCTGCGCCAACCGCCATACCGATCCGGCGGATTTGTTGGGGCTTTAATCGTTGTGAGAGGTTCGCTGCCAAGCGCTAGTCCTTGACCAGAATGGGCAGTAGATTGTTGACTCGAGCCGCCTGCTCGAGTCGGCCATCTTGCTTGACACGGGCGACAAACTCGTTGACAGTGGCTAACCATTGAGGGTCACCCTTGCGCACTGCATAGGCGTAATCAGTTGTTTTCAGCTCCGTGGTCGGACTAATTAGTCTTGCCCAGTCGACATTTCGCAACATCCGCTGGCTATAAGGGTAGTCAGTGGCAAACGCATCGGCGCGACCGGTCTCGACTTCGATCTCACGTTCGGAAGGCTTGCTGACGACGGACAATGTCGCGTTTTTAAAGTAATCCCGAGAAAACGGCTCCATGTAAGTGCCTTTTTGCACAGAGATGACGACGCCAGGTTGATCGAGATCTTCAACTGTCTGCAGTGCGGTGTTTGATTTGGTGGTAATGAAGTAAATATCGCTGCGCAGGTAAGGATCAGAAAAATCCACTCGTTCTTGACGAGCTGACGTTACACCCGACCCCATCATGGCGATATCGCAATCGCCTGCCTCAAGCCGGTCCATAAAGTTGGCAAAGTCGGTTTTGACGTACTTTAGCTTGACGCCAAGATCCTGAGCAAACGCGCGTGACATGTCAATATCAATGCCCTGCATCTCGCCAGTCCTCGGATGTTCAAAACTAATGCCGAAGTACTGAGGCCAGTGGCAAACGAGCAGCGTGCCGCGCTGCTTTACCTCGGCCAATGTGTCCGCAGCGCTTGTGCCCGGGATCACTGAGAGCAGCGTCAGCAAGCAAAGGCGTATGGTCGTGTCTGAGAAGTTGATTTTTTTGAGCATGACATCATTTTGAAAGTCAACGGCAATTGGACAGCAGTAAGCTTCATGGGTTTCATAAACCACCGTTCTCTGGTGTTAACGAGATTATGGCCAATTAAAAATTCTTTTGTTTGATGCATCTGGAGTCGTGACAAGGATTGGTCGATACATTAATAACTAACCATTAAATAAACACATTAAGTCAACCCATATCCCAAATCGAAACCTGAGCTTATTGTTTCTAAAATCGAATTTTCCTTAGTGCACAGGGTAAACTTATGCGTTTTCTTGTTTTGCAGGGAACGGCAGGCATTTCATTCGGGTCATATCTTTGATCATTTCAACCATCGATGGTGTCATGCAGCCAAGTTGCTATTTCATACCTTTCCTTTCAATGCCGACCACGTTACAGCTTTTAACGGCTGTGAGTTCAACAAACCGAAGCGATGTGCTTGTCTCAATCAACACTTTTCTAAATGAAAATTAATTTCAATGGGAAGTTTTTCCGCCGGTTGGTTGGCATCATCATTTTGGTGGCGCTTTTGATTGTGGTCGGACCTGCTCTATTCAAAATTCAAAGCGCGAATGCGATCGTCAACGGCCATGTGGTTTATGTCAATTCCCCACTCGAAGGCGTGGTGACCGACATCTTCAAATCGGTTGGCTCAACAGTCGAGCGTGGTGAGCCATTGATGACCGTGAACAATCCAAGGGTGGGCGAGCGGTTGCTCGAGGAACTAAAAGCGCAACGTCGTACATTAACTGAACGCATCAATGGGCTTGCAAGGCAACAAACGAGTTTGCAAGCGATGCAGTCAGACCTGCGTATCCGGGTCGATCTTCACAATAGCCATGAAACAACTCGGCTAGACCATCAGATTGCTGAGGCTCGCGCACAGGCCTTGGCACAGCAAGGCACCGTCAGTGAATTAAAGCTCACGCTGGAAAAAAACCAAAAGTTACTCGCACAAAACTTCATCTCGGAAGTCGAGTTTGACCGTTCGCGATTCGCCCTTGAAATCGGCGAACGGCAACTGCAGGCAATAGAAGCCAAAATCCGAATGCTGGAGTCTGAGCAGGATGCCTTGGCCGCTGGTGTCTATCTCGGTGAGGGGCGCAATGACGTGCCTTACACCCAACAAAAGCTCGAGGAAATTTCGGTGCAGCTAATCAATATCGATGCCGATATCAGTGAGGCGGATGCGCGCCTTGCTGCGCTAGATATGCAAATTGAGGCTGAACAGACCAATCTGCAGAAGTTACGTGAGGCTATTTTGGTTGCGCCTGTTACTGGCATGATCTGGCGTCAGTACTTCCCGGTGGGCAGTGATGTCATTTTGGCGAGTCGTCTTTCTGCCCTGGTGGACTGCAGCGACTTGTTTGTCGAAGCTGCTGTGCCAGACAAAGACCTAGCCGGCCTGTCCGAAGGAAGCAGGGTCAATTATCGGCTGGTGGGTAGCCATGAATGGGCGGTCGGTGAAGTGTTTAAGCTCGTCGGCAGTGGTAATCGGGTGCGTGATGAGACCTTGGCTGCCCAGCTTGACACTGAGGTGCGCGACGGCCGGATTTTCATTCGGATTGAGCAGGGCTCACTGCCTGATATGCAAGCCAATCAGTGCTATGTTGGCAGGGGCGCGGAAGTCACCTTCGATCGGATCTGGAACCCCAAGGTCTTATTAACCCGATTTACTGGTCTTTTCCAGTAATGACGCTGATAGACTTTTTGCCGCTGTTGTTGGTGGTCGCAATTTATTTATTGTTCTGGGACGCCACCAAGTCGCGCAACAGCAACCGAGCATTTTTGTCATTGATCAGCGTGGTTTTTGGCGTGACCTATCTTGGGTGGCGGCTGCTAGAGACGGTTGTTTTGCCGCCAGAACTTGGCTGGGCCAATCAAGCCTGGACCATTGGATTATGGTTAGTTGAAGTGCTGGCCTTCATTGAGGTTGGCATTTTTTTGTTGATCATGAGTCGCACGAATGAGCGCAGCGCACAAGCAGACGCACTGTCTAAACGTAAACGCGACCCATCACCTGCGGTTGATATTTTTATCCCGACGTACAACGAGCCCATCGACGTTCTGGAAAAGACCATTATTGGTGCTCAGAATATTGATTGGCCTAACAAAAAAGTTTGGGTGCTTGATGATGGCCGGCGTGATTGGCTAAGAGACTATTGCAGTGGCCGCCATGTGGGGTATTTGACCCGACCTGATAATGCGCATGCCAAAGCTGGCAATTTAAACCATGCACTGGCCAACACAAGCGGTGAGTTTGTTTGCATTTTTGATGCAGACTTCGTGCCATTCCCAGGCTTTGTGCAAAGAACCATCGGGTTCTTTGACGACCCGAGTGTGGGTATTGTGCAAACACCACAGCACTTTTATAACAAGGACCCGATTCAGACCAACTTGAGCATTTCGCAGGATTATCCAGATGAGCAGCGTCTGTTTTTTGATGAAATGGCGGCCAGCCGTGATGCTTGGGACGCCGCATTTTGTTGTGGATCATGCAGCATTCAGCGAAGAGCGGCACTCGATGTGGTGGGTGGGGTACCAACCGAGAGCATTACGGAGGACTTGCTCAGCACCTTGGTGATGTTGCGACAGGGTTATAAGACGCTGTATCTAAATGAGCGTCTGAGCATGGGGCTAGCAGCCGAGTCTATCCAGGGGTTCTTTGTTCAGCGTGAGCGATGGTGTCGAGGGGCGATTCAGTCACTGTTCTTGCCAAGTGGCCCCTTGGGGCCAGGCTTGAATGCCATACAGCGAATACTGTTCTTCCCGACAAGCTGGTTAATACAGTACACGGTGAGGATCATGCTGATATTGATACCCATCGTGTATTTACTGACTGGCATGATTCCGTTCTATTTCACCAGCATTGGTGACTTGGTGTTTTTTCAGGCACCAGTTTTTTTGGCGTTTTTTCTGAACATGCGTTGGCTTGTGGGCGGCAAATACATGCCGCTCGTTTCGGTCGCTGCCAGTGTATTTGCCAGTTTCCGAATGTTTCCCACCGTTGTGGCGTCTTTAATCAAGCCGTTTGGTACGCCTTTTAAGGTGACCCCCAAAGGGTCGTCTTCTGTCAGTGGCCGAGGCGCAGAGCTATTTACCTTCTACCAGATTCTTGTTGTTATTGGCCTGACAGTAGCCGGCCTGCTCATTAACGTGCAGCTTGAGACAGCGGTGATTCGGTTTGATGAGTTTTATCCAATAGCGGTTTTCTGGTCGGCTTTTAACCTGATGGTTCTGGTGCTCGCTGCTTTGCTTTGCTTTGAAGGACCGCGATTTCGTCGTGAGGAGCGATTTGATGTGCATGAGACGGTTGAGCTAGAACTCAACGACACGCAAATCGAAGGCGAGCTTGTCGATGCCAGTGTGGATGGCTGCAAGATCCAACTTGTCTCGGCGTGGTGGTCAGAAGCCCTGCCGCCGACCATGATTGCCAACATTCCAGAGGTTGGGGCTGTTCGACTGAAGCCCATTCGGGTTAATCGTGGTGCTATCGCAGCGACCTTCGAATATGACAGCGGCCAGCGCGATTTAATGATTGCCAAATTGTTCAGTGGCCGCTATCGCAATCAGGTAGTCGATGTCTCGGGGTTCGCCACGATTCTGGCGCGTCTTTGGCGCAGGGCGTTCGGCAACTGATTGTTCGAATTGCTGATCGCTCTTTCACAATGAACAGCAATTCCACCATCAATATAATCAGGAGAGTCACTGTGACAGCAAATCAGCAACCACAACCGATTAGCGTGTTCAATGCTGAGGCGGGTGATGTCCGCGTGGCGGGCAATTTGTTCGACATGACGCCGCGTGTTCCTGAAGACCATGAAATCTTCGAAACGCTGCTGTCACATGCCAACGTCCGAATCGAGCGAATTGTTTCTACCGGTCAGGTTAGTCCCGAAGGATTCTGGTATGACCAGTCGCAGGCCGAGTGGGTGTTCGTTGTTCAGGGCACTGCCAGCGTTCAGTTCGAGGATGAGCGCAACGCGAGAGACTTAAAAGCTGGTGACTACCTTTACATCGCGCCCCATCGCCGTCACCGGGTGCAATACACGCAGACAACGCCACCCACTATTTGGCTTGCTGTGCATATCGAAAATCCGAATAAACCGCAAGTTTCGCACTAGTGCCAACGGTATGACGCCATGGACAGCATCCCGTAGCGGACTTCGCTCGAAATGACATCAAAACGATCCTGGTCACTGGTGGCACCTAGCGCAACAAACAGCGGCAGAAGATGTTCCTCGGTAGGATGGGCCCGCACGGCGTGTGGTGCCAGACTTCTGTATTGAAGCAAGGAAGTCAGATCACGCTGGTCAATGTGGTCCTGAATCCATCCAGAAAACTCTTTGACGTATGGGGCGATTTCGCTGGTTGCTGATCCCCGAAACTCGCCGAGGTTGTGCGTCAGGCTACCGGTACCCAGTAATAAAAAGCCCAGTTTGCGCAATGGCGCCAATGCCCGGCCTAGTTGCCAGGCACCCGCTGGCGTTGTGTCAAATGGCAGGGAGACACAAACAACTGGAATATCAGCCTGCGGCCGCAGATACCGTAGTGGCACCCATACGCCGTGATCCATCCCTCGGTCTGGGTCAAGTTGTATTTGCAACCCGGCTGACCTGAGCATATCAGCAACAATATTGGCAATGTCAGGCGACCCACTAGCAGGGTACTGCAGTGCATAGAGTTCCTGTGGGAAGCCATAGAAGTCATGAATCGTCTCGGGTACTCGATTGCTCGAAACACGCAATTCGGTTGTTTCCCAGTGCGGCGAGACGGCCACGATCGCCCTGACATTGTCCAGAGCCTGCCCCAATTGACCTAGTCTGCTGCCAAGGTCGCCGGGCGCCAACGCAAATGTCGGCGCGCCATGCGATATGAAGAGTGTTGGCGCAGTGTCAGGACTCGTGTTCATGATGTGATCTCCAGTTGGTCGTGCCAAATGGTCGTGCCTGTGTCAAGCCAATCAATTGCCGGTACGCTTTTGATCAAGGCTGAGTTGGCCGGCACCATGTGCTGCCAAGATCAACAAGCCACCAACCACCGCGATATTTTTATAGAAAAGTAACTGTTGCATGAAAGCTTGGTCTGCAGGTACTGCCCAGTAAGCATGGAAAAACACACTGGCCAGCAACGTGAAAACAGCCAGAACAATCGCTGCGGTTCGGGTAAAGAAGCCCGCAATCAGGGCTGCACCGCCAGCGATCTCAACAACGATTGCGATGATCGCGCCAACGGTTGCAAGTGGCAGACCCACCGATTCGATGTAACCCACGGTGCCGCTAAAGCCTGAAATTTTGGAAAGTCCTGCTGGCAAGAACAGGGCGGCTAGTGCCAGGCGTCCGATCAGAACGAGAAGATTGTTAGTTGAGGATGTCATGGTTAACTCCAAAAGGTCGAGTGTTTTAGTAGGCGAATTCTGACAGTTTCTGAAAAAACAATAAAGATGTTAAAACTAGACTAATTGTCAAAAAAATAGAAACAATAGGGTTCAATGGATCGTATAGAAGCCATACAAGCTTTCGTGGCTGTGGTTGATGCAGGCAGTTTTGTGGCGGCTGCAGACAAACTGCAGTTATCAAAGGCGGTGGTTTCACGTCAGCTCGCCATGCTAGAAGATGAGCTCGGCACACGCCTGTTGCACAGAACCACAAGGCGCGTCTCGTTGACCTCTGACGGCGAGCTATTTCTTGGCCGAAGCCGCGAGTTTTTACAGCAGTGGCAAGAGGCTCTTGATGAAGTCAGCCATCGCAGTGTGCAGGCTCGCGGCACGCTGCGAATCAATGTGCCTTTCAGTTACGGCGTTATGTATTTGGCACCGCTTTGGCCAGTGTTTATGCAGCGACATCCTGATGTGCTGCTTGATGTCACACTCTCTG
This sequence comes from Burkholderiaceae bacterium, assembly GCA_021208885.1. Classification (GTDB taxonomy): domain Bacteria; phylum Pseudomonadota; class Gammaproteobacteria; order Burkholderiales; family Burkholderiaceae_B; genus Algicoccus. The sequence goes on from JAJOJF010000031.1 coordinate 67,340, forward strand.
ACCGAGTGACTGATCTCGTTGACGAAGGCTACGACCTCGCGGTTCGGATTGGGAAGCTACCGTCATCGTCATTGGTCAGTCGGCGTCTGGCTGCCATGCGCTTGAAGCTCTGTGCAGCACCAACATATGTTAAGTCTTGCGGTAAGCCCAAAGAGCCGTCCGATCTGGTCTCGCACCGAATATTGGCATACAGTTTGCTGTCAACTGGAGATACTTGGACGTTGTCACTCAAGTCTGATCCTACTAGACAGGAGGCCATTGATGTCAGGCCGGTCATGCGCAGCAACAATGGTGACACATGTACTCAAGCGGCCATTGCGGGTCAGGGCATCGTGCTGCAACCGGATTTCATGGTGCAACGTCATATTGATCGCGGAGAGCTCCTCGAGCTTTTGCCAAGGTGGCAGGCTGAGGAATTTGGTGTCTATGCCGTTTATCCGAGTCGCAGACATCTGCCTGCCAAGGTCAGGCTCATGATTGACTTTCTCGTTGCAAACCTGGCTCCTCAGAAAGCCGATAAAGAGCGATAACCATGCTCCATGGGCTACTCAAGAGCTGTTTGTTTCGTAAGTCCATAGGACGCAATGCAGGGTTTGTGAAGCGGTGTTGAGGGCAAACCCGAGTTAAACGTGTTTGTGAATGCTCTCCTTCAAAGCCAGTCACTAGCCCATACACGTGCCAGCAATCCGCGATCTCTCAACCAATGATCGAGTCAAGGGTCCTGATGAAGCTGCACATTTCAAGTGCCCTTCACCTGGCGTTCACAAAGTTTGTACCGCCGCAAACTGGTGCGGATGTTGTGGATGGCCTGCATTGGGTCGCCAAGCAATTTGATCGTCCGAGTGTGATCTACGTCCCAGATAATCACGACTATTACGGTGCAGAGTTTTCACAAACATTGGCACGATTGCGACAAACGGCTCATGATCTGGGCATCTTTTTGTTGGACAACGATGAGGTGCCGCTTGACGATGAGAAAGGCAACCTTGTTCGTTTTTTGGGATGCACACGTTGGACTGACGTTTGCCTGTTTGGCGAGGGAAGACGAACGAGTTACTTCATTGCCGCAAGCAAGCGCTTGAGCGATTTCCGGCTTGATGCCTTGCGATACTGCTTGCCAAAAAATCTTCACTTCGATCCTGCTTGGGTGATCGAAGTCTGAGCGAGTTCGCAGGGAAGAAATTCAACGATGGGAGTCAATTCAAAACCGCATGTCGCAGCAGCAACATTGCGAGCGTCAGCATCACGGCGCCAATGCCAATGTCTAGAAGCTGCCATGCTCTTGGCTTGGCAAATACCGGGGCAAGCCACCTTGCGCCAAACCCCAGCAGCACGAACCAAGACAGGCTGGCAGTGCTTGCACCTGCGATGAACCAGCCTTGAAGTGCTTCCGGTTGTTGGGCGCCGATGCTGCCTACCAACAAAACCGTATCCAGATAGACATGGGGATTCAACAGGGTAAATCCAGCTGCTTGCGCCATTATCAGCCACCATGCAGTCTTTGCGCCATCAATAGAGGCTGTCAATCGCTGTGTTTGTCTGGCGCGCCTGAGTGCTTGGATGCCATACGCCGTCAAAAACACTGCCCCGGCAATGGCCAAGAGCTGAGCTAGCCCCGAATGCCCCTGTAAAACTTTGGCCATCCCTAGCACGCCAGCAGCAATCAGGGTGGCATCGACCACGGCACAAAATGTCACCACCAGGCTGACGTGCTCACGACGCAAGCCTTGACGCAGAACAAAAGCGTTTTGAGCGCCAATGGCGACAATGAGTCCCAAACTCAAGCCAAACGCTTGGATAAAGACGCCAGCCTGAGCAGATAGTAGGGCAGTCAATGGTGTCATGATTTGCGCAAGATGCCGGGTGCGCTACATTCAGCCAAGTCCGATTTCTTGAAAGTTTTACTCGAGGTCAGTTTATGTTGGGTCAATTTAAATGGTTCCTTGCAGCCTTGCTTATGTCAGTGTCAGTTGCGACAGTTGCCCAGGTAGCTGGGCTCGATGCCGAGATAAGCGCTACGGATGCCTACGAACTAGTGACAGGCGACAAGATTACACTTATTGACATTCGCCGTCCTGAAGAGTGGCGTCAGACGGGGGTTGCGCAAGGTGCACTGCGCATTAATATGTTGCATCCTAAAGGGTTACAAGGGTTTGCTCAAGAGGTCTATGATGCGGTGGGAGGCGACTTGAACGCACCGATTGTGTTGATCTGCCGTACCGGTAGTCGCACGAGTCGCTTACAGCCGATTCTTGCGCAAGCGGGTTTTACCAATGTCAAACACATCCCGGAAGGTACGCTCGGCAACCGCAAAAAACCAGGTTGGATTGCGCAAGGGTTGCCGGTTGAACCTTGCAAGGACTGTTGAACAATAGCCAGTCATCGAGATATGCCGCTAAGGCAAGTAATGCTCGGTGAGTTTTTCAAATGAGGCTAATTCAGGATTAAGCCCGGTTTCTTCTTGCAGGATACGGGCAGTCTCGGGCGCCATAGAGCGCGCAAGCTGGGCATCTAAAAACAATACCCGCCAGCGCCTGGCCAGCATATCCTCAACCGTCTGGGCGTATTCGTGGCGTGCTGCGAACCGGACCATTGCCTCAGTTAGACCCAGACCGATTTCTCTATCTGACCCGGGACATTTTTTAACCGCTTCGATTTCACTGCCGTACAAGTGTTGTCCGGGAGACTGCCATAGCGCGTGATTTTGTCCACCAAGTTGGGCGGCACCCACCAAGGCATGGGTTTTAGTGGCACCGCCTGAGCGTGTTGGCAAGATTCTGGCTTTAAAGCACGCATCCATGACATCTTCGGCCATGGCCCGATAAGTTGTCCACTTCCCGCCAGTCACTGTCACCAGGCCATTAGAGTCGGTGACGATGGTGTGCTCACGCGAAAGTGTCTTAGTTGCAGTAGTGCCATTGGAGGATGGCGCGGCAACCAAAGGGCGTAAGCCAACCCAGACGCTTTTGATGTCATCGCGAGTGATGGTCTTGCTCAGCGCCTTCGATGCTTCCTGCAAAATAAAGTCCAGTTCACTGGCAAACGGATCTGGCTCTCGTGGCAGGTCTTGTCGTGGCGTGTCTGTTGTGCCGAGAATGATCGAACCCATCCAGGGGACAGCGAACAGCACTCGGCCGTCTTCAGTCTTGGGAACTAGCAGCGCGTGATCGGCAGGCATAAACGAACGGTCAACCACCACGTGCACCCCCTGGCTTGGCGACACCATTCTATGGTGTGGTGTTTTGTCGTCGGCCGGTTGTGCCATCTTACGTATCTGGTCGACCCAGACGCCGGCAGCGTTAATCAGTGCGTGTGTCTTAAAGTGATGCTCGGTGTTCAGACGCTTGTCGGTCACTGACACTTCAAAGCGAGCATTGGCGGCGCTGATATTTTTAATTCCAGTTACATCGGCGTAGTTAAGTACCGCGCCGCCAGCTCTTTCGGTAGTGCGCGCCAAAGCGAGTGCCAAGCGGGCATCGTCGAATTGACCATCCCAGTATTTCACGCCACCTTGTAGGTGACCGGTACGTATCCCAGGCAGCGCCGCATGCACTTCGGCGCGGCTAAGCAATTCAGTTGCACCGAGCCCCGCTTTGCCTGCGAGAAGGTCGTAGGCCTTTAGGCCCAGACCGTAAAATGGTGATTGCCACCAATGGTATGACGGCATTACAAAGGGCAGTGGTTGCGCCAGATGAGGTGCAATGTGCAGGACGGTGGTGCGTTCAGCCAATGCTTCGCGGACAAGCGAAATATTGCCCTGAGCCAGATAGCGAACCCCGCCGTGTAAAAGCTTGGTAGAACGAGATGAGGTTCCACCACCAAAATCGTGAGATTCCAGCAGCAGCACACTGAATCCGCGTAGGGCAGCGTCGAGCGCCACCCCAAGCCCGGTTGCACCACCGCCTATGATGGTGATGTCGTATACATCGGTTTGGCCGGCTCGGGCCCATTGTTCAGCGCGCATCATGTTTATTCGGTGTGCCGTGACCCGAGGGCCACGGCGTATGTTGCTAGTGGGTCAGATGCAATTAACGAACACGGCCTTCGCGCCATGCGGTCAACAGCTTGTCGTACTCAATGGTTTGGCCTTGAGGTTTTTCGTTGGCCAGTTTGGCCCAGGGCGCATGGTCATTGCTTAACCACTTGCTTGGGCTTTCTTTTTTGTTGAGCTTGGGTGCGCAACGATCCATGCCAGCACGCTCAAGACGAGCCATCACGCGATCCATTTGCTCAGCCAGATTGTCCATGGCTTCTTGAGGTGTCTTTTCACCGGTAACTGCCTGTGCCACGTTTTGCCACCACAACTGAGCTAATTTTGGATAGTCAGGTACGTTAGTGCCGGTTGGTGTCCAAGCCACTCGAGCCGGGCTGCGGTAGAACTCAACCAAACCACCGAGCTTGGGTGCCATGTCTGTCATGGCCTGGCTTTGGATGTCAGACTCACGAATCGGCGTTAAACCAACAATGGTCTTTTTTAACGACGTTGTTTTGGCGGTTACAAACTGGGCATAGAGCCATGCGGCTGCGGTGCGGTCAGGATCATGATTCTTAAAGAATGCCCATGAACCTACATCCTGATAGCCGTTTTGCATGCCCTCTTTCCAGTATGGTCCATTTGGTCCAGGTGCCATGCGCCACTTTGGCGTGCCATCCTCATTGACCACGGGCAGGCCAGGTTTGGTCATGTCTGCCGTAAAGGCTGTGTACCAGAAAATCTGCTGCGCAATCTCGCCTTGGGCTGGGACAGGACCAGCTTCACTAAAGGTCATGCCGATCGCTTCTTTCGGGGCGTAGGCTTTCATCCAGTCGATGTATTTGGTGAGTGCATATACAGCTGCTGGCGAGTTGGTAGCACCGCCACGCTCAACTGATGCGCCAACCGGGTTGCAACCGTCAATGGTGGTTCGAATGCCCCATTCGTCAACAGGACGCCCGTTGGGAATACCGATGTCAGCAGTGCCGGCCATCGACAACCAGGCATCAGTGAAGCGCCAGCCAAGCGATGGATCCTTTTTGCCGTAATCCATGTGGCCATAGATTGGCTTGCCGTCAATGGTCTTTACATCATTGGTAAAGAATTCTGCGATGTCTTCATAGGCGCTCCAGTTCAATGGCACGCCGAGGTCATAGCCGTATTTAGCCTTGAACTTTTGTTTGAGATCATCGCGGTCGAACAAGTCTGCCCGGAACCAGTAGAGGTTGGCAAACTGCTGGTCAGGTAACTGGTAGATCTTGCCATCAGGTGCAGTCGTGAAGCTGATTCCGATGAAATCATCAAGATCAAGGCCGGGGTTAGTGAACTCCTTGCCAGCGCCAGTCATGTAGTCAGATAAGCTCATGATTTGGCCGTAGCGCCAGTGCGTGCCGATTAGGTCAGAGTCGGAAATCCAGCCGTCGTAGATAGACTTCCCAGACTGCATGGAAGTCTGGAGCTTCTCAACGACATCACCTTCTTGAATCAGATCGTGATTGACCTTGATGCCGGTGATTTCAGCAAATGCCTTGGCAAGCGTGCGAGCCTCGTATTCATGTGTTGTGATGGTTTCAGAGACCACAGAGATTTCATTGACACCCTTGGCTTTTAGCTTGGCTGCGGCATCGATAAACCATTTCATCTCTTCTAGCTGTTGCTCTTTGGTTAGAGTCGATGGCTGGAATTCACTGTCAATCCAGCGTTTGGCGGCTGCTTCATCCGCCCAGGCGCCGGGGGCGCTGAATGCAAAGGCAATCGTGGCTGCCAATGCCGAATAGCGTAATTTCATTTTGATCTCCTCACTTGGCAGTTCTTTTTCCCGTCACAGATGAGAATTCGACCCCGGGAACACTGATCGAATTCCTTGTAAAACTTGCGGAACGCTCTAGCCCTTGCGCATTACGGTTATGAACCAGATCACTGAGACACCAAACCCCCACCAAATGGCAGGCTCATCGTCAAGTGACAGCCAGTCTGCGATGAGGCCGGCGACGCCAACAAACATCAGGTTGATATAGGCTGCCCCGAGCAATCCGATAAACAAGCGATCACCTCTGGTCGTTACCATTGGCAAAAACCCCTTACGCGGTACGGTCGGCCGCTTGATCTCCAGTACGGTCATGATGGCGAGCATCGCTGCGACGCAGACAAAGAAAATCGCAACAGGTGTGGTCCAAACCATCCAGTCAAACATGTTGGTCTCCCCCGTTTGCTCTAAACACGTCCCATCGCAAAACCTTTTGCGATGTAGTTGCGTACAAACCAGATCACGATGGCGCCTGGCACAATTGTCAGAACACCGGCTGCCGCAAGGGTCGCCCAGTCCATGCCCGACGCGCTCACGGTTCGGGTCATGGTCGCGGCAATTGGTTTGGCATTAACACTCGTTAGCGTTCGAGCTAATAGCAGCTCTACCCAGCTGAACATGAAGCAGAAAAATGCTGCTACGCCAACGCCAGACTTGATCAGTGGCAAAAAGATTGTCAGAAAGAATTTCGGGAAGCTGTATCCATCAACATAAGCCGTTTCATCGATCTCACGCGGCACGCCACTCATAAAGCCTTCCAGAATCCAGACAGCCAACGGGATGTTGAACACCAGGTGCGCGAGCGCCACGGCCAAGTGTGTGTCCATTAACCCTAGCGTGGTGTAAAGCTGGAAATACGGCAACAAAAACACCGCTGGCGGTGTCATGCGGTTGGTCAGTAACCAGAAAAACACATGCTTGTCACCGATGAATCGATAGCGACTAAATGCGTAGGCGGCGGGCAAAGCCACGGTTAGGGTGATGACAGTATTGATTACCACGTAGATGATGCTATTGATATAGCCCGAATACCAGCTCGGATCAGTGAAAATCTTGTAGTAGTTGTCAAAAGTCAGCTCTTGAGGCCAAAGCGTGAAGGATGACAGAATCTCGTTGTTGGTCTTTAGGCTCATGTTGATCATCCAGTAGATCGGCAAGAGCGCAAAGATCAGGTAGGCGAACAGAAACAGATTGCGACCAGTAAATATTGATTTCATGATGTCGCTATCCTTGTTGTTGTGACTTGCCAAGGTTCTGCATCCAGTTGTAGAGAACAAAGCAGAACAGCAAGATGATCAGAAAGTAGATGAGCGAAAATGCGGCAGCTGGCCCAAGGTCAAACTGCCCAACAGCCTTTTGCGTGAGGTATTGGGACAGGAACGTCGTTGATGTGCCGGGCCCACCGCCCGTCAGCACAAATGGTTCGGTATAGATCATGAAGCTATCCATGAATCTGAGCAGCACCGCAATCATGAGCACGCCGCGCATTTTGGGCAGCTGTATATACCAGAAAACGGCAAGCTTACTCGCGCCGTCAATGCGAGCGGCTTGATAGTAGGCGTCTGGGATTGAGCGCAGCCCAGCATAAGCCAAGAGGGCAACCAGCGGCGTCCAGTGCCATACGTCCATCATCAGGACAGTCACCCAGGCATGCGTTGGATCTCCGGTGTAGTTGTAATCAAACCCGAGTTGCTGCAGGGTGTGGCCTAGCAAACCAATGTCTGTGCGCCCGAAGATTTGCCAAATTGTGCCTACCACGTTCCAGGGAATCAACAGCGACAGAGCTACCAGCACTAGCGTGGCGGACGCTTTCCAGCCACTAGCTGGCATACACATGGCCAGCGCAATTCCAAGTGGAATCTGTACGGCAAGCACGGACAGCGAGAAGGTAATCTGCCGCAAGAGCGCTGAATGCAACTCGCTGTCACGCATGACCATGGTGAACCACTCAGTGCCTACAAAAACACGGCGTTCAGGCGAAATGATGTCTTGCACCGAGTAGTTGACCACTGTCATCAGCGGCAAGATTGCTGAGAAGGCCACGCAGATAAATACTGGTGCGATCAATAGCCACGCCTTCTGGTTCAAGGGCTTGTCAGTTGGGTTCATGAGACCAGTTCCTCGTTGCGGTAGAAGCAGGTGTGGGTGTCTAGCAATTGCAGATAAACAGTGGCGCCAGTTGCAGGTCGAACGGTTTCAGGGCTCAGCCGGACGCGAACAGCTTCTTGCCCAATCTTGCAGGTCACTAGTACGTAGGTGCCGATGTCTTGCACCTGTTGCACGGTTGCTGCGATCGTGCCTGGCTGCTTGTCAGTTGATAGCCTCAGGTACTCTGGACGGATGCCTAGCTTGAGATTGCCTTTAGGAACAATCATGCCGTTCGGGATTGCCATGTCATTATCAAAAACCTTAATGCCAGAATCCGTGACATCAATCGGCAGAAAATTCATGCCAGGTGAGCCAATAAAGTGACCGACAAATGTGTGCGCCGGGCGTTCGAACAGCTGATCCGCGGAGCCAACCTGAACCGCACGGCCCCGTGTCATGACCACCACCTCATCAGCGAATGTCAAAGCTTCGACCTGATCGTGGGTGACGTAGATCAGTGTCAGTTTGAGCTCATGGTGAATTTGCTTCAGCTTTCGGCGAAGCTGCCATTTCAGGTGAGGGTCGATCACCGTCAATGGTTCATCAAAAAGCACTGCGGATACATCAGGACGTACCAAACCTCGACCCAAGGAGATTTTTTGTTTTTGATCTGCGCTTAAACCGGCTGCGCGCATATCGAGCTGGTGACTCATCTCCAGCATTTCGGCGATTTCACCAACGCGTTTTTTAATCTGTTCTTTGGGGACGTTACGATTTTTAAGCGGAAAGCCAAGGTTCTGCGCCACGGTCATCGTGTCATAAATCACGGGAAACTGAAAGACCTGGGCGATGTTTCTCTCTTGCGGAGACGCTTTGGTGACATCACGCTCATCAAACCAGACGTGACCTTGTGAGGGTTCGAGCAAGCCCGAGATGATGTTAAGCATCGTTGTCTTGCCACACCCTGAAGGTCCCAGTAACGCATATGCGCCACCGTCTCTAAAGGTCATCTTCAATGGCAGCAGCGCGTAATCTTCATCGCGTGAAGGATTGGGTTTATAGGCGTGCGCCAGATCGAGTTTGATCTCTGCCATCAGGCGACCTCCCTCGACAATTTCGGTGCTACTAGCAGAGGCCCGTCGTTTTCAAATACGTATACGTTGTCCGGGCTGATGTGCAGAGTGACGTCCGCTCCCAAGTCAAATTCATGCACGCCAGTCAGTTGGGCGACCAAGGCACCAAGTGCTGTCTGTACATGCACGAATGTGTCGGATCCCGAAATTTCAGCTAACTCGACTTTGCCGGCAAGCGGTACATCACTGTCCCGAGAGGCAAGTTTCAAAGCGCTGGCACGCACGCCGACAGTAAGTTCCTTTGGGGCTGCCCGAGGCAGGTCGATGTTCAAGATTTGTCCGGTCGACAGTTTTAGTCCGGTTTCCGTCCTTTCGGCTTTGAGCAAGTTAATCGGGGGGTCACTGAAGGCTTTAGCCACCCGAACCGAGGCTGGACGATGAAACACTGCTGCTGTTGGTCCGTATTGCAGCAACTCACCCTTATCCATTACGGCTGTATATCCACCCAAAAGAAGTGCTTCGCCGGGTTCTGTCGTGGCATAGACCACGGTCGATTGCCCAGCCGCAAATAGCTGGCTAAGTTCTGACCTAAGTTCTTCGCGCAGTTTGTAGTCAAGGTTTACAAGTGGCTCATCAAGCAGCATCAATGGCGCACTTTTAGCCAGGGCCCGTGCCAGCGCCACGCGTTGCTGTTGCCCGCCAGATAACTCCGATGGCAGTCGCTTCAGAAACATTTCGATGTGGAGCTTTTGGGCTAGGGCCTCGACCTGCGCTTCTATATTGCTTGCTTTGGCAAGCTTCAAGGGCGATGCAATGTTGTCAAACACCGTCATCGATGGATAGTTGATGAACTGTTGATACACCATGGCAACATTGCGCTCGCGTACGGGCACACCCGTGACATCTTTGCCATCGACCCGGATTTGTCCTTCCGTAGGCCGATCCAAGCCCGCCATGATGCGCATGAGGGTTGTTTTGCCGGCTTGTGTCGCCCCTAGAAGCACCGTAACCTGATTAGGCTCAAGCCTCAGATCCATAGGGTATAGGTAGGGCTGACCCGATACAGTCTTACTGACATGTTTTAACGTCAGCTCCATGTCGATACGTTCTCCAGTGATGGATAGATGCGTTTTGTTTTTCGTTTTTTCTATCTTATGGTTCGTTTGTGATCGTTTGCACTCAGTATTTACCCTTAAATATTAATTTTTATGTTCCATTTTGTTCGTTTTTGGCGAAATAATTAAGCCATGACTGAGTTATCCCCACGCCAAGTTGACCTGATTGACGCCGTGCGTTTGCTCGGCCCGACATCTATTGAAGCGCTCGCCGAGCGTTTTGGCGTGACTTTGCAAACCGTACGCCGGGACGTCCGGTTTTTATCTGAGGCTGGCTTGCTGGCAAGGTTTCATGGTGGTGTTCGTCTGCCGGGTTCAACCACAGAAAACATCGCTTATCGTCAGCGTCAGGCACTAGCTTCAGACGAAAAGTCACGGATTGCGCGTGCAATTGCCAAACGGATTCCGAATGGCTGCTCGCTCATCATGAACATCGGAACCACGATCGAAGCAGTAGCCCATGAGTTGCGTTATCACAAGGGGCTTCGCGTGATTACCAATAATCTGCATATCGCCGGTCTTTTGAGCACCAACAAAGATTGTGAGGTGATTGTGGCCGGAGGCGTCGTGCGCGCAAGCGACCAAGGTATTGTGGGCGAGGCAACCGTTGACTTTATTCGCCAATTCAAGGTTGATATTGGTTTGATTGGCATTAGCGGCATTGAATCCGATGGCACGCTTAGGGACTATGACTTCCGGGAGGTCAAAGTCGCAAAATCCATTATCGAGAAATCGAGAGAAGTCTGGCTAGCGGCAGATGGCAGCAAATTCAATCGCCCAGCGATGGTGGAGCTTGGGCATTTGCGCGACATTGACATTCTTTTTACCGATGCCGAACCGCCAGAGCCATTTATCGAGTTGCTTGCCAAGGCAGAAGTTTCCTGTGTGGTAGCTGATTAAATTAAGGATTCGTTGTGAAATTCATCTTGGCACTCGATCAAGGCACCTCAAGCTCGCGCAGCATCATCTTCGATGCCAGTGGCCAGATGGTCGCAATGGCCCAACGGGAGTTCAGGCAAATTTTTCCAAAACCCGGCTGGGTTGAGCATGACCCCCGTGAAATCTGGGCAACCCAGCGCGACACAGCCCTTGAGGCGCTTGCCAATGCCAAACTGACAGCCAATGACATCGCAGCGATTGGCATCACCAATCAGCGAGAGACAACGGTTGTCTGGAATAAAAAAACCGGCGAGCCCGTCTACAACGCCATCGTCTGGCAAGATCGTCGAGCCGAACCTACCTGCGCGGAACTTCGCCAACAAAACCTCGGTGCCTATGTGGCTCAAAGCACAGGGCTTTTGATTGACGCATATTTTTCTGCAACCAAGTTACATTGGATTCTGGAGCACGTGCCCCAAGCAAAAAAGCTCGCCGAGCGGGGTGATCTGGCATTTGGTACGGTCGACAGTTGGTTGATCTGGCAACTGACCGGGGGTGCTAGGCACGTGACTGATGTTAGTAATGCTGCTCGAACCATGCTCTTTGATATCCAACAAAATGCCTGGGACCCCAAAATCCTGGAAGCCTTAAGTATTCCGCCATCTGTATTGCCCGATGTCTTGCCCTCAAGTGCAGCATTTGGCGAGACTACCCCGGCAATCTTTGGGCAAAGTATTCCAATTGGTGGCGTGGCGGGTGACCAGCAAAGCGCCTTGTTCGGGCAAGCCTGTTTTGAGCCAGGCATGGCCAAGAACACATACGGCACGGGCTGTTTCATGCTGATGCACACTGGTGGAAAGTTTCAGCAAAGTACCAATGGGCTGATAACGACGGCCGCCGCCCAACCAAGCGAGGCAACCCGGTTTGCATTGGAAGGCAGTATCTTTATTGGTGGCGCAGTCGTGCAATGGCTGCGCGATGGCTTGCGTGCGATCGCCTCAAGTGCAGAGGTACAGCCCTTGGCCGAGAGCGTTCCGGATTCAGGCGGGGTAATGTTTGTGCCGGCCTTCACGGGCTTGGGCGCGCCATATTGGGCACCAGATGCCCGAGGCACGATTGTTGGTCTGACACGAGGCACCACCGTTGCCCACATTGCACGTGCGGCTCTGGAAAGCATCGCCTTTCAAAGTGCTGCCTTATTGCAAGCGATGAATCGTGATGTGGTGGCTGCGGGCGGCGTGCCAGTCAGCGAACTGCGTGTCGATGGGGGCGCCTGTGTTAATGACCTGCTCATGCAAATACAGGCTGATTTACTTGGAATTCCAGTAGTTCGCCCAGCAGTCACGGAGACTACTGCTCTGGGTGCTGCCTATCTGGCTGGTTTACATGTCGGTCTATACAAAAATCTCCAGGACCTAAGCCGTCAATGGCGGGTTGAGCGTACCTTTCACCCAACTTTGCCGCGTGGGCAGGCTAATGAGCGCATGCATCGTTGGGAGCAGGCCGTTCGTCAGGCCACAGCAGCCTGACGGGTTAGCTGACCTGGGTGTTTGTTGTTAGTCTGCCTATTGCCCCTGACCCAAAGCGAAGCCGCGCTCGCCATTGAAGGTGCAAAGATTCTCGGTTTTGATGACATCGATCCCTCTTGTCGTTAGTGCCTGCAGCAGACCGATGATGTCAGCATGATTGATCAACTGGTTGTTTGGGGCTGCAAACCGGCAGCGCCAGTGGTCAGTACAAAATGTCTCGCCAAACCCGCCAGGCCACACTTTTACGCCACGGTTTGTGATCATTTGCAGGGCAAACGCATTGGTTGTTAGTGCGCTGAGTTGCCCAGCCAGGAAGTCGGCTGTCACATTCGGGGCATGGACAAATACGTCTACCCCAACCATTTGTTTGTCGGCTTTGACAGTCTTGGCTGCGACGGTTTTGCGCTCATTGCCTTTGTCTATCGTGCTGGTATGACTGTCATTTGTCTCTTCGCGCTCATTGCTTGTATAGGTAACTGGCATGAAATGACTGGGCACGTGTCCGAGGCGGTCGATGACCGCCTGCGCAAAAGCCTGTGTGCCAACAGCCGCGAGATGACTGGTCTGTTGATGTAATTCAGCACTGTGCACGCCCTGCTCAATTGCGCATAACCAGGCGTTGTGTATCGACTCTGCGACAGCAGGCTGGCCGATATGCACCAGCATCAAAACAGCTGCGAGCAACAAGCCCGATGGGTTGGCGATTCCCTGGCCAGCTATGTCCGGTGCGCTGCCGTGGATGGCCTCAAACATGGCGCATTGGTCGCCGATGTTCGCGCTTGGCGCCAGGCCAACCGAGCCAGTCAATTCAGCAGCGATATCCGAGATGATGTCACCATAAAGATTTGGCGTCACAATGACATCAAACCGGTTGGGCCGCGTCGCAAGTCTGGCAGCGCCAATATCAATAATCATGTGATCGGTGCTGATAGCTGGGTACTCGTGTGCCATTTCATCAAACACCTTGTGAAACAGGCCATCAGTCATCTTCATGATGTTGTCTTTGGTCATGCAGGTAACGTGCTTGCGCCCATGGCTTTGTGCGTACTCGAACGCATACCGCACAATCCGCTCGCAACCTGGACGGGTGATGAGCTTTAGGCACTGGTACACGTCATCTGTTTGCCGATGCTCTATGCCAGCATAGAGATCTTCCTCATTCTCGCGAACAATCACAATATTCATGTCAGGGTGCAGGGTTGGCACGAACGGGGCGTAACTGACACATGGTCGGATGTTGGCATACAAGCCTAAGGTTTTACGGATGGTGACGTTCAAGCTTTTGAAGCCACCGCCTTGTGGGGTGGTAATCGGCGCCTTGAGAAAGACTTTGGTGCGACGCAGGCTATCCCAGGCGTCGGGGGAAATACCTGAGCTGTGACCCGCAAGGTATTGGCTTTGACCGATTTCAATAAACTCGGGTTTGATACGGGCACCAGCAGCATCTAGCACGGCGAGCGTGGCAGCCATGATTTCAGGGCCTATGCCATCGCCACACGCAACAGTAATGGGAGTTAGCTCTTTCATTTGATCATCCGGTTTTAGTGAACGGTCTGGAACGATCAAATTCTGGATGATTTATTGATTTATGAAAAATAATAAATTGACATAAATATGATAGATTTATATCTATGAATAAAATCAGGCCACCACGCGTAACGTTTAATCAGCTGCGAACGCTTGAGGCTGTCGTGCGGCATGGATCAGTCACGCGTGCTGCCAAGGAACTGCACTTGACCCAACCTACCGTATCTGCACAGATACAGGACTTGCAGCTATCGCTAGAGGTTGATTTGCTAGAGCCAATCGGACGCGGAATTCGGCCAACAGAAGCTGCGCAGCTCTTGCGGCAAGCAGCACTCGACATGTTTGCAAGGTGGCAGCTTTTTGAAGAGGATTTGCAGGCTGTTCATGGCTTGGAGCGTGGCACCCTTCGCATTGCTGGTGTCACGACCACGGAGTACTTTATTGCAAAGTGGCTGTCTGATTACACAGTGAACCATCCGGGTATTGAGATCGAATTAGCCGTTGAGAACCGGGATGCCGTGGTTCGGTATTTGACCGATGATGAAATTGAACTCGCGGTCATGATGATGCCACCACAGCATTTGTTGCTCGAGACCTTGCCAGTCATGCATAACCCACTCGTGTTGATCGGTCCGATCGATCATCCGTGGGTACATAAAAATCGATTGAACCGCCAAGTTTTGAATGGTGCCCCGTTGCTCATGCGCGAGAGGGGTTCGGGCACACGTCTAGCAACTGAAGCGTACTTGGACGAGCACAATCTCCAAGCTGATGTTCGCGCCACACTCGGCAGCAACGAGGCAATCAAGCATGCGGTTGCAGCAGGGTTGGGTTTGGCGATTGTTTCGCAGCATGCCCTTGCGAATGACCCTGCCAAGGATGGTGTTGCGATTTTGGCCGTAGCCGGTTTCCCGATCAAGCGGCAATGGCAGCTCGTTTGGCGCAAAGACAGGCGATTGTCATTAGCGGCAAGACGTTTTATCGAGGATGTGCGCAGCCTTTATTAGCATAAACCCTTAGGGCTAATCGCTATTGAGTCACACCGATACTTGGGGTAAGTTCCTCTGACGGTCGGTAGATTTCGTTGCGCCGCAACCGACAATAACTATTTTGGATTGTGGAGACAAACATGAAGCTTATAAAAGCACTAGCCTTTGGGTTTACGCTGGCAGTCGCCGGTGTGGCATCAGCGCAAAATTACTCCATTGCAACCGGTGGCACCGGTGGTGTGTATTACCCGATGGGGGGTGGCTTAGCTGCAGTATTGAGCAAGCAAGTGCCTGGCTTAACCGCTACTGCCGAGGTTACCGGTGGGTCAGTCGATAACTTGAAGCTTGTTGGTTCGGACACGCCGTACCTCGGATTCTCTATGGCAGACGCTGCCAAGGATGCTGTCGAGGGTCAGGGAAAATTCAGTGGTCGCAAGATTGACGCGCAAACGCTGCTCGTTCTGTACCCGAACCGCATGCATATCGTCACCACAGAAGCGTCTGGTATTAAAAGTCTGCAGGACTTAAAGGGCAAGCGCATCAGTACAGGCAGCCCCGGTAGCGCAACGGAAGTGATGGCATTCCGCGTGCTTGAAGCTGCCGGTATCGATAAAGACAAGGATGTTACGCGCGAGCGCCTCGGTGCTGCGGAATCAGTCAATGCCATGAAAGACCGCAAAATCGAGGCCTTTTTCTGGGTAGGGGGCTTGCCAACTGCTGCCGTCACCGATCTTGCTAACACACCGGGCACCAAGATTGTCATGATTGATCATGCCGATACAGTGCCAAAGATGAACGCAAAATACGGCAATCTATATTTTGAGGACGTGATTCCGAAGGCGACATACGCTGGCATGGAAGCGGACAATAAGAATGCCTCAGTCTCCAATATTCTCGTTGTCAATGCCAACATGCCAGAGGATGAGGCCTACAAGATTGTCAAGGCAGTGTTTGACAACATGCCTGAGTTGCTGAACACGCACCGTGAGTTCGGTAGTGTCAAGCTAGAGAACCAGAAAGCTGCAGCGACACCCCTGCCATTTCACCCTGGCGCATTGAAGTATTTCAAAGAGCAAGGTATCAGTGTTCAGTAAACACCAGGCTAGAGTCAGCAGGCATTGCTGACTCGATACCCCATGATTGTCCGAGCAGGCCGCGCTGACCAGCGGCTTGCTTAGGCTTCGCTTTTCTGATTAGTTAGCGACGGCGCGATCTCATGACTGATTCACACATCGATAGCGACACCCGGAAAAAACTCGAAGAACTGGTTCGTCAAGAAGAGGGTGAGACTAGCAATTACGCTGGGATACTGGCTGTATTTTTGACGATTTGTGCCGTGGGCATGTCGCTATTTCATCTCTATGCAGCCTATGAGATCGTGCCGACACAGTATTTAAGAACCATTCATCTGGCGCTCGTTCTGTTTCTGGTGTTTCTGATGTTTCCAGCTGCTACGCGTTACCGCAACCGCTTGATGTGGTGGGATGTGGTGATTGCGTTGTTGGCCCTTTACATTGCCTACTACGCGCTAAGTGGCGGCGATGACTTTACAGATCGAAACACTCACCCTTTGCCCCTTGACATCGTCATGGGCGGCATGTTGATCCTCACGATTCTGGAAGCCATGCGACGCACCAACGGAATGGTGTTGGTAACAGTTACGGTCTTGTTTATTTTGTATGCGCTTTTTGGTAATTATCTGCCTGAGCCATGGACTCATAAAGGCTACGACTTGGGTCGGTTTGTTGGTTTTATGTACATGACCCTTGAAGGCATCTACGGCACGGCGCTCGATGTGTCAGCCACGTTGATTATCTTGTTCACGATATTTGGTGCATTTCTGCAATATACCGGTGCTGGTAAGTTTTTTATTGATTTTTCGTTTTCTGCCATGGGTGGCAAGTCTTCGGGTGTTGGGCGCACCATCGTGTTGTCGTCGTTTTTGCTTGGTGGGCCGTCCGGGTCTGGCGTGGCAACGACTGTCACAGTGGGGTCGGTCGCGGCACCGATGCTTGATAAAGTGGGATACAACAAAAACGCTGCTGGCGGATTGTTGGCTGCAGGCGGACTGGGCGCGATTATCTCTCCGCCTGTGCTTGGGGCAGCAGCGTTTTTGATTGCCGACTTTCTCAAAATTTCCTATCTCGATGTCCTGCTGATGGCGACCATCCCGACGTTTTTGTTTTATCTCGGGTTGTTTGTCATGGTTGCGATTGACGTACGCAAGTACAGCATGAAGGAGATGACCTTTAGTGCAGCCGAGAGTGCGTGGTCACTTGCGAAAAAATACTGGTACCACTTTTTCTCGCTCATTTCGATTGTCCTCTTTATGTTGATTGGCTTTTCCCCAATCATGTCGGTTTTTTGGGCGACGCTGGTCTCAGCAGCCACAAGCATGTTGCGCTCAGACACGGCCGTACTCTCATATGACTGGCTGCGGGGCAAGCAGCCATTTATCAAAGGCTTTTATGACTCCAAGCTGATCAAGGCACTTTCTAATGGTTCGTTTGGTGTGTTGTCGATTGCGGTGACTTGTGCGGGTGCGGGCTTGATTGTAGGTACGGTGACCCTGACAGGCCTTGGCTTGAAGTTCAGCTCAATCGTGATTGACTATGCGGGTGGCTCACTGTTGTTGACGGCAATCTACACGTCCCTCGTTGTCTGGATTGTCGGTCTGGCCGTGCCGGTAACGGCCTCCTACATCATTTGCGCCGTGATTGCTGCGCCGGCTCTCATTAATCTCGGTGTGCCAGACTTTGCAGCACACATGTTTATTTTCTACTATGCCGTGCTGTCGGAAGTCTCGCCGCCGACCGCTTTGTCACCCTTTGCTGCAGCTGCCATTTGCAAGGGCGACCCCTACAAAACAACCATGCAAACCTGGAAGTACGTGGCACCAGCCATACTCGTGCCCTTTATGTTTGTCCTGGGCGATGAAGGAACGAGCCTTTTGCTGATGGGGTCAACTTCAGCGCTGGCCAATGCTGACTGGCTGCAGATTGGCTGGATTACTTTGACAGCGACTGTCGGCATTATTTGTCTGGCCGGCGGCTTGCAGGGCTGGTTTGTGGAGAAAGCCAGTGCACTTGAGAGGACGATTCTTGTGCTTTCGGGTGTCGCGCTGACATATCCGGCTACGGAGGCTGATATGTTTGGTTTTGGTGGGTTTGCGTTGGTGCTGGTTTACCAGTGGGTTAAGCATCGTAAGCGCGGATTGCCAACAGCAACTTAGCTTGTTGACGTTGGCAGTCAAGCCGATGTCAGATCAGGCTAGCAATGTAGATGCTAGAGTTAAGGCGTGAGGTATCTGGCGCCTTTCGTCATCTCTATTTGCACCAAAGCTCAGCAGCTGAATGCTGTTGTTGATTCGGTGGAACCGACCGGCTGCGACATCATATTGGGCCTTGCTTGTATGGAATGTCTTTTTAGGGCAGCCCCAGCAGGACATGCTTGAACGAGCGCACCCTCATTGCTTTGATCGGTATTGAATGCGTGGCATTAATCTTTCGCAATAGAGACGGGTGATTCGATTGTCAATGAGCGATGCTGGACTCAGAATAGATTCTCTGAGCCATTGTTCAATTTTGACAAACCATGCAACGATATCTGCCCAGTGACCCCTTGATTGACACGTCACACCTGCCTATTGGTCTTAGCCAACGCCAGGTCGCAGAGCAACGTGCGCGTTACGGGTTCAATGATGTTCTCGGAGCTGCCTCATCTGCGTGGCGAGACCTTGTGCGCGACACTCTGCGTGACCCGATGATCTGGTTTCTGGTTGTTACATCGTTGTTGTTTTTAACTGTCGGGGATTATCTGCAAGCTGGCATTGTTGCTGTGGCACTTTTGCCGATCATGGGCATGGATGCTTTTTTGCATCGCCGCACCCAGATTTCGACGGCGACCCTTGCCAGGCGACTGTCGAGCACAGCTTGCGTGCTGCGTGATGGTCAGATACAGGAAGTCAGAGCCGCTGACTTGGTTCCTGGTGACATCGTTAATCTCAAGGCGAATGATTTTGTGCCAGCTGACTTGGTGATCGTTGCAGGTCATTCGCTGCAGATTGACGAATCACCTTTAACTGGCGAGGCGCTGCCCATCAGAAAATCGGCTATTCGTGAGTTCCCAGCACTGTCGGGCAGCCGTCGCATCGCCTCTGAGCATTGGGCTTATGCGGGAACTCGCGTGCTGATGGGAATGGCCCAAGCCCTTGTGGTCCAGACGGGACAAACGACGGCATATGGCGAAATCGTTAGACTGGCACGCGTCGGTAGCCAAGGACAAACGCCCTTGCAAAAGGCGATGATGTCGCTAACCAAAAAATTGCTAATAGCCGCGCTGGTGTTTTGCGTGGCGCTTGGTGTAGCCCGACTTATTCAAGGGCACGGTTGGGTTGACGCCACCATTAGTGCTCTGACCTTGGCTATCGCGGCCTTGCCAGAAGAGTTTCCCGTGGTTTTTGCGTTTTTTCTTGGGATCGGTGTCTATCGGCTGGCACAACAGCAAGCATTGGTCAGGCGTGCTGTGGTGGTCGAGAACATTGGGCGCATTAGCTGCATCTGTTCCGACAAAACCGGCACCCTGACTGAAGGGCGTCTAAAGCTAGCGCATGAATTGGTTGCAGATGGTATCGACCATGACACGCTCACACAGGCTGCCGCGCTTGCATCAAGACAGGAAAGTCAGGATCCCCTGGATATGGCTTTGCTTGCAGCGATTGCTAAGCCCCAGATGCAGGTTTTAGTTACCTTTCCGTTTTCTGAGGAACGTCGACGTGAGACAACCCTGGTTTGGCAATCGGACAAAAGCATACTGGCTTGCGTCAAGGGAGCTCCTGAGACGGTGCTAGCGATGTGCAGCCTGGATCACCAGCAAAAACAATACTGGGAAAGTCAAGCTCTGGAGTTCGCATCCTCTGGCCACAAGGTGATTGGGTTTGCCCAGCGACAAGTCGAGAGAGCAGCGTGCCAAGGCGGAGAGCCGACCGAGGGGTATACGTTTCTCGGCTTAATGGCATTTGAGGATCCCGTGCGGGCCGGTGCTAAAGAGGCTGTTCAGGCCGCTCAGGAGGCGGGCATACGCGTCATCATGGTCACGGGTGACCATCAGGCGACGGCTACAGCAATTGCTCGTGAGCTCGGAATAGGGTCGACCCATGAGCCAGTTGTGGTTCGGGGCGAAGCACTCGATAGCAGCAAGTTCAATGACATCGATGTTCTAGCCCGGGCAACCCCCGCGCAGAAACTCAAACTCGTAAGATCATTACGCGAACAGGGCGAGATTGTTGCCGTGACGGGTGATGGTGTCAACGATGTGCCAGCACTCAAAGGCTCAGATATTGGTATTGCGATGGGTGAACGAGGAACTCAGGCCGCGCGGGAAATCGCGTCGATCGTATTGCTCGACGACAACTTTCGAACAATTGTGCGTGCGATTGCACAAGGGCGACAACTGTTTGTGAACTTACAGATAAGTTTTGCCTACTTGTTGATGGTGCACTTGCCGTTGGTGGTGACTGCGGCTTGGATCCCGCTGGCAGGCTATCCTCTGCTTTACTTGCCGGTGCATATTGTTTGGCTGGAACTGATCATTCATCCGACCGCATTGCTTGCATTTCAGCAGCGCGCTGATACCCATCGTCTGGCGTTTTCAGGTTCCCGTTTAAGCGAGTCGAGATTTTTTGACTGGCAGCAGTGGTGCTTGATTATTCTGGTGGCAATGATTGTCACAGTCGTCATGTTATTGGTGTATGTTCAAAGCGAAAGTGGCACGACCAACATCGAGCATGCCAGAGCAGTTGCACTCGCAACGCTGGTTATATCAAGCCTTGGGATAACAGCGGGGTTAAGTAGGCTGAAGACTCGGGCAGCCTCGGTCATTGTGGCCTGCGTGACAATGACACTGGTTGTAATGCTGCAGTCGCCATTGGGTCTGACACTACTGCAGATTCAGGCCTTGCATGGTATTGATTGGCTTATCGTGCTGACAACCGGAGTCATTGTTGGTGTACTTGCTCAGTGGTTCTCGCGCCGGTCCCATGGCAAGCGCGACAGTTGAATCGGGTCAATTTCCTATCATGCTTCTACATCTAGAATGCTTCACTGTACATGAAAGCCACTTTGCACTAGGATAAGGCCACCGCGTGCCGATGTCGGCTGCGTGTTCATGCCAAAGCTAATTGAAATCCATGACGTCTCGGACTTACCGAAGTTGCATATTGTTAGTTCTTGCGTGGTTGATTGCATTTCAATCATTGGTTGCAGTTGACCACGATCACGCGAATTTAGCGATCAGTGCTCAGGTCGATGAGCATCACCATCATCACCAGACTTCCTTTTCTATTCCGACGTCTGCGCCAATACCCCATTCGGTTTCTGACCTCCTTCACTCTCATCATGTTGGTCACAGTCATTTCGTTTTTCTCCTGGTAGCTGTGACTGCGATTGTCGTTTTTTGCACCATCAACCGGATCAGGCCTGTTCAGTTCCAGTTGCCAGCCAGCGCGCAGGTAAAAGCCCTTTTTCGGCCGCCTAGATCCTGATTTCCTTTTGATTGATGAATAAGCCCGCAGGATGACTCGCGGGATTTTGGTTGGTGTTCAACAAAAGGGATAGTTATGGTGGTAAAAATTAACCGCTCGGATGATTCTCCAGAGACAAAAGCGATCGACGTGTCATATCGCGCCACAACGAACGACACAAAACCCACAGTCAGCATTGTTTGTCCCTTCTACAACGAGTCTGGGATTGTGCATGCTTTTTACGCTGCGTTGCGCGACAAATTGGATCAGTTGCCGGATTATCTCTTTGAGATCGTCTGTGTTGACGATGGTAGCAGCGACCAGACACTCGATGAGCTTTTGGAGTTATCTGCGCAAGACAGACGCATCAGGGTGGTCGAGCTGAGCCGGAATTTTGGCAAGGAAGCGGCACTGTCAGCGGGTCTGGATGTTGCGCGAGGTGACTTTGTCATCACGATTGATGCAGATCTACAAGACCCGCCTGAGCTGATCAGGCAATTGCTAGAGGCCCGCAACGAAAGTGATGCTGATGTTGTGCTAGCCCAGCGAATTGATCGTCGACATGACAGTCGCGCCAAACGAGCAACTGCCAGTGCCTATTACAGCGTTCATAATTGGCTGTCACCGGTAAAAATCCCCCGAAATGTTGGTGATTGTCGACTGATGACCAGGCAAGTCGTGGAGGCTTTGTCCGGCTTGCCCGAGACCCAACGCTTCATGAAAGGGCTCTTTGCTTGGGTGGGTTTTCGGACGGTCGCAATCGAGTACCAGCGGGAACCAAGATTTTCTGGGCGATCGAAATTCTCCTGGCGGCGACTATGGAACTTCGGCATAGAAGGCATCACCAGCTTTAGCACCCTTCCGTTGCGCATCTGGATGTATATCGGTATGACGGGCGCTTTCGTCACACTTTGTTATGCCGTCTATTTCGTGTTTCGCACGCTGATGCATGGTGTGGATGTGCCTGGCTATGCTTCGCTGTTGGTGTCTATTTTGTTTTTTGGGAGCTTGCAGCTAATTGGGCTGGGTGTGTTGGGTGAGTATGTTGGTCGAATTTATACCGAATCGAAACGGCGGCCTACTTATCTCGTGCGCAAAATACACGGACTAGAGCGCAAGAGCTGATTTATGGCAATTGCAAACCCGTCATGAAACTCGATGAAGCCCATCGTTTTCTCAGAGATCAAATGGGCAACACGCTCACCCATCACTGCCTCTGGATAAACCACGTGGTGAGCACCAATACGTTTAGCGATTTGGCCATTGGCATTATTTGTGGCCTTAACCCAAATATCTATGATTCCAAGCTCTACCATGGCCATTACGGTCAAGAGGCTAGCTGACAAATTGTTACCGATTCCGATAATTGGTTTCTCTATCCTCAGGGTGGCGATCGCCGCGGGCCAAGGATCCGGTGGCCAAGGCTGCGGCGACCGTGATTTTGCCGACGCAACCGATGACGATGATTACAGCCAGTGTTAGTTGGGCAATTGGGGGCAAATTCGCAGTGATGCCAGTCGATAGGCTTACAGTGGCGAATGCAGAAATCACCTCAAAAGCTTGTGGGCGCATCAAAGGAATTGTGCCTAGCAAGATGGCACCCACAAAACCGAGCACCACAATGCGGGTTGCGTGCATGGGTACTGTTTTGTCAAGAAATCGAAACAATAGTACCGCTATGGCGCAGCGCCCATGGCCCGATTTAAGCCCAGAAAGACTTGATCGCGTCAGATTCCTTCTTCGCCCGTTCATAGCCAGCCTTCAAGGCTGGTGCGATCTGACGTGGATCGGTAAGGCTTATGCCAGGTGGCGTGCCGGCGACAATCCACTTCACCTTCGTGCCCGTGGCTTCTACATCTTTGATGTTTTGTATCATGGGATGCGGGATTTTAGTGAGTATCGGACCAGTGATGCCATCGGTTAAGGAGATAACCAATGCTCGCTTGGAGCCAGCCACGAGGTCAACGTGAGCGGGGTTGGAACACATGCCGCCATCCATGCAAAAGCGTTGCCCAATAAGCGTAGGCCCAATAATGCCTGGCAATGAGCTGCTTGCCGCTGCTGCGTGAGCCAGTGGGATCCCGTTGCGTTGTGCCGTGGCCTGGCTGACGACCAGGCGTTCACCCGTGTAACAGTCAATCCCTGTCGTGTGCATTCTTGGTGTGGGCCAGTCGGTTTTGCTGTCGCCGGTTAAAAGTGCTGCCAGTGCCTCTACGCGTTGGCCGTTCAAATGGTTGTTCGCGGCGAGCGCTGCCCTGCCGAGAACCTGACGGGTGTCGATGCTGCCATCGGTAGCAGCCATGTTGATTTCCATCGCTCGTTTTTGGCTGATGTTTGGGTCGCTCAAGGGCGCCAACTTGGCAAGCAGTTTTGGGAACTCACCAAAGAATTCCATTTCAGTGCGCAGACGACCGAAGTGTCCGGATAGCAGCGAAGAACCCATGTAGGCGCCAGCTGAAGTGCCCACTACCATCTCAGGTAGTTGTTGCATATCGAGCCCATCTTCAAGCAATCCATGAAAAAAGCCGCAATACCAAGCTACGTAGTATTCGCCGCCACCCCCCAACACAAGGGTGCGATCCAGCCCCTTCGCAAGCGCTGAAACGGTCGGTGTTGTGGCAATTGGAATCGCCAAGCCATCATCGGCAAACAGCTCTTTGGAGATCAGATTGGCTTTTTGTGCATAGCTGCCTGAGGACGGGGAAGCCGCAGCATTTGCTACACCAGAAGTGCCTACCGTTGAGCCAACCAGCGCAGGCAGTGCAAGCGATGAAGATTTCAAGAACGCACGACGTGACACGGTATTCTCCCAATGGTTAACGCGGTTTGAGTAACCGATTTACTCGGCGCTTCTAACCGTTGCGAGTTTAGTGACTGTTTGGAGTTTTGTCGTGTAAAAATTACTTGCGGATACAACAGCTATGGGTATCAATACGGGCGCCGATGAGGAGCGGCATCACCTTGTTGACTGATGGCGTATCAACTATCCCCGATTTGCCTCAGTGGCAGGCGCTAGATCGGTGCCAGATTCGTCAGTTTTCTTGCGATCGTAGCGCGACCAGATCTTCTCGTGGAAGAAATATACGATTGTCTGTACAGTCGGTTCGAGCAAACTTAGCGTTACGGCGGCAACCCAGCTTCCCGTCACTGCGTAAGCCACGGCAGCAGCCACCGTGATATGAGTGAAATAGTAAGAGACGGTTTTCTTTATCGTAAATGAGTTGGTGCTGATGAACTTGGTCATGACGAGCCCCTGAAGGCATGTAATCGTTAAAAGCATGCCAAGCGCCCGTTGGTTTGTAAAATTAATTGATTAAAAGAAGCTGATAGGTTTATTGAATAATCAGGCAAGGGCTGCATTTACGATTCACGGAGAACTGGATCTAGCTAGCCAGTCGGGCAGCGAACAGTACGAAGATGCCACCCGTTATTCGATCAAGTGTTTTTATGGTGGATGGGTTTTTCAGGAACCGTCCCAATGGCACAGTTGCCGCGATCAGCGCACAAAACCAAATCATCGACAAAACCACGTGAATGCTCGCCAAGCCCAGAGAGTAGGCTGCGACGTCTGCGCCTTGGGGTACAGAGTTAGGCACAAATTGCGGCAGGAATGTGACGTAAAAGATCCCAACCTTGGGATTGAGCAGGTTCACCATGAAACCTCTGCCGAAGGATCGGCGACCCAAATGATTGCAGTCAAGCGATGCTTCGACCGTGCTCGACGAACGTGGCTGCATCAACAGTCCAATGCCTAGCCACAGCAGGTACAGCGCACCCATATACTTGATAATCGCATACGCGGTCTCGGAAGCGGCGAGCACAGCGCCCAAGCCAAGGGACACTGCTATTCCCCAAACGAGACATCCCAGACAAACCCCTAGACCGGCTAGGAAAGCCGGTCGCCTGCCGTTGGTCAGGGCGGTGTTCAACACAATGGCGGTATCAACGCCAGGCGTTAGAGCCAGAACCGCGGCAGCGGCTATAAAGGCTAATAGGAGCGGAACGTCAATCATGACTGAATATTAGCTGTGGCTGGTCGAAGTTTGTGTCGGAAGTCTTGGGCTGACAAAGCTAGTTACTGTTGATGTCTCGCTGTTGGGGAGTGCTTTAAGGAGCTCAATAAAAAACCCACCGCCCGGGAGCGGTGGGTCTGGAGGTTGGAGATTGCTAGAGGGACTAGAAGCGTGCGCTCGTATCCTAGGCGCAGCATCGGATACCCAACGCGCTTGTTTGCTACACCGAACAACACAAATCAAATCAGATTTTTACTACTAACTTTATAGATAAATATCTTAGGAATTCG
>JAJOJF010000036.1 GCA_021208885.1 Burkholderiaceae bacterium
GTTGCTTGGCGACCGCCTCGATGGCAGTTCGCAGGGATTCATCTCTGGCCAGCAACGCCTTGAAATCTTTGGCGGTCAATTCAAGCAGCTTGGTGTAGCCGAGCGATCTCACTTCAAACTCGGTGGCGTCTTGGTTCAGCAAATACAGTTCACCAAAAAACTCGCCTGAACCAAGCTCAATGTGCGTGGCATCGGGCAGCAACACCGACACCGCGCCTGAGGCAACAAAATACAGTGATGGGTTTGGTTTATTCGGCCCCTGGATCAGCTGGTTAGGCAATGTTAGCCGGGTTTTTAGCTTGCGCGTCAGTTTGCGCAATGTCTCATCGGGCAAGTCAGCAAGCAACGGTACGCGGTGCGCGAGCTCTTCTGGCCCAAGCTCAACGTCGATTGAGGGTGCGCGATTCAAAAATGCCCAGCGGTCTTCGAGTCGTTCAAGCAAGTCGTCATATACCTCCGGGCTGATCAGCGATTCTTCGAGCATCTTGCGGTAACGTGAGCGCTCAAGCGTGCGAGCCAAACGTCCAAGGTAGCTTTGCTCAAGCCATTCCGCAAAACTTGGATACTGCAGTCGTAATGCTTGCATGTTCTCTTCAACACGCGCAAGCCTTGCGCGCAACGCGGTTTGTATGGTGTCTGCAGCGCTGTCACCAAGCATAGGCCTGATCTGATTGTTGGCAAATGCAATTAAGCGACGCGTGACCCAACGCCAGCCCACGAGCTCAACAAATCGCTGGCCAAGCTCTTTGCTTAACAGGCTTTGCAAACCAAATGCCTGATGCAGCCGCAATACCATCTTAAACGATCGTGGGTATTGCAGCGACCTGCCAATCGACTTTTCAAAGCCAGCCATTCCAAGGGCTTTGACATCGTCTTCCATACGCTCTGACACCGACAGCAAACGCTCTGCGGTGCGCCGATCAAAACCTTGCTCACCCAAGCCAACGAGGATCAATTCGCTCTGACGATTAGCGATCATGGACAATCCCAGTCGAACCCGGTCTTCTTCATCAAACTGCCCTATCTGAGTGTCGGTAACGCTAGTGATGCTGGCATCAAAAACGTCGTCTATTTTTGCGCGGGCTTGACGGCTGATTTGTTCATCCACAGCGATGCGCTTGGTCTCGGCTTGCAAGTCGTTGACCGTGATGACTACTGCCTGGTTGCGCAAGGCGCGCTCGAGCGGGGAGAGTTTGTTGAGTTCGAGAAAGTTAATCAGTGGCCGCAGTGTCAGGCCATTGATCACCAGCGTCGACAAGACGAATCCGGTGGCACCAATGGCAACAAAGTTGCTGATGTCATCAGACAGCAGGTCGTGCTCGGTGACTGACAAAGCCAGTGCTAGTGAAAGTGCGCCACGCAAGCCACCCCAGCAGATTACAGCTTTGTAGCGGTTGTCTACGCGCGTGCCAACCATTGCGGTTAATCCGGGCAGCAGGCCATAGACGGTGACGGCACGGGCCGCCAGTGCCGCCAGAATCGTGACAAACACAATCAGCAGATCGTGCCACGTTGCGTTGGCCAACAAGCGCGGAATCATCATGGCGGCGAACAAGAAAATCAGTGAGCTTGCCCAGAACCCAAATTGACGCCAAGACTGCGCCAGCGCGTATGCCGTAGTTGGTGTCATGCGGGTGCGACCAACAGATGACACCACCAGACCCGCAACGACAGTCGACACAACGCCTGACCAGCCGAAATAATGTTCTGGAATGATGTATGCAATATAGGCTGTGGCCACTGTCAACGAGATCTCGGCCGTGGGCCAGCCGCGCAGCAAGGGCAGTGCCGAGCATGCCAGGCGCCCGATTAGGTAACCACTGATTGCTCCGCCGATCATCAATTCGGTAAAGCTCGCCAGCACGCTGCCTGTACCCCACGGGCTAGCAACCGTGTGTGACACCACGCCCAACATGACGGAATACAGCGCAATGGCGGCAGCATCGTTTAAGAGGCTCTCGCCTTCCACAATCGTGGTTAGTCGCTTGGGTGCGCCGACTTCCTTGAAGATGCTCACCACGGCAGCCGGATCGGTGGTGGCAATGATCGCGCCAAGCAGCAGACAGGCGGCCAAGCTATAGCTTGAGACAAATGACACGCCCCAGCCGACAAAAAATGTGCAGATAAACACCGCCACCACGGCGAGCAACAGGATTGGCGCGATGTCGTTAAATAATCCGCGCACATTGGTGTTTAACGCTGTTTCGAACAGTAGTACCGGCAAAAACACCACCAGAATGGTCTCAGACGGTATTTCAAAGGCTTGCAACAGCTCTAGTGAGTCAGCCAGCCAAGCCGGTGCCCAGTCGTGTACGTGGATCAGGTAACCAAGCAGCGCACCCACGACCGACAGCAGCAGCGTGGCAGGGATGCGCAATGCGCTTGCCAGCGGCGACAAAAAGCAGACGAGAACCAGCAGTCCCGCCAGCCCGAAGATGAGCATGTTGGTGGCCATGCTCGCTATGGTAGCGGGTTATTCAGGAAAGCGTGATGCTCAGGCTGATGTCAAACCCAGATTTTGTTTAGGCTGTCTGCAGCGCACCGCGCATTTTTTTAAATGCAGCTGCTTCGATCTGACGGATGCGCTCAGCCGACACACCGAACTCTTCGGCTAGCTCGTGCAAGGTCGCACCGCCGTCGTCGCCAAGCCAGCGCGCAGCCACGATCCGGCGCGAGCGCGCGTCAAGCATATCGAGTGCTTGGGTCAGGCCAGTGGTTTGCAGGTGCTCGTGATCTTGGCGAGCTATTACCTCGGTGGGGTCATATTCCCCGTCGTCAGACAGGTAGTCAATTGGACTGAATTGATCGTCGTCGCTAGCCGGAGACTGCAAAGACAGTTCGCGTCCGGTCATGCGCACTTCCATTTCGCGCACCTCTTCAGGCTTGACATTTAGCTCAGCCGCGATGTCATTGACCATCTGCGAATCTAGTGTGGTGCCATCGGGACGCATGCGGCGCAGGTTGAAGAAGAGCTTGCGCTGCGCCTTAGTCGTGGCAACCTTCACCAAGCGCCAGTTGCGGATGATGAACTCATGAATTTCGGCTTTGATCCAGTGAACCGCGAAGGAAACCAAGCGCACACCGCGCTCTGGGTCAAAGCGCTTTACAGCTTTCATAAGCCCAATGTTACCCTCCTGGATCAAATCGGCATGCGCCAAACCGTAGCCCAGGTACTGACGGGCGATCGAAACCACGAGTCGCAGGTGCGACAGAATCAGGTTGCGCGCGGCATCCAGATCATTGTGGTCACGCAAGTTAATCGCATACTCACGCTCCTCGTCAGCGCTTAGCACAGGCATTTGATTGACAGCACTGATATAAGCTTCAATCGAGCCAAGTGCGCCAGGGTTAGCGACGGCCATCGACAGCGCTTGCGGCGAAACGGTCAAATCTCGAGTCATCGTACCTTGCATATGTTGGCTTGCTCCTGTTCCAAGTGCACAGCAATTTTTACTAAGCAATTCATTGGACTTCGTTTATGTTAGCACTCTGTTCACAAGAGTGCTAATGGATGTGCTGTTGTGACTGTATTAACCTTTAAAAGTTCCGGACAATTCCGTCTGTCTACCTTCTGATCGTCGTAAGTGAATTGCCATGCGTTTGCCCCGACTTTTCGCTCCTGGCCAGGCTCAGCTTGTTGAGGTCCGGTTTTTACCGGTCGTCGGTGACCATTGGCGCACATCAAGCGACAAACCATTACCGGAAAAAATCACCCGCTGGCTCGGCGAGCACGTGCGCACCAATGGGGTTGCCCTGCACGCCTGGTCAATATCGCTTAGGCATTTGCTGATGCTTGCCACACCGCCAGATGACAAAGCTTTGGGCGCAACAGTCCAAGCCATCGGACGGCACTTGGCAGCCGAGCTAAAAACCGGCAGCATATTTGAAAATCGCTACAAAAGCTCGCTGATCGATCCGGAATGGGTGCTGTTGGTACAAATTTGGCTCGAGTCAGCGCCTGTTCGTGACGGTGAGGCGACTCGCGCATCGGCTTGGCCGTGGTCGTCAGCAGCAGGTCATACCGGGCTAGGCGAGCCCTCCAAGCAGAACTTGGTCGCAGTCTCAGATCATGAGTGTTACTGGGCTTGTGGCAACACCCCTTTTGATCGCCAGGCCAATTACCGTGCCCGGCTAGCCGAAGGGTTGACAGCCATTGAACACAGCCGAATTGAGTCTGCGCTCTCGGGCCAGTGGGCATTGGGTTCAGAGCGCTATCTCGAACAGGTCGCCAAGTTGGCGAACCGGCGAGTGGCGCCGGGCAAGCGGGGAAGGCCGGCCAAACCAGCGGAGCAAATGATCCGTCCCTAATTAAATAGCTAAAAACCACAGAGATATTTAATTGGGGACGCACCCCATTTATTTTTCTTGCGCTCAACAAAATATGGGGTTATTGTCATCTGCCGCGCTGCACCATGCGCGGTTGAACGGGAGCTAATCGCCATGTCTACATTTCCTTTGACCTTTCACCCGCGTCCCCAAACCGGTCACGCGCCTCAAGGACTTTATTCACCCGTTAACGAACACGACGCCTGTGGTGTTGGGTTCGTGGCGCATATCAAAGGCAATGCATCGCACTCGATTATTTCCCAGGGCTTAAAGATCCTGGAGAATCTCGACCACCGAGGTGCGGTTGGTGCTGACAAGCTCATGGGCGACGGCGCTGGGATTCTGATCCAGATTCCCGATGCGCTATACCGCGAAGAGATGTCCGCTCAGGGCGTGACCTTGCCAGCACCGGGCGAGTATGGCGTGGCCATGGTGTTTCTGCCCAAAGAAATCGCGTCACGCCTGGCCTGTGAACAGGCGCTTGAACGTGAGGTGGTAGCCGAAGGTCAGGTAGTGCTCGGCTGGCGCGATGTGCCAATCGACACTGATATGCCGATGTCACCCACAGTCAAAGAGTGTGAGCCCGTTATCCGCCAGCTCTTTATCGGCCGCGGAGAAAACGTCATGGTGCCCGATGCCTTGGAGCGCAAACTTTATGTGATCCGTAAAAAGGCCAGCCATGCGATTCACGCCATGAAGCTTGCCCATGGAACCGAGTACTTTGTGCCATCGGTATCAGTGCGCACAGTGGTTTACAAAGGCTTGCTACTGGCCAACCAGGTTGGCCAGTACTACCGTGACTTGGCCGACCCGCGTGCTGTCTCCGCTCTGGCATTGGTGCACCAGCGCTTCTCGACCAACACTTTTCCGGCCTGGCCGTTAGCTCACCCCTACCGTATGATTGCGCACAATGGCGAAATCAACACGGTCAAGGGTAACTACAACTGGCTACGGGCGCGCGAAGGCACGATGGAGTCGGCTGTGCTCGGTCAAGACCTGAGCAAGCTTTACCCAATCGTCTATGCCGGCCAGTCTGACACCGCCACCTTTGACAATTGCCTGGAGTTGCTGGTGATGTCGGGGTACTCATTGGCGCATGCCATGATGATGATGATCCCCGAGGCCTGGGAGCAGCATGCGCACATGGATCCTGCCCGGCGTGCCTTCTACGAGTACCATGCCGCTATGATGGAGCCTTGGGATGGCCCAGCTGCCGTGGCGTTTACCGATGGCAAGCAAATTGGTGCCACACTTGACCGCAATGGATTGCGACCCGCCCGTTATCTGGTCACGGACGACGATTTAGTGATCATGGCCTCCGAGGCTGGCGTCTTGCCGATAGCCGAAAGCCGTATCGTCAAGAAGTGGCGTTTGCAGCCCGGGAAAATGTTCCTGATTGATCTCGAACAGGGTCGTATCATTGACGACGAAGAGATCAAGTCCCAGTTGGCTAACAGTCGCCCTTACCGCCACTGGATCGAGCGCCTGCGTGTCAAGCTTGAATCGTTGCCCAAGCCTGAAGCAGCAGCCAAGGCGCGCCATCAGTCCAATGTCGATCGACTTGATCGCGAGCAAGCGTTTGGCTGGACCCAGGAAGACTTAAAGTTCATCCTTGAGCCGATGGCACAAAGTGGTGAGGAGGCGACAGGCTCCATGGGCAACGATGCTCCCCTGGCGGTGCTGTCTGATCGCCCCAAGCCTTTCTACAATTATTTCCGCCAAATGTTTGCGCAGGTAACCAACCCGCCGATTGATCCAATCCGGGAACAATTGGTCATGTCTCTGGTGTCCTTTATTGGTCCCAAACCAAACCTTCTGGATATCAACAACGTCAATCCGCCACTGCGGCTGGAAATCGCTCAGCCTGTGCTTGACGAAGACGCAATGGCACAGATTCGTGATGTTGAGATCTACACCGGCAATAAATTCCGTAGTTATGAGCTTGATATTACTTATCCGGCTGCCTGGGGTTCTGAGGGCATCGAGGCGCGCCTGGCTGCTTTGTGCGCAAGCGCTGCCGACGCGGTTGCGAGCGGCTTTAATGTCCTGATTATTTCTGATCGTCTGGTGGACAAAGATCGCGTCGCGATTCCAGCGCTATTGGCCACCTCGGCCATTCATCAGCACCTGATCAGTCGTGGTCTTCGTACACGTACCGGCTTGGTGGTTGAAACCGGATCGGCACGTGAGGTTCACCACTTTGCATTGCTAGGCGGGTTTGGCGCTGAAGCTATTCACCCGTACCTTGCACTTGAGGCGATTCGCGCGATGACTGATGACGGCGACAAGGCTGTTGCCAATTTCATCAAGGCAATCGGCAAAGGCTTGAACAAAGTGATGTCCAAGATGGGCATTTCGACCTTCATGTCGTATTGTGGCGCCCAGATATTTGAGGCAGTGGGTCTGCACGATTCGTTGATCGCGAAGTACTTTCCTGGGACATCGAGTTCGATTGGCGGAGTGAACATCTTTGAGGTAGCCGAAGAGGCCTTGCGCGCGCATCGCGCTGCTTTCAGCAAAGACCCCGTGCTGGCCAATGCCCTAGATGCTGGTGGCGAGTATGCGTATCGCGTGCGTGGCGAACAGCATATGTGGACCCCCGATTCCATTGCCAAGTTGCAGCATTCCACCCGGTCCAACAGCTATAGCACTTATAAAGAGTATGCGCAGCTTATCAACGACCAGAGCAAGCGTCACATGACTTTGAGAGGGCTGTTTGAGTTCCGGTTTGATCCGGCTCAGGCAATCCCCCTCGATGAGGTTGAGCCCGCTAAAGAAATCGTTAAACGCTTTGCCACTGGCGCTATGTCACTGGGTTCCATCTCGACCGAGGCTCATTCAGTGTTGGCTGTCGCCATGAACCGCATCGGCGGCAAGTCCAACACTGGCGAGGGTGGCGAGGATGAGCTGCGTTACCGCAGCGAGCTGCAAACTGGCAAGAGCAACATTAAAGATGGTGACACGCTGGCCTCGGTTCTTGGCGCTGAGCGAATCGCGGCAGATGTGGCGCTTAAAGCCGGAGATTCGTTGCGTTCACGTATCAAGCAAGTCGCTTCAGGCCGTTTTGGCGTCAACCCAGAGTATCTGGCTAGTGCAGATCAGATTCAAATCAAAATGGCGCAGGGTGCCAAGCCTGGAGAGGGCGGCCAGCTACCTGGTCATAAAGTCTCGGAGTACATTGCCAAACTGCGTTGCTCAGTGCCTGGCGTTGGCTTGATTTCGCCTCCACCGCACCACGACATTTACTCGATTGAAGACCTTGCGCAGTTGATCCATGACCTTAAAAACGCCAATCCCCGTGCCTCGATCTCGGTCAAGTTAGTTTCGGAAGTTGGCGTGGGCACGGTGGCTGCTGGCGTGGCCAAAGCCAAGGCTGATCATGTGGTGATCGCTGGCCACGATGGTGGCACCGGCGCTTCGCCTATCTCATCAATCAAGCATGCAGGCACTCCCTGGGAGCTTGGTTTGGCTGAAACGCAGCAAACGCTGGTTATCAATCGTCTGCGTAGCCGCATTCGTGTTCAGGCTGACGGTCAAATGAAAACAGGCCGTGACGTGGTGATTGGTGGCTTGCTTGGTGCCGATGAGTTCGGTTTTGCGACAGCGCCACTAGTGGTTGAGGGCTGCATCATGATGCGCAAGTGTCACTTGAACACCTGCCCGGTTGGTGTGGCAACGCAGGATCCAGCCTTGCGCAAGAAGTTCCAAGGCAAGCCTGAGCACGTGGTCAATTACTTTTTCTTTGTGGCCGAGGAAGTCCGCGAAATCATGGCGCAACTTGGCATCCGCAAGTTTGATGACCTGATTGGACGGACGGATTTATTGAATACTCGTGCAGGCATTGACCACTGGAAAGCGCATGGCCTGGACTTCACCAAGGTGTTTTATCAGCCGGCAACTGATGAGTCGCGCTATCAGGTGCTCGAGCAGGACCACGGCCTTGAAGGTGCCCTCGACCATCAATTGATCGAGCGTAGCAAACCGGCGATTGAAAAGGGCGAGAAGGTCTCTTTCATCGTGCCAGTGCGCAACCGCAACCGCAGTGTGGGCGCCATGTTGTCTGGCGAGGTTGCCCGCCGCCACGGCGAAGATGGCTTAGCCGATGATTCGATTCATATTCAGTTCAATGGCAGTGCTGGCCAAAGTTTTGGTGCATTTCTGGCCCATGGCGTTACCTTCGACCTTGTCGGTGAGGGCAACGACTACGTGGGCAAGGGTTTAGCCGGCGGACGCATCATTGTTCGCAGCCCGAATGACTTCCGTGGCTTTGGTCCTGAACACATCATTGTGGGCAACACGGTGATGTACGGGGCAACCGCTGGTGAAGCCTATTTAAGTGGCGTGGCCGGCGAGCGCTTTGCTGTTCGTAACTCGGGCGCCGCAGCGGTTATTGAAGGTACTGGTGATCACGGCTGTGAATACATGACCGGTGGCACGGTGGTGGTCCTAGGGCCTACGGGTCGCAACTTTGCCGCGGGTATGTCTGGAGGCGTTGCTTACGTGTTTGATCCAGAGCGTCGCTTCAAAGATTGCTGCAACATGGCCATGGTAGATCTTGAGCCGGTGGTGTCTTCTGCCGAGCAAAAAGACAAGGGTGGCATGGAAACCTGGCATAGCATCGTGCGTGGTGCTGAGCGTGAGACTGATGAAGCGATTCTAAAGCGCCTCGTTGAGAATCACTTCCGCTATACCGGCAGTTTCCGTGCGCGCGACATCTTGAGCAATTGGTCAGCTTCCAGAGGATTGTTTGTGAAGGTCATGCCCAAGGAATATCGTCGCGCCTTGGCAGAACTCTGGCAAAACGCCAACCCGGCTTCCAAAGCCGCTTGATTGGGGATACGACATGGGAAAGGTAACTGGTTTTCTAGAACTAAAGCGCTTGAAAGAGGCGAGTCAGGCACCCGAGATTCGCATCAAGCACTGGCATGAGTTTGTTGATCGCCTGAGCGATGAAGATGCCAGCAAGCAGGGCGCACGCTGCATGGATTGCGGCATCCCATTTTGTAACAACGGCTGCCCAGTCAACAATATCATTCCCGACTGGAACGATCTTGTGTATCGCCATCAGTGGCGCGAAGCGTTGGATGTATTGCACTCAACGAACAACTTCCCCGAGTTTACTGGACGTATCTGTCCGGCGCCCTGCGAGGCTGCCTGTACGCTGAACATTAACAACGACCCGGTTGGTATCAAGTCGATCGAGCATGCCATCATCGACAAGGGCTGGGAACAAGGGTGGGTAGTGCCGCAACCACCGGCGCAACGAACCGGCAAGAAAGTGGCCGTGGTCGGTTCGGGCCCGGCTGGCTTGGCCGCGGCGCAACAGCTCGCGCGTGCTGGCCACGAAGTCACCGTATTTGAAAAGCAAGATCGCATCGGCGGTTTGCTGCGTTACGGCATTCCGGACTTCAAAATGGAAAAACACCTGATTGACCAGCGGGTGGTGCAAATGCAAGCCGAAGGAGTCAGCTTCTGTCCGTCGACTTATATTGGCTCGCCAGACGATGCGGCGGCCAAAGGTTTAAACGTTAAAACCCCGGCTGAGCTCGATGCAGAGTTTGATGCAATCGTGCTGTCTGGTGGTTGTGAAATTCCGCGTGACCTGCCGGTTCCGGGTCGTGAGCTTGACGGTGTCATGTACGCGATGGACTTTCTGCGTCCCCAAAACAAGGTGGTAGCAGGTGACAAGATTTCCGGGCAGGTGCTCGCCAAGGACAAGCATGTGGTGGTCATTGGCGGTGGCGATACGGGATCTGATTGTGTCGGCACAAGCAATCGCCATGGCGCTGCGTCGGTCACACAAATTGAGCTCATGCCCAAGCCACCCGAGCATGAAAACAAAGAGATGACATGGCCCTACTGGCCGGCCAAATTGCGCACATCTTCGTCCCATGAAGAGGGTGCTGACCGTGATTGGGCCATTACAACCAAGTCCATTGAAGGCAGCAAGGGCAAAGTCACCAAGATCAAAGCGGCTCGTGTCCAGTGGGAGCGGGATCAGACGACTGGCCAATTCAAGATGAAAGAGGTGCCGGGGTCTGAATTTGAGATCAAGGCTGATCTGGTGCTTTTGGCCATGGGGTTTGTGTCGCCGGTGGCCGAGGTGCTCAAATCATTTGGCGTGGATGTTGATGGTCGTGGCAACGCGCGTGCCAATACGGACGACTATCGCACGAGTGTGGATAAGGTGTTTGCCGCTGGTGACATGCGCCGTGGGCAGTCTTTGGTTGTCTGGGCCATCCGTGAAGGTCGTCAATGTGCGAGAGCCGTGGATGAATTTTTAATGGGTGTATCGGAGCTGCCTCGCTAAACTTCTCGGAAGCCGGCGATACAATCCAGTTATGACACTGCCCGCCGGATCTTCTGTGACCAATTCCTCGTCTGCCCCTAGGACCGTTCTCGATTTCGATCGAGTGACGCTGGGGTATGGCGATTTCACGGTTCTCGCGAACCTATCTATGTCGGTGCATGCTGGCGAGGTGGTGGCCGTCATGGGCGGATCTGGGTCCGGCAAAACGACACTAATGCGTGCGGCAACTGGCCAGTTAGGCGTCAAGGCGGGAGAGTTGAAGGTCTTTGACAAATCTTTGCGTGATGTTGGCCGGGTAGAGCTTGAACGCTTGCGCCAGCGCATGGGCGTGCTGTTTCAGCACGGAGCGCTCTTGACTGATCTCGATGTGTTTGAGAACGTGGCTTTTCCCTTAAGGGAGCACACTCGTCTGACTGAGGCCGAGATTGCCCAGAAAGTTCTGCATAACCTCGATGCAGTGGGCTTGCGAGCTGCGGCCCACCTGAAGCTTTCTGAAGTCTCCGGTGGCATGGCCAGACGGGTTGCGCTAGCGCGTGCGATTGTGCGCGAGCCTGAACTTGTTTTTTATGACGAACCATTTGCCGGGCTTGACCCAATTTCGATGGGAATTGCCGCGCGCTTGATTCGCAGCCTGTCAGACAAACTTGGTTGCGCTTCTGTGGTGATTACCCACGATGTGCCTGAGTCGTTTGAAATCGCTGATACGGTCTATATCGTCGGTCAAGGCGAACTTAAAGCAAGCGGCACGCCTGCCAGCCTGAATGAGTCTCAGGACCCTTACGTACGCCAGTTTCTCGACGGTGCGCCTGATGGTCCGGTGGCATTTGACTATCCATTGACTGATGCTTTTGAGAAATGGTGCCAGGCCAAGGGAGTCAAGCCATGAGCACGGTTGATAATCTTGCTTCAGTCGGTGCGTTCGTGCGCCGCCAATTAGTGGTGCTAGGCCAGTTGGCACGTTTCTTTGTGCAGCTGCTGTTGCGTTTTGGGGTACTGATTAGACGCCCTCGCCTGGTTACCCAGCAAATCCACTTTATTGGCAACTACTCCTTGTTGATCATTGCGGTCTCAGGCCTCTTTGTGGGGTTCGTGCTCGGGCTGCAAGGCTATTACACCTTAAACCGATATGGTTCGGAGGAAGCCCTGGGCTTGCTTGTGGCGTTGTCGCTTGTGCGCGAGCTGGGGCCTGTGATCACTGCTTTGTTGTTTGCAGGTCGGGCGGGTACATCGCTGACGGCTGAAATTGGTTTGATGAAGGCAGGCGAGCAGATTGCAGCCATGGAGGTGATGGCGGTTGATCCAATTAGACGCGTCTTGGCGCCCCGGTTTCTTGGAGGGATTATCGCCATGCCGGTCTTGGCGGCGGTATTCTCGATGGTTGGCATTATTGGTGGCTGGATTGTTGGCGTATTGTTAATCGGTATTGACGCTGGTGCTTTCTGGTCGCAGATGCAAGATGGCGTAGATGTATTTGATGATGTTTTAAACGGTGTTATCAAAAGTGTCGTGTTCGGCGTGGCCGTTACTTTGATCGCGCTATTTGAGGGTTGGCAGTGCAAACCCACGCCAGAAGGGGTTTCACGCGCGACGACCCGCACGGTGGTAGCGGGATCGTTGGTAGTGCTTGGTCTGGACTTTGTTCTGACCGCCTTGATGTTTAGCAATTGACTTTTTGAAACTGATGCACGTAATTGAGGGTCGAGCTCTATGAGCAACCAGAAGATAGATGTTTGGGTAGGGCTTTTCGTGCTGCTTGGAATCGTGGCGTTAGTGTTTCTGGCGTTGCGTGCTGGCAACCTGAGCAGCTTTTCGTTTGCCGAGAGCTATGCCATTCAAGCCAAGTTTGACAATATCGGCGGATTAAAGGTGCGTGCTCCGGTAAAGAGTGCCGGGGTGGTGGTCGGGCGCGTCTCTGACATTCGGTTTGATAATCAGACATTTCAAGCCGTGGTGACCTTCGATATCAACAAGTCCTTTGAGTTTCCTGCTGACACTTCTGCCAGCATTTTGACGTCAGGCTTGCTTGGTGAGCAGTATATTGGACTAGATGCTGGCGGCGATGATCAGATGCTGACGGCGGGAGACTCGATTACACTGACACAAAGCGCGGTGGTGCTAGAGCGATTAATTAGCCAGTTCCTTTACGGCACAGCTGACAAAGAAGGGGCGGCAGACTAAGTCTGTTGCGAAACGGAGTTATGGTGATTGCGCGAATCAAACGGTTGGTTATTGTAGCGTCAGTGCTCGTGCTCGCAGGCTGTGCGAGCACTGAAGGGCCACAGAACCCGGCTGACCCTTGGGAGGGCATGAACCGGGGCACCTATGCATTTAATGATGCGGTGGACAAAGCCGTGTTCAAGCCGATTGCTGAGCTATATGCCTTCATTACCCCGCGTCCGGTGAGAACCTGTATTCGGAACATGTATCTCAACCTCGGTGAGATCTGGTCGATGATTAACAGCAACCTGCAGCAGCGTCACGTCGATGCGATCAACACAACTGGTCGATTTTTGTTTAATACGACCATGGGACTTGGTGGCTGTATTGACGTGGCCAGCATGAATGGTCAGCCACGAATTGAGAATGACTTTGGCATCACGCTCGGGGTTTGGGGTGTGCCGCAAGGACCATATTTGGTCCTGCCGTTCTTGGGAGCAAGTACCGTCAGAGACGGCGTGGGAACAGGCGTGGACTTTGTGGGCAACCAGCTAGATACGATTGGCCAAATACCGAATGTTCGCTTGCGTAACTCACTATGGGGTCTTGAAGTCGTGGTTCGCCGAGAGGCTTTGCTCACTGTGTCTGAGACGGTCGATCGCACGGCGCTTGATCCGTATAGCTTTATACGCGATGCCTACTTGCAGCGTCGTGCAGCAATGGTCGCTGGGGACCCAGACGCTCAAGATTTGCCGGATTACGAGGATTACGCCGATGTTGAGGCTGATGAAAAAGCGCTTGGCATCAGTCAGGAGAAGGATTGATGATTAGCTCGACAGTTTGCAAAAGCTCAGCCGATAACTGGGGCTGGGCGAAATGGGCGCAGACAGCCGCATTGTTGTTGGCGAGCTTGATGTTTTGTCTGAATGCTGGGGCTTCAGCCAAGCCCAATCCACAAGATGATCCACCAAAGTTCGTGCAAGATGTTGCCGATGAACTTTTGGTGGTTCTAAAAAATGACCCGCAGGTCAGACAACAAAATATGGCGCGGATTAACGAGGTTGTCGAGCAGTACATCATGCCCTACATCGACTTCGAGCGCACCACGCGATTAGCTGCGGGCAAGTACTGGCGCCAAGCCACTGCAGAGCAGCGCGAGGGTTTGACAGCCGCTTTTAAAAATACGTTGATTCGTACCTATAGTGGGGCGTTGACCAAGGTCGATAACGGGACGAATATGGAGGTTTTGCCATTTCGTGCGGAAGCAGACGCCAAGGATGTGGTGGTCCGCTCAAACGTAGTGCAGGTTGCCAACTCCCAACCCATCCGTGTTGACTATCGTCTTCGTCTGGAACCTGAGGGTTGGCGCATCTACGACATTAATGTAGAGAATGTCTGGCTTATCCAAAACTATCGCAATCAATTTGAGCAGGAAATCAATCGGTCAGGCATTGATGGTTTGATCACAGCGCTGAATGAGCGCAACTCACAAAACTAGAACATGTCATCAGCAGCAATCGAGTTTGATCACGTCCATAAAATCTACCAGCCTGCAGCAAAACATTGGTGGCAACGCTTCGCTAAGTCTATGCCTAGCGAAGGGTTCAAGGCGCTCAATGATGTCAATTTGCGGGTGGAATATGGCGAGTTTTTTGGGTTGCTCGGTCCTAATGGTGCCGGCAAAACTTCTCTGATATCTATTCTTGCAGGCCTTTCATACGCCACTGAAGGTCGGGCTCGCGTTTGTGGCCATGACGTCGTTGATGATTTCCGTGCATCACGTCGCGCGCTAGGCGTGGTCCCCCAGGAACTGGTGTACGACCCCTTCTTCACCGTCATGGAAACATTGCGTATACAGTCTGGCTACTTTGGGCTGCGGCGCAACGATGACTGGATTGAGGAAGTACTGCATAACCTCGGGCTTTCAGACAAGATGCATGCCAACATGCGAGCGCTGTCCGGTGGCATGAAACGCCGAGTATTAGTTGCTCAAGCGCTCGTGCATCGACCGCCTGTGATTGTGCTTGACGAGCCTACAGCCGGGGTCGATGTTGATTTGCGCCGAAGCCTCTGGGAATTTATATCGCGACTGAATCAAGAAGGCCACACGATTCTCTTGACTACTCACTATCTTGAAGAGGCGGAGGCTCTTTGCGGGCGCATTGCAATGCTAAAGCGTGGACGTATTGTCGCGTTAGACACAACCGACGCTCTCTTGGCGCGTGTCGGTGGCGCAGGGCTTGAAGAGGCTTTTGTCCAAATCATGCGCCAGGAGAACCAGACGGCTGGGGCTGCGCCATGAGGCAAACATCCCCATTGGTTCAGCCAAGCCAAAGCCGATCAGGTTTCTATACGCTGCTCTACAAAGAGCTGCTGCGGTTTTGGCGCGTGGCATTTCAGACCATCGCCGCACCGGTAATGACTGCCCTGTTGTACCTGATCGTGTTTGTGCAGGTGCTGCAAGATCGGGTGAAGGTCTATGATGCGATCCCGTACACTGAGTTTTTGATTCCGGGTTTGATGATGATGAGCATGCTGCAAAACGCATTCGCAAATCCATCATCTTCTTTGATTCAAAGTCGGGTGACAGGCAACTTGGTATTCGTGTTGCTTACACCGATTTCAACACGCGAGTTTTTTGCTGCTTATGTCTTGGCGGCAGTTGTCCGTGGCTTGGCAGTGGGCCTAACGGTTTGGCTCGTTGCGATGCTGTTTATACCGATCCCGGTCACATCCATTATCTGGGTGTTGGTTTTTGGTGTGCTCGGCAGCGCCACGCTGGGCATTCTGGGGTTGATTGCCGGTCTTTGGTCAGAGAAGTTTGATCAGATGGCTGCGTTTCAGAATTTTTTAATCATGCCATTGACTTTTTTGTCGGGCGTGTTTTATTCGGTGCATAGTCTGCCGCCGTTTTGGCAGGATGTCTCCCATTGGAACCCGATTTTTTATACCATTGACGGTTTCCGGTACGGCTTTTTTGGTGTCTCGGACAGTTCGCCCTGGCTTAGCTTGGCGGTTGTGTTCGGGTTCTTTGTAGCCTTGACCGTGATTGCAATTCGGCTGCTTGATAGTGGCTACAAACTTCGAACCTAGTGGAGCACGACGGATGTTGCCAACACCAGAGGACATCAAGAAATATATTAGTGCAGGTCTTGCCTGTGAGCATCTCGAGGTCTCGGGAGATGGTGCGCATTTTGAGGCGGTGATAGTCAGTCCTGCGTTTGAGGGCAAGCGCCTGATCGCTCGGCACCAGTTAGTCTATGCTGCATTGGGCGATCGCATGCGTGACGAAATCCATGCTTTGTCAATGAAGACCCTCACGCCCAACGAGTTCAAGGCACAAGCCTGATGGATCGATTGTTGA
This sequence comes from Burkholderiaceae bacterium, assembly GCA_021208885.1. GTDB lineage: Bacteria > Pseudomonadota > Gammaproteobacteria > Burkholderiales > Burkholderiaceae_B > Algicoccus. The sequence goes on from JAJOJF010000036.1 coordinate 16,158, forward strand.
TTACTGGCGGTAAGCCGCTGGCTGGCGAGGTGGAGATTTCTGGTGCCAAGAATGCGGCATTGCCGATATTGTGTGCTTCGTTGCTGACTGCGGATACGCTGGTGTTGGGCAACGTCCCACGGCTCAAGGATGTCGACACGACGATCAGATTGCTTGAGCAACTCGGGGTTGTGATCAAACGGGATGCGCAAGAGGGTATTGAGCTGACCGCAAGCAAGCTTGACTCGCTAGAAGCATCGTATGACCTTGTCAAGACCATGCGAGCATCCATTTTGGTGCTCGGTCCGCTCGTGGCTCGCTTTGGGCAGGCGCGCGTGAGTCTGCCCGGAGGTTGTGCCATTGGTCAGCGACCGGTTGATCAGCATATCCGGGGGCTGCAGGCGCTCGGAGCGGAGATCACCATTGAGCATGGCTATGTCGTGGCCAAAGCCAAGCGGTTAAAAGGTGCGGTGATCCGCACCGATATGGTCACGGTGACCGGCACAGAGAACCTGCTCATGGCAGCTGTTCTTGCTGAGGGCACTACCGTGCTTGAAAACGCCGCGCGCGAGCCCGAGGTGGTCGACCTCGCCGAGCTTCTAATCAAAATGGGTGCCAAAATTTCTGGTCATGGCACTGATCGAATCGTTGTTCAAGGTGTTGATCGTTTGCATGGCGCGCAATACGAGGTCATGCCTGATCGCATTGAGGCAGGCAGTTTCCTTTGCGCTGTCGCAGCCACCGGCGGCCAGATCCGGCTATCAGGGGCAGCGCCGTCTACAATGGGGGCAACGCTAAGCAAACTTGCCCAGGCTGGGTTGCAGCTTGAGGTGGGCAACGATTTCATTCTGGCCAGCATGCAAAGCCGCCCCAAGTCAGTTGATATACGTACGCACGAATATCCTGGGTTTGCGACCGATATGCAGGCACAGTTCATGGCCTTAAATACAGTGGCTGTAGGAACCGCTGTTGTGGTGGAAACGATATTCGAGAATCGTTTTATGCACGTTCAGGAGCTAATCCGCTTGGGCGCCGACATTGAAATTGACGGCCATACGGCGGTCGTCAGAGGCGTTGAGTCCTTGTCTGGCGCAACGGTCATGGCCACTGACTTACGGGCATCAGCGAGTCTGGTCATTGCCGGCCTGAAAGCTGAAGGTCAAACTGTAATCGAACGTATCTACCATCTCGACCGTGGCTATACGAACATGGAAGTTAAATTAAGACAGCTTGGCGCTCAGATTGAGCGACTTTCATCACGGAGTCCGGCATGACAGAACCCGCGGCTCGCCCCGTGACTCTTGCTCTTTCTAAGGGTCGGATATTCGAGGAAACCTTGCCACTGCTGAAAGCCGCTGGCATTAATGTGTCTGAAGACCCAGAAAAGTCACGCAAACTTATTATTAGTACCGACCGGCCTGATGTGCGCTTGATTATCGTGCGGGCCTCCGACGTGCCGACGTATGTCGAGTACGGCGCGGCAGATCTGGGTATCGCTGGCAAGGATGTTCTCATTGAGCACGCGGCAACTCACCCGGGTGCACTTTACCAGCCGATTGATTTGCAAATCGCTCGCTGCAAGCTTTGCGTGGCCGTGCCCCGTGGATTTGATTATGAAGCAGCGGTGCGTCAAGGTGCACGGCTGCGCGTGGCCACCAAATACGTTTGTGCTGCGAGGGAACATTTCGCGCGCAAAGGGGTCTACGTTGATCTGATCAAGCTTTATGGCTCGATGGAGTTGGCCCCGTTAATCGGCTTGGCTGACGCCATCGTGGACCTGGTTTCGACCGGCAATACGCTGAAGGCCAACAATCTGGTGGCCGTTGAGGACATCATGCCGATCTCTTCGCGATTGATTGTGAACCGCGCGGCACTAAAAACCCGACAGGGCCAATTGCAGCCGATCATCGATGCCTTCGAGCAGGCTAGCTAAAATCCCTGTTAAGCTCATAGTTGCAACCTAGTATTTTTTTGAATTTGATTGTTTTTTTGAATTTCGAGTTGCCTCATGGCCGCCATCACACGACTGACCTCTAAAGACGTTGCGTTTGCTGACAAGTTGACAAGCTTGCTGCACGTGGACGCGGCCGAAGATGACGCCATTGAGTCCGCAACAGCCAAAATTTTGCAGGCAGTCCGCACTCAGGGCGATGAAGCACTTCTTGGCTACACCCAACAGTTCGACCGTGTGTTGGCCAAGTCAGTTGCTGAGCTTGAGATCCCTCGTCATGAATGGCTTGCAGCACTTAAAGGGCTGCCCGGTGAGCAGCGCGAAGCTCTTGAGGCCGCAGCCAGCCGAATTCGTGCTTACCACGAACGCCAGAAGCAGGGCAGCTGGACGTTCACCGAGGCCAACGGTACGGTGCTTGGACAGCAAATTACCCCCCTCGATCGGGTGGGTCTTTACGTCCCCGGTGGTAAGGCGGCTTACCCATCGTCTGTTCTGATGAACGTTATCCCGGCTAAGGTTGCTGGCGTTTCTGAAGTCATCATGGTCACGCCTACCCCTGATGGTCAGCGCAATCCTTTGGTATTAGCGGCTGCGGCCATCGGTGGCGTGGATCGTGTGTTTGCGGTGGGGGGCGCTCAGGCTGTTGGTGCGTTGGCCTACGGAACTGACACAATTCCTGCGGTTGACAAAATTGTTGGCCCAGGCAATGCCTATGTGGCCAGTGCCAAACGCCGAGTGTTCGGCAAGGTGGGCATCGACATGATTGCGGGCCCTAGTGAAATCCTTGTCATTTGCGATGGCAAGACGCCGGCCGATTGGATTGCCATGGATCTTTTCTCGCAGGCCGAGCATGACGAGTTGGCGCAAGCAATATTGTTGTGTCCCGACGCCAGGTTTTTGGATCAGGTGCAAGACGCGATCGATCGACTGCTGCCGACCATGCCGCGTAGTGAAATTATCACCGCTAGCCTTAAAAATCGTGGCGCGTTAATTGAAGTCGATTCGCTTGATGAGGCTTGCGATATCAGCAACCGCATTGCCCCTGAACACCTTGAGGTGTCGGTCGAAGATCCGAAGTCTTTGTTGCCCAAACTAAGGCATGCGGGTGCGATCTTCATGGGTCGCCACAGCTCCGAGTCGCTAGGCGATTACTGTGCTGGGCCTAACCATGTGTTGCCTACGTCCGGAACGGCGCGGTTTTCTTCGCCCCTTGGTGTTTATGACTTTCAGAAGCGATCTAGCATTATTGATGTTTCTGCCCAGGGCGCAATTGAGCTTGGCCAGATTGCTCGTGTGTTGGCCGATGGAGAAGGGTTGCCCGCCCACGCGCAAAGTGCGGCATATCGTATTGCCTGATGTTGTCGATGAGCCGTCAACTCCAGCGCGGTGAGCCCAATAGCCGCTTACAATGTGATTTTAAGTGACTGCCTTGCAGTCTTAATGAAGTGCGATCCTGACCATGCGAACCGCCGAAATTATCCGTAACACCAAAGAAACCCAAATTCGGGTTGTGCTAAACCTTGACGGTACTGGTAAGCAGTCCATTGACACTGGTGTACCGTTTCTGGATCACATGCTCGACCAAATTGCGCGGCACGGTTTGATTGATCTTGACATCAAGGCAACAGGTGACCTGCACATTGATGATCATCACACGGTTGAGGATGTTGGCATCACGATTGGCCAAGCTTTAGCCAAAGCGCTTGGCGACAAGGCCGGCATTCGCCGTTATGGGCATAGCTATGTGCCGCTCGATGAAGCGCTGTCCCGGGTGGTTATCGACCTGTCAGGGCGGCCAGGCTTGATTTTTGAGGTGCCGTATACCCGTGCGCGAGTCGGGAACTTTGACGTTGATTTGTCCAGAGAGTTTTTCCAGGGGCTAGTTAACCACGCCTGGATGACCCTGCACATTGACAATCTGCGCGGTATCAACGCCCACCACCAGTGCGAAACTGTGTTCAAGGCCTTCGGCCGTGCGTTGCGGATGGCCGTCGAGCCCGATCCACGCCAGGCTGGTGCCATTCCTTCGACCAAGGGTGTGCTGTAAACCGCATTGTTCTGTTGCGCCGAGAAACCAGCATGAAACGGATCGCGATTGTCGAATACGGCATGGGCAACTATCACTCTGTTGAGCGGGCCTTGCGCCATGCCGCGCCGGATGCGCATATCCTTTTGACGGGTAAGCCCGATGAAATCCTGGCAGCCGAGCGGGTGGTTTTGCCTGGCCAGGGTGCCATGGGTGATTGCATGCGCACTTTGCGTGAAGCAGGTTTGCATGAAGTTGTGCTGGAAGTCGCGCGCAGCAAACCTCTCTTGGGCGTATGCGTGGGTGAACAAATGTTGTTCGAGCGCAGCGAGGAAGGTCCCACTGATTGCTTGGGCCTTTTGCCTGGCGAGGTAAAGCGTTTCCGTGGCCCGATGTTTGATGAGTCAGCTGGTCACGCCCGCCTCAAAGTCCCGCATATGGGCTGGAACTCGGTCAAACAAGTGCAGTCCCATCCCGTTTGGGCAGGCATTGCCGACAACACCCCGTTTTATTTTGTGCACAGTTACCATGTGGTTGCCTCTGATGCCTCGGTGGTGTTCGGGCAGGCTAACTACGGTTACGCTTTTACGTGTGCTGTGGCGCGCGACAATATCTTTGCGGTGCAATTTCACCCTGAGAAGAGTGCTGATGATGGTTTACGCCTGTACCGTAATTTTGTAGATTGGAATCCTTAACAACACACAATGAATCACTACCAGTCATGCTACTGATACCTGCAATCGATTTGAAAGACGGTCAATGCGTGCGTTTGCGCCAAGGCGACATGGATGATGCCACGGTCTTCTCTGAAGATCCTGTGGAAGTGGCAGAACGCTGGGCTGACCTAGGTGCGAGACGCTTGCATCTAGTGGATCTAAACGGTGCAGTCGATGGCAGGCCTCGCAACGAGGCCGTTATCCGTGAGATTCTAGAGGCCATGGGTGATGAGGTGCCAGTGCAAATTGGCGGTGGTATTCGTGATTTGGACACCATCGAACGTTACCTTGATGCAGGAATTTCATACGTCATTATTGGCACAGCAGCCGTTAAAAACCCGGGGTTTTTGCAGGATGCTTGCGGAGCGTTTCCAGGCAATATCATCGTTGGTCTTGATGCAAAGGATGGGCGCGTTGCCACCGATGGATGGAGCAAGTTGACCAAGCATAGTGTCACTGATCTTGCCAAGAAATTCGAAGACTATGGAGTTGAGGCAATTATCTATACGGATATTGGTCGCGACGGTATGTTGTCTGGCGTCAACATTGAAGCAACCGTCAAGCTTGCCCAGCATGTGCGCATTCCTGTGATTGCTTCGGGTGGCATCACTGACATTTCTGACATCGAGAGACTATGTGCGGTTGAAGCCGAAGGCGTCGAAGGCGCAATCCTTGGACGCAGCATCTATGAAGGCACACTAGATTTTGAAGAGGCGGTCAAGCGGGCCGACGAGCTTTGCCCATGACTCAGATGAATGAGTCAGTGGTGGCTTGCGATGGTTTAATGCGCCGCATCATTCCTTGTCTTGATGTTACGGCCGGACGAGTGGTCAAGGGCGTCAATTTTGTAGATCTGATGGATGCGGGTGATCCGGTTGAAATCGCGCGCCGCTACAACGCCGAGGGCGCTGACGAACTGACGTTTCTTGATATTACGGCGACCAGTGACGATCGTGATTTGATTTTGCCGATCATTGATGCAGTCGCTTCTGAAGTTTTTATCCCACTGACTGTTGGTGGTGGTGTTAGACAGGTTAGCGATGTGCAGCGGCTGTTAAGTGCCGGTGCTGACAAGGTTTCGATCAACAGTGCGGCGGTGGCAGATCCAGATCTCATCAAACGCGCTGCGGATTACCACGGTTCCCAGTGCATTGTGATTGCCATCGACGCCAGGCGGGTTCCAGGCACACCTGACACCGACCCGCGCTGGGAGGTGTATACCCATGGGGGCCGGCGCGCCACGGGCATCGACGCATTGGAGTGGGCCCAACGCATGCAGGCCGCGGGCGCCGGTGAGGTGTTGTTAACCAGCATGGATCGCGACGGCACACGCGAAGGGTTTGATTTGTCCTTGACACGCGCAGTCTCTGACGCCGTCAGCGTTCCGGTGATCGCCTCTGGCGGCGTTGGAACCCTGCAGCATCTTGCAGACGGGGTCACCAAGGGTGGTGCCAACGCAGTGCTAGCGGCGAGTATTTTTCATTTTGGGCAACACACCATTGATGAGGCGAAGGCATACATGGCTGAGCGCGGCATTCCGGTGCGAGTCAAGCATGGTTAAAGAGTCAAACCTGCCAGCCTGGATCGCTGAGGTCACGTTTGATGAGCAGGGATTAGTGCCTGCCATCGCCCAAGATGCACAAAGCGGGCGGATCTTGATGGTTGCCTGGATGAACCGAGAGGCGTTAGTGGAAACGGTTCGATCCGGACATGCAGTGTATTTTTCGCGTTCTCGCCAGCAGTTGTGGCACAAGGGAGAGTCATCTGGCCACACTCAGATTGTCAAAGATGTGCGTCTGGATTGTGACGGTGATGTGATTCTGCTAATAGTCGAACAGATCGGTGACATTGCATGCCATACGGGCCGTCAAAGCTGTTTTTACCGGCAATTGAAAGAGAATGATGGCACAATGCAATGGCAGTCAGTTGACCCGGTCTTAAAAGACCCCCATGATATTTACAAGTGACAGAGTCCGGACGTGCAAAACAATCCTGAGATGATTTTGAGTCGCTTGGCTCAAGTGCTGCAAAGCCGCCGCCCTGATCATGGTGGCGACCCAGCCGGCTCGTATGTGGCAAAGTTGCTCTCAAAGGGTCAGGACGCAATTCTTAAAAAAGTTGGCGAAGAGTCAACTGAATTGGTGATGGCCAGCAAAGACGGTCAGCCTGATCGGGTGGTGTCTGAGATGGCAGATCTATGGTTTCACTGCCTGGTCTTGTTGACTCATCACGGGCTTGATCCGACCGATGTACTAAACGAACTGGCCCGCCGTGAGGGGTTGTCGGGCTTGGCGGAAAAGGCTAGCCGAGGCACAGGCAGGGATTAATGGGCGAAAAGACGATGAGTGAGAACTGTTTGTTTTGTAGGATTGTCAAAAAAAACATACCAGCGGATGTTGTGTTTGAAGACGATGAGTTTATTGTCTTTAAGGATATTAATCCGGCCGCTCCCATACACTTGTTGCTGGTGCCAAAACACCACGTAGTTTCCCTACAGGATATTGGCACCTCTGATAGCGAATGGTTAGGTAGAATGATGGCATTGGTACCGAAGATAGCCTCGGAAAACGGTTGCGCTCCCGGTCCGCAAGGGGGATTCCGTTTAGTGGCTAATTCCGGTGCACACGGTGGCCAGGAAGTCGGTCATCTTCATTTTCATATTATGGGTGGTTCAAGACCCTGGTCGGGTCGGGCAGCACCCAACGCCTAAGTGGAGAGTTTGAATGGGCACCTTTAGCATTTGGCACTGGTTAATCGTTTTGTTGGTGGTGGCATTGATTTTTGGCACCAAGAAGTTGCGCAACATTGGTTCAGACCTCGGCGGCGCAGTCAAAGGCTTTAAAGAGGGCATGAAAGAGGCCAACGATAAGGCCGATGATGCTGCAACCACGCAGACGCAGCGCGTGGCGTCTGGCGAGACCATCGACGTGCAAGCCAAGGAAAAGTCTGGTTCTCAGTCTTCTTAAAAATAGCTTGTGCGATTCGGCTTGGGCTGATGTGGTCAGTCCGAGCATTCTTGACTTTGTAAAAATAGGCGCTTTGTGTTTGATATCAGCTTTACAGAGTTGATGCTTATTGGTGTAGTCGCGCTGGTCGTCATAGGGCCGGAGCGACTGCCCAAGGTCGCAAAAACTGTCGGCCATCTTTTAGGTCGTGCGCAACGCTACGTCAATGATGTCAAAGGTGACATTCAACGTGAGGTTGAGCTCGATGAGCTGCGCAAAATGAAAGAGGAAATGGAGACGGCGGCGCGCTCAATGCAGACATCGATGCAGCAGACCGAATCGAGCCTACGCAATCAGTTGCAAAGCCCGGTTAACGATATCAAAAACGAGATTGACGAGTTCAAGAGTGATTTTGAGCCACAGATGACCTCATCCAAAGAGCAAGCCGACAGCAAGCCGCGATTGTCTGAGAGTCAGCCTGCTGCCTCTCAGGTTCAGCCGTTTGCGGGCGAGCCAGCAATCAAGTCTGATGTGCCGGAGGCCAAGTCGTGAGCGAAGCTGATACCGCTACACCTGCTCCACAAGAAGGGTTCATGTCTCATCTTGTTGAGTTGCGTAATCGTCTGATCAAAGCGGTTATTGCGGTGATGGGGGTGTTTTTTGTCTTGTTCATGTACCCGGGCGCTTCGGTAATTTACGATTTTCTGGCGCAGCCCATGCTTGCGTCCCTACCACAGGGGACACGAATGATCGCTACCGGCGTCATTACCCCGTTTATGGTGCCAGTCAAAGTAACCTTACTAGCGGCCTTCGTTCTCGCTTTGCCATACGTCCTATATCAGGCGTGGGCATTTGTGGCGCCAGGTCTTTATCGCCATGAACAAAAGCTGGCTTTGCCTCTGATCGTGTCGAGCTCTCTGCTGTTTTTGGTTGGCATGGCATTTTGTTATTTCATTGTGTTCAACACGGTGTTTGCTTTCATCACGTCGTTTGCACCTCAGTCAATTACGCCAGCGCCCGATATTGAGGCCTATTTAAGTTTTGTGATCACGATGTTCATCGCGTTTGGGGTCACTTTTGAAGTGCCAGTTGCCGTGGTTTTGTTGGTGCGCATGGGCATCATGAGTGTCGAGAAGCTGCGTGACATTCGAGGGTATGTCGTTGTCGCAGCGTTCGTCATTGCCGCCGTAGTCACACCACCGGACGTTATTAGCCAGTTCATGCTCGCTGTGCCGCTGTGGGTGCTGTATGAAGTTGGGTTGCTATTAGCGACGCGAGTAAAGCCGCGCCAACAGGACGACGAAGAATCAGAAGACAGTGGTAAGCAGGCTTAACGTCACGTCGGTCTAGAGGTTTGTGGTGACTGATATCATGCGCTTAGCAACGTCTCGTGTTGTGTCTGAATGGCGTTAATTAGATTGCGAGCAAAGGCTAGCTGAGGCTGAGGTTGCGGCTTGTTCGGGTTGTGAACGTAGACAATCTCGCGCTTCAGTGGTTGATCGACAACCCTATGTGTCCTCAAATAGATGGAGGCACGGGTTTTTAGATGATCGACGACGCTTATCGGAAAAAACCCCAAATACTGCTCTTGACTGACTAAAATGGCTTGAGTGAGCACTGAATCGACCTCGATGGCCGGAACCAACGTGTGACCGAGTTTACGGGCAAATCGCTCGAGCAACACGCGCAGGTCGTGGTGCCGGGTCGGCACAATCATGGGACGGTGCAATAGGTCATTGAACTCTATGAAGTTGGGCAATGGCTGCTGGCAAAGTACGGAGGATACGACAACGATCTCCTCGCTTAGTACCAGTTCCAATGGCATGCTGCAATCGTCTTTCGGACAGTTGATGAAAGCGAAGTCCAGTTCATCGCGGATCACACTGTCGTACAACATGCCAGACAGACCTTCTGTCACGGAAACGCTGACATTAGGATGTTCGGTTTTGAACTGCGCCAGCATCCTGGGCAAGATATTGTGGTCAATGCTCGAAATCACTCCTAAGCGCAGATAACCTTGCATTTCGCTGTTATCTTGTTTGAAGCGAGCTTTTGCGTGGCCGAACGCCGACACTAATGGCGAGAACACGCTGTACATCTCATCGGCTGCTGGCGTTGACTCCATTCCCCTTGGTGTGCGAGAAAAGAGTTTTCTGCCAACTTGATTCTCCAGCCGGTTGATTTGCATGCTTAGCGCTGGTTGAACGATATTGAGGCGTTTTGCTGCCTTGGTGACCGATTTCTCTTCATAAAGACAGATGAAATACTGGATTTGCCGCAGATCCATTGTTATCGTGTGATTCAAGACTTGGAAACTTGAATGGTATCAAATATTTTGATACCTATAATTAGAAATAATTAGTAGACATAATAGTATTGAGATTTTTAGTATTGACGTACAAAAATGAGATAGCAAATCGGTTTAGCCGGTTTGTCTCCACCGGCAGCCTAAAGATCCCAGGGGGGAAATATGATCAGCGAAAGATTGAAAGTCGCGCGCCTACGCGTTGGTTTGTCTCAAGAAAAACTTGGTAAGCTAGCAGGTATTGACCCAACGTCGGCGAGCGCTCGGATGAACCAGTACGAGCGTGGCAAGCACTCACCAGACTACCGGCTGATGTGCAAAGTCGCGGAAATTCTGAACATGCCGGTTAGTTGGTTCTACACGCAAGACGATGATATGGCGCGCTTGCAGGAGATTTTCTTTAACTTGCCGTCTGACGCACGACGCGATTTACTCGCACACGCTGAGGCGGTTGGGCAGCATTCGCTAGGCGCAGTTGCCTAACTGAATTGCCCGTGCGTGCAGGGGCGGCGCAATCGGTAGGGATTAGGGATGCAACGCTCTGAATTGGAATGCTGGTTGGCTAAAACGCTACAGCCTTTTCGTTTTACCGACTACTGCCCAAACGGACTGCAAGTTGAGGGCACACCAGAGATAAACAAACTCATCACTGGAGTGACAGCTAGCCAAGCGTTACTTGACCGTGCAGTCAGCGAGGGTGCTGATGCCGTTTTGGTTCACCATGGCTGGTTTTGGCGCGGTGAAGATTCGACCATCCGGGGCACACGCAAGCAGCGTATCGCTACTGCGTTGGCGAACGATCTGAACGTTTTTGCGTATCACCTGCCACTCGATGCTCATGTGACATATGGCAACAACGCGCAGCTAGCCCGAGTAATTGGCCTAGAGCCAGAGCTTGACACCCAAGGTGTTCCGGTTACCGGCGGGCCCAAGGATTTGATCTGGTTTGGAGTCCCTAAAAAGCCTGTATCACTTGGGGAGTTCGTGCAGAGCATTGCCCATGCATTAAGTCGCCAGCCAGTCTTCGTTGGTGATCTGCACGGTCCGTGCAACCGAGTAGCCTGGTGCACGGGTGGTGCGCAAGGCATGTTCGAAGCAGCCATTGAAGCCGGAGTCGATGCTTATATCACTGGCGAGATTTCAGAACCAAATGCACATTTGGCTCGAGAGAGTGGTGTTGCCTTTATCGCCGCCGGTCACCATGCCACCGAGCGCTATGGTGTTAAAGCGCTCGGTGAGGCAATCGCCAAAGAGTTTGGCGTCGAAGTGTTGTTTTTTGACATCGACAATCCGGCCTAGTCGTGTCAGTTTTGCTGTTTTTTCAGTAAATCTCTGATTTCTGTCAAAAGAACGACGTCTTGTGGTGTGGGTGCTGGTGCGGCCTCCTGCTCCTTCTCAAAGCGTGCGCGAGCGGTGCTGACAGCCTTAACCATCCAGAAGATAACAAAGGCCAACAAAATGAAATTCAGCAGTATTGTCAGGAAGTTTCCCCAAGCAAAAAGTGTCGCACCAGCAGCACTCAGCTCTGCATATGTTTCAGGGCCTGTGTAGTCGGCAGGCTTTGATAAGACGATGAACTTATTGGAAAAATCTGCTGACCCACCCACTAGAAAGTTGATGATCGGCATGACAATATCCTTTACCATCGAATCGACAATCTTGGAAAAAGCCGCGCCGATGATAATGCCGACCGCGAGGTCGATAACGTTGCCGCGCATGGCGAACGATTTAAATTCCGACAAGATTCCTTTTACCGAAGCCACGTTTGTTCTCCTTGATAGTGGTCAATTGATGGGCCAACACGGCGGTATAATATTGGACGATCATAAGTTTGTGTCATTAGATTCCGATTTTGGGAAATCACAACCAAGGATTATGTGATGAGTCAGGATTCAACGGTTAACCAAGACGCTGAGGGTTCCGCACCACTGGAGCTACCTAGCGATCCACAGCGCCGCTTCTGGATTGGCGCGACCTGTGCCGCCGGCGGTGTTGCTGGTGCTGCAGTTGCTGTTCCCTTCGTAGGCAGCTTTGCGCCTTCTGAAAAAGCCCGTGCGGCCGGTGCGCCTGTTGAGGTCGACATCAGCACGATTCCTCCCGGTCAAATGCGCACTTACGAGTGGCGCGGCAAGCCAGTTTGGGTGATTCATCGCACGCCAGAGATGCTCGAAGGCCTGTCAAAGGTTAATGCTGATTTGGCTGATCCTAACTCTGATCGTCCGGGCTACACACCGCCCTACGCCAAAAACGAATGGCGCTCGCGCAAGCCTGAGCTTTGGGTCGGTGTTGCTATTTGCACGCATTTGGGCTGTTCTCCAACGCCGCGTTTCGAGCCGGGTGCGCAGCCGAGCCTGCCCGATGACTGGCAAGGCGGCAGTTTGTGCCCTTGTCATGGCTCCTGGTTCGACATGGCCGGCCGCGTCTACAAGAACAAGCCAGCACCAGACAACCTAGAAGTGCCGCCCTATCAGTACATCAGTGACTCCCGGATTGTGATTGGAGTTGACGAGGATAATCCGGCCTAAACGTTTCAGGCTGGGGCTGTTTGTTGATATTGGATTGAAAGACTGAAAGGAGCCGTTTATGGCTGGCGAGAAAAACGTCGAAACAACGGGTTTGCTGGGGTGGATTGACCGCCGCTTCCCGCTGACATCGATGGTCAAGGAGCATTTGTCTGAGTACTACGCTCCCAAGAATTTCAACTTCTGGTACTTCTTTGGCTCACTTGCGATGCTGGTGTTGGTTATCCAGATCGTGACGGGTATTTTTCTGGTGATGCATTACAAGCCAGATGCTCAACTTGCATTTGATTCGGTTGAGTACATCATGCGCGAAGTGCCAGGTGGCTGGTTCATTCGCTACATGCACTCCACGGGCGCCTCGATGTTCTTTGTCGTGGTCTACCTGCACATGACACGAGCGTTGATTTACGGTTCGTATCGCAAACCGCGCGAGCTGGTTTGGATCTTCGGTGTTGGCATCTTCCTGGCACTAATGGCAGAAGCTTTCATGGGTTATCTACTGCCTTGGGGTCAGATGTCATACTGGGGTGCACAGGTGATTGTGAACCTGTTTGCTGCGGTGCCTTTTGTTGGACCTGAACTTGCTGTCTGGATCCGTGGCGACTACGTGGTGTCAGATGCCACCTTGAATCGTTTCTTCTCGCTGCATGTGATTGCGATCCCGCTGGTTTTGTTGGGCTTGGTTGTTGCCCACATCATCGCCCTGCACGAAGTGGGTTCGAACAATCCGGATGGTATTGAAATCAAAGAGAAGAAGGACAAGTATGGCCGTCCGCTCGATGGCATTCCCTTCCATCCGTACTACACCGTACATGACATTCTCGGTGTTGCCGGTTTCTTGATTGTGTTCATGGCGGTTGTGTTTTTCGCGCCAGAGATGGGCGGCTACTTCCTGGAGTTCAACAACTTCCTGCCTGCTGACCCGTTGAAGACGCCACCGCACATTGCACCGGTTTGGTATTTCACGCCGTTTTATTCGATGTTGAGAGCGACGACTGATCCGTTTACTTGGGTCTTGGCTGCTGGCTCGGTTATTGCTGCGCTGGTCATGTTTTTCAAGTGCAAGGGTGCCGCCAAGCTTATCGTCCCGGTGGTGTTGATTGTGTTGGCCGTGTTGCTGCGCATGATCGATGCCAAGTTCTGGGGCGTCGTAGTCATGGGTGGCGCCGTGGTGTTGCTGTTCTTCCTGCCCTGGTTGGACTATAGCCCCGTCAAATCCATTCGCTATCGTCCGGGTTGGCACAAGTGGATTTACGGCATTTTCTTCGTGAACTTTCTGATCCTCGGTTATCTCGGCACGCAGGCGCCATCAGATGTCTTTAACCTGATGTCGCAAATTGGTACGGTGATCTACCTGGCGTTTTTCTTCCTAATGCCGGTGTGGAGTCGTCTGGGCACCTTCAAGCCAGTGCCTGATCGTGTTGTTTTCCATGCCCATTGAGCCAGAGAGAGACGTGATGAAATTGATGAATAAGCTCCTTGGTGCCATTGTTGTCTCGCTGTCCTGTTCCGTTGCCCTGGCAGCAGGCAGCTCCTATCCGTTGGATACCGCACCAGCCAAACTGAATGATCAGGCCGCCCTGCAAAATGGTGCCAAGATCTTTGTGAATCACTGCTTGAATTGTCACAGCGCCAAGTCGTTGCGTTACAACAAGTTGCGCGACATTGGTTTGACCGACGAGCAGATCAAGGAAAGCCTGTTGTTCACTGGCGAGAAGGTTGGTGAACTGATGACAATCGCCATGACGGCTCAGGACGGAACACGTTGGTTTGGTGCTGCACCGCCGGATTTGTCCGTGATTGCGCGAGCCAAGTCGATCAACGCGGGCCCCCCCGGTGGCGACTACATCTACACATACATGCGCACCTTTTATCGTGACACCACCAATGCGACAGGTTGGAATAACCTTGCATTCCCGAATGCTGGCATGCCGCATGTGTTGTGGGACCAACAAGGACCGCGTGAGCTGACCTCGACTTTGATCCATCAAGTTGAAAAAGATGGCAAAAAGGTTTGGGAACAGATCACCAAGCAGTACGATGCTCAGGGTTACTGGACAGCCAAGGCTGAAATTCTCGACAATTACACGGGATCCGGTGGTGAAACCCATACCTTTAAGGCACTTGACCCTAAAAAAGCTGCTCAGTACGACAAAGATATGGGTGATTTGGCGGCATTCATGACATGGATGGCCGAACCAGTTCAGCTTGAGCGCAAGAAGATTGGCGTTTGGGTGCTGATTTTCTTGGGGCTGTTTTTTGTAGTGGCCTGGCGCCTTAACGCGACATACTGGAAACACGTCCGGTAAAATACGGTACTCTGGGCCAGCACCTGCCTTCAGGCTGGTGCTGGCTTTTGTTATTTAGTTCATTATTTAATTTTCTGATTCAGGACGGTACCTCACGATGATGGTCCTTTACTCCGGCACGACCTGCCCGTTTTCGCACCGCTGCCGCTTTGCCCTCTATGAAAAAGACATGGACTTCGAGGTGCAGGACATTGACCTGTACAACAAGCCTGAAGACATCAGTGTCATGAATCCCTACGGCCAGGTGCCGATTCTGGTTGAGCGTGACCTTATTCTGTACGAATCAAACATCATCAATGAGTACATTGATGAGCGCTTCCCACATCCTCAACTGATGCCAGCTGACCCGGTGATGCGCGCCCGGACCCGTTTGTTCTTGTTTAACTTTGAGAAAGAGTTGTTTGTTCATGTGGCCTTGCTCGAGGACAGAACAGCCCGTGCCGAGACCAAGCGTCTGGATGCGGCTCGTGCCGCAATCCGGGACCGCCTGTCTCAGCTGGCACCGTTGCTGATCAAGAATAAATACATGCTCGGCGATGAGTTCACAATGCTTGATGTTGCGATGGCTCCGCTGCTCTGGCGTTTGGATCACTACGGTATCGAGTTGCCTAAAACGGCCGCCCCGATTCAGAAGTACGGTGAGCGAATTTTCTCGCGCCCCGCTTACATCGAGGCGCTGACTCCCTCAGAAAAAGTCATGCGTCGTTAAAGCAAGGTATCGGTGATGGCAGAAACGTCAACCAAACCTTATTTCCTGCGCGCACTCTACGAGTGGGCAACTGATAATGGTTACACCCCTCACATCGTGGTGCAAGTCAACGATCTTTGTCGTGTACCGGCTGGATTCGTTCAGGATGGTCAGATCACGCTGAATATTAGCCATCTAGCCACGGGTGGATTGGTGATTGGAAATCAGTTCATCGAGTTTCAGGCCCGCTTTGGTGGTAAGTCAGAGCATATCTCAGTGCCTGTGGGTGCGGTCACAGCGATTTACGCCCGTGAGACTGGCACGGGAATGGGTTTCGAGGTGGAAGACACGCCATTGCCTGACCCAGGGACTGCCAATGACGCCAAGGATGAAGCCATTTCCCGAGCGACTGGTCCTGAAGCGGATACTGGATCGGAAGACAAGCCTAAGCGTCCGAGCCTGCGGATTGTGAAGTAGCGCAGGCTCGATTTAGCTAAATCCGAATAATCTTTTACAATACGGGCGCTTAATTCTGAGAAGCGACTCAAATGCCGGTGTAGCTCAGTTGGTAGAGCAGCGCACTTGTAATGCGAAGGTCGAGGGTTCAATTCCTTTCACCGGCACCAACTATTTCAGGTCCATTCTCGAGGCATTGGCAACAACCCGTTTCTAAGACACAGGCGACAATCTCGAGCCGGTTGTCGATGGGTTGCAAACTCTTCTGTCCCAGTTGATTTAACCTGAAGTTTGTCGGCTGCCTACTGCTTTACCGTATCAGCTCGTCACATCGTATTTGCTGGTGGTGGCCCTGGTGTGAGTTGACGACGCCAGGAGTGGCCAGCGTTGAAACCAATAAACTGACCACACAAGCCCCATCTGTAAATTTATGGCGGACGAGATTGCACGCAACACACAACGAGTTGCACGTAAGGCCAAAGTCCGCCAAGCCATGCAATACAGTTGAGAGACAAGTTACGGATCGAGTTTTCAGAATGAATCATGTGTAATACAACTATCGATCTTTTGAGTCATAAAAGTTACAAATGAGGCCGCCATTTGGTCCGATCCTATCGTTTGAGGCAGCGGCAGCGCCAGAGAAGGTTGGGGCTGACATGCCCATAGCCAGGCCATGCCGTCGCGAATTGGAGCAGCTGGCTGCAGCCCGTGCCGATGTGTCACGCAGCACATGGTGATGCCTAGAGGCTGGGGATAGCACTGTTTCGGCAGGGCCGATCTGTCTGTCGTTTTGGGCCAGTTCGCGTTTTAGATCGCGATTTTTGTCGTAAATTATCTCGATACTCGACAGGCAATTATTGAACGCTGTACGCAACTACGCAGTATGGGCCAGTACGCAAACGACGAAACCGTGGATTAGATCGTGAAACTGCATCAGTGTCCCGCATTATTTGCATAAACCCTCTTGCTTGCAACCATCTTTACCTTGATTGGATGTGCGAGCAAAGAACAAATAATTGTCCCTGTATCCAGTGAACCGAATTTCGGATCCTTTCCAGGCAAGCATGGCGCTATTTCCTCCGTACCGGTGCACATAACGGCCAGCAAGAATGCGGAGAAATCGGCCAGCGTCGTGATCGTTCATGGCTGCAATGGACCAAATGGTGCTAGCTACAGGGACTGGGCCGATTTTTTGGCGGACAAAGGAATTACCGCAATTCAAGTGGATCTCTTTGAAGAGCGAGGTTTAACAAATATCTGT
The DNA here is from genome assembly GCA_021208885.1 of Burkholderiaceae bacterium. Classification (GTDB taxonomy): domain Bacteria; phylum Pseudomonadota; class Gammaproteobacteria; order Burkholderiales; family Burkholderiaceae_B; genus Algicoccus. The sequence continues at coordinate 33,316 of JAJOJF010000036.1, forward strand.
GCTGACGGGCTCGAAATTAGCTTAACCACACGCTCCTCAGTCAGGGACCTTGAGTCCATAGCCCAATGGGCCAAGAGGCAGTCATGGAGTAACGGCAAGGTTGGCGTAATAGGATTTTCCCTGGGGGCCCAAAGCGTTCTCTCGGCAGTGTCACTTGGCATAAGCGATCCAGTGCGCATGAGTAACTTCAGCGCGGCCGTCGCCTTCTACCCAGACTGCAGACATTACGCGAGCCGGAGATTGCTTGTTCCACTTCAGGTACATATTGGCAAAGAAGATGACTGGACACCGGCCGAACAATGCGAAGTGCTTGCTACGTTTTGGGGGCAGAGTACTGAGCCCTTCAGTGTCAGCCTATACGATGATGCGCATCATGGCTTCGATCAATTTGGCTTGAACTCAAAGTTTCGGTGTCCCAGAGGGCAGTGTACTGGTCGATATAACGCCAATGCTGATCTGGAGGCTCGAGCCAAGACAGTGGATTTCTTTCAGCGTTACTTGGACTAGAGCCACAGATCAGGCCCCCTTTAAGCGTGCATTAGCGCCGAATAAACGGCCTTACAAACGATCGTGCTGGTGATTGCGGGTTTGTGTACGATGATCCACCGCAACAAGGGCTGAGTTTAGGAATGATTTGTTCTGTCAGCAATTCGCGGGGTGAAACATTGGCGGCTTTGCACGAGCTTTCATTTGCACTTGACCGCGCTACCCGCTAATCTCATGGCATCTTGTGAGGAAACGCGCCCATGACCTACCAGAACCTTATTTCCGTGAACGAGCTGCGCATGCTAATGCGCGATCATCCTGACGCACTGGTTGTGCTTGACGCAAGCCATGACCTATTTGATCCTGATCTCGGACGACAAACTTACGAAGCGGGCCATTTGCCGGGCGCCAAATTTGTCTCTTTGAATTCTGATATGGGTGGCACAAAGACCGGCAAAAACGGTCGACATCCTTTGCCGGAAAGGGGCGAAGTTGTGGCTACCATGCGCCGTTTGGGGGTCAGTGATGACCAGCAAGTAGTGGTCTATGATCAATGCGAAGGCATGTATGCCACACGGGTTTGGTGGACCTTAAACTGGCTGGGTCACCGACATGTGGCGGTGTTAGATGGTGGTTTGAAGGCCTGGCGCACGGCGGGCGGTGAGTTGGAGACTGGGGTTGCCTCAGCCGTTGCTGCAGGCAACTTTAGTGATCGTGGCCCGGGCATGGAAGTGGTTAGCTACGAGGATGTATTGAGTAACGTTGCGAGCCAAGAACGTCTGGTTGTGGACGCGCGAGCTGAAGATCGTTTTGCAGGTCAAAATGAGACATTGGATCCAATTGGTGGGCACATTCCCGGTGCGATTAACCGTTTTTACAAGCACAATCTGAATGCTGATGGCACTTTCAAGACCCCTGAACAGTTGACTGTCGAATTCCAAGCACAAATTGGTGATCGTAGAGCCGAATATCTCATTATGCAGTGCGGCTCAGGCGTGTCTGCCTGCCACAATTTGTTTGCTCTGCACATGATTGGCCTTGGCACCGCACCCCTTTACGTAGGTTCTTGGAGTGAGTGGTGTGTGCGTGAGGGCTCCCCGGTCGCAACCGGACCCGCTTGACTCATTAGCCCCGCCGCTGATTTAAATTGGGTGGGTTGTTTGCTTAATTGATCTCACCATGCCCAATGTAAGAGTCCTCTTGACCAATCCGATTCATCCTGAGGCGCAAGCGCGTCTGGCGAAGTTAGTCGAGCTAGTGGTGGCACCGGATACGCAAGCTGACACGCTTAAGGCTTTAGCCGCTGATTGTGATGCCATGGTCGTGCGCAGTCATCTGCCGCAGGATGTGTTTGAAGGGGCATCTCGCATGAAATATGTGGTTCGCCATGGTGTTGGGCTCGATATGGTCCCCATGGCGGCGGCTACTTCCAGAGGTATTGTCGTGGCCAATCTGCCTGGCAGCAACACCCAAGCCGTGGTTGAGTACGTTGTGGCAGCGATGTTTGCATTGCGCCGAAACGTGGTGGGTATAAACGAGGTCTTTCGCCTACATGGCTGGAACGCTGCCAAACCAATGTCAAATGACTGTGCCGAGTTGGGCGGAGATGTTTTGGGGGTGGTCGGTTATGGATCAATTGGCAGGCGTCTGTCTGCGGTTGCTCATGTCCTAGGCATGAGAGTTATCACCCACACACGCAGGCCTGAGACGGTTGAATCACCAGTTACTGCTGTTGATCTGGCGGAATTGATGCGACTGTCAGACGTGATTGTTTTGGCGTGCCCTCATACGGAACAAACGCATCACCTGATCAATGCCTCGGTACTTGAGCACGTAAAGTCCTCGGCTGTGCTTATTAATGTCGCGCGAGGACCGGTCGTTGACACGCCAGCCTTAGTCGATGCCTTGAATCAGGGTCGACTTGGTGGCGCTGCACTCGACGTCCATGAGAACGGGCCACTGACGGGGGAAGAAGATATTTTTAAGTGTCCAAACGTGTTGTTAACGCCGCATTTGGCGGGTAATACCGCGACTGCGTTGTCACAGATGAGCCAATGGGCCGTTGACACACTGCTGGCGCTGCTGGCCGGTGAGCGGCCAGACAATGTGGTCAATGCTGAGGTCTTTGGTTGAGTTTGCTCAGAGGATAGGTATGTCGGATCAATTAATTCATGATTTGCGCCAAGCACTAGGCGAGGATCAGTTGCTCTTGGGACAGCAGATTGAGCCGCGCTACAAGACTGACTGGTCTAAGGCTCGAGTTTGTGAGCCTATCGTTGTGGTGCGTCCGCGATCCACTGAGGCAGTATCAGCCGCTTTGAAGGTGTGCAATGCCCATGGACACCCAGTCACGGTACAAGGTGGAATGACTGGTTTGGTCGGCGCTAGTCAGGCAAACGATGGTGATGTAGTACTGTCGCTGGAGCTTTTAAACGGCGTTCAGGAAATTGATGCCAGCGCCAGTTGCATGACGGTTTGGGCAGGCACACCCTTGCAAGTTGCGCAAGATGCAGCCCAAGCGGCAGGCTTGTACTTTGCGGTTGATTTGGGCGCGCGTGGCTCTTGTCAGGTAGGTGGCAATATTGCGACTAACGCCGGCGGCAACCGTGTCATTCGTTATGGCATGATGCGCGAGCAAGTGCTTGGCCTAGAGGTAGTCTTGGCTGATGGCACCGTGGTCACAAGCTTGAACAAAATGCTTAAAAACAATGCAGGCTATGACGTTAAGCAACTGTTTATTGGTTCAGAGGGTACGCTTGGTGTGGTCACTCGCGCTGTGCTGCGTCTGCATGCGATGCCTGCTGAGACAACCACGGTTTTGTGTGAGCTCGTTAATGAAGCCGCTATGGAAGGATTTTTGAAGCGGCTTCGCAGCGCTGCAGGCGCATCTTTGCTTGCATTTGAAGTGATGTGGCCAGACTTTTTTGCATTTATGACTCAGCGAGTGCAGGGCAATGAATCACCGTTTGACCGGCAAGACCGCATGACAGTACTGTTAGAGGTCGCCACTGGTGATGCAGGCTTGTCTTCACAGGTGCTTGAGCGTTTGCTTGAGAATGCACTTGAATCCGATGAGCTCAGCGATGCAGCAATCGCCCAGTCTGGCAAGCAGGCTAGTGCCTTCTGGCGCATCCGGGACTCAGTGTCGGAGTTTCCTTTGCTGTTTGCGCCGTATCTGAGTTTCGATGTGAGTCTGCCCATTCCGAGTGTTTGTGCATTCGTTTCTACCCTCAGAACGCAATTGACGACAGAGATTGCGGGGTCGCAAGCTTTATTTTTTGGGCATATTGGTGACAGCAATTTGCACATCGTGGTTCATGTGCCTGGGTCGCGTGAGACCTTTCCCAAAGAGGCGGTGGATTCAGCTGTCTATGAGTTGGTCAAGCAGTATGGCGGCTCGGTCTCAGCCGAGCATGGTATAGGCACTCGAAAGAAACGATGGTTGGGCCATTCGCGCTCGCTAGCCGAAATTGAGTTGATGCGGACCATAAAAAAAGCGCTCGATCCCGGACAGATTCTAAACCGGGGTCGAGTCATTGATCTTTAAACTCGCGGTTTGAGCCTAGTTCAAACGGGTCAGGTTCCATGACGTCGAAAAATCGAAGAACACCACTTCTTTGGCATTCATGTCGATCTTGGACATCTCGATGGTTTGTACCGATGGGTTGCCATGCGTGCGGATGTAGAAGATTTGATTTTTAAGATCCGACACGGCCGACCAGTAGGTGATCTCAAAACCGCCGCCGCCACCACCGAATCCGCCATCACCTAGTGCGATCATGCCCGGAGGCAAGTCAAAGTTATTCAGGAAATGAAACGCTGTGGCAACTTGTTTGTCCGTCGTGAGGTTGGACGGTGCGTTTTGTTTCATCATGAAAGCACGCACGAACCGTGATGGCGAGGACATGTCGCCTGGCAAGCCAGTCATGCCATAGCCCGTGCTCCATGGGCCTAGCACGGTGGTTCCGAGCTTGATTGAGCCAGGCTCTTTGGGCGATAGCAGGGTGTAGTTGCCTAGATTGTTCAAATGCCAATTGAAGTGTGGCGCATTGGTCAACACCGACGTCGGGTTGTCTGAGATCTGCAGCTCGCCACCGATGTACTCGATAACAATGCTCTTGCCGCTCGCGTCATGCAAGGTCAGGTGCAAGTCGACCACCCCTTTGAAAAGCTTTTGTGGAGAGCGGTTAACTTTGATTTTACGAAACCCCTCACGTACCTCGTCGACAGTGGCAAAGTTGGTCAGGGCATAGACTAGCATCTCATATGAAGCGATTGATTGCCCCGATTCAGATGGATCGACCTCCTGATATTCGGTAATTCCTGGGGCATATAGCATGCCACCCGCCAGACCTTTTTCATTGAGACCGTCAACGATGATGGGCAGGCCAAGCGCCGCTGCTCCAATCGCAGCGTACTTGCTCGTCCATTTCATGCCAGTTCCGGGTTTGCCGTCAACGCCTGTGCCTTGCAACGCAATATTGCGGGCAATTGCAATGCCACGAGAGTTGATGTCAACGCCAAACTCAAGCGTGCGACCATACACAAAGCCGCCATCAGATCCCGGCAATAAAAAACTGGTGCAAGCTTGCGAGATAGCAGGCGCTATCGTCATCAAAGCCGCTAAAGCGCCCGCGATCCAGCGTTTATGCCAGGTAGCCATCATTGAGTTTCTCCTTCATTGAACTGCAGTAGATCTGCATGTGCAGTTTACCGGCAAAACTCAGAGCTCCTATTATTCTGTGTAGCGCTAAAACTCAAGAATTTCTTGCACGCGGGTCATGACCCATGTTTGTTCGGCTTCATTCATTTCCAGGCTTAGCGCAGGCAATCCACGTTCAATTTTCGCTAGTGCGTCTGCCTTAGTGATGCCAAGCTGCCAGACTTTGTCTTTGACTTTTTCGGCAAGTAATTGCGAAAGGTCTTCACACAGGTCGTGACGGTCTTCAAGCCACTGACGTGGCGGGGTTGGCCGCACATGGCCTGCTGGCGTGTAGAGCGCCAGAAATGAGGCAGGAATATGGATCTGACGTTCTGAAGACATGGGTTAAGTTACTGGCGCGGGGTTAAACAGGGCAAGGCTGTTGTGTAGTTTCCAATGCTCCGCCCAGGTTTGCTTGCCACTAGCTACCTCAAGGATCAAGTGAAATAGCTCCCAACCCAAGGATTCGATGGTCTGCTCGCCATCGGCTACACGGCCTGCATTGACATCCATGAGATCGTGCCAGCGTCTAGCCAGATCGCTGCGAGTAGCAACTTTAATGACGGGACATTGTGCCAGTCCGTACGGTGTACCGCGACCGGTGGTGAATATATGAAGGTTCATGCCAGCGGCTAGTTGCAAGGTGCCACAGATAAAGTCGCTGGCTGGCGAGGCATTAAAGATAAGTCCACGCTGGCCGTTGAGTTTCTCGCCTGGACCAAGCACCCCGGCAATGGGTGCCGTGCCGCTTTTACTGATTGAGCCCATGGCTTTTTCGACGATATTGGAAAGCCCGCCCTTCTTGTTGCCAGGCGATGTGTTGGCACTGCGATCTACGCCACCGCGTGCCAGATAGTTATCAAACCATTTCATTTGGTCGATCAGCTGTTGTGCGACCGCTGGTGAAGCAGCACGAGACGTTAATTGTGCAATGCCATCGCGTACCTCGGTAACCTCTGAGAACATCACCGTGGCACCGGCTCGCACCAATAAATCACTGGCAAAGCCAAGCACGGGGTTGGCGGTTATTCCAGAAAACGCATCGCTGCCGCCGCATTGCATGCCCACGATCAGTTCACTAGCAGGCACCGTCTCGCGTCTTCGGGCATTGAGTCTATGCAAGTGTTGCTCAGCTTGCCGCATGATGTGTTCAATCATGCTGTCAAATCCGACGTGTTCTTTATCTTGTAGGCAAACGACGTCAAGGTCACCCCAACGGGCATCGTTGATGGTGCCTCGTTGCTCACGATGAATTTCAATGGTGCCAGCCGGCATCATTCGTTCGGGTTGCAACTTCTCGCAGCCCAAGCTCACCACCATGACTTCCCCTCCGAAATTCGGGTTTTGTGCCAAGTGCCGCAGGGTGCGAATCGGCACCTCGGCGCCGGGGGCATCGATGGCTACACCACAGCCATAGGTGTGTTCAAGGGAGATCACATCATTCACGTTGGGAAACTTTGGAAGCAGATCGTCCTTGATGCGTTTGACGGCAAACTCGATCACGCCGCTGACGCACTGCACAGTAGAGCTGATCGCCAGAATGTTGCGTGTCCCCACGCTACCATCTGGATTGCGAAACCCTTCAAAGGTGTAGCCTTCAAGTGCAGGCTCAACGGGTGGGATGGCTGTCGCCATGGGCAAGTGTTCGAGTGCTGGTGGTTCAGGCAAGCGCAGCCGCGTCTCATGGATCCAGCTACCGGCCTTGATATCTTCTTTAGCGTACCCAATGATGACGTTGTAGCGTCGCACAGCCTCGTCTTGTTTGATGTCTATTAGGGCAACTTTGTGACCTTGCGGAATTTTTTCTTGCAAGGCCAGACCGTCTGGCAAACTTGTCCCCGCCGGCAGGCCGCCATCATTGGCGACGACAGCAACGTTGTCAGACGGGTGCATTCGGATAATGATGGGCGCGAGCGGGTCGCCGTTGATCGCTTGGTTCATAATCGTTAGTGACTCTTATACGGTGCTATAAGCGTAGTGTGTCGCAACTGAATTGAACAGTCTGCTGTTTGTTTTGTTGTTTTTTTTGTTGCGTTGTTCTTGTTTGATTGATTTTTGGTCATTAATCCATGTATTTGCCTAAACATTTTGCGGCGCCATCGCAAGAGGCCATTGAATCACTCGTTAGGGACTATCCTTTGGCCCAAGTGGTGACGGTTGATCAACAAGGGCAATGGGTCTGTAACCCGGTTCCTTTGTTGGTCCGCGGTGCCCTGCAAACGGGTTCGAGTTTGATTGGACATGTCGCGCGCGCTAACTCGTTATGGCAGCATGCAGGTCCTGTTCTGGCGATTTTTACTGGCCCACAGGTCTACATCACGCCTAATGCCTACCCTGGCAAGGCTGAGCACCACCGCGTGGTGCCAACCTATAACTACGCTACAGTCCAGGTGCGGGGACAGCTTCTCGCGCACGATGAGCCGTCGGCCATGCTTGATGCGGTCAGTGAACTAACCGACTTTGCTGAGCAAACTCAGCCTCACGCCTGGTCGGTGAGCGATGCGCCAGATGACTTTGTACAGGCGAATTTGCGGGCGATTGTGGCTATCGAGATTCGTATCGATTCAGTCACAGCCAAGTTCAAGCTCAGCCAAAACCGCAACGCGGCTGACCAGGCCGGTGTGAGAGATTATCTAGCGGGCATTTCCAAGGATGGTGATGCAGCCGCCATGCTAAAAATAATGCAAAACTCAAATCCTCGCAAAAACTGACGATCAGGCAGCCATCATGGATTACTCGCATTTGCCCCCAGCCCTACAAAACCTGGCGCTCCCGGTGATCGCCTCACCGATGTTTACCGTGAGCTATCCCGAGCTTGTGCTGGCGCAATGTAAAGCGGGTATCGTTGGGTCGTTCCCGGCTCTAAATGCTCGGCCAGCCGAGTTGCTCGATCAGTGGCTCACCGAGATGAAGTCTGAGCTAGCTCGCTTCAAAGCCGCTAGCCCGGACAAGCCAGTCGGCCCGATCGCTGTAAACCAGATCGTGCATGACTCCAATGTCCGTTTGATGCAAGACGTAGAAACTTGCGTCAAGCATGAGGTGCCGATTTTTATCACCTCGTTGCGTGCGCCAGTGCCAGAGATTATTGATGCCGTTCACGCCTACGGCGGCATTGTGCTGCACGATGTGATCAATATGCGTCATGCTGCCAAAGCACTCGATGCGGGCGTTGATGGTCTGATCGTGGTAGCCGCTGGTGCGGGTGGTCATGCGGGTGCTCAGTCGCCATTTGCGCTCGTTGGGGAGTTGCGAAGGCACTATCAGGGTCCGGTGATTCTGTCGGGGGCGATCACAACGGGTGCGGCGGTGCTCGCAGCCCAAGCCATGGGTGCAGACTTGGCTTATATCGGGACACGCTTTATTGCGAGCACTGAAGCCCATGCCGTGCCAGAGTATAAAGAGGCCATTGTGCGTGCCAGTGCATCAGACATTATCTATACCGATCTGTTTACCGGGGTGCGTGGCAACTACATTCGCGAGAGCATAGAAAAAGCCGGCCTTGATCCAGATAACCTGCCAACCGCCAAGCAAGGCATGAATTTCTCATCGGGCACTTCTAAACCCAAGAGTTGGAAAGACATCTGGGGTGCTGGTCAAGGCGTGGGACAAATCGACGACATCATGCCGGTTGGCGAGATTGTGGCCCGATTAAAACGAGAGTACGAGGCTGCGCGCGCCAGAATTGTCTAGCCTGGTTTGCGGTTGATGGCTTGAAGGCTGATTCGTGTTTCACCGGCTTGGCGTCGGGTGGCGCTTCGCCAGGCGTGACCGTAGGCAACTTCCAATGTCAAGGTGAGCTTGTCACCTTGGCGCTTGGTTTCAATCGCATCGACTAGTCTTTGGCGCCAGGCTCTCGAGGCTAGACTGGCTTTGCGTTGTGGGTTGGGGTTGCCGCCTAGTGCATGCACATCGGCCAGCAAAGCATCGGCACTGTCATAGGTCAGCGTGATCGTTTCCTGATCCATGACCGGATCGGAAAAGCCTTGTTCGACCATCAGGTCGCCCAAATCGTGCATGTCGACAAAGGGTTGGGTCGCGGTTCGCAGGCCTGCAGCAGCCAACGCATCGCGCAACTCGCGACCGGTGGCTGGTCCCCAGCCACTAAAAAAAGCCAGACCGCCGGGGCGCAACAGACGCGACCACTCACGCAATACGCTGTGGGGTTCGGGGTGCCAGTGGATGGCGAGGTTTGACCAAATGAGGTCAATGGACTCCGGCGCCAAGCTCGTGCTGTCGAGTTCGGCCTCGAGCAAATCAATCGCAGGCAGGCGTTGCAAGGGGTTAAGCACCTTTTGCCAGAACGACGTTTTGATGGACTGGCGGGCTAGTTCAAGCAGTGCCTGGTTGTGGTCCAGGCCAATTAGCCTGGCCTTCGGGTAGCGCTCGCGTAGCGCAGCAAATCGTCTGCCAACCCCACAGCCAGCATCTAACACGACGGCAGGCTCGAGCCGGATCAGCTTTAAGCGATCGAGCATACGTCTAGCAATTTCGCCATAGAGGAACTCGGCAGCGCCAAGGTCGCCACGGCGGTCAAACTGTTGCTTGACATGCCTGGTCTCGATGGCCAGGCGGTTTGGCTGTGATGCATTTGTCATGGTTGAGATTTAAACACGCCATCTTGCTGCAGAATATCGCCCCCATGACGTCATCATTAGTTTCTCGTTGTTTGGCCAAGTCTAAGCAAACCGCCGGTGGTTTGCTCAGAAAAATGCCTAGTCGTTGTCCGCTATGCCAAATGGCCGCTCGCGGCGGCCATCTATGCGCCGGCTGCGAGGCCGATATTTTTGATGCTCGCCAACGACGATCGCTGTGCCGTGCCTGTGGCGCTGAGCTCTCTATTTCCGCGTTATGTGGCAACTGCGTTCGGGGTGCAGCAATCGACGCTCTGGCATGTGCCATCGATTATCAGTTTACTGGGCAGTTATTGATTCAAATGTACAAAGAAGGCGGACAACTCGCGCTTGCGAATTTGTTGGGTGACTTGATGGTGCGTGCCGCTAAACCTTTGTTTGATGAGCTTAAGCCCGATGCGTGGGTGCCAATACCGGCTAGTGCGGCGCGCCTGGGTCACACCGGGTTTAGCCCTGCCCAGCAATTGGCACGCGTCGTAGCCTCATTGACGGCGACACCTTGTCGACTCGAATGGCTGGCTCAGGTTCGCGACGGTTCCCCCCAAAAAACACTTGGCCGTTTTGAGCGCTTAAATGCAGTTAAAGGCCGATTTGTGGCTAACGCAGCCGTGGCGGGACTTTGCATCGGCTTGGTCGATGACGTGGTGACGACCTCAAGTACGGTCGCTGAGGCTGCGCGCACATTAAAAGCGGCTGGTGCCAAGCGAGTGATAGTGTTGGCCGCAGCACGCACGCCACTGAGCGCCTGAATCTGGCACAATCTCGCGCATGTTTCATGTCATTCTTGTCGAACCAGAAATCCCGCCCAATACGGGCAATGTGATCCGACTGTGTGCCAATGTTGGCGCGCAGCTGCATTTGGTGCGCCCCTTGGGATTTGAGATTGACGATCGCCGTTTGCGACGTGCCGGGCTTGACTATCACGAGTGGCAGCCATTAAAGGTGCATGACTCACTGGCTCAAGCCTTGGCTCATACGGGCACGCCGGCAGCACGGCAATTTGCCATGACCACGCGCGGCAAGCGCTTGATCGGTGAGATCGCATTTGAGTCAGGCGATGTGTTTGTGTTTGGCCGTGAAACCGCTGGTTTGTCTAACGAGCAGCGTGAGCTGTTTGCCCCTGAGCAGTGGATCCGTTTGCCCATGCGCGAGGGACAGCGTAGTTTGAATCTTTCCAATACCGTGGCGGTGGTGGTTTACGAGGCATGGCGTCAGCTAGGCTACCCAGGCGGGCGCTAGTGGTTGTGTGTCTTATTCCTCGGTGGCTGATCGCGCCATCAGGCGATGCACCGCGTGAGCCGGGGCAACGCCGGCAAAAAGGGTGTCGCAAACGGCTTCTGTAATGGGCATGGGCACTCTCATAGCTCGAGCGCGGGCCAGAACTGCTTGGGCACAGCGAGCGCCTTCAGCGGTCATGCCGCCGGCCAGGATCTTGTCTAAAGATTCGCCCTGACCAATCCGAAGCCCGACCTGCCGGTTACGTGACAGTTCACCGGTGGCTGTCAGTACCAGGTCACCAAGGCCAGTCAACCCAGAAAACGTGCCAGGCATCGCACCAAGTACGGTACCAAATCGGGTCATCTCCGCCAGGCCCCGGGTGATCAATGCGGCCCTGGCATTGCTGCCAAGTCCGAGCCCATCTGAAATCCCGCAGGCAATCGCCATCACGTTCTTTAGCGCACCGCCAACTTCAACGCCCATGACATCGGGCGAACTGTAAATACGCATGTGTTCCGAATGAAACACGGATGTGACCAGCTCTCGCAAAGAATTGCTGCTGCTCGCAACTGTGAGTGCGACCGGCAGCCCTTTGGCAACTTCCTTGGCAAATGAGGGACCTGAGAGGACGCCGGTGGCCAGCTGAGTTGCCTTCATGGATGACGCGATCAACTCGTGGGGTAGCCTACCTGTTTCAGGTTCTAGCCCTTTGCAAAGCCAAATAACGCCAGCAATTTGGAGGCCTGTCGCCAGCTTTCGTTCAACTTGGTGGCAGATGTCGGCAGCCCGACCATGGGGGTGCCAAGCACAAGCAGTCCCTGGGCCGGGTTTTGTGCGAGGTGAGCAAACGCGTCATCGAGCTTGCTGGTGTATTGCAAGGCATGTGGCAGCTCGATGCCAGGCAAGTACTTGGTGTTGATATGCGTTTGGGCCATCGCCGCCATGACGATGGTATCCCTGCCCCAAAGCATGACATCGGCATGGCGGCATGCCGCAGCCGCAATTGCTGTTCCCCACGCGCCAGCACCGAGGACGGTGACGGGAGGGCGCGCAGGTGTTTGCATAGAAGGTTTTAGCTATTGGCGCTTACTGGCGAGTCGCGCCAGGCGGCAAAATGATGCCTGAATCGTTTTCAGCCTTGCCGTTCGGCAGATTGCCCTCGCCTTGCTCAGCAGCTTGGGCTTGACGTTGTTGATACAGTGCCTGGAAGTTCACGTCAGTCAGGTGCAGCGGCGGCAATGTGGTGCGTGTGATGGCATCAGCCACGTTGGCGCGCAGGTAGGGGTAGAGCATGGTGGGGCAAACAATCCCAAGCAGGGCGTCGATTTGTTCGGCTGGAATATTTGCCACTTCAAACACGCCGCCTTGGGTGGCTTCGACCAGATAAACAACTTTGTCTCCGATCTTTGTCGTCACAGTGACTGTCACGGTAGACTCAAACATGGTCTCGGCCAGGCGCTGAGCGCCAATACCAATGTTGACCTCAACGGCAGGGGCTTGCTGTTCAAGAAAGACGTGTGGCGCACTGGGTACCTCAAGCGAGAGGTCTTTAAGATAAGCGCGCTGTAGGTTGAATGTAGGGTTGTCGTTGTTTGCCGCAGTGTTCTCGTCAGCCATAAAAATTCCAATTGTGTTTCGAATCAGGTTTGGGTGGCGATTTCAGTTGCCACCTTCAAGCAGGGGCACGAGGCGCCTGCGCGGTCAAGCGCCGCAAGGTCATCATAACCGCCCACGTGGGTGTCACCGATGAAGATCTGCGGCACAGTGCGACGGTTGGTGCGCGACATCATGGCTGCACGTTGCGCAGGATCAGTATCGATACGAATTTTTTCAATGTCGGTTACGCCGCGCTGCGCGAGCAGTGCTTCAGCGCGTGTGCAATATGGACAAAACCCTGTGCTGTACATCACGACTTTGTTCACGGATTGTCTCCGGTTGGTGTTATGTGTTGGTTTGGGGGGATCTTGACGGTTTATTTCTTTTTAGTGGAGGTCGGCAGGCCGGCCTGTAGCCATGCATTTATGCCACCTTCGATGACCATGACGCGCTCAAGGCCCGCTTTGCGCAGCTTGGCTGCGCGCCCACGGCGATCTGGCCACGATCGCAGGCCACCAGAATCGGCTTGTCTTTCGGTAGTTTGGCGGCTTTTTCAGAGATTTCAGCCAACGGAATGTTGCGCGAGTGGGGAATATGGCCGTTTTGGAAGCTCGCGAGCGGGCGCACATCGACGATCACGGCATCTTCGTGATTGATGAGCTGCACGGCCTGTGTGGTGCTCACGCTGCCGCCGGCGCGACCGCGCTGAATAGTGGGCCACAAGAGCATCAGGCCAGAGGAGACCGCGATGGCCACTAGCATTAAATTGTCTGTTTGTAAGAAGAAATCCACGGTTTTTTCGCTTTGCAGGTTAGACGTCCCGGCAGGACATTGTTGCTGATTATAAAATGACTACTCCATGATCCATTAAACACCCAACACCATGTACAAGCTTGTCCTGATGCGCCACGGCGAGAGCCAATGGAATTTAGAGAATCGGTTTACCGGATGGACCGATGTTGATTTGACCGAAACTGGCCGCGAGCAGGCTTGGCAAGCCGGCCAACTGCTCAAAGAAAAGGGTTACGGCTTTGATTTGGCCTATACCTCGGTGCTAAAGCGCGCTATCCGCACGCTGTGGCTTACGCTTGACGCGTTGGATCAAATGTACATCCCGGTGCACAACAACTGGCGCTTAAACGAGCGTCATTATGGCAACCTGCAAGGATTGAACAAAGCCGAGACAGCAGCCAAATTTGGGGACGAGCAGGTGCTCATCTGGCGTCGTGCGTACGCGATTGCACCGGACCCTCTTGATCTTGAAGATCCGCGTCATCCGCGGTTTGACCCACGTTACGCCAAGCTCACGGCGGAGCAGCTGCCTGCAACCGAATGCCTGAAAGACACCGTTGACCGGGTCTTGCCCTTTTGGAATGACTCGATTGCACCGGCCATTCGTTCCGGGCGACGGGTGTTGATTTCGGCGCATGGCAACAGTCTGCGCGCACTGATCAAGCATTTGGACAATGTTTCAGACGAAGACATCATTGCGCTGAACATTCCAACGGGCCAGCCCCTGGTTTATGAGCTCGACGAGAATTTAATGCCGATCAAGCACTACTACCTGGCTGATCCGGCCGTCATCGAGGCTGCCATGGCTGCAGTGGCTGCCCAGGGCAAGGCTAAAAAGGACTGAGATGGCGCAGCCAGCGCACATAATCGCGCTGGCGCTGGCCATCATGGCAGCGCCTCTGTTGCCTGTGCATGCCCAGCAGGCCGTTGAATCGCTTCAGGAGCAAAGAGAGGCAGCCCGGCAAGCCAAGCAGGATCTGCAGTCACGCATTGCGGAAGTTCAAAAGCAGCTCGACAAAAAAAAACGCCGAGTTTCGGCGTGCTTCTGATCAGTTGCGTGCGTCCGAACTGGCTATTTCTGATGCCACTCGTCGCTTGAAAGACTTGCAAACGGCCATTGCCAGTGGTGAGCAGGCCCTTGACAAACTCGACAATAAAATTTCTTCGACTCGCCAACAACTTGAACGTGACAGGGCAGCGTTGGCAGAGCAGTTACGGGCTCAACACAGCAGTAATTTGTCGCCATGGAGTGCGCTATTGGCTGGCGAGGATCCGCAATCGCTTGGCAGAGAGCTCGGTTACTTGTCATTTGTGGCCGATGCTCGAGCCAAAACGATCGAGCGATTGAACCGGGGCGTTGCGGAACTTTCGGCCCTACAGGCCGCTCAAAGCCAACAGCAACAACAGCTTGCTACGCAACATCAGGAGGTTCAGGCTGAGCAGGCGGTTCTTAGGCGCGAACGCCAGGCGAGGGCTGATTTACTGGCCAAAATTGAAGGATCTATCGCTGCCGAACGAGCCGAGCGTGACAAACTGGCACAAGATGAGAAACAGTTGGGCGAGCTGATCGAAGGGTTAGGCCAGCAGATTGCCAAGTTCGAAGCTGATGCTCAGCATGCCAGGGCAATTCGGCAAGAGATATTGGAGTCCTTGCCTGAGGGCGAGGGATTAAAGCGCGGGATTCCCATGCCCTTAAAGGGGTCAGTCCTGGCACGATATGGCAGCAGCAGGCCGGACGGTGGCGACTGGCGCGGCGTGATTATCGGAGCCAAGCCTGGGACGCCTGTCAAGGCAGTAGCAGCCGGTACGGTGGTTTATGCGACGTGGTTGCGTGGTTTCGGGAACTTGATTATTGTGGATCACGCTGACGAGTTTTTAACGGTGTATGCCTACAACCAGAGCTTGCTCAAGGAGGTAGGTGACAAGGTCAAAGCCGGTGACGTGATTGCCAATGCAGGTAATACAGGGGGACAGCTGGATTCAGCCCTATACTTTGAAATCAGGCACCGGGGTAAGCCGCTCGATCCCATGCTGTATTTCCAGCGCTGACCGTTTGGCTTCGTTTTTTGATAGTCGGCCTTACAAAAACAGGACAAAGACATGAGCAGTCGCAAATTACGCACAATTGGCTTGTTATGCACCGGCTTGGTGGCGGGGTTGCTATTGAGTGTTGGAATAACAGCCGTGGCCCAGCGAGCGAGCGCCCCTTTGCCACTTGATGAACTGCGTCAGTTTTCTAATGTGTTTGCGGCAATCAAGAATAATTATGTCGAAGAGGTGCCGGACGACAAACTGATTAGTGGTGCCATCTCAGGCATGTTGACCGATCTTGATCCTCACTCGGCATATCTTGATGCTGAGGCTTTTAAGGAAATGCGCACTTCGACACAAGGCCAGTTTGGTGGCTTGGGCATTGAAATTGGTTCGGAAGACGGTTTTGTCAAGGTGATTGCGCCGATTGAGGATACCCCGGCTGAGCGTGCCGGGATGCAGGCTGGCGATCTCATCATCAAAGTCGATGACACGTCAACCAAGGGCATGAGCTTGACCGATGCAGTGAAACTGATGCGCGGACCAGTCAAAACGCCCGTGACCTTGACAGTCGTGCGCCAAGGGCAGGACAAACCTATTGTGGTTAACCTGATGCGCGACACGATCAAAGTGCGTAGCGTGCGCAGCAAGACGGTTGATGATGATATTGGTTACGTCCGTATTTCTCAGTTTCAGGAGCGCACAGGCAGCGATTTGGCCAAGCATCTGGATCAGCTTGACGACAATGGCGTGCCCAAGGCCTTGATTCTGGATTTGCGCAACGATCCGGGAGGGTTGTTGACAGGTGCCATTGGTGTGTCGGCGGCGTTTTTGCCGGCTGACAAGCTCGTGGTGTCGACCGATGGTCGTGCACCCGATTCGCGCCGCAAATACCTCGCTAATCCGGTTGACTACGCTCGCGGTGAGAGTGATTATCTTGCCGGGCTGCCCGATTGGGTCAAGACCGTGCCAATGGTGGTTTTAGTCAATGCCGGCTCAGCCTCGGCATCAGAAATCGTGGCGGGTGCATTGCAGGATTACGACCGGGCCACCATCATGGGCAACCAAACGTTTGGCAAAGGCAGCGTGCAGGTGATTCTGCCAATATCACATGAGACAGCGATCAAACTGACGACATCGCGTTACTACACGCCTAATGGGCGCTCCATTCAGGCTGAAGGCATTGAGCCTGACATTATTGTGACCGATACGGCGGTTGGCAACTTGTTCTCGGTCATGCGCGAGGCTGACTTGAACAAGCACTTAGAAAACGGTCGGGCCAATAACCGCAAGCAAGAGCAGTCGGAGTCGCAAACCCCGGCAAGCAACGACGTAGACGCCAACAAAGAGCAGCCTAAACCATTCCGGTTCGGGGAAGAGGGCGACTTTCAGCTGCAGCAAGCGATTAACTTCCTACGTGGTAAGCCGGTTGACAACGGTCCCATCGACAATGTGAAGACGGCTCAGCAGAAGTAGCTGGAAACGCTAGAAGATGCGCGATGACGAGCTGCTTCGCTATGGGCGGCACATCCTGCTAGACGACATTGGCATTGAGGGCCAACAAGCCTTGCTCGCAAGCAAGGTGTTGGTCATTGGCGCTGGTGGGTTGGGTTCACCCGTATGCCTTTATCTGGCCTCTGCTGGGGTTGGTGAGATTCGGGTTGCGGATGACGATACGGTTGAGCTAAGCAACCTGCAGCGCCAGATCATGCATAGCAACGATAGATTGGGCAGTCTTAAAGTTAACTCTGCCCAACATGCAATTGCTCAACTTAATCCCGACACCCGGGTTGTGCCATTGCCAGTGCGACTAGACGGTGACGCTTTGCTTGAACAGATTAGTGCTGTTGATCTGGTCCTTGACTGTTGCGACAACTTTCAGACTCGTCATGCCGTAAACCGTGCTTGTGTTCAAGCGGGCAAGCCATTG
This sequence comes from Burkholderiaceae bacterium, assembly GCA_021208885.1. Lineage (GTDB taxonomy): Bacteria > Pseudomonadota > Gammaproteobacteria > Burkholderiales > Burkholderiaceae_B > Algicoccus. Next base: position 50,702 of record JAJOJF010000036.1, read on the forward strand.
GTATCCGGTGCTGCTATCCGCTTTGAGGGACAGGTTTGTGTTTACGACACACGAGACCCTGCTAGTCCTTGTTATCACTGTTTGTTTCCCGAAGCAGAAGATGTCACGCCGGTTAATTGTGCCACCATGGGCGTGTTTGCACCTTTGGTTGGGATTATTGGTAGCCTGCAGGCTGCTGAAGCGATCAAGTTGCTGGCTAGCATCGGCAAGCCGCTAAAAGGCCGCTTAGTAATGTTTGATGCGCGCCTGACTCATTGGCATGAGGTCCGAGTGCCGCGTGACCCGAATTGTCCAGTGTGTGGTGTGCGCGGTTCATGTGCCCGCGGTTAGCGTGCACGCAAAGGACGCTTCCTTAAAAGCAGGTCGCTGACGTTGTTCACCCTCAAGTCCACGTAGTGCGGTCTTCCACGGCGCTGGTGAGCAAACGGTGTGGCCGGATGAAAGACGTGTACGGTGCGAAGCCCCGCCCTGCGAGCACCACGAAGGTTCGACAGGGTGTCTTCAACGAGCACGGCACGATGAGGTGAAATACCCTCACAGGCCAGAATGTGGCGCAAGATGGCACTGGATGGTTTTGGTTTGTACTGGCCGTGCAGCTTCATGTGCTCGATAGACCAGAGGCTGTGAAAGTGCCGCAAAATCCCCAGATGTTTGAGCACGGCGCGCGCATAGTGCAAGGGAGCATTGGTGACCAGTACTTTGCGCCCAGGCAAGCGACCAAGCTTGTGGTGCAAGCCGCGCTCGGCCTTCACGAGCGGTCTGACATCGAAATCATGGCTGCGCCAAAGAAACTCGTGGGCATCAACGCCGTGGTGTTTAACGAGCCCAATCATGGTGGCGCCATAGCGTTTCCAATATTTTGCGCGCAGATGATGGGCTTCTTGCTCTTGAACGTTCAGGCAAGTCATGACCGCGCGAGTCATGCCCTCACTGATATACGGAAAAATCTTGTGTGAAGTGTCATGCAGGGTATTGTCAAGGTCAAATAGCCATATTTGACGTTCGTTACCTGCAAACTCGCTATGGACCCGAGCACGTTTGGCTTTGACTGCGGGCGTCGATAGCGTGCGCATATAGGTTGATCTAGCGCGAGGAAATCATCGTGCCAACGCCTTTGTCGGTTAGTACTTCGAGCAACAGGCAATGTGGCACGCGACCATCGACAACGTGCACAGAACGTACGCCATTTCTTGCGGCATCGAGCGCTGACCCGATCTTTGGCAGCATGCCGCCTGAGATCGTGCCATCGGCAAACATGGCGTCGATGGTGCGAGCTGACAACTCCCGCAGCAGGTTGCCGTTTTTGTCGAGCACACCGGGTGTGTTGGTCATCATGAGGAGCTTCTCGGCACTTAAAACCTCCGCCATTTTGCCCGCCACAACATCGGCATTAATGTTGTAAGCCATGCCGTCTTCACCAAATCCAATCGGTGAAATCACGGGGATGAACTGGTCATCCTGCAGCGCTTTAACGACAGAAGGGTCTACTTTGGTAATGTCGCCCACAAAGCCGATATCGAGCGGCGTGTTGGGGTCTTCCTTGTTAGGCATGAGCTTTTTCTTGGCGCGAATCAAGCCACCATCCTTGCCGGTCAAGCCCACTGCTTTGCCGCCCGCTTCATTAATCATCATGACAATGTCTTGCTGCACTTGACCGCCGAGCACCCATTCCACCACTTCCATGGTTTCGTTGTCCGTCACGCGCATGCCTTGAATAAATGCCCCTTTCTTGCCGACACGGTTAAGTGCTTCATCAATTTGGGGACCACCGCCATGCACGACCACTGGGTTTAAGCCAATGAGCTTAAGCAACACCACATCATGCGCAAAACTGCGCTGCAGGCGCTCTTCAGTCATGGCGTTGCCACCGTATTTGATCACAATGGTTTTGCCGTGAAATTGCCGAATATAGGGTAACGATTCAGACAAGACCCGGGCAATGATGGCGGGTTCTAGAGCAGTGGCAGTAGGGTCGGTCATGGCGTTAGAGTTGCTGTTAGATGTTTATTGAATGACAGAACTTTATCAGCTCGCGAGCGCCGACTCGATGGTTTTTTTCATGTCCTGCTTGTCGTAGTTGCCCAGATAGCGCTTCAGAATCTTGCCCTCGCGGTCAATAATGAACGCAATAGGCGTGAGCTTGACGTCACCAAACCCCTTGGCAACTGACCCGTCGGTATCAGTCGCTACCGTAAATGGCAATTCGCGGCTGACTGTAAATTGTCTGACGAACTCGATCGGATCATATTCCATCGCCACGGCAATCACCTCAAGGCCTTGTGGGTGGTACGTTTCGTAATAGCTCTCGGTGTCCGGCATTTGTTGCACGCAGGTCACGCAGCTTGTCGCCCAGAACTTGACGAGCACGGCTTTGCCTTTGAGAGAATCCATGCTGATTGTTTCGCCCTCAAGTGTCTGGAAAGTCACGGCAGGCGCATCAGGCTTGGGAGTGAAGACAAACCAGGCACCGGCACCAATCAGTGCAGCGATAGCGATGGTAGTGATGATTTTGCGCATGTCATTACCTCACAACGGCAATTCAGGTTACAGATTAGAGCGGTCTGGCTTGTGGTGTGGATGGGGCTTGGATGGGCTCGACAGTTGGCGCTCCTGCGGCCGGAGCAGTTGTCGATGAGCCAGTGCCACCACCAGTTGGTGTTGGATTGCTCGAGGGCAATCCGGGTTCACGCCGCTGAGAAGCGGCAAACGCGGCTGCTTGCTCCGGCGTCATGATGTCAAAGAGGGTAAAGACTTGTTTGACACCACTGACGCTAGCAACGACCTCCGCGATTTTGTCGGCTTCAGCTTGTGTGACTAGGCCTTGCAAATACACATCACCGCGCTCGACCGTAACCACAATGGCGCCGTAGGGTACGTCTTTGGCAGTGAGCAGGGTGGTTTTGACCTTCGAAGATAGCCAAGTATCTGAAGTGACTTGGCTAAACGATGCGAGTGGTCCAGTGTAGAGCCGGTTGATGACTGACTTGACCTGAGGCACGTTCATGGCAATAGCAGCGGCTTCACCACGGATTTTTTCACTAAAGGCGTCACCGGTCAGCAAGACGACACCGTCGTATGATGAGGCATTGATTCGGGCAGTTTGGCCGAATTTGACGCGCATTTCGCTGTCAACTTTAAGATTGATCTCCTTATCACTGACTTGCTGGCCGACGGTGCGACGATCAGTAGCCACGAGTGCTGTGGTCGCAGCCGCTCCTCCGATGAGCACTGGTGCACAGCCAGCCAGAGTGCCGGAAGCGCCTAGGACGGCTGCCATTGCCAACAGCTTGGCTCGAGTCGAAAATGAATGCATCATTTGGCTTCTCCCAGTAGGTGGACATCAATGCCCTCACAGATCAGGTGCAGCATCAAGATATGCATTTCCTGAATGCGCATGGTGCGTTGATCTGGCACACATAAGAGAATGTCCTGTCCGGACAAGGCTTGCGCCATCTTGCCACCATCACGACCAGTGAGCGCAATTACGTGTAGTCCACTGACGTGCGCTTGCTCCATGGCCCGCAAAACATTGGGTGAATTGCCGCTTGTGGATATGCCAATCAGTACGTCACCCGGCTGTCCGAGTGCCGCAACCTGACGAGAAAACACTTGGTCAAACCCGTAGTCATTGCCTACGGCAGTCAGGATGGATGTGTCAGTCGACAATGCAACAGCCGCCAAGGGCTGGCGCTCGCGCTCAAACCTGCCAACCAACTCGGCCACAAAATGCTGGGCATCGGACGCCGACCCGCCATTGCCGCAGACCAGAATTCGCCGACGCTGAGTCACCGCTGTGTGACACAGGTGTATGGCTTTTTCCAGATCGGGCAATATCTTGGCCACGGTCCGTTCGGTTGTGCGCAGGTGATCGTCGAAGTGTTGCTTCAGATGCTCAGTTAGTTGCATGGTAGCGTCGGGCTTAAGTGAATATTGCTATTATCTCACGCTAGGGGTTGTCGGCATGTGCTTATCGATCAATTCGGCGGCAATTGCACCCCGCAAGGCATTGCATATAAGGACTGCTTGCGCTTGCTGAAGTTCCCGGCGCGTGATCGTTCGTTCGCTTGCGGCTAGTGCGGGGTCTTCCAACAGGATGCCGCGCATAACGCCAGGCAAGACCCCTGCAGTCAGTGGTGGGGTGTACCAGCGGCCGTCAAGTTTAATAAACACGTTGGTGCGAGCGCCTTCGGTCAGCTCATCGCGCTCGTTAAAAAACAGCATGTCAAACGCGCCCTGTTGCTCGGCTTGTTGCCAAGCCGCATCGTAGAGCGCTCGATTCGAGGTTTTGTGGCGCAGATAAAGATCGCCAGAGTCCATGGTCTCGGGTGCTAGCAGAACCTTGACAGATGATGGCAACCGGTTAAGTGGTCCGGTTTTGATGGAAATGTGGCCATCGGCAGCAAGGTCCAGTCTGACCCTGTAGTCAGCGTCATCGGGTAATTCGTCGCACGTTGCTTGCAGCTTTTGTCTCGCGGCATGGGCATCAAACATGAAATCGAGTGCATTGGCAGATGCTTGCAAGCGCGCGAGATGCCGATCAACATTGGCTATGCCATGTTGGCGGCTGGCGCGCATGGTTTCAAATAGCGTTAACGGGGTTGTCAGTCGGGTGAGAAAGCTTGCCTTGAGCATGCATTCGGCCCATTCGGTGGCGCTGTCACTGCCCCAGGTGATGCCTGCTCCCACCCCGAGCATGCCAGAGTGTTTGCCTTGTTTGTCTGGCGCTGACAGGGTAAGCGTGCGAATCGGTACTGACAGACAAAAATTCCCTAACTGCCCCTTGCCTGCAGGCTCAATCCAGCCAATGGCTCCGGTATATATCCCGCGCGCTGTCGGCTCAATGTCCCGAATAATTTGCATGGTGCTGTGTTTGGGGGCACCGGTGATTGATCCGCATGGAAAAATCGCTTCGAGCAGGTCAACCCACGAGACATCAGCACGCAGTTGTGCACGCACAGTTGAGGTCATCTGCAAAACGTTGCCGTAACGCTTGATTTCAAAGCGATCCGGCACACTAACACTCCCAGGTCGTGCCACTCGACCGAGGTCATTGCGCAGCAGGTCAACAATCATGACATTCTCTGCGCGGTTTTTGGGGTCATTGGCCAGATCTACCTTGCTGTCAACTGCCGCAGTGCCTTTCATGGGCTGCGACTCGATCCAGCTGTTTTGATGACGCACAAACAACTCGGGCGAGCGTGACAGCACCCAGCGGCCATCTGCCAGTCCGATTAATGCACCATAAGGCACAGCCTGATGTCTACGAAGCGCTCGGTAAAGCGCAACTGGACTCCCGTAAAGTGCCATGTGCATCGCAAAACACAAGTTGACCTGATAAGTCTCACCGTCGGCAATGCGTCGACGGATCTGATCCACTGCCCCCGCAAAACAGGCCTCATCAATACTGCTGCGCAAGCCCGTCAATGTGGCGGATGCCCCTGGGTCCTGGTTTTGTAGCCATTCATCGACTTCGGCGCCCGTCAGAAGCTTGACCGAATCGAACAAAAGGATTTGGCTGATGGGCTCGGGAGCCTGCTCGCGAGCAGGCAAACCCTGCATGGCCACCCCGAGCTCATAGTCAAGCAGCATGACCGCATGAAGACCGCGGTCTAACCCGGCTTGCAACTCAGCTAGGGCGTCGGGCAGCCCATAGGGACTGTCGATCAACAGTTGTTCACGTAACCCTTGATAAAGCCGTGAGCGGCGCTCGTGCCCCACTGTGGTTTGGTCGTCAAGCAATACGGTGACGGGATAGTTGGTCGGCAGACTCGAATCCTTTTGGTTCACGGGGTACGAATTGGAGTTGGGCATTGTGTCTAACGGAGACTTCCAGCGTAATGGTTACGTAATGGGTTTTGATCTGCAGTCGCTAACGTTGGCGAATCACCAGATTCAGCGCCATACCGACAAACCAAACCAAATGCATTAGCGCCATTGATGTGTGTTTGCGGCCAACCTAACCGACATGGCCTGTTTCGTGTGGCTGACCGATAGGTGTTTTCAAAGTAAAAATCCTCAAGAACGTAAGGATTTGACTGGAAATTAACTCAATTCGATTCAAATCCTTATGATCGTCAGGATTTTCGCACACCAGAGCTTCTGAGTGCCACGGCTTACCTTATATGCCTGTCACTGCCTAGCATTAAACTGATCACTTCAATTTAATTCGCTCAGCCCGATTGCCTCTAATGCCTGATACCAACTCCCCAACCGGTCTAATGCCCCCCTGGCAGGACTTGCTCGGGCGCCTTGAGCAACAACAGTGGCCCAAACCCGCGCTTTTTGTGGTGGCCACGCCAATCGGCAACTTAACCGATCTGAGTCTTAGAGCCTGGTACGCCTTAAGACTTGCCGATGTCATTGCCGCAGAGGACACGCGTACCAGCCAGGCATTGTTGCAGGCATGGCATGTCGATACACCGTTAATGGCGGCACACCGGCACAACGAACGAGCAGCCACGGCGGCTATCTTGCAGCGGCTAGAAGCAGGTGAACGGGTGGCACTGATTTCTGATGCTGGCGCACCGGGCGTCAGCGACCCGGGCGGTCAGCTTGTACAAGACGTGCGCGAGGCTGGCTTTGATGTCGTTGCCATTCCGGGTGCTAGCGCCTTGGTCACTGCATTGATGGCCACAGGCGTGGCGACTGACGCGCAACCAACCTTTGCTTTTTTGGGGTTTTTGCCACCCAAGCAAGCGGCTCGAGAGCGCTCGCTCAAGCGTTGGCTAGGCGCAGACACAGCAGTGGTGATGTACGAGGCACCGCATCGAATCGCAGACCTTTTGCGTGACTTGTGCCAGGTGTTTGGTCCGGTCAGACGAGTGAGCTTGGCGCGAGAGCTCACCAAGCGGTTCGAGGAAACGGTGACATTGGATTTGGGTCATGCCTCAGCGTGGATAGCGGCAGACAGGTATCGCGAACAGGGTGAATACGTGGTGATTTTGCATGCGCCTGAATCGAGGGTAACCATCGATCAGGATGAAGACCAAGCGCTTTGGCAAAGCGCCGAGCGGCAGGCGTGGATGGCAGCTTTGTTGTCGGTTTTGTCTACCCGAGATGCTGCCAAAGTCATGGCTAAGGCGTTAGGCGCGCCCAAAGACGTCTGCTATGCCCAGCTGCTGGCGTACTCAGGGGCGCGAGATGCTGGGCTGAACACCAAGTGATTGTGCCACTGCTTCCATCGAGCTCAAAGCTTGATCGCGATTGGCAAACGGCCCAATTCTGACTCGGTAAAGTGCGTTCGAGGTACTGTCGACTTCGATGGGAAGGTTGCCTGGCATGCTGGCTGCCGCCCGAGCTGCGAGCGCGCGAGCGTTGGCTTCGCTGCTAAAGGCACCAATCTGCAGAAACACGGGCTCGTTGGCTGCAGCCGTTGATGTCACGGCTGCTGCTTGCGTGGCTACAGGCGTTGGCGTGACGACCGCCGGTGCAGTACTGGCAAATGATTCGTTTGACCATGTGCCAGCGCGAATCTGTTCGGGTGTGATCCGTTCCACAACAACCTCCGCGCTGCCTGGCCCGACCATGCCAAGCCGATGGGCGGCAGCATAGGACAGGTCAATGACGCGGTTGTGCAGGAATGGCCCGCGGTCATTGACCCGGACAATAACACTCTGGCCGGTGGAGACGCTTGTTACACGAACGTAGCTAGGAATCGGCAACGTGGTGTGGGCTGCGGTCATGGCAAACATATCGTATGTCTCGCCATTTGATGTTTTGCGGCCATGAAACTTGCGACCGTACCAAGAGGCGATTCCGCGCTTTCGATAAGGGCGATCGGTCGTGTCTGGTACATAACGCTTGCCCATGACGGTGTACGGACGATTCGGGCCGCGGGCCAATGGTTCGATACGCGGTACGGCGTCTGGTATGTTGTCTATATCGGCGGGCACTTGGGCTGGTGGTCCGTCGTCTTTGTAGTAGCCGCCACTGGAGCTTAGCCAGCCGCCACCTGATCCTCCGCCAGACGAACAAGCCGTCAGCACCGTGGCTACCGCTATAAGGCTGGCGCGAAACACAATTCGTTTCATGCCGGCTTGCCCCCGCCTGTTTCACGTAGTTCACTGAACTGTGCCTGGTGGCGGTGGCGCTTCAGGAGTCCCGCAACGTCTTTAAAACGACTGGCCAAGGCTTCTACGACGTATACCGATCGGTGTTGTCCACCGGTGCATCCAATGGCAATTGTGAGGTAGTTGCGGGTGTCCGCGGTATAGCGTGGCAACCACTTGCGAACGAATGCTTCGATGTCATCAACCATCTCGTCGACTTCAGGGTAGCTATCTAGCCAGGCAACCACTGGTTGATCTAGCCCCGTGAGTGGCTTTAATGCCGGATCGTAGTGCGGATTTGGCAGGCAGCGCACATCGAACACCAAATCGGCGTCACGTGGTGCACCTTGCTTATAGGCAAACGATTCGAGCGTCATGATGAGTCCAGGGCGGTCGGCTTTGATCAAGTCACGCATCCAATCACGCAATTGCACCGGTTTTAGGCCTGAGGTGTCAATCACATGTTCTCGGTTGCGCAAACGATCAAGCAACTCGCGCTCGTGGCTGATGCAAGCTTGCAATGACACAGGTTGGTCATTACCCACCATGCGGTCAGCCAGCGGATGACGGCGTCGTGACTCGGAGTACCGCTGAACCAAGGTAGCATCGTCGGCATCGAGAAACACCACTCTAATTAGTGTTCCTTTGCTCCGAAGGCTATCAAGAATATCGGGCAATTCACGCAAGTCCCCTTGAGAACGGGCGTCAATCGCCACAGCAAGTCTTCGATTGTGTCCGCGCAGGGCGTTGTCGATCAAGTCTTGCAGCAAAGGCACAGGTAAATTGTCTACACAGGCATAGCCCGCGTCTTCGAGCCATTTGAGCGCCACAGACTTACCCGAACCGGACATGCCGGTGATCAAGACCACGCTTTGCAGGCCGTTAGCCATGCTGGCTGTCCTGGGCGATCGCCTGGGCCTGTTTTTCCATGAACTCTTGCAGCGTGTCGATGCCACGAAGTTTCAGGATGGTGTTGCGAACAGCGGCCTCCACCAATACCGCGAGGTTACGGCCGGCCGCCACTTGCAGTGTTACCTTAGAAATAGGTTCACCCAAGATCTCCTGGGTAGTCTCTTGTAGTGGCAGACGCTCGAACTTTTCCTGGGCAGAGGCTCGCACTAGATGCACGATAAGCTTGAGCTTCATTTTGCGGCGCACGGATGTTTCGCCAAATATCGTGCGGATGTTCAGTAGCCCCAGACCGCGTACTTCGAGCATGTTTTGTAGCAAGGCCGGGCAGTGACCATCAATGACATGCGGTGCGGTCCGAGACAGTTCAACTGCATCATCAGCTACCAGTCCATGGCCACGCGAAACTAGCTCGAGTGCCAACTCGCTTTTACCAAGCCCAGACTCACCTGTGATGAGTACGCCCAAGCCCAGCACATCCATCAGTACACCATGAACGGTGATTTTTGGGGCGAAGCGTTTGGACAGGTAGATACGGAGGCGGTCTATGGTCTCAGCCGCCGAGACTCCAGTTCGCAATAAGGGCACGCTAGTTCGTTCACAAACCTCAACCAAGTCCTCCGGGGTTTCAAGACCGTGAGCCAGAATGATGGCAGGCACGCCACCGCTGGCTAGCTCCTCGATATGGTGAATGCGCCGCTTGGGATCAAAGCGCTTGTAGTAGGCCAGTTCTTCGTGGCCGAACACCTGAATGCGGGCCGGGTGGATGAGATTTAAGTGGCCAATGAGGTCGGCTGCCGCGCGACCGTCATCTGGCAATGGCCTAGCGTTGCCAGCGTGACCAGCAAGCCATTCGAAGGCTACGTCGTCGGTGTTGTCATCGACCAATTCCCTGACCACTAGCATTGAGTCACCTCAGGCTTGCATTGCGCATGCGTTTGCTAAAAGCCGGATCAGGTTGCTGCTGATGTGCTCCTGGCAGTCAGCAACTCATGCACACGCGAGACATCTGTTTCGGATCTAAGGGACTGCACAACGGATTCATCAGACAGTCGTTGTGCAACCTCCGCCAAGATATCGAGATGCTGCTGCGTGGCCTCTTCCGGCACCACGATGACCAACAGTATATCGACTGGTTGGCCGTCAGGGGCATCAAATGCAACCGGGTTGGCTAGCCGAACAAAGGCTGCCCATGGTCTGTCGATGCTTTTGATGCGGCCGTGAGGGACTGCCACACCGTGCCCAAGCCCTGTGGAACCCAAGCGCTCACGCGCGAACAAGTTGTCGAACACATTCGCGCGTTCAAGCCCTTGATTGTTTTCGAACATCAGGGCGACTTGTTCGAGTGCCCGCTTTTTGCTGGTCACAGCAACGTCTAGTAAAACGTTCTCGGGCGGCAAGATTTGAGAAAGTAGCTTCATGACCGGAATTATAGGAGGTTTTGTCGCGCTGCAATATCAAACACAACAAAATCCTCCTTAGCTAATATTTAGCTACAGATAACAGATTCTAGAAGAAGTTAATCTAATTTTCTTCGACAATCTGTCGCTTGGCGGAAGTGTGTGCGTGATCCTGGGTTTTTTTCTTGTGCTCAACGACTTGACGATCCACTTTGTCAATTAGCAAGTCAATGGCAGCATAAAGGTTCTCCTGGGCAGCCTCGCAATGAATATCTTTGCCTCGCACATGCACCGTCATCTCGGCGCGATGCTTCAAGGGCTCGACAGACAGCATGACTTTGGTGTCAATCACATGGTCAAAATGACGCGTGACCCGCTCGAGCTTGGTAGAAATATAGTCGCGAATTGCGGGTGTCACTTCGAGGTGATGTCCGGTGATTTGAACGTTCATGCTGTTTCTCCTCAAACAACGCTACAGGATCGATTGCCGATGCGGCAACCCCGTGACTTCAGTGTAATAGGTTGTTCACGGAAATCAAGCTGAACTGATAGACAGTTACAGCCAGTTACATCTTGAAATGTTCGCCTAGGTAAACACGTCGTACTGCCGGGTCATCGATGATTTTTTCTGGGTCACCGCTTGTGAGCACTGCGCCTTCACTGATGATATAGGCGCGGTCACAAATGCCCAGTGTTTCGCGTACGTTGTGATCGGTGATCAACACACCAATCCCGCGGCTTTTTAGAAACCGCACAATGCGTTGAATCTCGATCACAGCGATTGGATCAACACCGGCAAATGGTTCATCTAGTAGCACAAACCGAGGGTTGGTGGCTAGCGCCCTGGCAATTTCAACTCGCCGTCGTTCGCCGCCGGAGAGCGACAGGGCACCATTTTTACGCAGATGACCAATCTGAAGCTCATCAAGCAAGGTCTCTAGGCGTTGATTGACCTCGGTTTTGCTTGTGCGTTTGCCGTTGCCGTCGACCTGCAGTTCAAGCACAGCCCGGATATTCTGCTCGACGGTCAGTCGTCGAAACACTGAGGCGTCCTGGGGCAGGTAAGACAGCCCTCGACGTGCGCGTTGATGGATCGGCATGGCGGTAATTGAGGCCCCATCAATTTCAATGCGTCCGGCATCAGCTTGAATCAGCCCCACGATCATGTAGAAGCTCGTCGTCTTGCCGGCTCCGTTGGGCCCAAGCAGCCCTACAACCTCGCCACCGTCCACGTGCAGACTGACGTCTTGCACGACCATGCGACCGCTGTATGACTTGCGTAAACCAGTGGCGCTCAGGCGGCCGGCGTTTACAAATTCCGAAGAGTTACTGCTTGGCGACATGGCGTTTGGTCATTCAGGGTTTGGGGGCGGGGGGCACCGGGATCTCAGCACCACTGGCTTGTAGCTGTCTACAGGCCTCGATCGCTGCATCGATTTTGGCGCGCGGCTGGGCGATTGATCGAACACGACCATCGGGGTTATCCGAATTTGGACCAGAAAACGCCTGGTAACGGTCTGTCTTCTGGAAATACCGCACTCGCTCACCCGATACCGAATCGAATGGCTTGCCGCATATATAACGGGTTAACCGGGCTTTACCGATCAGATCGAAGGTCTCCGCCTTGCCGTCGTACTCGGCTCGCTCTCCGATACCCTCAAGCACTTCGAAGTTTTCCGGTCGATCTTGACGGATGTAGACGCGTTTGCCTTCATTCACGGTGGCTGTGCCATATTGGTAGCCTTCTGCGTCCTCCGTCAGGCGCAATTCATCAGACAACAGCTTGAGCAAGCCGCGGGTCATGATCACGTCGCCGATAAATATGCTGGTTTTAGTATTCTCGTCATACGTGAGTTCATTTGACAAGATTTGCGTGGCTGGCTCCTCTTGGCCTTCATTGCTGGCAGCTAGCAGCAAGCTCTGGGTCCAACCGGCTGTGGGCTGTGCTAGTGCGAGGGTTACTAAAAGGGTGCCTAACAGACGAATCGTTCTCAAGGTTGGGTCTCCGTAGCTGGCGGTTGCTCTTGCCTGGCGCGTGGGGCAATTTCCACATCAGTTGAGTCCAGGACTTTGAGCTCGCCGGTCTTATTGTCGTATCGCATGCCAATGCCCTTTAGTGTGGATCGGTTGCGTACCGCTATTGCCGGCAAGTCAGTGTAGGCGACATCCTCGTCCATCAGCAGCGTGATTTCTTCACTGCTAACATTCATGGGGTCTGTCGTTTCGCTGGCCAAGCGTATAACTACAGCGTCCTTCTTCATGACAACCCGGTTGCCATCGTCAAGCACTGTGGCCATCCGGGATGTTCCAACCAGTGTTGGCTGGTCAGGCTTGATGCTGATGGCGCGCGGTGAGACGATGTCATAGGAGTCATCGTCAGGGAAATGTTCCATGTAGTCGCCTTCGATGCGGCTAATCGGCAGACCTGTTTCATTGGTACGCAGCATGATCATCGTCTTGCCCCAGCTGTCTGGCTCATGGGTTTGTTTAGCTGCGGCGTCAAGTTGCACGGCACGCTGAGCGTATTCGGCAGCAAACCAGGTTCCGATGACCAGGCCAACCAGAATTACGATAGAAGCGATTGTCGGAAACCGATCTTTCATAGCATTCTACTGAATCACACCTGCGCCAACCGAGCTGCCAAGCAAGAACGGAGCGAGCTTGCGTTGGGCCGCCAAAATGACGTCACAACATTCGCGCACAGCGCCCTGGCCACCTGATCGGTTCGTGGTCCAGTGCGCGCTTTGCGACATGTAAGCAGGCGCGTTTGGCACTGTCACTGCCAGGCCAGCTTGCTGCATGGCAGGCAGATCGATGACATCATCACCCATATAGCCCACCGCTTCTTTCGATACGCCGAACTCTTGCGCCAGTTCGCTAAGAGCTTGCGCTTTGTCGCGCACACCTTGACGCACATGCCCAATACCAAGCTCAGCACAACGCCACGCGACGATTGGGCCGTCACGCGCGGTGATGATTGCCACACCCACACCGCTGGCATCGAGCATCTTAAGGCCATGACCATCGAGTACATGAAAGTGTTTAAGTGCCTCACCTTGCTCGCCGTACCAAAGCCCACCGTCGGTCAGAACACCATCGACGTCAAATATCATCAGCCGAATTTGAGCCGCCCGTTCGACCACGGTCTCGGGCAGCTTGGCTAGCACGAGGGCTTCGGCAGGATGGACGGGTAGAGGCTTCATATCACTTTAGCTGTCATAAGGTCATGCATGTGCAATGCACCAATCAGTTTACCGGCATTGTCAGCCACCAGGATTTGGCTGATCTTTCGCTCATCCATGGTGCTGGCGGCATCGACAGCCAAAACGTCAGGCCCAATGTGCTGGGGGTTATGTGACATCCCGCTCTGAACCGTTAACCCGCGGATGTCGCCAGTAGACTCAAGCAAGCGACGCAAGTCGCCATCGGTAAATATGCCAACAGCAATGCCTTGATCATTGACGATGGCAGTCATGCCCATGCCCTTGCGTGACATTTCGTCTAGCGCATCCGTGATCTTCGCTGAGGGAGCAACTTTGGGAACCGCGGTTCCCTGGCGCATGAGATCCCTTACTCGAGTCAGTAACCGTCGGCCTAAAGCCCCGCCGGGGTGGGACCTCGCAAAATCCTCGGGGGTAAATCCACGGGCATTGAGGCAGGCAACCGCCAAGGCGTCACCCATGGCCAGTGCTGCCGTCGTGCTGGCAGTCGGTGCCAGATTCAGGGGGCATGCCTCATTTGATACGCTGACATCGAGGTGCACGGTTGAGGCTTGCGCCAAGTCGGATTGCGGGTTGCCCGTCAGAGCGATCACTGGAACATTGAGCCTGTGTGCTGCGGCAACTACGGTCAAAAGCTCCTCACCGCTACCTGAGTGAGAAAGCGCTAGCAGCATGTCCTGCTGCGTGAGCATGCCAAGGTCACCATGCAGGGCTTCAGCCGCGTGCATGAACATCGCTGGCGTGCCGGTCGAAGCCAGCGTTGCAGCGACTTTTCGGGCAATGTGGCCGGTTTTGCCAAGGCCGCAAACGATGACCCGGCCGCGGCATGCCAACAAAAAACTGACAGCCTGAACGAACTTGTCATCGAGCCGCTGTTTCAGGTCGAGCAGTGCTTGAGCTTCGGTGGCCAGGGTTTGTTGACCGCTGGCAAGGACTTCCGAGGCATGTTGATTGATTTTACTCATTGTCCGATTTTACTCGGGCGATCGTGCTAAAAGTGCGAAGAGCTGCTGTTAACGCGATTAATCCGTTTGTTTGAGGTCAGTCATGTCGAATCCACCGTCTGTTTCAGCCACCTGGGGAACGCCACTCAGCCCAGTTGCGCGCCGCGTGATGTTGCTTGGTGCCGGTGAGCTCGGCAAAGAGGTGGTCATTGCCCTGCAACGCTTTGGTGTTGAAGTGATTGCGGTCGATCGCTATGCCCATGCCCCGGCCCAACAGGTCGCGCACCATGCCGAGGTGGTCAATATGGCCGACAGGGATGCGCTTAAAGCGGTGATCGATCGATATAAGCCCGATGTCATCGTGCCCGAGATTGAGGCTATTGCCACTGATTTGTTGGTCGACATTGAAGGCCAGGATGGCCTGCGTGTGACACCAACAGCCCGGGCCGCGCGGCTGACGATGAATCGTGAGGGTATCCGGCGCTTGGCTGCTGAAACGCTCGGATTGCCAACCTCGCCCTATCGATTTGCCGACACGTTTGTAGATTTCCAGCAGGCCGTCAGAGAGATCGGCTTGCCATGTGTAGTCAAGCCCGTGATGTCTTCTTCTGGAAAAGGCCAGAGCGTGATTCGCGAGCTCAGTGATGTGCAGCCGGCATGGGACTATGCCCAAACCGGTGGTCGCGTGGGCGCGGGGCGCGTCATTGTTGAGGGCTGGGTCGAGTTTGACTATGAGATTACGCTGCTGACGGTTCGCTACCAGCACCCGCAAGGCCGCGTGGCTACAGAATTCTGTGCGCCAATTGGTCACTTGCAAGTTGATGGTGACTATGTCGAAAGCTGGCAGCCGCAACCCATGAGTCAAACCGCGTTGACAAGGGCACAGGAAATTGCCCTGATGGTGACGTCAGACCTTGGTGGGCTGGGGATTTTTGGGGTGGAGCTGTTCGTCAAAGGTGACATGGTCTGGTTCTCCGAGGTCAGTCCGCGCCCACACGATACTGGTCTAGTGACACTGGCTTCTCAAGTGCAAAGCGAGTTCGAAATTCATGCCCGTGCGTTGCTTGGCTTGCCTGTGAGTGTGGCCATGCTTGGTCCAGGAGCAAGTCGCGTGATCTATGGGGGGGTTGATGCCAAGGCAGTGGTATTTGATGGCATGGCCGATGCGCTAGCTGAGCCAGGCACTGACTTGAGGCTGTTTGGCAAGCCCGAGTCTTTTGTGAAACGCCGTTTAGGCGTGGGGCTCGCAAGTGCTGACACCGTCGAGCAGGCACGTGCGCGTGCTCGCGCTGTCTCACGAGCCGTCACGGTGCGCGCTGCTGATTAGCCCTCGAGAAACAGCTTGTAGGCCGGGTTCTCGGTTTCGTTCCATGACGGATAGCCGATCTCGGTCAAAAAGGTTTTGAAGGCGGTCTTTTGACCCGGGGGAACCTGAATGCCCACCAGAATCTGCCCATAATCGGCACCCTGATTGCGGTAGTGAAACAGGCTAATGTTCCAGTCAGGTCGCATGGAGCTCAGAAATCGCATGAGTGCGCCAGGCCGCTCGGGGAACTCAAAGCGATAGAGCAGTTCGTCTTTGGCAAGCTTGGAGTGCCCGCCCACCATGTGGCGCAAATGCGTCTTGGCCATCTCGTCGTGGGTGAGATCCACGGTTGGAAACCCGTTGCGCTTGAATTCAGCAGCCAACTTGGTTGAGTCTTGGGCTCGCTCGACTTGAATCCCAACAAATACGTGAGCTTTTTCTGCGTCAGAGATGCGGTAGTTGAATTCGGTGACGTTGCGCGGTCCAACGAGGGAACAAAGTTGCCTGAAGCTGCCGCGTTCCTCAGGCAAGGTGATAGCAAAAAGGGCCTCACGAGACTCACCAACTTCAGCGCGTTCAGCGACAAACCGCAAACGATCGAAGTTCATGTTGGCACCGCAGGCAATGGCCACAATGGTTTTGTCTTTCCAGCGGTGTTGTTGTGCGTATTGTTTGGCACCGGCAATGGCCAGCGCACCAGCAGGCTCGAGAACACTGCGGGTGTCTTGGAATACATCCTTGATGCCAGCGCATATTGCGTCAGTATCAACGATGACAAAGTCATCGACATACTCTTTGACCAGACGAAAGGTTTCAACACCGACTTGTTTGACCGCCGTTCCATCAGAGAACAAACCGACATCCTGCAGACGAATGCGTTTGCCGGCTTTGATACTGCGAACCATGGCGTCTGAATCCACGGTCTGCACCCCAATGATCTTGATTGAAGGCCGCAGTTGCTTGATATAGGCTGCCACACCACTAATCAGCCCACCGCCGCCGATGGCCACAAACACCGCATCAATGTTGTCAGGATGTTGACGCAGAATTTCCATGGCGATGGTGCCTTGGCCTGCAATCACATCCGGATCGTCAAACGGATGAACGAAGGTTAGCTTCTCACTGGTTTGAAGCTCTGTGGCTTTCTCAAAAGCATCGCTGTAACTGTCGCCATGCAAAATAACTTCGGCACCGAGTCTCTTGACCGCATCAATTTTGACCGGCGGTGTGGTGGTTGGCATGACGATCACCGCGCGACAACCAAGCCGGCTCGCCGATAAGGCAACCCCTTGGGCATGGTTACCTGCAGATGATGCAATGACGCCACGGGCGAGCGCTTCTTTGCTCAGGTGAGCCATCTTGTTGTACGCCCCGCGCAGCTTGAAACTGAACACTGGCTGGTAATCTTCGCGTTTTAACAACACGGTGTTGCCAATACGAGCCGACAGCGTGGGTGCTTTTTCCAGTGGCGTTTCGCTTGCGACGTCATACACTTTGGAGGTCAGGATACGTTTCAGGTAATCAGTCGACATAAACCCAGATGCGAAAAAAAAACTCATTAT
Organism: Burkholderiaceae bacterium; assembly: GCA_021208885.1. Taxonomy (GTDB): domain Bacteria; phylum Pseudomonadota; class Gammaproteobacteria; order Burkholderiales; family Burkholderiaceae_B; genus Algicoccus. The sequence continues at coordinate 68,092 of JAJOJF010000036.1, forward strand.
CCCACGGGCGAGCGTTGCCTAGTTGCAGCGCTTGGCAAAGCAGGCGGCGGTGCTTCACATGAACATTGGCCTTATGGCGTTGTTTGTAGCGGGATTTGTGTCTTCGACCTTGCTGCCAGGCGGCTCTGAGCCTTTGCTGGTTGCCCATTTGGCGCAACAGTCACCCGCTGCGATATGGCCAACGGTGGCTTTAGCGGTACTCACGGTTGGTCTTGGCAACACGCTCGGGGGCTTGGCGACCTACGGAATGGGACGAGGCGGACGATACCTTTGGGGGCGCTGGCGCCAGGAAGTCGACCAAGGCCGACAAAGTCATCAGAAAGCCCGTCACTGGCTAGACCGCTGGGGGCCTTGGGCGCTGTTGCTGTCCTGGATCCCGATTGTTGGCGATCCCCTGTGCCTGGTCGCTGGCGCCATGCGCCTGCGGTTCTGGCCTTGTGCGTTGGCTATTGCCGTGGGTAAATTCGCCCGGTACGTGGTTTTGGCGGGTGCGGTGGTTGCAATACAGGCCTAATTCCTGCTTCCATAGGGGATTCGGTCGCCAATCTTGCACTTTGCACCTAAAATGCTGTTTTTAAAGCTTTAAGAGTTCAATGCCCACGTGTTTGGGCGTTTGCTCTGTAACCGCTTGGTCGTCTGAATGAACTCCCCCGCTGCTAGTCATCTGCTTGCCACATCGCCTGCCCAATCTGAATCTCGATTGCGTGAAATCCCTTACAACTACACCTCGTTTTCTGATCGCGAGGTGGTGGTGCGTTTGCTGGGTGATGAGGCCTGGACGCTTCTAAGCGAGTTGCGTGCCGAACGCCGAACGGGTCGTTCGGCAAGGATGCTGTATGAGGTGCTTGGCGATATCTGGGTGGTTAAGCGCAATCCCTACCTGCAAGATGATTTGCTCGACAATCCCAAGCGTCGTCGATTGCTGATTGAGGCCTTGCGTCATCGCTTGGGCGAGATTGACCAGCGCCGCCAGTCGGACGATTTGCAGCGCGATGAAAAGGTCGCGGCTCTACTGGCTCGGGCACGCCGCGCTGTTGATGAGTTTGAACGCACTTTCACTGAGACGGCGGATTTGCGCAAACGCGTGGCCAAGGTGCTGGGCAAGTTGACTGCCAAGGACAATATCAAGTTTGACGGTCTCTCACGTGTATCGCACGTGACCGATGCCACTGATTGGCGTGTGGAGTATCCGTTTGTCGTGTTGACACCAGACACCGAAGAAGAGATGGCGGGTCTGGTGCGTGGCTGTATTGAGCTAGGCTTGACTATCGTGCCACGCGGTGGTGGCACGGGCTACACCGGTGGGGCATTGCCTTTGACTTGGCGCTCGGTGGTCATCAACACAGAAAAGCTTGAAACACTCAGTGCGGTCGAAATGACGCAGTTGCCTGGGCTAGATGATCCGGTGCCCACGATTCGTGCCGGTGCAGGTGTGGTTACCCGACGAGTGGCTGATACTGCCGAGCAGGCGGGTTTTGTGTTCGCCGTTGACCCAACTTCGGCTGATGCCTCTTGCGTGGGTGGCAATGTCGCCATGAACGCAGGCGGAAAAAAAGCGGTTCTGTGGGGCACTGCCTTGGATAACCTAGCCTGGTGGCGCATGGTCGATCCCGATGGCAACTGGCTTGACGTCACCCGCGTCGGTCACAACTTGGGCAAGATCCATGATGTGGATGTGGCAACGTTCGAGCTGTCTTGGTCAGATGGCCGTTATGCGCCAGGGCACCGAGTCATTAAAACCAAGACCCTGGAGATCAAGGGCCAGCAGTTTCGCAAGGTGGGTTTGGGCAAAGACGTCACAGACAAATTTCTCGCTGGCTTGCCGGGGGTGCAGAAAGAAGGCTGTGATGGCTTGATCACGGCCGCACGCTGGGTCGTGCACCGGATGCCGGCGCACACGCGCACTGTCTGCCTGGAGTTTTTCGGTCAGGCGCGTGATGCAATCCCATCGATTGTTGAAATCAAGAACTACCTTGATGGCACTGGCAAGCAGCGAGGTGCCATTCTGGCTGGTCTCGAACATCTAGACGAGCGCTACTTGCGTGCGGTCGGCTATGCCACTAAGAGCAAGCGGGGTGGCTTTCCCAAGATGGTCCTAATTGGTGACATCGTTGGTGATGACGACAGCGTGGTCGCCGCTGCCTGCAGTGAAGTCGTTCGCATGGCCAATGGGCGTCACGGCGAAGGTTTCGTGGCAGTCAGTGCTGACGCGCGCAAGAAGTTCTGGCTCGATCGTGCTCGTACCGCTGCCATTGCTCGTCATACCAATGCATTCAAGATTAACGAAGACGTGGTCATCCCGCTTGACCGCATGGGCGAATACACGGATGCGATTGAGCGCATCAATATTGAACTCTCGACACGAAATAAATTGCGCCTTCTCGATGCGCTTCAGACAAGGCTCAATGAGCCGTTGCCTGCGGCCAAACTCGATGCTGATGGAGTCTCGCGAGACGAATGGCTGACTGAGCGGACCAGTCAGGCGCTGGAGTTGATCAGTCGTGTGCGTGGTCGCTGGGACTGGGTGCTGACCCACTTGGACCAACCGCTGCGCGATGTGAACGACGAACTCATCGAGCATGATCTTCAAGCCCTGCTGCCCGCGATTGAACAACGGCTTGTCAGTCAACCTGATGCGACTCTGTTCGATATCGTGCAAGATCGCACGCTGCGAATCTCTTGGAAGGTCGAGCTCCTGAAGCATTTTGAAGACATGTTTAGCGGTGCGCACCTAGCGCCAGTATTGGCTGAGATAAGGCCGTGCATGCGCGAGTGCTCAAGAGCCGCGTTTTTGTGGCATTGCACATGCATGCTGGTGATGGCAATGTGCACACCAACATTCCTGTGAACTCCGACGATTACCTGATGCTGCAAGAAGCCAATGAGACGGTGGCGCGCATCATGCAGATTGCACGTGACCTCGATGGTGTCATTTCCGGTGAGCACGGGATTGGGCTCACCAAGTATGAGTTTTTGACCGAAGAGGAGCTCGCGCCGTTTCAGTCCTACAAGCAGGAAGTTGATCCAAATGGCAGATTTAACGCCGGCAAATTAATGCCAGGCGCGGACCTGCGCAATGCTTGGACGCCAAGTTTTGGGTTGATGGGGCATGAGTCGCTCATCATGCAACAAAGTGACATCGGCGATATTAGCGAGTCGATCAAGGACTGTTTGCGTTGTGGCAAGTGCAAGCCGGTGTGCGCCACTCACGTGCCTCGGGCCAATTTGCTGTACTCACCACGCAACAAGATTCTGGCAACGTCGTTGCTAATCGAAGCGTTTCTGTATGAAGAGCAGACCAGACGCGGTATCAGCTTAAAACACTGGCAGGAGTTTGAGGATGTTGCCGATCACTGCACGGTTTGCCACAAGTGCTACAACCCCTGTCCAGTAGACATTGATTTCGGCAATGTGTCGATGAACATGCGCGCGCTTTTGCGTCGCATGGGGCGCAAGTCGTTTAATCCTGGCACCACGGCTGCGATGTTCTTTTTGAATGCCAAGGATCCGCGCACGATTAATTTGACCCGCAAAGCGATGCTTGACGTGGGCTACAAAGCTCAACGATTCGCCAATGACCTGCTGGCCAAATTTGCCCGACAGCAAACCAAAGCGCCGCCGGCGACTGTTGGCAAACCGCCAATGCGTGAGCAGGTGGTTCACTTCATCAATAAAAAAATGCCGGGTGGCTTACCTAAACAAAGCGCTCGCAAGCTGCTCGACATCGAAGATGCCAACTACGTTCCAATCATCCGTGACCCCGCACGCACAACGAGCGACAGCGAATCGGTGTTTTATTTCCCGGGATGTGGCTCTGAACGATTGTTCTCACAGGTGGGTTTGGCCACGCAAGCCATGCTTTGGCATGTGGGTGTTCAGACCGTCTTGCCTCCAGGTTACCTTTGCTGTGGTTATCCGCAGCGCGGCAACGGCATGAACGACAAGGCGGAAAAAATCATTACCGACAACCGTGTGTTGTTCCACCGCGTTGCCAACACGCTGAACTATCTTGATATCAAGACCGTGGTGGTCAGTTGTGGGACTTGTTATGACCAGCTCGCTGGCTATGAGTTCGACAAGATTTTCCCCGGCTGCCGGCTTATCGACATTCACGAGTTCTTGCTTGAGAAAAACGTCAAGCTAGACGGCGTGCAGGGAGTGCGTTACATGTATCACGACCCTTGCCATTCCCCGATGAAGCAACAAGATCCATTGAAGACCGTCCAATCTCTGGTTGGAGAGAGCACAATCAAGACCGATCGGTGTTGTGGCGAGTCGGGCACCCTGGCTGTTACACGTCCTGATATTTCGACCCAGGTCCGCTTTCGCAAGGAAATCGAGCTAGACAAGAACATGGCAAGCTTGCGCAGCGACGGCTTTGATGGGCAAGTCAAAATGTTGACGTCCTGTCCTTCGTGTTTGCAGGGCCTGTCACGCTATCAGGATGACACGGGCGCGCAAGCGGACTACATCGTGGTTGAAATGGCCCGCCATGTGCTTGGCCAAACCTGGTTGGAAGACTATGTCAAAGTCGCCAACCAGGGTGGGATTGAGCGGGTATTGGTCTAGTTGTGACTAGCTTGCCGTGGACACGGCTTTAACAGCGATGCCGTGCTCTTTGAGTGCGGCGCGGATGGCGATTGCGAACTCAACGGCATCGGGCTGGTCACCATGCAAACACAGCGTATCTGCCTTGACCGTGACTGTGCTGCCGTCTTGGGCGATGACTTTGCTTTCCTTGACCATGCGCAGGACTTGTTCGATGGACTGGTTCACATCTGTGATCATGGCGCCCGGTTTGCTGCGTGGCGTCAAGCTGCCATCAGGCTGATAGGAGCGGTCACCAAACACTTCGCCAGCGGCAGTCAATCCAAGTGCCCTGGCTTCGTCGAGCATGTGGCTGCCCGCCAACCCAAAAAATACCAATGACTTGTCCACGTCATGCACGGCGCGAGCGATGCCTCGTGCTAAGGCTCGGTCCTTGACAGCCATGTTGTAGAGCATGCCGTGCGCTTTGACATGGTTTAGGCGCACACCTTGTGATGCCGCCACGCCAGATAGCGTACCGATTTGAGCCACGACGATGTCATAGGCTTCTTGTTCGGTGATTTGCATGGCGCGCGTCCAAATCCCTGCAGGTCTGGCAGGCCTGGGTGGGCACCAATGGCCACGCCGTGCTCTTTGGCGCATGCGACCGTTTCGCGCATCACGCCAGGATCCCCAGCGTGATAGCCACAGGCGATATTGGCAGAAGAGATGTACGGCATGATCTCGGTGTCGTGACCCATGGTCCAAGCACCAAAGCTCTCGCCCATGTCACAGTTCAGGTCAAGTTTCAAGCTCATTGCGGTCTCCTAATTAATGCTCGCGCGTGCATCACGCAGCCATTGCCGGATACTGGCCACAGACACTGACAGCTCATCGAGTGCTTGCGCCTTGGCTCGATCAAGCTCGCGGGCGTGTTCAACATCGACTAGCGTAAAACGAATTTCATCGCCCGGTTTCTTTTGTGCGAGGATAGGTAAGTCAACGCTGGCTACCGTGGCGATTTTTGGGTAACCGCCGGATGTTTGACGGTCAGCCATCAGCACGATGGGTTGGCCGCCGCGTGGCACCTGAATTGAACCAAACGAGGTTGCCTCGGAAATCATTTCTCTGGGTGTCTCTAAGGCAATCTCCGGCCCCTCGAGTCGGTAACCCATGCGCTCGGAATCGGTAGAAATTCGCCAAGTACCGGAAACCATGGCAGCCCGACTAGCTGCTGTAAATTCAGGCCATTGGTCGCTGCGAATCAAGCGCACCAGCGACTTGCGGCCAGTGTGCTGGCCAAGCGTACTCGGCAAGTAAAGCACTTGATCCCAAATCCGTTCACTCAATGCAGTCAATGTATCTTTGTGATCGACAAGTGGTGTGCGCAGAGGTATTTCATCGTCTTTCTTGAGCGCCCGTCCATGCCACCCCCCAAAACCGGCTCTCAAATACGTGCTTTCGCTACCCATGACATCAGGCAGGTCAAACCCGCCGTGTATGGCAAGGTAGGCTCTTGTGCCTTCGGTGGCCGTATCAAATGTCAGTGTGTCTGAGGGCCGCACGATCAGCGGCCGGTAGCGTGGCACGGGTCGCCCGTTGATCCGAGAATTCATTTGGGCACCGGCCAGACAAATACAGCAGGCTTCAGTAAAGACCAGAGTTGGGCCCAGAAGCGTGATCTCAAGTGTGGCGCAATCCTCGGTGTTGCCCGCAATCAGGTTTGCCATTTGGTGCGACTGAATATCCATGGCACCTGTGACTGAGACACCTAGGTGCTGGTAACCCCAGCGACCACTGTCCTGAAACGAAGATAGCAGCCCAGCACGCTTGACGATCATGCTCATGCGCCACCCTCCTGCTCGGCTTTGATCTGTTCAAATCGTTGCGCATCAATGGGGACAAACTCAATCTCATCACCGGGCATCAGCAGAGTTGGCTGTGCGGCTTTGTCATTGAACAGGCGCAGCGGTGTGGCGCCAATAATGTGCCAACCGCCAGGCAGGACATTCGGGTAGATCGTGCTCTGACGGTTGGCAATGCCAAGCGATCCGGCTGGCAGTGCTGTGCGAGGCACTTCACGGCGAGGCAGTGCAAAGCGTTCGTCGTGAATGCCGATATAGGGATGCCCAGGTGCAAAGCCAATCATGTAGACACGGCAGATGCTGCCGTGATGGGCTTGCACGACCTCATCTGGACTTAACCCCATGCGTTTGGCCACATCGTCGAGATCTGGGCCGTGTTTGTCTCCATAGCAAACTGGAATCTGAATGCGCCGAGCTGACAGCTCGGCGCCCTCTGCAATTTGGTCAACGATGTCTTGAACCAGTGCAGTCAGACGGGCGATGGGATTGTCACCAAGCGCCGGGCTCGCGTCGAAGTAGATTGCCACCGCCGTAAAGGAAGGCACGATATCCAGCACGCCTGGCACCTTGGCCTGACGCAGGCTGTCGGCTAGCGTCAAGCAGCGCAAACCCACCGCCTGATCAATCTGGTCACCCAGATCAATTATCAGACAGCGGTCACCTTGGGGGCGTATGCGCTTGATTAGAGCAGATGTCATCCGTGTGCCGTTACTGTCCTATTTGGCGAACAGCGATTCCATGTTCTTGAACGCTTTGATTTCAATGGCGTTGCCCGAGGGGTCCTGAAAGAACATGGTGGCTTGCTCGCCGACTTCGCCTTTAAACCGCACGTAGGGTTCGATAATGAACTTGGTGCCAGCTGCTTTCAGTTTCTCGGCGAGTTTCTCCCAGGCCGGAATCGACAGTACTGCGCCAAAGTGGCGTACCGGCACCTGATGGTTGTCAACCGAACTTGTGGCCGCACTGGTGCACTCGTCGGGCGAGAGATGCGCCACGATCTGATGGCCGTAGAAATTGAAATCCACCCAGTCCTCTGAGCTTCGGCCTTCAGAGCAGCCAAGCAATTCGCCGTAGAACTTGCGAGCCTCAGAAAGATCACGTACAGGAAAAGCCAAGTGAAACGGTGGCATATTGTTGTCAGCCATGGTTACAGCGCCTCCGGGAAGGAAGTAGTTTGGTTGGTAAAAAGGTCTCGGGGGTTTGTTGGTCGCTCCCCATGGATACAGCACCACAGTACGACGACGTAACTGAAACCCGAAACCGAAAGAATATCAGGTTGCGCGGGTCAGTCGGCTCTGCGGGAACACTAAACTAAAGGTACTGCCCTTTTGCAGACGACTTTGAATTTGTAGCTCTGCCTCATGGCGCATGGCCACATGTTTGGTGATGGCCAGCCCTAAGCCAGTACCACCAGCAGCACGTGAGCGGCTACGATCGACCCGGTAAAACCGTTCGCTAAGCCGCGGAATATGTTCAGCTGCGATTCCGATGCCGGTGTCTCTGACGCTAAATCGTGCCCCGGATCCTTCTGAGGCCCATTTGACATAGATCGTGCCTTTGTCAGGCGTATACCGCACGGCATTGGTCAAGAGGTTGGCAAATGCCGAGGTAAGCTCAGACGGGGCACCCAAGAGGTTAAGGCCTGGTTCGACTTCCCACTCGAAACGGTGTCGACCAGCAGACAATGCCTCAATTTGCTGACGCAAGCCATCGATCATTTCACCCACGTCAACGGTCACCTGTTCGGCTTCTGGTGACGTTTCCAGGTTTGACAGAGTCAACAGATCCGAGACAATTGACTGCATGCGCTTGGCCTGCTCGCGCATGAGCCCGAAGTAATGCTGTGTCTGTTCTTCGGTTAGCGCCCCGGCAGGTGCTTCGCTGATGGTCTCTACGAACCCAGCCAGGACTGTCAAGGGTGTGCGCAGCTCGTGCGAGACATTGGCCACAAAGTCGCGGCGGGTGGTCTCTAGCTTGTCGATCTGCGTCAGGTCGCGTGTGATCAGCAGTCGTTGTTCGCGGGCATAGACCACGAATTGCATCATCATCAGTTTGTCTTGGTTGCCCTGGTGTGTTTTAAGGATGATGGGGTCTGGCCAGGTACGTTGGCGCGCGTACCGTAAAAACTCGGGTTGTCGGATTAGGTGCAGCAAATTGCTGCCAAGGTCGGTTTGTTCGTTCAAGTTCAATTGCTGGCGCGCGGCTTTGTTGAACCAGATAATTGACAGCGACTGATCTAGCGCGATAACACCAACAGGCAAGGCCTGGGCGGCGGCCATGACAGCATCGCTGGTTTCCTGGGCTTGCGCTAGCAGTTCGTTTTGTAGGTGAAGGTTGTGCTCGAGTTGGCGCACAACATCAGTCCAGGGGCCAACGTCTTGCGGTGGGGTTTTGTCGCGCGCTGACTTTAGCCAATTGGCCACGCGGGCTGCCTGATAGCGGCGCCACGTTGTCAAGCCACCAAAGCCAACGCCCATGGCGATCCAGCCCAGGTTGCTGCCCCAGACCAGGTAAATCGCCGTAGCGGCGATCAAGCTAAATACAAACCACCAAAGGGTCTTGCGCCATTGCATGAGGCGAATTGTCGCACGCGGCCAATCCGCTGTGCGTGCCATACCACCGCCGTCCATCAGTTTTGAATGGCTTGGCGGGTAAAGCGATAGCCGGTGCCGCGCACCGTCTCGATGTGCTTGTCATGCCCGCTTGGCTCTAAGGCTTTGCGCAAGCGCCGGATGTGGACATCAACCGTGCGCTCTTCGACAAACACGTGGTCACCCCAGACTTGGTCAAGCAACTGCGAGCGCGAGAAAACGCGCTCGGGATGGGTCATGAAAAAATGCAGCAAGCGAAATTCGGTCGGACCGATGGGCAGTGTTTGGCCATTGCCAGACAGGCGGTGCGCTGCCGGGTCGAGTTTTAAGCCAGCGACTTCCGTCAGGTCATCCGTCAGTTGTGGTGCGCGTCGGCGCAATACTGCTTTGATGCGAGCCATTAACTCCTTGGGCGAGAAAGGCTTAGTGATGTAGTCATCAGCGCCGGCTTCCAGTCCATCGATCTTGTCTTGCTCGGCACCTTTGGCGGTGAGCATGATGATGGGCACTTGACGCGTGCGCTCGTGGTTACGAAGTTTACGTGCCAGCGCCAGGCCGGACTGTCCGGGCAGCATCCAGTCAAGCAGGATCAGGTCAGGCAGTTCGGCGTCAATGAGCGTTTGTGCCTGCTCACTGTCAAACGCACGTAGCACTTTGTGTCCCGCAAATGACAGGTTGACGGCGATCAACTCTTGGATCGCGGGCTCGTCTTCAACAACTAGAATGGTGCTTGACATAGAGACTCACTTTGTTTGGGCAGGCAACATGACAGTTCACAATTCAGCATGCTATGTCCCGAATATGTCAGGTCTATGACAGTCGATACGAATCTTCCTTAGGCTACCATAGAGGGGGCGCGAGGCAAGATCCTGCACCTTGCACGTGTGGTACCCGGAAATCACTTGAACTTGAACAATAACTATGACCGACAAACAGATTGATTTTGGGTTTACGCAAGTACCTGAGTCCGAGAAAGCTCGCAAGGTGGCTGGTGTCTTTGACAGTGTAGCCACCCGCTACGATCTGATGAATGACCTTATGTCAGGCGGTTTGCATCGTTTGTGGAAGCGCTTTGCCTTGTCGCGCGTGGCGGCTAGGCCTGGCATGCGGGTGCTCGATATCGCGGGCGGCACAGGTGATTTGGCCAAGTCAATGGCTAAAGATGTGGGCTCGGCGGGTGAAGTGTGGCTAACCGACATTAATCTCTCGATGCTTAAAGTTGGTCGAGACCGAATGCTCGACGCGGGGCTGGTTTTGCCGACGGCGGTCTGTGATGCGGAAGCTTTGCCGTTTGAGAGTGGATATTTCGATAGGGTGACGGTGGCCTTTGGGTTACGCAATATGACCCATAAAGACCAGGCGCTCGCTGAGATGGCCAGGGTGCTCAAGCCCGGCGGCAAGCTAATGGTGCTTGAGTTCTCGCGGGTGAATCAGGCACTGGCACCGGCATATGACTGGTACTCGTTTAATGTGTTGCCTTGGCTCGGTGGCAAGGTGGCCAGCGACGAAGATAGTTACCGCTATTTGGCAGAGTCGATTCGAATGCATCCGGACCAGGAGAAACTGAAGGGCATGATGCAAGCGGCTGGCCTGTCTCGGGTACAGTACTTTAATTTGACGGCGGGCATTGTGGCCGTGCACGAAGGCATCAAATTGCTCTGAAATGCCAGTAAAGGCAAGTAACCATGGGTTAAATCCCCCCAAACGGGTGGATTTGGTTTAGTCAGAAAGAACTTTTGCGGTAAATTTTGGTCTGTGTAGTGTTACTCGACGGTATTGGCCGTTGAGCACGTATTTTTGTCAGTTGGGGGATAAGGACATGATGAAGGCCCTGTTTGGACGTTGGTTTGCCATGATCTTGGTAGCTGGCAGTGGGTTTGCGATGATGGCCGTGGCGTTTGACGCACAGGCAAAGCGCTTTGGTGGTGGTTTTAGCAGTGGCCGGCAGTCGGTCAATGTGATGCAGCAGCGCCAAGCCGTCACTCCACCTGCAGCCACGGCACCTGCAGCCGCCGGCACAGCAGGTGCGGCGACGGCTGCATCTGGCTCACGTTGGCTCGGGCCTCTGACAGGCATTGCTGCAGGACTCGGAATAGCCGCATTGTTGTCCCACTTTGGATTGGGTGGTGCCATGGCTGACCTACTGGTCTTGGCACTGATTGCAGGCATTGCGTTTTTTGGGATTCGGTTTATCTTGCGCGCATTAAGCGGTGGTCTAAGCCCGGCAGCCCAGGCAGCCAACGTCACGGGGATGCACCGTCGTCAATACGGTGAAGATCAACAGCAGCGCTCGCCGATGTCGGGGTTGCTAGGGTCAGGGCCTATGCGTGTCGAGCAACCCAAGCCAGTGGTTGGTGATTGGTTTATTCCAGCAGATTTTGATCAACAGGCCTTTCTTGAAGAAGCCAAGAAACAGTTTATTGCAATTCAAAAGGCATGGGACTCGGTTGATTTTGATGGATTGCAATCTCGGCTAACAGAGGAGCTGTATGCTGAATATGCCGGCAAAATGGCAGCTCACGGTGGCAAGAACAACACTGAGGTGGTGTTGCTAAACGCTGACCTCATGGGCATTGAAAAGCTGGCCGATGGCTATCTGGCCAGCGTGCGGTTTTCCGGCATGATTCGCGAGGATGACAATTCTGAGGCGGCAGCGTTTGAAGAGGTTTGGAATCTCTACAAGCCAGACGGCAAAGGTTGGTTGCTCGCGGGCATTCAACAATTATCTTCAAACTAACAAGCAACGGTGGGCCAGGACGCCAGCAGTTAAACTCTATGCAGAGCTTTCATTGAGGTCCTGGCCATTTCCACCGAATCGTCTTCTCTTCCCAAGTTAGGCCGACTTTGGCAGCAACCGCCAAGGCAGGCAGTCTGCGGCTTACTGAACCGTTTGTTTGAGCGCCAGCCAGCGGTTTTTGAGCTGCTCGCCGCGCATGCCGGGCGAAGTTTTCGTTTGGTCGCCGATCCTGTCAGTGCTGCCATGACGATTGAGCACGACGGCAGACTTTGCCCAGCTGATCCAGCGGTGATGCCAGATGTCACGCTGACGATAGACACTGCAAGGCTTTGGCGTGAGGGCTGGCGTCCGGGTCGGCCGTTTCCCGAGCGCGCCGGGCTGGTTCATGTCAGTGGTGACGCTGCCATGGCGCAAACGCTGTCAACCCTTGCCAAGTCATGGCGGCCCGATATCGAGGACTTGTTGTCGCAATATGTGGGTGATGTGGCGGCCGTTCAATTAGTCAGCGGTGCCAAGCGACTGACCTCACTGGCCGTTCAGTTTGTGACACGTACCAGCGAAAACGTCGCTGAATACGCAGCGCATGAGACCAAGCTGCTCTTGCCAGATGCCGCCTTGCGTGAGCATGCTAACGATCTGGCGATGTTGAACAAGAGCCTCGATGCCCTGCAAGGCAGTGTTCAGTCACTTCAGGCGCGTCTTGATCAGTTAGTGGGTCAGGTGCGGTCAGGAGAGCGATCATGAGTGCGCTACGTTTAGCGCGCATCATCGTGGTGAGCCTGCGCTATCGGCTTGATGAGTTGGTGCTCTCAGGGTTTGACCATCCGTGGGCAGTTCGATTGCTGCGCCTAGTGCGCATGGGCTCCCCCCCAAGAATGCCGCGTGGCCAGCGCTTGCGGCTTGCGCTTGAATCACTGGGACCCATATTCGTCAAATTCGGCCAAGTGCTTTCAACCCGACGGGACTTGATTCCACCGGATGTGGCTGATGAACTGGCGTTGCTGCAAGACCATGTGGCACCGTTTCCGTCGGCACAGGCTGCGAAGATCATCGAAGAGGCACTGGGAGCCCCACCGGCAGAATTGTTTGCGCACTTTGAGGTTGATCCGGTCGCCTCGGCATCGATTGCGCAGGTTCATTTCGCCACGCTACACGATGGCCAAGAGGTTGCAGTCAAGGTGTTGCGCCCTGGCATGCTTGAAGTGATTGACCACGATTTGGCACTAATGCGTCAAATTGCACGCTTGGTTGAACGGCTATCGCCTGATGGCAAACGGCTCAAGCCACGTGAAGTAGTGGCTGAGTTTGACAAATACTTGCATGATGAGCTTGATTTATTGCGAGAAGCGTCCAATTGCAGCCAATTGCGGCGAAACTTCTCGCCGGGTACCGATCGGGGTGACCTACTGATGGTGCCCGAAGTCTACTGGGATTACTGCGCCACCAATGTGTTTACGATGCAGCGCATGTATGGCATTCCAGTTGGGCAAATTGATCGTCTCAAAGCCGCTGGTGTTGATCTGCAAGAGCTGTCTCGCACCGGGGTTGAAATTTTCTTTACGCAGGTGTTCACTGACGGCTTTTTCCATGCTGACATGCATCCGGGCAATATTTACGTCTCGGATCAACCTGAGACGTTCGGGCGCTACATCGCGCTTGATTTTGGGATTGTGGGGTCGCTCTCGGAGTTTGACAAGAACTACCTTGCCCAGAACTTTTTGGCGTTTTTCCAGCGTGACTATCGACGTGTTGCTCGATTACACATTGAGTCAGGATGGGTGCCGCCTGATACGCGTGAGGAAGAGCTCGAAGGCGCCATTCGCGCGGTATGTGAGCCTTACTTTGATCGACCCTTGGCCGAAATTTCGCTCGGACAAGTGCTCATGCGATTGTTCCAGACTTCACGCCGGTTCCATGTCGAGATTCAGCCCCAATTGGTGCTGCTGCAAAAGACCTTGCTCAATATTGAGGGACTTGGTCGCGAACTCTACCCGCAGCTAGACCTGTGGGAGACAGCCAAGCCTTATCTTGAGAAGTGGATGCATGACCGGGTGGGGCTCACAGGTTTGAGACGCAAAGTTGAGTTCGAGGCCGGTCAATGGGCGCAGTGGCTACCGGAGTTTCCTCGCCTTATGCATGCTGCTCTGTCCAGACCCGACTACAGCGAAGACGTCTGGCGCGAGTTGAAGCTACTGCGCCAAGAGCGCCAGCGGGGCAATCGACTAAGCGCGGCTTTGCTTGTATTGGCGTCGATCGCCCTTGGTGTAGCGCTCTATCGTTTTTGGTGACTGATTTGAAGCTGACGGTTGTGTATGGTTTGTCATGCACGTGTAGGCTATATCGGTTATTAATAGCGAACGTTTTCTGTTTTGAAGGCATATCTTTTTAAAGGCACTAAGGCTCATGCTATATCCTGAATTGTTCAAGTCACTCGAAGCAGTCCGTTGGAACATGGATGCTGACATTCCCTGGGACAAGTTTGATGCCTCATTATTAAGTGATGAACAAGCCCAAACCATCAAGATGAACGCAATCACGGAATGGGCAGCATTGCCAGCGACCGAGATGTTTTTGCGGGACAATCGCGGGGATAGTGACTTTAGCGCTTTCATGTCAGTCTGGTTTTTTGAAGAACAAAAGCATTCCCTCGTTCTGATTGAGTACTTGCGACGGTTCAGGCCTGACCTGGTGCCTACCGAAGAGGAGCTGCATAACGTACGGTTCGAATTTGATCCGGCACCGGCACTTGAGACCTTGATGCTCCACTTTTGTGGAGAAATTCGTCTGAATCACTGGTACCGTTGCGCCGCGCAGTGGCACACCGAGCCAGTGATTCAGTTTATCTACGAAACGATTGCCCAGGACGAGGCGCGTCACGCAGGTGCCTACTTGAGATACATGCGTCGTGCATTGAATGATTTGGGTGATGAAACCTCAGCCGAAGCAAAGCGCGCATTCTGCAAGATTGGGGTGTTGATGGCCTCAGCCAAACGCACGTCGCAGGCGCTTCATCCAACCAACCTCCACGTCAACCGTGAAATGTTCCCGAATGATACCGTGCAGTCCAAGTTGCCTGAGCCCGGCTGGCTCGAGCACTGGCTTGATGAGCAGATCCGTTTCGGCGGTGATTGGGAAACCAAGGTAGCTGACCGTATCTTGCACAACCTGTCGGTTTTGTTCGGACAATCATTCAAGTCGGTTCAGGAACTCAATCGGTTTCGTAAGAATCTGGACAAACCGCTGGAGTCTGCGCAGGCTGCTGCCTGAGCGGGCTTGAGATTTATGGCTGCCAGGTTCGAGTCCAAGGTTCTAACGCCACAACAGTGTCTACAGTGGCGGCGATCAGACGCCTGCGTGGCACCTGTTGTCTTTACCAACGGCGTATTTGATCTGTTGCATCGGGGGCATGTGACCTATCTGGATGAGGCAGCGCAGCTCGGCGGTGCTTTGATTGTCGCCGTCAATACGGATGCTTCAGCCAAGCGACTCGGTAAAGGTCCTGAGCGGCCACTGAACAACCAAAACGATCGCGCGGCTATGCTAGCTGCGCTTGAGTGCGTTGATGCCGTCACCATGTTTGACGAAGATACGCCTTACGAACTCATTGAGCTGTTGCGGCCCGACGTTTTGGTCAAGGGTGGCGATTACGACATGGCCAAGCTGGCTGAAACCAAGCTCATCGAGTCATGGGGTGGCAGAGCTCTGGCAATCCCGTTTGAGTTCGATCGATCAACAACAGCCTTGGTACACAAAATTCGCCAAACAGTCTGAGACAGCTTTAAACCGCTCAGCGCAGTTTCTTGACATCGTGCATGATGCCAGTGCCAGGCGACCCAGGCGGTCTTAATAATTGGTTGATTGCAAAGAGATCAGACTCTGACAGTACGCCGCTGTTGGCACGCAGCCGCAGGCTAGTTAACAGGGTGTTGTAGCGTGCTGCGGCCAGATCACGTTTAGTGATAAAGAGCTGGCGCTGCGCATCGAGTACATCGAGGTTGATCCGCACACCGATTTCATAGCCAGTCAAATTTGCTCTTAGAGCAGATAGGCTGGATTTTTCTGCGGCTTCTAACCCCTTGATGCGAGCCAAGCCTGCTTGCACACCGTTAAAAAACTGGCGCGACTGTTGTAGCGAGCGGCGCCGCTCAGCCTCAAGGTCGTAGACGGATTTTTGTTGCAATTCGGCTTTTTCAACCACCGTCGCACTCACACCACCACCTGAATAAATAGGCACCGACAGTGTCAAGCCAACGGTGTTGTCGATGGTTCGACCATCGTAAAAGGGTCTGACTTGAGAGTTTCCAACAGTGTTGCTAGTAGAAGACGCCGTCAGGCTTACTGATGGGTAGTGACCAGACTTTGCAATTTCGATGTCGTACTTGGCAATACGCGTCTGGATTTCAGCTCGTACAACATTTAGATTTGCTGCACGGGCCTGGTCAGACCAGGCCGTGAGCTTGTTTGGCTGCGGAGCCGGCAGGTCAACGTTGTATGGAAGAGGGTAGAGTGTTTGCGGCATTGGCTGCCTGCCAATAATTCGAGCCAGTTCATCCTCAGCATTGCTGAGCTCGTTTTCCAGGCCAATGATGTTGGCCGATGTCAGGTCAAACCGGGCTTGTGCCTCAAGTGCATCTGTGACGGTTGCATCGCCCAACTCAAAACGTCGCTTGGCTGCGGCAAGTTGCTCGGCGATCGATCGTTGTTCCGCTTTGAGTGCGTCAAGCTCATCCTGAAGGGCCAAGATTCGAAAATAAGATTCGCTGACTCGTAACATCAAATCCTGATACGCAAGTTGCAGTTGAATTTCAGCGCTTGCAACTTGCAGTTTCGACTGCTCATAAGTCTGTATGGCAGACCAATTGAATATTGGCTGCGTCAAGTTCAGGGTCCATGCAGAGCGTGACCCCTCAAATACCTGTCCTAGCGTACCGGTCGCCCGGTTGTCGAGATAAGCGCCGGTTAGAGAGCCTTCGATCTCGGGCAGTAGATTGGCTCTGGCTTGTGGCATTTTTTGCACGGCAGCGCGGTAATTGGCTCGCGCTGCCTGGTAGGTCGGATCGTTGGTCAAGGCAAGCTGCCAAGTCTGCGACAGGTCCATCGCACGAGAATGGGCAGAAAAGGTTAATACGCCTAGCGACATCAACAACACAGCCAATCGACGAACGCCAGTCATGTGACAACCTCTTAGAATTTGAATCGTGAAACGCGCGGGCCGACCAGAGGTTTGATGACAGTCTCAAAAAGCGATTCCACCTCAAAGCTTGCCGCCGTCATCCGGGTGATTCGAATCGCAGTCATCACGGGTGCCTGACCGATAACAGCAACCAGACGACCACCGACACGCAACTGATATTTCAGGCCGTCAGGCACGCAGGGCAGGGAGCCAGACACTAGGACTGCGTCATATTCGGTGTTGCCCCAGCCCTCACTGCCATCGCCAGTTTCGACGGTGACATTGCTAATACCGGTGGCTTTAAGATTGTTTTTCGCGAAAGTAAAAAGCCTCGAGTCAATTTCGACACTTGTCACTTGCCGGGAAATTGCTGCAAGCAGAGCGGCCTGATGACCCGAGCCAGTGCCAATTTCCAGCACACAGTCATCAGTCTTTAGCGCTAATGCTTGAGCCAGACGTGCCTCAAGCTTGGGTGTCAACATCACTTGATGCGTATCTTCCCCGTGAACTACCAGTGGCACTTCCAGATCTGAGAAGGCCAGACTGCGGTACTGCTCCGGTACAAACAGCTCACGACGAACCTCGGAGATGGCTCGCAGTACATTCTCATCGTTGACATCCCATGGACGAATTTGTTGTTCGACCATATTGAATCGGGCGCGTTCTATATCAGGCAGGCTAGAGGCATTCATGGTGACTAATAGTTGCTGAGGTTAAACCATTGTACTAGGGGTTTTCCAGAATGCGTGGAAATGGTGCACTGGCCCGTGACCGTGGCCCACAGACAATTGCCCCGACTCGGCAATTGCCTTGACCAGGTAGGCCTTGGCCTGGGAGGCAGCGTCTTGGGCGCGTAGCCCCTTGGCCAACAGTGTGACCAGCGCGGCGGACAACGTACACCCGGTCCCGTGAGTGTTGCGGGTGTTGATGCGCTCGCCGGGCATTTCAATCATGACGTCACCGTCATGCAAAAGGTCAGTGGTTTCGTTACCGGGCAGGTGGCCACCCTTGAGAAATACCCAGCGCTGGCCGTCGTGATTCATCAGGCTACGAAGGCGTTCAGCGTGTTGCCGCATTTCTTTGACGCTGTCGGCGGCTCGGCCTTCCAGTAAAACACCAGCCTCTGGCAGGTTGGGTGTGATCATGGTGGCAAGTGGCAAAAGTGCCTCGCGTAATTCGCCGACCGCACTGGTTTCTAGAAGCATGTCACCGCTTTTAGCAACCATGACAGGATCTAACACCACATGCTCCGGGCATCGTTTGGCTAGTTTGTCAGCCACGATCCGAATGACGGGTGCTTGGCCTAGCATGCCAATCTTGCAGCCGTGAATCGTGACATCGGCAAACAGTGTATCGATCTGTGCGCCAACAAAGTCAACTGGCACCGGGTGGATGTGGGTAACAGCTTGGGTATTTTGCGCGGTCAGTGCGGCCACAATCGCGCAACCATAGCCGCCAAGCGCGCTCATGGCTTTGACATCAGCCAAGATGCCAGCGCCGCCTGATGGGTCAACGCCTGCAATCGTCAATACGTTTGGAATCATCGTGTGCGCCTGGTGAGTTGTTTTTATGGGCAGTCGTTATTGTTTCGTAGGTGCTGAACCAATCATGCCGGCAGTCGGTGAGCTCGGG
>JAJOJF010000025.1 GCA_021208885.1 Burkholderiaceae bacterium
CTGGGCCTCTGGCTGCGACCGCACCAATGGGTACGCCACCGCCCAAGCCTTTGGCCAATGTGATGACATCAGGAAGGATTTCGGCCCACTGGTGGGCGAGCCACTTGCCTGTGCGCCCGATGCCCGATTGCACCTCGTCAATCATTAATAGCCAGTCACGCTCGTCGCAGAGTTTGCGCAAGGCCTTTAAATAACTCAAGTCTGAAGGCCGGATGCCTCCTTCGCCTTGTAGCACCTCAACGAGGATGGCGACAACATCGGGGCAACCAGCAGCGGCTTGATCGATGGCATCGAGTTTGTTGTAGGTGACCTGCAAGAAACCCGCAGGCAACGGCTCAAAACCCTGGCGTGCTTTCTCGCTGCCAGTTGCGGCCAATGTG
Source organism: Burkholderiaceae bacterium (assembly GCA_021208885.1). GTDB lineage: Bacteria > Pseudomonadota > Gammaproteobacteria > Burkholderiales > Burkholderiaceae_B > Algicoccus. The sequence goes on from JAJOJF010000025.1 coordinate 381, forward strand.
CCTAGCGTGCGTCCATGCCAGGAGGAGTCCATCGTAATGATGGTGGGTACTTTTACGCCTTTGAGATGGCCATAAAGACGCGCGAGCTTGATCGCACCTTCGTTGGCCTCAGCGCCGCTGTTGGCAAAAAATACTTCCGACATGCCGGAGATTGCCGTGATGCGCTGGGCGAGTGCCTCTTGCAACGGGATTTCATAGATGTTGGAGGTGTGTATGACTTTGGCAGCTTGCTCAGCAATCGCTTTGACAAGCGCGGGGTGAGCGTGACCGAGGCACGACACGCCAATGCCTGACAGTCCATCAAGGTATCGCTTGCCCGTGGTATCCCACAACCAAACACCTTGCCCATGGGTAAACGCCACTGGCAAACGACCATATATCGGGGAGAGGGCAGAGCTCATTGGATTCTCTTTTAGAAAAAAGTAACAAGAGGTAAACGGGCAAACGGGTAAACAATCAAACGGCAAGTAAAGTGGCTAGAAAAATGGCAACTTTGGAAGGCGCGCCGTTTGGCATGCAAGCTTAGGTAAACCCTAATCATATACAATCGCAACGATGCCTGTGCGAGTCAACTGATGAAATCAGAGTGGCTCACCGTTGAGATGTGCGAATGAGCAACCCCCCGATTTATTTTGTGATCCTGGGCCAGACCCTCCAAGGTCAGCGGTTTCGACCTAGCGATTGGGCAGAAAGGCTGGCCGGTGTCATGGCGCCATACCGCCCGCCTGGGTCAACCGGCGGGCATCTGACCTATTCACCTTACGTTATCCCACGGATTATTCAAGGCATCAAATGCGTGGTCATTGACCAACGTTTGCGCGACATTGAGCCACTGGCCTGGAAGTTCGTACATGATTTTGCCCGCGACAATCACCTCCAGACCGTTGAAAGCACTCAGGACGTGGCAACAGGCGTAAGCAACGCCTTGCCTGCAAAGTAAGCCTGCAGGTTTTTCATGACTACATCAAACATGGCCTGACGTGTCTCAGTGGTGGCGCTACCCACGTGAGGCATTAGCACCACATTTTCCAGGCGCTTTAGGGCATCAGGAACCTTGGGCTCGTTTTCGAACACGTCAAGTCCGGCGCCACCAAGTTCACCGCTTTGCAACAACTCAACCATCGCAGCCTCGTCGATGACTGGGCCCCGCGCGATATTGATGATGTAGCTTGTCGGTCCCAGTGCCTTGAGCACATCGCGGCTAATCAGTTTGCGAGTAGATGCGCCACCGACCGTGGCCACAACCAGGAAGTCGGACCAGCTCGCAAGATCGGTCAGTTTTTCCATGTAGGTATATGGCACATCGGTGCGAGCGTTGCGATTGTGATACCCAATTTGCATATCAAATCCTTGGGCACGCTTGGCGATGGCCATGCCAATGCGGCCAAGCCCGACGATACCAAGCTTTTTACCGCTTACCCGAGTGCCCAGCGGCAACATGCCGTCATGGTTTTCCCAGCGGTTGTCACGCACAAACCGGTCACCTTGTGGGATGTGACGCGCGCAAGCGATGATCAAGCCCCAAGCCTCATCAGCCACGCAGTCATTCAATACGTCAGGCGTATTGGTCACCGCTACACCGTGTTTGGCTGCAGTCTCAATGTCAATCGAGTCATAGCCAACCCCCCAGTTGCAGATGAGCTTCAGGTTGGGCAGCTTTTCAATAACGTCTGCTTTGCAGCCGTGCATCGCAGAGGTAACGACAACTTCGACATCTGCTGCATCACGTAAAGCCTGGTCACGATCAGCAGCTTGCCATAGGGGCAGCACATCAAAATGCTCGCGCAGGGCGTTGTCGGCGCCCGGAGAGCCGCCAAGTGATCCGATCTGAATGATTTTGGGTTTGCTCATAGATTTGTCTCTTTTAAGTATTTGATTGCAGGTATGCATACTAGGCGCTTGCGCGCTTGAGCACAACAGTCGACTCGTGCCTGTTAAAGCAACCCGTGACAACAGAGAGCGACAAGCCGAAATAACAACAGGCCCATAGGGGCCTGTGTGACTTCAGTTGCAGTACCGCGATCCACTACAAAGCGAGTATCCAGCTTTGGCTGGGCGCTATTCGGTCGCAGTGCCCGGCGTAAGCGACAGATATCAGCCGAGGGCTTTAACCGCGGCGTTCAAGCGGCTCTTGTGGCGAGCAGCCTTGTTTTTGTGAATGATTTTTTTGTCAGCCACGCTGTCGATGACGCTCATGCTCTTTTGGAAGGCTTCAGTAGCGGCAGCTTTGTCACCGGTGGCGATCGCAGCACGCACGCGCTTGATCGAGGTGCGCAGCATTGAGCGCAGGCTTGAGTTGTGCATATTGCGGGCAACCGATTGACGGGCGCGCTTTCTGGCTTGGGCGGTATTGGCCATTTGTTTCTAGCTGTCCTGTAGTAGTGCGATAAATGCGTAAGATTCGTACACGCAAGATTTTCAGATAATCCGCGATTCTAGCACGATTTGACCCAACCAGCGCAAGTTCATGAGCGCTCTCTTTAGTGTGGGCGTGCGTCAAAAGGGGTCACGGGCTCGTCGGAAGTCGGCGGGGCGCATTCCAAGCATCCAGAGTGTAAGCAGGTAGCCTGCAAAACCGCCACCGAGTGTTAGGGCGAGCCACCCGGCGCGTTGCCAACTCGCTAGCATCTGTGCTGTCCAATCGATGTCTCCACCAATGAAGATCATGGCGCTAGCCATAACCGCCAAAGCCAGTACCAATTTACCCAGAAACGGCCACCAACCAGACTGTGGTTGATAGAGCTTGCGCCGACGCAGCCCCACATATAACGCCAGCGCATTGATGCAGGCGCCTAGGCCAATGGCTAGTGCGAGTCCAGCGTGTGCCAGTGTGGGCACTAATGCCAGGTTAAATAGCTGGGTTAGCACCAGCACCAAAATGGCGATTTTGACCGGTGTCTTGATGTCTTGTTTGCCATAAAAGCCCGGGGCGAGGATTTTGACGAGCAGCAACCCCAACAAGCCAACAGCATAGGCCATCACGGCCAATTGGGTCTGATAGACATCCTGCGCACTGAATGCTCCGTACTGAAATAGCGTGGCAACGAGTCCGTCTGCCAGCATGATCATCGCCAGTGCGGCTGGTAAGCCCAGCACAAACACCAGTCGCATGCCCCAGCCCAAGAGGCGACTGTAGTCATCGTGGGCTTGGTCAGCATGGGCTTTGGCCAGGGTAGGCAACAGTACTGTGCCTAATGCCACACCGATGAGCGCGGTGGGAAACTCCATCAGCCGATCGGCAAATGACAGCCAGGTTACGCTTCCTGGGGCTAGCCAAGTGGCGATATTGGTATTGATCAGGATCGATATTTGCGCCACTGAGACGCCAAGCGTGGCCGGTAGCATCTGGCGCATAACCCGCCGGACTGTCTTGTCGGCAAAGGCATCTGTTGGTGAAGCCAGTCGCGGCCTTAAGCCTAGGCGTGAAATCGCCCACCACTGAACGGCTAGTTGAGCTAGCCCGCCGATCATGACACCCAAAGCCAGGGCATAGATTGGCTGACTGACATAGCCTGAGAGCCAAACGCTGGCGGCAATCATGCTCAGGTTTAGCAACACTGGCGTAAAAGCCGGCACAGCAAAGCGTTTCCAGGTGTTGAGCACCCCTGAGGCAAATGACACGAGCGACATACAGACGATGTAGGGAAACATCACGCGAGTCATCCACACCGCTGCATCGTATTCCGCTGCGCGATCGGTTGCACTTAGGCCGCTGGCGATGGCCAAGACCACCAACGGTGCACCGATAATGCCAACTAAGGTGATGATGCTTAACGCAGAAAAAAGAGCCATAGCCACACGGTCAATCGTCTGACGAACGGCTGCCGTGTCTTGGCTGGTTTGCTTGACTTCGGCCAAGATGGGAACAAACGCTTGCGTAAACGCGCCTTCCGCGAAGAGGCGACGCAACAGGTTCGGAATTCGGAATGCAACCCAGAATGCATCAGTCAAAGCACTCGCACCAAAGGTGCGAGCAATGATGATATCTCTAGCCAGACCGGTGATTCGCGACAGCAGCGTCAGGCTACTGATGGTAGCTGCCGCGCGAAACAGATTCATTTCGGCGGCATGCGGATGGCGCCATCCAGACGAATGGTCTCGCCGTTGAGCATTTCGTTGGTAATGATTTGGTGTACCAGTTTGGCATAGTCCTCAGGGCGGCCAAGTCGCGAGGGAAAGGGGATACTGGCAGCTAGTGAGTCTTGGACGTTTTGGGGCATTCCAAAGATCATCGGCGTCCCAAAAATTCCCGGCGCAATGGTAATGCAGCGTATGCCCTGTGGCGCTAGATCGCGCGCTACGGGCAAAGTCATGCCTACCACGGCTGCTTTGGAGGCTGCGTAGGCTGCTTGTCCGATCTGACCGTCATAGGCGGCCACAGATGCCGTATTGATAAGAACGCCACGCTCACCAGTGTCTTCGGGTGTGTTGTTTTGCATGGCTTGGGCAGCCAGGCGGATCATGTTGAAGCTGCCAACGGTGTTGACCATGAGCACTTTCTGAAACAGATCCAGAGGTGCGCACCATTTTTACCGACTGTCTTGGCCGCTGGCGCAATGCCGGCGCAGTTGATCAAGCCAAATAGTGAGCCTAGCTTGACGGCGTGTTCAACCACTGACTTGCCGTCAGCTTCCTGGGTCACATCACAATGGACATAGACTTGACCGAGTTCTTTGGCAAGCGTCTGGCCGAGCTCGTCTTGCACGTCAGCCATGACAACTTTGGCGCCGTTTTCCACAAGCATTCGCACAGTTCCGGCACCAAGCCCAGAGGCAGCACCAGTCACAATAAAGACTTTGTTGGCAATTTGCATAATGATTTAATCCTGTTGTTTGGTCGAACACAGCCTAGCCAGCAACGCTAGGCTGACATCGTACGCAAACGATTTGACACTAAGGTTGCAAGGCCTCGAGGATGCGCTGGCGTATATCGCTCAAGCTGCCCACACCATTAATTTTGCGATAGCGCGCAGCACTGCTGTCAGCGTCAGCCCAACCAGCATAGTAATCGACAAGCGGCCGTGTCTGTTCGCGGTACACCGAGAGGCGATGACGCACGGTCTCTTCTTTGTCGTCGTCGCGCTGTACCAGTGGCTCACCAGTCAAGTCATCAACACCTTCAGTCTTTGGGGGGTTGAATTTGACGTGATAGGTACGCCCGCTCGCAGGATGCACGCGACGGCCGCTCATGCGTTCGATGATTTCCTCTTCGGGCACATCAATTTCAAGTACGTAATCCAACGCCACGTTGGCGCTCTTTAACGCATCGGCTTGGGGGATGGTTCGCGGAAAACCATCAAACAGATAACCTGACTCGCAGTCCGCCTGCTTTAAGCGATCTTGAACCAGACCAATGATCAGGTCATCGGAGACAAGGCCACCGGACTCCATCACTTTCTTGGCCTGCAGACCCAAGGGGGTTCCTGCTTTGACAGCGGCACGGAGCATGTCGCCAGTGGATATCTGCGGGATGCCGAAGTGGTCGGTAATAAACGAGGCCTGAGTGCCTTTGCCTGCGCCTGGCGGGCCGAGCAAAATAAGTCGCATGTTAAGTCCTGTGGTCTGTCTTTCTTTTGTTTGATTATGCCGCATTGCCAGGTGGCGTTGGCAGCAAGAATCTACGCATTATCCCTAGATTGGGCTTGCATAGAGCTGACGAGCGGCTTGAAGGTCTTGCTCGGTATCAACGCCAGCGGCATGGGGTTCATCGGTGATCAAGACTTGGATTTTGAAGCCATGCTCGAGCGCACGCAACTGTTCAAGCGATTCGGCTTGTTCCAGCAAGCCCTGGGGGAGCCTGGGGAATGCTTGCAAAAAACTCACCCGGTAAGCATAGATGCCAATGTGGTGTAAGGCCGTCAAATTGGCGACTGGATGCCGCATGAAAGGGATGGCAGCCCGAGAGAAGTACAGCGCCTGGCCTCTGGCGTTGAGCACAACTTTGACCACATTCGGGTTGCTGTTTATCTCGGGATCCATGATGCGCGCGGCGCCGTGGCAATCGCCGCATCCGGATTGTCTGTCAGGCACTTGGCCAGATGATTGATCAAACCCGGGTCGATCAAAGGTTCATCGCCTTGGACGTTGACCACGATGGCATTGTCAGGCAGCTCTAGCAGTCGTGCTGCCTGCGATAGTCTATCCGTGCCGCTGGGGTGATCGGCATCGGTCATGATCACCTCAAGCTGGTGCTCACGAACGGCTTGCGCAATTGGTTCATGATCGGTGGCCACGACGACCGAGTCAGCGTTCGATAATCGAGCCTGTTCAGCCGTACGCACGACCAGAGGCTTGCCGGCCAAATCAGCCAGCATTTTGCCGGGCAGGCGAGTTGATGCCCAGCGTGCCGGGATGATCACATGAAAACTCATTGGTAACTAACTCGCTTTACCGACGTTAGCGCCGGCCTCAGTCTCAAGCGGTTTGGCCTGCGATTCGAGCATGATGGGAATGCCATCGTCTATCGGAAACACAAGATTGTCTGCCCTGCAAATCAGTCCGGACTTGTCCGCATTGATTTGCAGACGTCCTTTGCAAATCGGGCAAACCAGGATGTCCAGTAGCTTGTGGTCCATGATTCATGACTCCGAATGTTTGATGCCAGCCGCGGCTAGCCGTTGTGTCAAAAACGCGTCAATATCGTCGCGCCACCAATTAACTGACGTTTGCGCCACCCAAATTCGATGGTCAGCGATCGGTTTATCGAGCTTGATAGCGTCTTTCTCGGTGATGAGTATAGTCTTGGCCGACAGACTGTTTAGCCAATGAAGATCAATTGCGGCGTGGTCGGCCAGGGGGTAGCAGTCTTGCAGGGTGATGCCAACTTCGAGCAGGCTCATGAAAAATCGCTGTGGCACGCCGATGCCAGCAGCTGCTGCAATCGATCCTTGGCTCTTGGCTTGTGTGACGAACTGCGCCGGATCGAGTTTTAGGCCTGTGGCTGGCTGCCAAAATTGGTCGATTTGTAAGCTGAATCCGGGTTCCAAGCCAATCCGAATATGGGTTGAGCGGGTTAGTACCAAGTCAACCTCGTTTAGGCGTTCGAGCGATTCACGTAAAGGGCCGGCCGGCAGCAAAAATCCGTTGCCTGTGCCGCGATCATCTTGTACGAGGATTTCGAAATCTCTGGCTAGACCGTAATGCTGTAGGCCATCGTCGCTGACGATGATGTCGGTTTGCGCAAAACGTGCCAGAAGCAACTCTGCAGCTTGCGCTCTGTTCTGGTGAACGCTGACAGGCATACCGGTTTTATGTGCGATCAGGGCTGGTTCGTCACCAAACTCTTGCCAGTCGAGATCCGGGCCCTGGCCGGTTGCCACTGTCGCATCATTTAAGCGGCCATAGCCTCGGCTCACAAGACCAGGATGCCAGCCCTGACGCTGAAGTAGTTCAGCGATTGCACAGGCCAGCGGTGTCTTGCCAGTGCCGCCGACGTAAATGTTGCCAATCACCAAGACTGGCACGGGTGCCCGGTAGGGTTTCTGTTTGCCTGACAGGTAAGCTTCTCGTCGTTTGCTGGCAATCAACCCATAGGCCAATGCCAAAGGCGACGTTACCCAAGCCCAGATGCCTTTCTTTTGCCACTGACGGCTTATCCATGACTGAAAATGGGCACGAATCGACATCAGCAGGCCTAGTCAGCGACTTGGGCTGCAAAGCTCAATTTCTGGATCCCGGCCCGGCTAGCGGCTTGCATGGCTGTGACTACTGATTGGTGGGTGGCATTTGCATCGGCGCGGATCACCACGGCGACATCCTCACCCTTGGCAAGACTTGATAGTGCGGCAGCAATCGCCTCAAGCGTGGTTTCTGGCAACACCCTGTCGTTGATAGCCATCTGGCCGTCAGCGGCCACAGTCAGTGTGATGGCGACAGGCGCTTGGACTTGCGTCTGAGCCTTGGGCAGCAGCACTTCCATGACGCGCTCTTGGGTAAACGTGGTCGAAACAGCTAAAAAAATCACAATAACCAACAAAACATCGATCAACGGGATGAAGTTGATGTCGGGGTCGTCTGAAGCAGGGCGCCTGCGAATTAGCATGGTGGCAGTGCCTTAAGGCTTTAGTTGTTCTAGCAAAAGACGACTTTCTTGCTCGATTCGAACCATCAGGTTGTCTACGTGAACACGCAACAGCCTGTGGGCCATCGCGGCGGGTACAGCGATCAGGATGCCAAAGCCTGTGTTGTAGAGTGCAATGGAGATGCCGCGAGCGAGCTGCCCCGGGTCAGTGCCGCCAGGCTGATAGGCCGCAAAAATCTCGATCATGCCAATGACGGTCCCAAAAAGACCCATCAAGGGGGCGACCGTGGCAATCATAGACAGCGCAGGCAAGAATCTTTGCATGTCGTGTGCAACGTCTGACCCAGTGAGTTCGGCCTGGTAGCGAAGCTCAGTCAAGGGTTGGTGGCGTTGCATTAGGATCGTCGCCAAAACCCTGGCGCACAGGCTGGAGTCCCTGAGCTTGGCTAACGAATCTGGATCAAGACTATTGCTGCGATACAGGCGTATGGCCTCATTAGCGATGCCTTTTGGGCAAACGCGCGCTCTGCGCAGGCTTAACAAGCGCTCAAAAATAATGGCCAGGCCGATCACAGAGATCAGCAGCAAAGGCCAGATCGGCCAGCCGGCCTCGGCAATGATTGACTGCAAGATAGAACCGCCTTGACAATAGAAAACGGCAGCGTCGCCGGACAACCGCTATGGTACGGTTTGAGGGTTATATGTGGCAAGTCAGGCCCATGTTGCATCGATAGCCGAGTAAGCAAAAAACTATCCACAGAATCTGTGGATAAGTCCGGGAAAACTATTGCGGTTTACCGAATTACGGCTTTCCGAGGTACTTTGCTTAAAAAATAAGCAGTCATATCCGGAGTTTTTTTATTTTGTTATTAATCATTTAGTTATATGAATTATCTGTTGTGTAAGATTAAAAAAATAACGGAAACGCCCGACAAAATTCTGTGGTGTTTATGAAACATCACGGGTTTTTGGGATCTGTGGACAGTTTTGCCTCGGAAAGCCTTATGACAGTTGAAAGTAACGTCAAAAATCACGTCGTCCAAGCCTCTGTTTACAGCGTTAGCGAGTTAAACCAGGCCGTCTCTGATTTGCTTGGCTCGGAGTTTGGATTAGTTTGGCTGCGCGGTGAGGTCTCGAGCTTTACCCGAGCATCCTCAGGACATTTTTATTTTTCGCTCAAAGACGACCAGGCAGTGGTGCGTGCGGTCATGTTCCGTGGCCGTCAAGCCTATTGCGCTTTTATGCCTGCAGTGGGGGACGTTGTCGAGGTGCAGGCGCGGGTGGGGCTTTATGAGCCGCGCGGCGAGTTTCAGATCAATATCCAGGCACTGCGACGTGCCGGACGCGGGTCACTGAACGACCAGTTTGAGCTCTTGAAGGCTAAATTGAAAGCAGAGGGACTGTTTGAACTTGCTGGCAAACGTCAAGTCACGCCCATGCCGCGTGCCATTGGTGTGATTACGTCTTTAGGCGCTGCTGCGCTGCACGATGTGTTGACCACGCTGGCTCGGCGCGCGCCCCATGTGCCGGTCATCGTGTACCCAACTTTGGTGCAGGGCCAGTCCGCACCGCTTTCGTTGAGGCAAGCGTTGGCCAAGGCCAACGAGCGTCAAGAGGTCGACACGATTTTGCTGGTTCGCGGCGGTGGCAGCATGGAAGACTTATGGGCGTTTAATGACGAGAGTTTGGCGCGAGATATTGCTGCGAGCGTGATTCCCGTTATCGCGGGGGTCGGACACGAGTCTGATACAACCATCGCAGATTTTGTGGCCGACCTAAGAGCCCCCACACCAACGGCAGCTGCCGAGCTTTGCTGTGCCGCACGGGTGGACTTGCAAGAGCTTGTCGCCTCTCGTATTGGCATGCTGACCGATCGCATCTCGCGCAAGCTAGAGCGTCTGGCTCAACGGGTGGATCGCCTGGGCATCAAGCTGGTGTCGCCGTCTGAGCGAATCGCCGCGCGTGGCCACCAACTTGCTTTGCTGTCACAACGATTAAGGTACGCCGCGCCAGACGTGGCCCGAGCCAGTCAGCGTGCGCAGCAAGCCCGTGATCGTTTGGTGTTGGCTTGGCAACAGCGAGCAAACGCGTGGTCTCGGCAGCTTGAGCGGCTAACGGCTATGCTCAACGGGCTGTCGCCAATGGCGCCGCTGGCACGCGGTTTTGCGATAGTTCGCAGCTCGGATGGACGTATAGTGACCGACGCGCAGACCTTGGCAGTCAACGACAGGCTGGTCATTGATTTTGCTCGTGGCAGTGCAAATGCCACGGTCGATGAAGTATTGCTCGATCCGGAAACCCGTTTGCCGGTACAGGATTGAGAAGGTCATCTGTTACGCTTGGCTACAATCTGCTTGATGTGGTGATTGCCGAAGCAATCGCCGCTCGAGATACGAAAGTTTCGCTCAAACCAAAAAAAGGAAACCGTTTCCATGACTCACACCCTTGCACCGTTGCCTTACGAGATGGATGCTCTGGCACCACATATCTCCAAGGAGACGCTGGAGTACCACTACGGCAAACACCATCAGACATATGTCACGAACTTGAACAACCTGATTCCTGGTACGGAGTTCGAAAACGCTTCACTCGAAGACATCGTCAAGAAGTCTTCTGGTGGCATCTTCAACAACGCCGCGCAAGTCTGGAATCACACGTTCTACTGGAACAGCCTGTCTCCCAAAGGTGGCGGTGAGCCGAGCGGTGCTTTGGCTGATGCCATCAAGGCCAAGTGGGGCAGCGTTGATGCCTTTAAAGAAGCCTTCAACAAATCAGCGGCTGGCAATTTTGGTTCTGGCTGGACCTGGCTGGTGAAGAAAGCCGATGGCTCGGTTGATATTGTCAATACCAGCAACGCTGCTACGCCGCTCACCACGGCAGACAAGCCGCTGCTGACCTGTGATGTGTGGGAGCACGCCTATTACATCGACTATCGCAACGCACGTCCGAAATATCTTGAGACATTCTGGAACTTGGTGAACTGGTCGTTTGCCGAGAAAAACTTCGCCTAAGCCTCAACTGGATGATGCGCTGTCAACCGGCGTTGTTATCTAGCGTATCTTCTCGTACCACACAAAACGCCTGCGCGTGATCTATGCGCAGGCGTTTTGTGTTTTATGATCGGCGGCAACAACAGGGTCAACCCGACTTGAGTTGATCCTGCCTGACCAAATACACGAATTAGCAGAGGGAAATCATGGCCGCAAACCACGCTTTTATTTGTGACGCTACCCGCACACCAATCGGGCGCTACGGGGGCGCGTTGTCGTCGGTGCGAACGGATGACCTTGGCGCATTGCCGATTAAAGCCCTTATTGAACGCAATTCGGGTGTTGATTGGGATCGGGTTAACGATGTTCTGTATGGTTGCGCCAACCAGGCAGGCGAAGACAATCGAAACGTGGCTCGAATGGCGGCGTTGCTCGCTGGTTTGCCCACGACTGTGCCTGGGGCAACCATTAACCGATTGTGTGGCTCGGGCATGGATGCCGTGGGCACCGCTGCTCGCGCGATTCGTGCTGGCGAAGCCGAACTCATGATTGCGGGTGGTGTGGAAAGCATGAGCCGTGCGCCATTTGTGATGGGCAAGGCGGAAACGGCGTTTTCTCGGTCAGCGGACATTTACGACACAACCATTGGCTGGCGCTTTGTCAACAAGCTGATGAAAGCACAGTACGGCATTGACTCGATGCCAGAAACTGCTGAGAACGTGGCGGACCAGTTTGGTGTTTCTCGTGACGATCAAGACAAGTTCGCCATGGCGAGCCAAGAAAAAGCAGCCAATGCACAGGCTACAGGCATCTTCGATGCGGAAATCACACCTGTTCACATCCCGCAGCGCAAAGGCGATCCAATCGTGGTAGCCAAAGATGAGCACCCGCGGCAAACCAGTCTTGAGGCATTGGCCAAGTTAAAAGGCGTCGTGCGTGAAGGGGGCTCTGTGACAGCTGGCAATGCGTCTGGCGTCAATGACGGCTCCGTTGCTATGTTGATCGCTAATGAAAGTGCCGCCAAGCGTCATGGTTTGATCCCTCGCGCTCGAGTTGTTGGCATGGCGACCGCTGGCGTGGAGCCGCGCATCATGGGTATTGGTCCTGCTCCTGCCTCTCAAAAAGTGCTAGCCATGACCGGGCTGTCGATTGAGCAAATGGATGTCATTGAATTAAATGAAGCATTTGCAGCTCAGGGTCTGGCAACCTTGCGCATGCTTGGTGTCGCTGACGATGATGCCCGCGTGAATCCAAACGGTGGCGCGATTGCGCTTGGTCACCCCTTGGGCGCCTCGGGTGCACGTCTGGTGATGACGGCCGTCAATCAATTGCATCGCACCAACGGTCGCTACGCGCTTTGCACCATGTGCATTGGCGTTGGCCAAGGCATCGCCATGGTGATTGAGCGCGTTTGAGTCTAAGCGGCTTGCCAGCGGTCGTCTGACTCAGTTTGGCAATCCGCGCACCTTCAATGGGGGTTGGATATTGCGTTTGGCAAACCAACCCTGATTGACTTCTAGCGCATAGCGCACTGGTTCAATTGGGCAGTGGCTCGTGAGTTGCTGAGGTTGCATGTCTTCGATGTTGACAATTGAGCCATCATCGCGCAAAAAAGCAATCGATAGTGGGATGAAAGTGTTTCGCATCCAGAAGCAATGAATGGCGTGGCTCTCGAACACAAAGAGCATGCCCTGGTTTTCTGGCATGGATTTGCGCCACATAAGGCCCGTGGCGCGGTCAGGCGGTTCGATGGCGAGTTCGGCTTTTAAGCGATGCATTCCCAGATACAAATCAATCGTCGGCAGATTTGTGGGCGTTTGTGCCCTGACTGGCTCTGTCAAAAAACCGCTGGTGAGTGCTGCAAAGAGTAGGAGGTTTGCGCACAGCGCTTTTATCAGTTTGTGTTTGTTCATGAAACGGGAATGAAACGGCGAGCGCCCACCAACCCTTAAAAAAATTGCGGACCGGAAAAACAAAGACAAATCAACAGCCCCACTTGAGGCCTCATTGCGATTCTCTCAAGTGACGTGGCTAAAACAAGCAACGCGCGGGGGGTTATTCCCGCGCGCTGTTTACCCTGCCGTTATATTGACGGCTTGTTTGCCCTTGGGCCCTTGAGTGATTTCAAAATTGACCTTCTGGCCTTCCTTGAGTGTTTTGAAACCATTCATTTGGATGGATGAAAAGTGAGCGAACAAATCTTCGCCACCGTCGTCCGGGGTGATAAAGCCGAAGCCTTTGGCATCGTTAAACCACTTGACCGTTCCGGTAGCGGTCGGGTTGCCCTGAGCGTCTGGGGCGTTGGTCGAATCAGACATCGCGACTGCCTCTTATTGCCTAAAAATTATCTAAGGGCGATTTGTTGCTCGTCGCCCCACGGATGCCGCGACCGAAACAATCAGTTGCCGCACGAGCGAAATATGCGTCACATTTGTGTTTGCCGTCAAGACATTAGCGGGTTTTCTCTTAGTGCCGGCTGCAATAAACTTGGCGGTAATCCCTCAATTTCAGTACCGATTACGACCATGGCTACTCAAGGCGACTCCTCTGGCTCCCTCGTATTAGAGAAGCAATCCTCTCGGGTAAAACCCCCACCGATGTACCAAGTAATTCTTTTGAACGATGATTACACGCCAATGGAGTTTGTGGTGCATGTGCTACAGAAAATTTTTGGCAAGAGCCAGGAGGAAGCCATGCGAATCATGCTGACGGTTCATCATGAGGGCAAGGGTGTGTGTGGCATTTATCCGCAAGATGTGGCAGCTACCCGTATCCATCAAGTCCTACAGTTTGCCAGAAGTCAGCAGCATCCGTTGCAATGCGTGATGGAACCAGTAGGGGATTAGGCAAAATTTACTGCTGGTGCGTAGAATGGTTACAACGAATTGGATTAATTGAGTAAGCTGTCGTCATCAACGTGTTGGGTTTGGCAGCAAGGGGAGGAAACGTGATTTCCCAAGAGCTTGAAGTTAGTTTGCATATGGCATTCGTGGAAGCGCGCTCGGCGCGCCACGAGTTCATTACTGTCGAGCACTTGCTGCTAGCGTTGCTAGACAATGCAGCGGCCATTGAAGTGCTTAAAGCCTGCGCTGCGGACCTTGACGATTTGCGATCGAGCTTGCGCAAGTTTGTGACCGACAACACGCCTGTAATTCCTGAGGGTGGTGAAGTGGATACTCAGCCTACCCTTGGGTTTCAGCGGGTCATCCAACGCGCCATCATGCATGTTTCAGCGGGCGGCACGTCTAAAAAACCGGTGACGGGCGCCAACGTGTTGGTTGCCATTTTTGGTGAGAAAGACTCCCACGCTGTGTATTACCTGCAGCAGCAGGGCATATCAAGGCTTGACGTAGTCAACTTCCTGTCCCACGGCATTACTAAAAACCAACAGCCCGAAGCGCCAGCAACCGCCAAGGAGTCAAGCACTCAGTCTGAAGAGACGCCAGATTCGCGTCAATCACCGCTGGACCAGTACGCGCAGGATTTAAATGCCGCTGCCCAAGCCGGACGCATTGATCCCTTGATCGGTCGTGATCAGGAAATTGAGCGGGTGATTCAAATCCTGTGTCGACGTCGCAAAAATAACCCTCTGCTGGTTGGTGAGGCGGGTGTTGGTAAAACCGCTATTGCCGAAGGCCTGGCGTATCGCGTCGTAAAAAAGGAAGTGCCCGATATCTTGCAAGGCGCTCAGGTCTACGCTTTGGACATGGGCTCATTGTTGGCAGGCACCAAGTATCGGGGTGATTTTGAGCAGCGCTTAAAGGCGGTATTAAAGCAACTGAAGAGCAACCCTGATGCGATTTTGTTTATCGATGAAATTCATACTTTGATCGGCGCTGGGTCCGCCTCAGGCGGCACGCTGGATGCTTCGAACTTGCTAAAGCCCGCGTTGTCTTCTGGACAGCTGCGCTGCATTGGCGCCACCACTTACACGGAGTTCCGCGGGATTTTTGAGAAAGATGCTGCCTTGTCGCGCAGATTCCAAAAGGTGGATATCGTTGAACCCACCGTGGATCAAACCGTACAGATTTTGCGCGGCTTAAAGCAACGGTTTGAAGAGCATCACGGCGTCAAGTATTCAGCGGCTGCGCTTTCGGCAGCTGCTGAACTATCGGCGCGCCACATCAACGACCGTCACCTGCCTGATAAAGCCATTGATGTGATCGATGAGGCTGGTGCTGCGCAAAAGCTCTTGCCACGCTCAAAGCAAAAGAAAGTCATTGGCAAGCACGAGATCGAAACCATCATCTGCAAGATCGCTCGCATCCCGCCACAATCGGTTTCCACCGATGATCGTAGTCGCCTTGCGACCCTCGAACGCGATCTAAAGACGGTGGTGTTCGGGCAAGATACAGCAATCGAGGCGTTGGCTGCCGCCATCAAAATGGCTCGTTCGGGTCTCGGTAAACCAGAAAAGCCCATTGGCTCTTTCCTGTTTTCAGGCCCTACTGGTGTGGGCAAGACAGAGGTGGCCAGGCAGCTCGCTTTCACGCTTGGCATCGAATTGCTGCGTTTTGACATGTCGGAGTACATGGAGCGCCATACGGTGTCTCGACTGATTGGCGCGCCTCCGGGATATGTTGGATATGATCAGGGTGGGTTGTTGACCGAGGCGATCAACAAGCAACCGCATTGCGTGTTGCTGCTCGATGAGATCGAGAAGGCGCACCCCGATGTGTTTAATATCCTGCTGCAGGTGATGGATCACGGCACGCTGACTGACAACAATGGTCGCAAGGCCGATTTCCGCAATGTGATTCTCATCATGACGACGAATGCTGGCGCTGAAGCGATGAGTAAGCCCACCATTGGATTTGCCAACACTCGCGAGACGGGTGACGAGATGGGTGAGATCAAGCGTTTGTTCTCGCCGGAGTTCCGTAACCGGCTTGACGCCATCGTTCATTTTGCCGCCTTGTCCAGAGAAATCATCTTGCGCGTGGTCGACAAGTTCCTGATGCAGCTTGAAGATCAGTTGCATGAAAAACGAGTTGACGCCACGTTTACCGAGAAGCTGCGTGACTATCTCGCTGAGCATGGGTTTGACCCGCTGATGGGGGCTAGACCGATGCAGCGTTTGATTCAGGACATGTTGCGTCGTGCTTTGGCTGATGAGTTGCTGTTCGGGCGATTGGTCAATGGCGGCTCGGTCACGCTGGATATTGATGATAACGACAAGGTGCATCTGCAATTTGACGAGGACGAGCCTTCGGGCAAGAAAAAGGACTCGCCCAAAGAGCTTGTGCACGAGCAGTAGATCGGTATTGTTCTGTTTCACCTAGCAAAAGGCCACCAAACAATGGTGGCCTTTTGCTTGATGGGGCTATTGTCTGCCGGTGCTTCCAAAGCCACCAGCGCCCCGGTCGCTTTGCGATTCAAAGTCCTCCACCACCCGAAATTCAGCCTGCACTACCGGCACAATGATTAGTTGAGCCAATCGTTCCATGGGCTCGAGGCGAAAGGGGGTTTGGCCGCGGTTCCAGGTCGACACCATGAGTGGCCCTTGGTAATCCGAGTCGATGAGTCCGACCAAATTGCCCAGCACGATGCCGTTTTTGTGGCCCATGCCTGATCGAGGCAAGATCATGGCGGCGTATCCTGGATCAGCGATATGAATCGACAAGCCGGTCGGCACTAGCACGGTTTGACCCGGTGCCAGATCAATCGGCTCTTGCAGGCATGCTCTTAGGTCTAGGCCAGCCGAGCCTGGCGTGGCATAGGCTGGCAAGTTGTCTTTCAATCGCGGGTCGAGAATCTTGACGTCGACAGTCTTGGCGGCTGAGCTCAAGGCGACTTCTCCTCAGATGGCTGTTGTGCGTGTCTCGGGTGGCCGTGGCGATTTAATCGTTTTTGTTGGCGTACGTTTGCCGACCCACGGGTTTTTGTGAACATGTAGAGCAACCAGATGCCGACAACGACCGATAGGCCACCACCGATGTATAGCGTTAGGTTGTTGGCAGTTTTTGCAGCCTCAACACTCTTTGCTGCTAAAAAACCTGGCAGCAACATCAGTGGAACCCAAACAATGGCCGATAAGGTGTTAGCCAGCTGAAACCGCCATTGGCCCATGCCCATGACGCCAGCGACAGTTGGAATCGTGCTTCGTATAGGCCCCAGAAATCGCCCGAAGAAGATCGATAAAAACCCATAGCGGTAGAAGAACAGTCGAGCCCGTGCCACGGTGCCGCGGTGACGCTTTAAAAGTCGCCAGCGCAAAATGGTCGGTCCAATCCAACGCCCCAACCAGAAGGAGACAGCATCACCGACGATGGCACCCAAGATTCCCCACAACAGGATGGGTGTGACCGGCAAGGTGCCCGAGCCAACCAGCCCGCCGGTAAAAAGCAACAGTGCAGTGGCAGGAATCATGATGCCAATGACGATCATCGATTCGCCTAGCGTCAACAAAAAAACCACCAGGCCTGCCCAGGCTTGGTTGGCTTCGATAAACAGACTGAGTTGGTCGATGTAGGCTTGCATCAGGTAATCTAACTCGAATTGGTGAGGTGAAATTCTGGGGTTTAGGCAATCATGGATAACCTTTGAGTGCGCCAAGTGTAGCCGTTCAGGCTTGATGTTGTCGGTATCGTTTGTAAATTTCGCTCATCAACTTGCGGGCGATGTCAAGCTTATGGCCAGTGCCCATGGCCGTCATGCCTGTGTCATCAACCAGATGGATCGTTGTGTGGTCTGCATCCATGACTTGTTGAGCGAGATTGGCAATTAGTAGTGGGACTGCCTTGCGCTGTCGCTTGGCTTGCGCTTGTTCTGGGTCTAGCGTGGTCTCAGCCGCAAATCCTACGCACCATGGACCATTGGCCATCCCGGCTACGTCTTTCAAGATATCCGGGTTTATCGCGAACTCGAGTTTGGGCGGTTGACCATCGGTTTTTTTAAGTTTCTCTGTTGAAGCATTGGCCACGCGCCAATCTGCCACTGCGGCTACAGCGATAAAAATATCGCTGGTGCTTGCATGTTGCATGACGGCTTGGTGCATCTGTTGAGCAGTTTGCACTGAAATTCGGGTGACGCCAGGCGGGCAGGGTAGACCCGTTGGACCGGATACGAGTGTGACTTGCGCACCAGCTTCGTGGGCTGCTTGAGCCAGCGCGTAGCCGGTCTTGCCAGATGAACGGTTGGTAATGACACGTACTGGGTCTATGGGCTCGCAAGTTGGCCCAGCAGTCAGCAATACGCTCAATCCCTTCATGGTTTTGGGTTGGAAATGGGCACGAACAGCCGCAACCAGTTCATGCGGCTCGAGCATGCGTCCATCGCCGGTTTCGCCGCATGCCTGCTCACCGGTTCCAGGTCCCAGGATTTGAACGCCGTCAGTTCTTAGTTGGCTTACATTGCGCTGTGTAGAGGGTGCTTGCCACATTTCACGGTTCATGGCCGGTGCGATCATCAGTGGCTTGGTACTGGCTAGGCAAAGTGTGGTCAGCAGATCATCTGCCAGTCCTTGCGCAAGTTTGGCCATGAGATTGGCTGTGGCTGGGGCAATCAAAACCAGATCCGCCTGGCGGGTCAGGTTGATGTGCACCATATTGTTCGGGGCACGATTATCCCAGAGATCGGTATAAACCGGCCTGCCAGACAGCGCTTGAAATGTGACAGGTGTCACAAACTTACATGCGCTATCGGTCATGACCACGTCCACGGTGGCGCCTTGCTCAATCAAGCGGCGCACCAAGTCGGCCGATTTGTAGCAAGCTATGCCGCCGCTGATCCCCAAAACGATGTGCTTGTCGAGCAAGTCACCCATGACTGGCCTCATTTAGACGTTGATTGGCTGGTTCTACGCGATTGTCGCCAACGCTGCCATTCATCCCAGATCAGCAGAATAGCACCGAGGGTTATGGCCGTGTCAGCGATATTGAATGCCGGGTAGTACCAAGGGTGCCAATACACCAGCAAAAAGTCCACCACGTGACCATAAAACAGCCGATCAATCAAATTTCCGATGGCACCGCTCAGGATCAGTGTCAACGCAAGCATCATGCGCCGCGAGTCGTGTGCCTGGGTTTTCATGAGCCAAAGAATAAACACAATGGCTGCCACCGCAATGCCCGACAAAAACCAGCGTTGCCAACCGTCGCCTTGCGCCAGAAAACTAAATGCAGCGCCCCGGTTGTAGACTAACGTGAAGTCAAACACGGGCAACACGTGGATGCGCTCGCCAAAGCGCATCGTACTCTGAGCGACTAGCTTGGTGATTTGGTCAACCACCACCAGGATCACGGCTAGCCCAAGCCACTTTCGCATTAATGTCCTAGCCACCGGTAGCTTCAGCTAAATTACTCGCGCACCGCCCGCAGATTTCCGGGTGCTCGGCATCTTGGCCAACGTCAGCGACGTAATGCCAGCAGCGGCCGCACTTTTGATGATTTGACGGGGTTGCCTCGACACGAAGGCCGTCGTTGCTTGTGTGCGCTGTTGCACGCGAGGTGATCATGAGAAACTTCAGTTGGTCACCAATGCTTTGCAAAGCTGCTAAGTCCTCGGCAGGGGCGTAGATGTCGACCTCGGCTTGCAGGGAGGCGCCAATCTGGCCATCAGCACGCAAAACTTCCAGGGTTTTGAGCACCTCGGCACGGATTTCACGCAACCGGTGCCATTTGCTCATCAGTACATCATGGTCTCTAACCGTGGGGATGTCGTAGTAGCACTGGGCAAAGATGGTGACATTCGAGTTTTCATCAACAGGCGCCAGGGTGATGTCGCGCAGGACTTCCCAAGCTTCCTCAGCGGTAAACGACAACACGGGTGCGAGCATCTTGAGCAATGCCTGTGTGATGTGCAGCAGGGCAGTCTGGGCACTACGTCGGTCCAGACTGTTCGGTGCGCTGGTGTAGAGTCTGTCTTTGAGCACGTCGAGGTAAAAAGCGCCCAAATCTTCTGAACAGAAGGTTTGCAGGCGTGACATCGAGGGGTGAAACTCATAGCGTTCGTAATGGGCTAGCACTTCGGCTTGCACCTGAGCCGTCATAACCAACGCATAGCGGTCGATTTCCATCAGGTCTTTTACGGCGACCAGATTGTCGGTTTCTTTGAAATCGGACAGGTTGGCCAGCAGAAACCGAATCGTATTGCGAATACGACGATAGCTTTCCACAACGCGTTTGAGAATTTCATCGGAGATAGACAATTCACCGGCATAGTCGGTGCTAGCTACCCACAAACGCAAGATCTCCGCACCAAGTGAGTCAGAGACCTTTTGCGGGGCAATCACGTTGCCAACTGACTTGCTCATTTTTTTGCCGTCACCATCAACCACAAAGCCATGCGTCAGAAGCCCTTTGTAGGGTGCGCGGCCATAGAGCATGCACCCGGTGAGCAGCGATGAATGAAACCAGCCACGGTGCTGATCGGAGCCTTCAAGGTAAAGATCAGCCGGCCAGGCTAATTCGGTGCCGTGTGAGCCATGATTTTGGTTGTTCGGTCCACCGATGACAGTGGCGTGGGTCGAACCCGAGTCAAACCAGACATCGAGCGTGTCACGATTCTTTTCGTAGAGTTTGACGTCTTCAGGGCTAAGCAACTCGGCGGGATCAAGTGTCTGCCAAGCCTCGATGCCAGCTTTTTCGACGCGTTGCGCGACTTTTTCCAACAATGCTGGCGTATCGGGATGTAAGTGACCGGTTTCCTTGTGCACAAAAAACGCCATGGGCACACCCCATTGGCGTTGGCGCGATAGCGTCCAGTCTGGGCGGTGCGCAATCATATTGTGTAGGCGAGCCTTGCCCCAGCTTGGATAAAAGGCGGTCTGTTCGATCGCTGCCAAGGCTGATGTCCTAAGCGTCGGGCCATCATCTTCTGGTTCGACGTCCATGCCCGCAAACCACTGGTTGGTAGCGCGATAGATGACCGGTGTCTTGTGGCGCCAGCAATGCATGTAGCTGTGGCGGTGTTTGTTTTGTTTGATAAGTGTCCCGGCGTCTTGCAGGGTTTGAACGATCTTGGGGTTGGCGTCCCAAATCGACATGCCACCAAACAGCGGCAGCCACGAGGCATAGTTGCCATCGCCCATGACCGGATTGAGGATCTGGTCGTCGGTCATGCCGTGCGCCTTGCAAGAGATAAAGTCTTCCACCCCATAGGCAGGCGAGGAGTGCACGACACCGGTTCCGGTATCGAGCGTGACGTAATCGCCAAGATAAATTGGTGACAGTCGATCGTAGCCTGCGTCGCTGTCAGCCAACGGGTGCTTGAAGGTCAGGCCGGCGAGCTTCTCGCCAGTGGCAGTCGCTAATACTTTGCCGCTAAGTCCCCAGCCATCAAGACACGCATCGACCCGGTCTTTGGCGAGAATCAATAACGAGCCAGTCGCGCGTGGCTCATCTAATTCGACCAAGGCGTACTCAAATTCCGGATGGATGTTCAGTGCCTGGTTTGCGGGCACGGTCCAGGCTGTGGTGGTCCAGATGACGATCGCACCATCGGCAACGGAATTGACGCCAAACGCCTTGGCAATAGCTACTTTGTCGGCAAACGGAAACGCCACGTCAATTGCTGGATCAGTCCGGTCAGCGTACTCAACCTCAGCTTCAGCCAGCGCCGAGCCACAATCGAAGCACCAGTTCACGGGTTTTAGGCCGCGAAACACATAACCCTTTTGCAAGATCCGTGATAGAACCCGAATCTCGTTGGCTTCGGCCTTAAAGTTCATGGTGAGATACGGTTCATCCCACTGACCGAGTACGCCAAGACGCTTAAAGTCCTTGCGTTGGTTGTCAATTTGTTCGAGTGCGTAGGCGCGAGCCTTGGCCTGAACCTCAGCCACGGGTAGCGACTTGCCAAACTGTTTCTCGATCTGAATCTCAATCGGCATGCCATGGCAGTCCCAGCCAGGCACGTACTGAGCGTCAAAGCCAGCCATGTTGCGGCTTTTAACGATGATGTCTTTCAGAATTTTGTTTACAGCATGACCAATATGAATCGAACCATTGGCGTAGGGCGGACCATCATGCAGAATGAACTTGGGGCGCCCGGCGCTGGCCTGTCGAATGGCTTTGTAGACCCCTTTTTCTTCCCACTGCGCGACCCATTCGGGCTCTCGCTTGGGTAAATTGCCGCGCATCGGAAACGGCGTATCAGTCAGGTTAAGCGTGGTCTTGTAGTCCATGGTGCGCAAAGTAATCCTTCGCGTGCTGGCGATCGCCTTGCATCGCGGCTGTTAAGGAAGTTAAGTCAGGGAATTTCTGCTCGTCCCGCACGTGTTGCAGCAGTTCGACAGACACGAGTTTACCGTAGGCATCGATATTGGCATCAAGTATGTGTGTCTCAAGCAAGACACCGAGATCATCGTCAACGGTTGGACGTTTACCAAGGCTAGCGATGCCAGGCAGGGGTGCGGGACCCAGGCCGTGTACGCGGACTACATAAATGCCGAAACGCGCGGCAGTGTTGTCACTGACTTTGAGGTTCAAAGTCGGGAAGCCAAGCGTGCGCCCCAGTTTTTTGCCGTGCAACACTCGACCGGTGACCCGCCATGGTTGCCCAAGCAGGTTGGCCACGCGAGACATGTCACCGGCTTGCATGGCCTGGCGCACCTGGGAGCTCGAAATGCGTTGACCGTCCTGATCGGAGACTTCAGAGAGAACTTCAAGTTCAAAGCCGAGCTCGGGTGCCATGCGGGCGAGTAATTCGATATCGCCACTGCGGCGATGTCCGAACCGAAAATCTGGTCCGACCATGAGCCAGCGCATCTGCAGTTGCTCAACCAAGAGCTTTCGCACAAATTCCTCAGGCGGCATTTGTGCCATGACGGCATTAAATCGCAGCAATGCGATTTGTTCGATTCCCGCTGCAGCGATTCTGCCGAGCTTGTCCCGAAAACCGTTAATTTTTAACGGCGCTTGGTGAGGCACGCCTTGTATTTGTGCGAAGTAGGTTCTGGGGTGCGGATGAAAGGTCAGCACCGATGGTGTCAAACGGCGTTCTTGGGCCGCCAATCGAACTCGATCAAGCATGGCAAGGTGTCCAAGATGCACCCCGTCGAGGTTACCAATAGTCAACGCGCTTGCGGCCACAGGTGGCCAAGCGGGCAGGTGGCGGATGATGCGCACGGCTGATAGAGAATGTTTCACGACCTGCAGTTTACAATCTCGGACTGGACTTATTTTTTATTTCATGCCGTTAAGGCAATCTACATGACTGACCCTCACGCTGTTGCCCGCCGATTTGTGATCCTGATATCTGGCCGTGGCAGCAATATGCAGCAAATCATCGAGCAATCACGCTCACAGGGCTGGCCAGCGGAGTTTGTCCGCGTCATCGCCAACGAAACGCACGCGCCTGGCATTGAATGGGCGAGACAGCAGGGTTTGGCAACTGCAGTCGTGCCGCACCGCGAGTTTGCTGATCGGCAGGCGTTTGACAATCGTTTGGCTGAAGTGATCGAGGCCGATCGACCGGATTACGTGCTCTTGGCTGGGTTTATGCGCATATTGACGCCAGGCTTTGTGGCGAAGTTTCGTAATAGACTGGTCAACATCCACCCCTCGCTACTGCCGGCGTTTCCCGGACTTAAGACCCATGAGCAAGCGATTGCCGCTGGGGTGGGTTGGCATGGCTGCACGGTGCACTTTGTGACTGACCAGCTCGATCACGGCCCTATCATTGCTCAGGCAGCAGTTCCAGTTAAGCCCAACGATACGCCCGAGGCTTTATCCGAACGGGTTCTGAGCGTGGAACATCAAATCTACCCCCGAGCAGTTCGCTGGCTCGCCGAAGGACGGGTACAAATCAACCAGGCTGGGCAGGTCGCGCTTGAGGGCGTGACGCAAAGGCATTTGTGGAAAGATGAATGAACAAATCAGGAACGCGCGACCGGACCAAGCCAAGCGGGCAGCGCCAGTCAGGCAGACGCTTGGGCAAAAATACAGGTAAGAGCTCAAGCGACAGTGCCGGATCGCGACGCATCGAACAAGTCAGCGAGGTGCTCAAGCAGGTGCTGACTTGGCAGCAACCAGCGGACGTTTTGTTGTCAAAGTATTTTCGTGCCAACCCGGCCATGGGCGCACGCGATCGAGCCCAAGTGGCCGAAGCGGTATTTGACGTTCTCAGGCATTTACGTCGGTACCGTCATCACGCTCAAACTGGGTCTGGCAGCATGGAGGTCAAGCTCGCCGCCGGCGGATTGTTTGCAACGCTAGATGAATCCAGCCGCCAGACAGCATTGACACCTGACCAATTAGCCTGGGCTTCTCACAGCGAACAAATTGATCCTGCTAGCCTGCCTTTTGGGTTGCGGTTCAGTGTCCCGGACTGGATCGAGGCGGGATTAAAGCAACTGCCAGATCCAGAAAGTTATGCGGCGTCCTTGCTGCAGGGAGCGCCGGTCGATTTGCGTGTGAATCTCTTAAAGGGCGATCGGCATTCAGTGCTTGAACAGATTCAAGCCCAGTTGCAAGGCAGCCGCTTTGCAGCTGAGGCCACGCCGTATTCGCCCGAGGGTGTTCGCTTGACAGGGCACCCTCCGATCAATCGCTGGCAGTTGTTTGCCGATGGCGTCATCGAGGTGCAAGACGAGGGTAGTCAGTTGCTCGCGCATTTGGTTGCCCCCAAGCGTGGCGAGATGGTGATTGATTTTTGTGCGGGTGCTGGCGGCAAAACGTTGGCGCTCGGAGCCATGATGCGCTCAACCGGGCGTCTTTACGCGTTTGACGTGTCTGCCGCGAGGCTGGCTCGTGCAAAACCACGATTTGCGCGCAGTGGACTAAGCAACATCCATCCTGTTGTCATCCGCCATGAGCGCGACGATCGAGTAGCCAGGTTGACTGGCAAAGCACATCGCGTGTTAGTGGATGCGCCTTGCACCGGTTTGGGAACCCTTCGACGTAATCCCGACCTCAAATGGCGCCAAGATCCGGAACAGCTTGCCAGACTTTGTCTTGAACAGGCCAGCATCCTGATTCAGGCGGCTAAGTGCGTCAGACCAGGCGGGCGACTTGTCTATGCCACCTGCAGTTTTTTGCGCGAAGAAAACGAAGCCCAGATCGAGCAGTTTCTAGAGAAACACCCTGAATTCACGCTGATCAATGCAACTGAATGCCTGCCGGTCTGTCCAACCAATGCGGTTGACGAATCAGGCATGCTCAGGTTGCGCCCAGACTGGCACGGTACCGACGGTTTTTTTGCGGCGGTTTTGCAAAAGCAAGCTTAGTGAAGGTCTCGAATCACCGAGCAATCTTGTCGGGGGCTGATGGCGGTTTTTGACATCTATCGGGTCTGTCACAAAGCCGATGCGGCGACTGTGGTAGGGATACTACGAATGTCGTCAAAATAGTTCTTTTATTTCATATGCTTAGGTTTTGATTTTGATATCTATCAACAAAGCTTGGTTGATACGTATCGCCACGCCAAACTCTGGGCTAAACTCAGGCTACATCTTTATTTGCAGGGCATAGACATTACATGGATACACTGATTTCATTGGCTGCCGGCGGCATTACGCAAGCCACCTGGTGGCAGATTCTGATCTTCACTTTGGTGATGACTCACGTCACCATCGTTGCGGTCACAATTTATCTGCATCGCTCCCAGGCTCACCGTGGGGTGGATCTGCATCCGGCAGTGGCTCACTTTTTCCGGTTTTGGCTCTGGATGACCACCGGCATGGTGACCAAAGAGTGGGTGTCCATTCACCGTAAGCATCACGCTCGTTGCGAGCGTGAGGGTGATCCGCATTCGCCCATGATTTACGGCATTGGTCGAGTCATGTTCCGCGGCGCTGAACTATATCGTGATGAGTCCAAAAACGCCGAAACACTGAAGAAGTTCGGTTATGGCACTCCTGACGACTGGATGGAGCGTAACGTCTACTCTAAGCACAGTGCTCTGGGCATTCTCATCATGCTGGGCATTGACTTGGCTTTGTTTGGCGCCATCGGCCTGACAGTCTGGGCGGTACAAATGGCCTGGATTCCGTTTTGGGCTGCTGGCGTTGTCAACGGCTTGGGTCATTACTGGGGCTACCGTAACTTTGCCTCGCCAGATACGAGCACGAACGTTTTTCCGATCGGCATCATTATCGGTGGTGAGGAGCTGCACAATAACCACCATGCTTATGGTACGTCAGCTAAATTTTCGAGCCGCTGGTTCGAAATCGACATTGGCTGGGGTTATCTCCAGATTCTGAAATTCTTTGGATTGGCCGATATTCGCAAGGTGGCACCCAAGCTCAAGCTCGAGGCCGATAAAGCGACGGTTGACCAGCGTACCTTGCAAGGTGTGATTGCCCACCGTTATGAAGTCTTGGCCCGTTACTCCAGCATCATGCGTCAAGCTTGCCAGGATGAGCTCTCCAAGCTCAAACACAAAGGCGGATCGCTTGTGAATGTTGAGGCCATGAAGTCGGCTGTGCACTGGCTTGGCCGGGGTGATGAGACCCTGGCGCCTGCCGAGCGCGAGCGCATCGATGCTGCTTTGTCGCAAACGGAGTCGCTTTCAACGATGGTTCAGATGCGTCGCGAGTTGATGCGTTTGTGGGAAAGCTCGAGCGCCAGTAGCGAGCAGTTGCTTCATGATTTACAAGCATGGTGCCAGCGGGCCCAACAAAGTGGCATCGCCAGCCTACAGGAGTTCGCACTGCGACTGCGCCGCTACGCGGCATGACAGTCGAGCAACTGAACGACCCTCAGCGTCAGGCTGTCACGCTGACTGGGGGTCATGCGCTTGTTTTAGCGGGTGCAGGTAGCGGCAAAACCAAAGTTCTGACTACACGGATTGCCTGGCTGATTCAAAACCGGCTCGCCAGTCCGTTGTCTATTCTCGCGGTGACGTTCACCAACAAGGCTTCCAAGGAAATGCAGTCTCGAGTCGGCGCCATGTTGCCGATTGATACGCGCGGCATGTGGATTGGTACGTTTCATGGGCTTTGCCATCGGATGCTGCGTGCGCACAGTCGTGATGCAGGGTTGCCACAGACGTTCCAGATTCTCGATACAACGGACCAGCTCGCGTTAATCAAGCGTTTGCTCAAGGCCCACGCCATTGACGATGACAAGTATCCGGCGCGTGATGCCCAGCGATTTATCAATCGCTGTAAAGAGGAAGGCCTGCGACCATCAGCTGTGCAAGTCGATGATCCGTTTGGCCGCCGTATGCGGGAGATCTATGAGCTGTATGAGGCGCAATGCCAGCGCGAAGGCGTGGTGGATTTTCCGGAGCTTTTGTTGCGTGCACTTGAGTTGTTGCACAACCACGAACCGGTACGTACGCACTATCAACAAAGGTTTCGGCACATTCTGGTCGATGAGTTTCAGGATACCAATCCGCTGCAGTACGCATGGCTACAGCTTTTGGCCGGCGGTGGAGCGAGCTTATTTGCCGTAGGTGATGATGATCAGTCTATTTATGCCTTTCGTGGTGCCAATGTTGGCAATATGGCGGACTTTGAACGTGACTATGCCCGTGGCCATGTGATTCGTCTCGAACAAAACTATCGTTCGCATGGCCATATCTTGGATGCGGCCAATGCACTGATTGCGCATAACACCGGTCGGTTGGGCAAAACACTTTGGACTGATGCGGGCGAGGGCGAGTTGGTGCGGCTGTGTGAACAGCCCTCAGATCATGCCGAGGCGCAGTGGGTTTTAGACGAAATCAGGGCTTTGCACGGCGAAGGGCTTGATCGTCAGGACATGGCGATTTTGTATCGTAGCAATGCTCAGTCGCGGGTGCTTGAACATGCTTTGTTTAGCGCTGGCGTGCCTTATCGTGTTTATGGGGGTCTGCGGTTTTTTGAGCGGCAAGAGGTCAAGCACGCATTGGCGTATTTGCGTTTGGTTAGTCGAATCGACGAAGATAGCGCGTTTTTGCGGGTCGTGAATTTCCCGGCACGCGGGATTGGTGCTCGATCGATAGAGGCTTTGACCGACCAGGCGAGTGCCTATCAGACGAGCCTGGCTCATGCTGTTGCGCGAGTGTCAGGTAAAGCTGGCAGTGCCTTGGCGCAGTTTGTGACAATGATCCAAGGCACGCGGGAACAAGCCCTGACGTTACCTTTGTCTGAGGCGGTTGATCACGTGATTGAGGCAAGCGGTTTGCGTGAGCACTACCGAGCCCAACGTGACGGCGCCGAACGCCTTGAAAACCTCGACGAACTGGTCAACGCCGCCAAGGTGTTTGAGCTTGAAGAGGACTTGGCAGGCTTGCCTTGTGGCGAGCGTCGAAAGCGCCCGGAAGACGAGCTCAGTGACCCGATGACAGGTCTTGAGGCATTTCTGTCGCATGCTGCATTGGAGTCAGGCGACACGCAAGCCCAGGTTGGACAGGACGCGGTGCAGCTGATGACGATTCATGCGGCCAAGGGCTTGGAGTTTGACGCAGTGTTTTTAACTGGCGTGGAAGATGGTTTGTTTCCGCACGAAAACAGCATGTACGAGCCAGGCGGTCTGGAAGAGGAGCGTCGCTTGATGTACGTGGCCATGACACGAGCCAGAAAGCGTTTGTACATCAGCCTGGCCCAAAGCAGAATGCTGCATGGCCAGACTCGTTATTGCTTGCCATCGCGCTTTATTGACGAGATCCCAGAAGAGCATGTCAAGCGGTTAAGTGCCAAGCCTGCATTGGATGATTGGATTGGTACGGCAGTAGGTGCTCGCATGGGTGGCGGCTATCAAGCCGCTAGCGCCAAGCCCAAGACGGCCAGTGGTATTGAGGTAGGCGGTCAGACATTCAAGGTTGGACAGGGAGTGCGTCACCCCCGATTTGGTGAAGGAACCATTCTTGCCTTGTCGGGATTGGGCCTTGATGCACAAGCTCAAGTGCACTTCCTTGACGCCGGCACCAAGACGCTGGCCCTTGGTGTGGCCAAACTTGAGATCATCGCTGGCTAAGTTCATTTAGTTCGAGTGAGATTTCTCGAGCGCTTCGATTCGCTCCATGATCTCTAGACACTCTATCTCTAGGGCTTCTTTGTCTTGGGTGAGTTTGCCGTGTTCAGTCATGACTTTTTGGCGAGTCTGACTGTCGGTCTCTTGATAGAAAGATTCACTGGCCAGTTGTGTGTCAAGCACTGACAATCGATCGCTAAGCACTTGCAGTTTTGATTCAAGCGCGCATAATGCTTTGTCCAGAGGCCTTCGAGCCAGGATCAGTGCTTGCCTTGCCTGCGCTTGTTCGCGTCGTTGTTGCTTGCGATCGACGCCGCTTGAGCCCTCTTCGGCAGGCTGGCTATCTGTCCTGTCACGGTTGGGTTTGAAGCTCGAGATTTGTTGGCGATAGTCATCAAGATCACCCTCAAACAGTTTGACGGCACCATGGGCCACCAACCAGAACTGGTCTACCGTCGTGCGAAGCAGATGGCGGTCGTGCGAGACTAATAACAATGATCCCTCGTATTCGGCTAGTGCCGCGGTCAATGCCTCTCGGGTCTCCACATCAAGGTGATTGCTTGGTTCATCCAGTATCAGCAAGTTGGGTTTGTCCCAGACAATCAATGCCAGGGCAAGTCGTGCTTTCTCTCCACCAGAAAAGGGTGCAATCGTCTCGTTGACCCGCTCGCCGGTAAATCCAAACTGAGCCAGGTAATTGCGTAGTGCTTGTTCGTTTGAAGTTGGAGCGATACGAATCATGTGCAACAGGGCACTGGCATCGTGATCGAGCATCTGCATTTGATGTTGGGCAAAATACCCGACTTTGAGTGCTTTGCTGGGCAGGCGCTCGCCACTTGATGCAGTCAACTCGCCAGCAATCAACTTGATTAGCGTTGACTTGCCCGCGCCGTTGACCCCGAGCACCCCGATGCGATCTCCCGCCTCGAGTCGAACGGTAATGTTAGACAGGATGGTTGTTAGGTGTCCCTGCGCATCACAATAGCCACAAGCAGCCTCCTTCAGTGTTAGCAGACGTTCAGGCGTGTCGTCTGGCGAAGGAATGCGAATGTCGATGGCTGCTTCGGCATGAAGCGGTGCCATGGTCTGCATACGCGCTAGTGCCTTGACACGACTCTGCGCCTGCTTGGCTTTGGAGGCTTTGGCCTTGAAACGATCCACAAAACGCTGCAGTCGTGCTGCCTCTTGAGTTTGGCGTTCCCACGCGATTTTGGTTTGTCGCAAACGCTCAGCCCGCTGTGATAGGAAAGATTCGTAATTGCCTTTGTATCGTGTAAGTTTGCGCTGCTCGATGTGGATGATGGTGTTGCAGACTGAGTCCAGGAACTCACTATCGTGCGAGATGATAATCGCAGTGCCATCGTAAGCTGCAAGCCACCGCTCAAGCCAAATCATGGCATCAAGGTCAAGGTGGTTGGTTGGTTCGTCAAGCAACAATAGTTCTGATGGTGCCATTAAAGCTCTGGCTAGCGCGATGCGCATTTGCCAGCCACCAGAAAACGTTCCCACGGGCTTGTCCCACTCGGCGGGGGCAAAACCAAGGCCTGCCAACAGGGCTTCAGCACGCGAGTTTGCTTGCCAGGCACCAGCCTGTTCTAACGCGACTTCGAGGTTGGCAATGGTTTCACCAGCAGCATCCTGTGCCTCAACGCGTTGGCGTTGCAGATCTCTGAGTTCCTGGTGTCCGTCAATGACGTACTCGCGTGCTGCACGATCGAAGTCGACGATGGTTTGCGCAACCGATGCGACTCGCCAGACGGCAGGAATCTGAAGATCACCGGCGTCAGCATCAATCTCACCTCGCATGAGCGCAAACAGCGTGCTCTTGCCACTGCCGTTTCGACCGACGAGTCCTACGCGTTCACCGGGATGAATCACAAATTCGGCATGCTCGAGCAGCAGTTGCGTACCACGCCGAACCGAAAGGCCAGTTGCTCTAATCACGCTTGTAACTGCTCAGCGCGCAACAGCATGATGTTTCTTTCAGTGGCTGCTGTGTCAAGCCATAACGGTTCAAGGTCAGGAAATGCTCTTTCGAAGTGGTCAGCTTCGTTGCCAACTTCCAGAATCAAAATGCCATCGTCATTCAGTCTTGTACCGACTTCGACCATGAGTTCACGCACCAGATCCATACCGTCAGTTCCGCCGGACAAGGCCAGGCTCGGTTCGTGTTCGAATTCAGCCGGCAAAGCACTCATAGAAGCGGTGTTGACATAAGGCGGGTTGCAGATGATGAGGTCGTATCGTTGCCCGTCGGGCAATGCCTCAAGCAGGTTACCCTCGAATACCTCGACGCGATCCTGCAAGCCATAGTCATTGATGTTCGCTTGGGCTAACTCGAGTGCCGCTTCACTGATGTCAGTGGCATCAACTTGTGCTTGTGGAAAGTTAAGCGCTGCCAGAATGGCCAAGCAGCCAGACCCAGTGCAAATATCAGCGATGCGGTAGACCAGCTCGGGCGCATCTAGCCACGGCTGCAGCTGCATCGACAACAACTCGCTGATCGGCGAACGGGGAATCAACACCTGGGGATCGACCCGAAACCGATAGCCAGATAGCCAGGCTTCGTTAACCAGATAGGCTGTGGGGATGCGCTCAAGGCAGCGTTGATCAATGTTTAGTTTGAGTTGCTCACACTCTTGGGGTAGCAGGCGCGCATCCAGAAATGGATCAAGCTGATCAATCGGCAAGTCAAGGGTTCGCAGCACCAGAAACACCGCATCATCCCAGATCGTTTGCGTGCCTTGGCCGACGTGAACGTCATGACGGTGCATCTGGCTGACCGCAAAACGCAGCCAATCGCGAACGGTTACCAGTACGTCGGTCGAAGATGACATAGCAGCTTTTTTTTTAGGCTTTTAAGAGCAGGTTTTCCAGGGCATGCCGATATACGTTCTTTAACGGTTCGAGCTGGGCGATCTCTATGCTCTCGTTGACCTGGTGAATGGTTGCATTGGTGGGCCCAAACTCGATGACTTGTGGGCAGATCTGTGCGATGAAGCGACCGTCCGATGTGCCACCCGTGGTTGATAGCTCAGGTGTCTTGCCGGTCGCCACTGCAATGGCTCTTGATAGCGCATCGCTTAGCTCGCCCTTGGGTGTCAGAAACGGCAAGCCACTTAGATTCCAGTCGAGTTGATAGTCGAGCTCATGGCGCTTGAGAATTGTCTCGACTCTTGTTTTTAGGGATTCGGGGGTTGATTCGGTACAAAACCGGAAGTTGAAATCAATGACGATATCGCCAGGAATCACATTGCCTGCGCCTGTGCCGGCATGGACGTTGGAAATCTGAAAGGAGGTGGCGGGAAAGTAATCATTGCCCTGATCCCAAACCTCAGCGATCAGATCGTTCAAGGCGGGTGTTGCCCGGTGAATCGGGTTAACCGCCATGTGCGGATAGGCGATATGGCCTTGTTTGCCTTTGACGGTTAGCTTGCCAGACAGCGAACCGCGTCGTCCGTTTTTGATGGTGTCGCCTAGGTGCCCCACTGAGGTGGGTTCACCGACAATACAAAAGTCGGGGGCTTGACCGGTGCTTTTCAAGTGCTCGCAGACTTTTACCGTGCCATGCACGGCCGGGCCTTCTTCGTCCGATGTGATCAGCAATGCAATCGAACCCGGATGGTCGGGATGGGATTTGACGAATTCCTCTATGCCAACCACGAATGCAGCGATCGAGGATTTCATGTCCGAGGCACCGCGTCCAAACAGGTAGCCATCAGACTCGGTTGGCTCGAACGGGTCGGTGTTCCAGCGCTCACGCGGGCCCGGTGGCACCACATCGGTGTGGCCTGCAAATACGACGAGAGGTCTCGCATCGCCACGCCGAATCCAGAGGTTGTTGACACCGCCCTCAGCAATCACGTGCCATTTAAATCCGAGCGGCTCAAGTCGCTCGATGATCATTTGCTGGCAACCTTGATCGTCGGGTGTGACAGAGGGTCGTGCGATCAGATCTTTAGTCAGCTGCAAGACAGTGGTGTCAACAGGAGCGTTCATGTCGCTTAGGCTCTCAAGAGGTCATTGATGCTTGTTTTGGCGCGCGTTTGAGCGTCAACCTTCTTGACGATCACGGCACACGCCAGGCTGTGGCTTCCATCCTCCGAGGGCAGGGAGCCAGGCACCACAACGGAGCCGGCGGGTACGCGTCCATAGGTAATCTTGCCGGTTTCGCGGTCATAGATGCGGGTGCTTTGTGACAAGAACACGCCCATGGCCAATACCGAGTTCTCTTCGACTACAACGCCCTCAACCACTTCTGAGCGTGCGCCAATAAAGCAGTTGTCTTCAATGATGGTGGGGTTGGCTTGCAGGGGCTCGAGCACGCCACCGATACCTACGCCACCAGACAAGTGAACGTTTTTGCCGATTTGCGCGCAGCTGCCCACCGTGGCCCATGTGTCAACCATGGTGCCCTCATCGACGTAGGCACCGATGTTGACGTAAGAGGGCATGAGAACCACGTTGTGACCGATAAAGGCTCCGCGACGGGCCACCGCTGGGGGCACGACACGGTAGCCGCCAGCCTTGAATGCAGTCTCGCCAAAGCCGGCGAATTTCAGCGGGACTTTGTCAAAAAACTGCATGGGTGACTGGCCCATGGGTTCGTTGTTATTCAAGCGAAACGACAAGAGCACGGCTTTCTTGATCCACTGGTGCACGACCCACTGCCCATCAATTTTCTCTGCCACACGCAATGTGCCCTGATCGAGTCCATCGATGGTGTGTTCTACCGCCTCACGCAGGCCTGCTTCAGCAGTCTGAGGTGTAATGGTGGCACGGTTTTCCCAGCCGGATTCGATAGCGGTTTGCAGGTCAAGGGTCATGGTTCTGTATTTCCTTAAAATGGTCAGTAGTGGGTTCGGTACAGGCAAGAAGTCAGAAAGTTTAGCCAATGTCGGCCTTGCGCGGTGATTTAGCCCTAGCTTATGCTCGCTTGGCTTGCACAAAGGCCGCCATGCGCTTGGCCCCTTCAACGCAGTCAGCCAAAGGTGCCACTAGCGCAATCCGTATTCTGTTTTGCCCAGGGTTTATGCCGTTGGCGGTGCGGCTGACGTAGCTGCCAGGTAAGACTTTGACTGCTTGCTCGGCGAGCAAGTCATGTGTGAATCGAGCGTCATCATATGGGGTTTTGGCCCAGAGGTAGAACGATGCATCAGGGCGCTCGACATCGAGCACCGGTTGCAGAATGTCCAGCACCGCGTCGAATTTGTCCCGATACGCCTGTCGATTGTCGCGCACGTGGTCTTCGTCTTGCCAGGCAGCCAGGCTCGCTGCGGTCACGACACCTGACATCGCACTGCCGTGATAGGTTCGGTAGAGCAAAAACTTGCTAATAATCTCGGCATCGCCTGCCACAAAGCCCGATCGCAGGCCAGGCAGGTTTGATCGTTTAGAGAGGCTGGAAAAGCTCACCAAACGCTTGAAGTCGTGACGACCGGATTTGATAGCCGCTTGCAGGCCACCTAGCGGTGGCTTGTCCTCATCGAGGTAGATCTCGCTATAGCATTCGTCTGATGCAATCACAAAATCGTGCTCATCAGCCAATTCGAATAACAGTTTCCAATCTGAGAGAGGCATCACGCTACCAGCTGGATTGCCCGGGTTACAGACGTAGAGCAGTTGCGTTCTACGCCATATCTCAGGACTGACCGATTGCCAGTTGCTCAGAAAACGATTGTCGGGTTCGGCATTGACATAAAAAGGCTCGGCGCCCGCCAAAAGTGCTGCGCCCTCATAGATCTGATAGAAAGGGTTTGGGCACACGACCAGCCCGCCGGCCGATGGGTCGACCACGGTTTGCGCAAATGCAAATAAAGCCTCGCGCGATCCGAGCACGGGCAAGACTTGGGTTTCCGGGTCGGGCGCTGCAATGTCATAACGCTTGCCAATCCAAGCGGCGATGGCATCACGTAGTGCTGGGTCTCCCTTGGTGGGCGGGTAGCCTGACAGCCCGGCCAGCGAATCGACAATTGCTTGCTTGGCTAGAGCCGGTGCTTCGTGCTTGGGCTCGCCGATCGACAGATCAACCAACGGCAAACCAGTCGCTTCTGGTTTGGCCGTGGCCAACAGCTTTCGGAGCTTCTCAAAGGGGTAGGGCTGCAAGAGTTCTAGGCGTGGGTTCATGGCTAAATTTTACGGCTTTTGGTTTACGCTGCAGTCACATCTTTCTGTGCGCTACAATTCGTCATCCGCGAAGGTGGCGAAATTGGTAGACGCACCAGGTTTAGGTCCTGACGCCCGTATAGGGTGTGCGGGTTCGAGTCCCGCCCTTCGCACCATTTTTTAACACTTGGCAGCCTACAAACTGCCGTCCGATCGAAACTTGGTGATTGATTTATGCAACCTGTGGTTGAAACCCTAGACGGTCTCGAGCGCCGCATCGAAGTCTCTGTGGCCATGGCCGACGTTGAACAGCGTGTCAAGGAAGAGCTGAAAAAAGTAGCCCGCACAGCAAAGGCGCCAGGATTTCGTCCGGGCAAGGTTCCGATGTCTATGCTAGAACGCTCGCATGGGCCTGGCATTCGGTACGACGTAATCAACCGTGAAGTCGGTCGTGCGCTCGATGAGTCGTTAAGCGCTACGGGTCTGCGCGTGGCCGGAGCGCCATCACTTGAGCCCAAAACCGACGGTGCCGACGAGGGTACGCTGGCATTTAAGGCGACCTTCGAGGTCTATCCCGAGATCGAATTGCCCGATTTGGCTTTGGTTGAGGTTACCAAGGCAGTGTGTGAGGTTACTGAAGCCGAGATCGAACGTACCGTCAATATCTTGCGTGAACAGCGCGCCGAATATGTTGCTGAGGCCGATCGCGCTGCCCAGGACAATGACCAGGTCAAAATCGATTTTGTGGGCAAAATCGACGGGGTTGCCTTTGACGGCGGCACGGCCGAGGACTTTCCGTTTGTGGTCGGCAAGGGTCGCATGTTGACCGAGTTTGAGGATGCTGTTCGCGGCATGAAGGCTGGCGAAACTAAAACCTTCCCGCTCACCTTTCCTGCGGATTACCCAGGCAAGGACGTTGCTGGAAAGACGGCTGAATTTACGGTGACTGTCAAGGAAGTTGGGCGGCCCGAACTGCCAGAAGTCAACGAAGCGTTTGCCAAATCACTTGGTCAGGCTGAGGGCAGTGTCGAAAAGCTGATGACCGATATTCGGAATAACATCGAGCGCGAAGTTGAGACACGCTTGCAAGCCCGCACCAAAAACAGTGTCATGAATGCTCTGCTTCAGAAGGCGACGTTCGATGTTCCGAAGGCGCTAGTGAACGGTGAGGTCGAGAACCGTATCGCTGCAGCTCGCGAAGAGCTAAAGCAACGCGGTGTTCCTAATGCCGAGTCGGTGCCAATTCCACCAGAGACTTTTTCTGAGGAAGCGCAGCGTCGCGTCAAGCTCGGACTGATGATTGGTGAGCTTATCAACAAGAACAATCTGCAGGCCAAGCCCGAGCAGGTTCGTGCCAAAATTGAAAAGTTTGCCCAAAACTATGAGCAGCCGGCTCAGGTTGTGAGTTACTACCTGTCAGATCGTCAGCGTCGCGCTGAAATTGAGGCTGTCGTACTTGAGGACAATGTGGTTGAACATGTCTTGGCCGGTGCGAAAGTGTCAGAGCAGGCAGTGCCGTTTGAAGAGTTGATGGGGCAGGGCGCTTAAGGCAAGCATGCCTCGATAGTCAGGGTCAGATCGTTAACCGGAGTTGCGATGAGCATTGAACGATTCACCGATTTTTATGCATCCATGCACGGCGGCGAGTCGGTTACCCCGACTGCCTTGGGTTACATACCCATGGTTATCGAGCAGTCTGGACGTGGCGAGCGAGCTTACGATATCTACTCGAGGCTCTTGCGTGAACGCGTGATTTTTCTAGTCGGTCCAGTCAATGATCACTCGGCCAACCTGATCGTGGCGCAGATGCTGTTTCTTGAGTCTGAGAACCCAGACAAAGACATTTCACTCTATATCAACTCGCCGGGCGGCTCTGTCTACGCTGGATTGGCGATTTTTGACACGATGCGTTTCATCAAACCTGATGTATCGACGCTGTGCACCGGTTTGGCAGCTAGCATGGGTGCTTTTTTGCTGGCTGCAGGTCACAAGGGTAAGCGCTTTGCGTTGCCCAACTCCCGCATCATGATTCACCAGCCCTCGGGTGGCGCCCAAGGTCAGGCGTCTGACATCCAGATTCAGGCACGCGAAATCCTGAGCCTGCGTGAACGCTTGAACCAAATTCTTGCTGACAATACCGGTCAGCCAGTTAGCCGTATTGAAGTTGACACTGAACGTGACAACTTTATGTCCTCTGAAGATGCGGTATCGTATGGCATGATCGACAAGATGCTCACCACCCGCGCTGATGTGGGTTGAGCCACACACGTATGACGACTAAAAAATCCGCGGCTGACTCAAAAACCTTGCACTGCTCGTTTTGCAACAAAAGCCAAAACGAAGTGCGAAAGCTCATAGCAGGACCGTCTGTTTTTATCTGCGATGAATGCGTTGATCTTTGCAACGACATCATTCGCGAGGAGATGCAATCGAGTGCCAAAGAGGCAATCCGTACTGAGTTGCCCACGCCTGCGCAGATAAAGTCGTTTCTTGATCGTTATGTGATTGGTCAGGACGGACCGAAGCGAGTATTGGCGGTTGCCGTTTACAACCACTATAAGCGTCTTCGACACGGTGAAATCAAGGGCGATGACGTCGAGCTCAGCAAGAGCAATATTCTCTTGATTGGTCCTACCGGTTCGGGCAAGACTTTGCTTGCCCAGACGCTGGCAAGACAGTTGAATGTACCGTTTGTCATGGCTGATGCCACCACGCTGACTGAAGCGGGTTATGTCGGCGAAGACGTTGAAAACATCATTCAAAAGTTGCTGCAAAACTGCAACTACGAGGTCGAAAAGGCTCAACGCGCTATCGTCTACATTGACGAAATCGACAAAATTTCACGCAAATCGGATAACCCCTCGATTACACGCGACGTCTCCGGTGAAGGCGTACAACAGGCATTGCTCAAGCTCATTGAAGGTACCGTCGCTTCGGTTCCTCCGCAAGGCGGACGCAAGCATCCCAATCAAGACTTCGTGCACGTCGACACGACCAATATCTTGTTTATTGTGGGCGGAGCGTTTGATGGACTCGAGAAGGTGATTCTTAACCGTACAGAGCGCTCCGGTATTGGGTTTGGGGCATCTGTGGCGGCCAAGAGCGAGAAATCCGCTGGTGACGCATTTCAGTCAGTTGAGCCAGAGGATTTGGTTAAGTTTGGGTTGATCCCTGAGCTCGTTGGTCGTTTACCGGTGATAGCGACGCTTGAAGAGCTTGGGGAAGAGACGCTAGTGCGGGTATTGACCGAGCCTGCCAACTCTTTGGTGCGTCAGTTCCAAAAGCTTTTTGAGATGGAAGGCGCTGAGCTTGAAATTCGCCCCCAGGCTTTGCATGCGATCGCTCGCAAGGCTATTCAGCGTAAAACGGGTGCGCGCGGCTTGCGCTCTATCCTCGAAGGGGCTTTGCTCGACGTCATGTTTGATTTGCCCTCGCACAACAACATTAAGCAGGTCGTGCTTGATGAGGCCGCGATCGAGGGAGATGGGGAGCCACTGTTGGTTTATGAAGACAGTGAGTCTAGATCTTCTGGTAAATCAAGTCCCCGTAAAATGCGGGATGCTGCTGCCTGAACTTGATTTTTACGCTATTGTCCCAATATCAAAGTCATGATTAGTGACACCGTTGTGACTATTAGGTCACGACTGGGCTTATACAGGACACATCTCTATGTCAGGTCAAGAATTGCTTCCCGCCGAACGCCAAACATTGCCGCTCTTGCCGTTGCGTGATGTGGTGGTGTTTCCCCACATGGTAATCCCCCTGTTTGTGGGTCGTCCACGCTCGATCAAAGCGCTTGAGATGGCCATGGAGAGCGGGAAAAACATTATGCTCGCCGCACAAAAATCGGCCAGCAAAGACGATCCAACGCCAGCGGATATGTACGAAATCGGATGCTTGGCATCGATTTTGCAGATGCTCAAGCTCCCGGACGGTACGGTCAAGGTGCTTGTTGAGGGTACTCAGCGGGCGCGCGTTGTCTCGATTGACGATGCACAAACGCATTTTTCTTCAGATCTGGTGCCAGTGACCCCTGATCAAGCCAAAGGACCAGAGGTTGAAGCGCTAAGGCGTGCAATCGTCAGCCAGTTTGAAGCTTATGTCAAATTGAACAAGAAGATCCCGCCTGAAATCCTTACGTCGCTTGCCGGCATCGAAGATGCGGGTCGACTTGCTGACACCATTGCAGCGCATTTGCCACTCAAGCTGGAACAAAAGCAGGAGCTTCTCGAGGTGCTCGGTACGGTTGAGCGTCTGGAAAAATTGCTGGCTCAGCTCGAGACGGAAATCGATATCCTTCAGGTTGAAAAGCGAATTCGTGGCCGCGTCAAAAAACAAATGGAAAAGAGCCAACGCGACTACTATCTGAACGAGCAAGTTAAGGCTATTCAAAAAGAGCTTGGCGAGGGTGAAGAGGGCGCTGACATCGAGGAGCTTGAAAAGCGCATTGAAGCTGCCCGGTTGCCCAAGGAGGCCCGCAAGAAGGTTGACAATGAACTGAAGAAACTCAAGTTGATGTCACCGATGTCAGCTGAGGCGACTGTCGTGCGAAATTACATCGATACGGTTATTGGTTTGCCGTGGCGCAAAAAGAGCACGGTCAACTACTCCGTGCCGCACGCTGAGGAAGTGCTTGACGATGATCATTATGGCTTGGAAAAAGTCAAGGAGCGCATTGTTGAGTACCTGGCCGTGCAACAGCGAGTCGACAAAGTCAAAGCCCCGATTCTGTGCTTGGTAGGGCCACCTGGCGTAGGCAAGACATCGTTAGGGCAATCAATTGCCAAGGCGACCAACCGCAAGTTCATTCGGATGGCCTTGGGTGGCGTGCGCGATGAGGCCGAAATTCGCGGTCACCGGCGCACCTACATCGGGTCCATGCCTGGCAAGATTTTGCAGAACATGTCCAAGGTTGGCGTTCGCAATCCTTTG
Source organism: Burkholderiaceae bacterium (assembly GCA_021208885.1). Lineage (GTDB taxonomy): Bacteria > Pseudomonadota > Gammaproteobacteria > Burkholderiales > Burkholderiaceae_B > Algicoccus. The sequence goes on from JAJOJF010000025.1 coordinate 40,267, forward strand.
TTCTTGCTCGACGAGATTGACAAGCTCGGCATGGACTTCCGTGGCGATCCGGCGTCTGCTTTGCTCGAAGTGCTTGATCCCGAGCAAAACCACACTTTCCAGGATCACTACGTCGAAGTTGATTTCGACTTGTCAGACGTGATGTTTGTGGCTACGAGCAACACCCTGAACATTCCGCCGGCGTTACTTGACCGCATGGAGGTGATTCGTCTGTCGGGTTACACCGAAGATGAGAAAGTCCACATTGCGATGGATCATCTTTTGCCCAAGCTCATGAAAAACAATGGATTGCTTGAGCAAGAGTTAAAGGTTGAAGAGTCTGCCATTCGCGATGTGATTCGCTACTACACCCGGGAGGCTGGTGTACGTTCGTTAGAGCGCGAGATCAGCAAGATCTGCCGCAAGGTGGTTAAGCAATTGGTTGCCAACGTGCCGGTGGGCACTTCGCGTGCAGCTGCTCGGAAGGCTTCCAAGGCCAGTGCGGTGAAAGAACAAGTGGTTGTCACCAGCGATAACTTGAACAACTACCTCGGCGTTCGCCGTTTCATGTTTGGCATGGCCGAAAAAGACAATCAGGTTGGTCAGGTCACTGGTCTTGCCTGGACCGAGGTTGGAGGCGACCTTCTGACAATTGAGGTGGCTGACATGCCGGGCAAGGGAGCCGTTCTTCGCACAGGCTCATTAGGCGATGTTATGAAGGAGTCGGTCGAGGCTGCACGCACCGTCGTGCGTGCTCGGGCCCGCCGCCTGGGGATCGCAGAAACACTGTTTGAAAAACGCGACATGCACGTGCATGTACCTGAAGGCGCTACGCCTAAAGACGGTCCGTCTGCAGGTATTGCCATCACGACGGCGATTGTCTCGGCCTTGACTCAGATTCCGGTACGGGCTGATGTCGCCATGACCGGCGAAATTACGCTGCGTGGCGAGGTTCTCGCTATCGGTGGACTAAAGGAAAAGCTCCTCGCAGCCCGCCGTGGTGGCATCAAAACCGTGCTGATCCCCGAAGAAAACGTCAAGGATCTGGCTGAAATTCCGGACAACGTTAAAAATCATCTGGAAATTATTCCGGTCAAGTGGATCGACAAGGTCTTAGAGGTCGCTCTAGAGAAGATGCCCGAGCCCTTGCCAGAAGAGCCACTGCCTGAAGTGGTGGGCAAGGCCGCAGGCTCAGGTGAGGCCGATCCGGTTATCAAGCACTAGTTTTAGAGCGAGCTTGAGGACACTGGCTTGCAGGAATCGACGCAAAGTGTAAGGCTAGACAAGTGGCTGTGGGCGGCGCGATTTTTTAAATCGCGTTCGCTTGCCTGCGAAGCAATTGAATTAGGTCGCGTCCATGTAAACGGCGAGCGAGTCAAACCTGCGCGGATGCTCAAGACCGGAGAAAAGGTTCTGGTGCAGCGCGGGCAGGAACGCATAGAGGTGTTTGTGCGTTTCTTAAGCGATGTCAGGCGCTCAGCCCCGCTAGCGCAGCTGCTGTATGACGAGACGATTGACAGTGTTGCTGCACGTCAGCAAGCGGCAGAGCGTCGTCGTCTTTATACCGAACCTGCCAAGGGAATCACCGGAAGACCGACCAAACGTAATCGCAGGGCAATTGAGAGGTTTGCTAGAGACGATTAAACAAGTCGGTCTGCGCTGTATGGGTCCCCTACTGCAACGTTGTCGTGCGAATCAAACCGACTGCGATGCCTTCGATCGCGAAACTGTTTACATCGGTAACCACAATCGGTTCGAACTCAGGATTCTCTGGCTCAAGAATTACCCGGTTGCTCTCTCGAACTAGGCGCTTGACCGTTACCTCTTCATCAATTCGAGCGACGACGATCTGCCCGGTACGAGCATCTTGTGCTTTTTTGACGGCAAGCAGATCGCCATCCAAGATGCCGACGTCCCGCATGCTCATGCCGCGCACTTGCAACATGTAGTCAGGTTGTTTGTCGAACATGCCCGGGTCCACGGTTACCTCTCGAGCCACATTTTCGGTGGCTAGAATAGGGGCACCCGCGGCAACTCGGCCAATAACGGGCAGGGTAATTGCATTGATGATGTCACGGGCAACGTCACGGGCAACGTCACGGGCAACACTAGCGACCACAGATGGCGCGGCGTCATCTGTGCTGCGTATTAGACGAATGCCACGCGAGGCACCAGGCGCAAGGCTAACGTAGCCTTTTTTCTCTAGCGCCCGTAAGTGATCTTCGGCAGCGTTGGCCGACTTGAAACCCAGCGTTTGAGCGATTTCAGCGCGCGTGGGTGGAAAGCCTGTGTTGGCAATCGCTTGCTCGATTAAACCGAGTATTTCGGACTGCCGGGCGGTGAGTTTGCTGGCCATGAGCACCTCTGAGCTGTACGGATGTACAGCATTGTGACTCAGGCCAGCAGATTTTGCAAGTTTTGATGGGTCATTGGATGAACTGGTGTAGGTTCGTGATGCGTTTGCCTAACCTTTCAGCACTGCGGCAATCGCATTGGCCACGACATCGATGTTGCGACTGTTTAACGCAGCCACGCAGATTCGACCGCTAGAAACCGCATAAATGCCATGTTGGTCACGCAGTCTGTCAACTTGCTCGGCTGTTAAGCCCGAATATGAGAACATGCCTTTTTGTGCCAGCACGAAGTCAAAGTTGGTCGATACACCAGCGGTCTTGAGTTTGGCCACCAGCTGTTCACGCATGTCCTTGATGCGGCTGCGCATCTCAGCAAGTTCGCTCTCCCACATGGCAAAAAGTTTGTCGCTGTTAAGTACTTCCGCAACCACTGCACCGCCGAAGGTCGGTGGGTTTGAATAGTTCGTGCGGATCACACGCTTGACTTGGCTAAGTACCCGTTTGGCCTCATCGGCGCTGCCAGTAACCACCGTCAAGGCGCCGATGCGCTCGCCGTAGAGCGAAAACGATTTGGAAAACGAGGTACTGATCAGGCAGTTTAGGCCCATTTCGACAAACATCCGCACTGCTGCGGCATCTTCGGTCAAACCATCGCCAAACCCTTGGTAAGCCATGTCAAGAAATGGCACATGGTTTTTGGACTTGACGGCTTGAGCAATTTGCTGCCATTGCTCGGGTGTTGGGTCAACGCCAGTAGGATTGTGGCAACATGCATGCAAGACCACGATGCTGTTCTCAGGCAAGGCGTTTAAGGACGCCAGCATGCCGTCCAAATTCAAGCCATGAGTTTTGGGGTCATAGTAGGCGTATTCAACGACTTCAAAGCCAGCCCGCTCAAACAGGGCACGGTGGTTTTCCCAGCTCGGGGTGCTGATAGCAACCTTTGCGTTTGGTAGTAACTGCTTCAGGTAGTCAGCGCCGATTTTAAGAGCACCCGTGCCGCCGACAGCTTGAACCGTAAAAGCCCGTCCAGATGTATGGGCTTGTGAGTTTTTGCCAAGTACTAGTTCGCGCGCAGCTTTGTTCAGCGCAGCAAGGCCTTCGATCGGCAAATAGCTGTGTGCACCCGCAGCTTTTACTCGATCGGTTTCGGCTTGGTGTACGCATTTGAGCAGCGGCACCCGACCCTGATCGTCGTAGTAGACGCCAACGCCCAAATTAACTTTGCCGGGGCGTTCATCGGCGTTGTACTGTTCGTTCAGGCCCAGAATAGGGTCGCGGGGTGCAAGCTCAACAGCTTCAAATAGTGTGCTCATGGTTTGTTTGTGCAGTGTCATGTCATGGTCATGAAACGGGCTTGGTAGACGGAATGTCTAGTTACAGCCATAATGACCGGTTGTCTTACGATTCAGGGATTTCCCTAGGATGAAAGTCTAGCATGTCGCAAGGTCGGTTCGTAGAGTTTCCTGACAGTCCATTTTCGTTGTACCAGCCGTACCCGCCGGCTGGTGATCAGCCGCAGGCGATTGATAAGCTCGTCGATGGCGTTACCGACGGGTTGATGTATCAAACGCTACTGGGCGTGACTGGTTCGGGCAAGACCTTCACCATGGCCAATGTGATTGCCAGGGCAGGGCGCCCGGCGTTGGTGTTGGCACCCAACAAGACCTTGGCAGCGCAGCTGTATTCTGAGATGCGTGAGTTTTTCCCGCGCAACGCGGTTGAGTATTTTGTGTCGTACTACGACTATTACCAGCCTGAGGCTTACGTCCCGGCCCGTGATCTGTTCATTGAGAAAGATTCCTCGATCAATGAACACATTGAGCAGATGCGATTGTCGGCCACTAAAAGCCTGCTCGAGCGACGTGACACCGTTATTGTGGGTACAGTGTCTTGCATATATGGTATCGGCAATCCAGCCGACTATCACGCCATGGTGCTAATTTTGCGCGCAGGCGACCGAATCTCCCGACGTGAAGTGCTAGCGCGCTTGGTCGCCATGCAATACACCCGCAATGATGCCGATTTCACCCGCGGCGTGTTTCGTGCGCGAGGGGATGTGATCGATGTGTATCCGGCTGAGAGTGCAGATCTTGCTGTTCGTATCGCCATGTTTGACGATGAGATCGAGTCACTGTCACTGTTTGATCCGTTAACAGGCAAGGTGCGACAAACAGTGCCGCGATTTACGGTTTATCCAGGCTCGCATTACGTCACACCGCGAGACACTGTTCTGCGGGCCATTGAGACGATCAAAGAAGAGTTGCGCACAAGGGTCAAACAGTTTGTTGATAGTGGCCAGCTTTTGGAGGCCCAGCGAATCGAGCAGCGAACAAGGTTTGATCTGGAGATGCTGGCTGAACTCGGGTTTTGTAAAGGCATTGAGAATTACTCACGCCACTTGTCTGGCGCCAAGCCGGGCGACCCGCCACCAACACTCATTGATTACCTGCCCGCCGACGCTTTGATGTTTATTGATGAGAGCCATGTCACGATTGGTCAGCTCGGTGGCATGTATCGAGGCGACCGGGCTCGCAAGGAAACGCTGGTCCAGTATGGGTTTCGTCTGCCATCGGCGCTAGACAATCGTCCGTTGCGCATGGAGGAGTTTGAGCAGCGCATGCGCCAAACCGTGTTTGTCTCGGCTACACCCGCCAACTACGAGAATGAACATGCCGATCAGGTTGTCGAGCAGGTGGTCAGACCAACTGGTCTGGTTGATCCAATGGTCGAGGTGTTGCCTGCTAAAACACAGGTCGACAGCTTGCTCGAGCAAGCCAAAGTCCGAGTGGCTTTGGGCCAGAGGGTTTTGGTAACCACGCTGACCAAGCGCATGGCAGAGGACTTGACAGACTTTTTGAGTGAGCAAGGCCTGAAAGTTCGATACCTGCATTCAGATATCGATACCGTTGAGCGCGTGGAAATTATTCGTGACTTGCGTCTGGGCACCTTTGATATCCTGGTGGGGATTAACCTCTTGCGTGAGGGGCTCGATATTCCCGAGGTGTCGCTCGTCGCGATTCTTGACGCGGACAAGGAAGGTTTTTTGCGATCAGAACGCAGCCTCATCCAAACCATCGGACGCGCTGCACGCAATTTGCATGGCCATGCGATTCTTTATGCAGACTCAATTACCGACTCCATGCGGCGCGCCATGCACGAGACCGAGCGACGTCGACAAAAGCAACTCGCCTTCAATGAGGAGCATGGCATCGAGGCAAAAGGCGTGACCAAAGCAGTTAAGGAGTTGATCGATGGGGTGTTGCAAGCGCCTGAGACGGATGAAGCTGCCAGTGTTTTGCCTGAAGGAATCCGTATTGATGACGAGAAGTCGGTGGCTAGAGCCATCAAATCACTTGAAAAGAAGATGCTCGAGCATGCTCGAAACTTGGAGTTTGAACAGGCTGCTGCGGCCAGAGATGCACTGAATCAGCTAAAGGCTCAAGTGCTGCAGTCCGGTGTTTAAACTCGGTCACTTGTCAATGAAGTTTAAGTAGACCGACCATCTGATATGAAGACCGATGCTGTCAGCCTTGTGAAAGCTGCTGAAGAAGTCTACGCGGTAAGCTGGGCATGTGCGGCGCAACATTCGTTTCACAGGAATTGCGGAGCCAGATATCTCATTTTAGTTACATTTCACTTGATATGTTCTATCTATCTTATTGATAATAAATATATTTAACTTAAGTCAAAGCCTGTCACTTCTTTGCAACTCCTGAAAAATTATTCTGGACAAATTGAGGGTTTTCCCTCAAAATCTCGACCACTATGACAAAAGTTCTATTCGTATGCATGGGAAACATCTGCCGCTCACCAAGTGCGGAGGGCGTGTTTCGCCATATGATCAATGAGGCGGGTCTGGCAGATGTGGTCGGGGTAGACTCGGCCGGCACCCATGGTTATCACGTAGGCGAGGGCCCCGACGCCCGCGCAATGGCTGCGGCAGCAAAACGTGGCTACCAGATTGAGCCACGAGTGGCTCGGCAGGTTCGTCCAGAAGATTTTCTGGAGTATGACCTGATTCTGGCGATGGATTGGGAAAACTTGTCTGCATTGCAGCAGCAATGTCCCAAGATACACCATCACAAGCTGATGCTGTTGATGCGTTTTGCGAACGAGTACGAAGAGGCGACCGTGCCAGATCCGTATTACGGTGGTGCCGAAGCGTTTTCCAAGGTGCTTGATTACATCGAGGATGCCTGTCAAGGGGTTCTGGAAATCGTGCGCAAACGGGCGACTCAATACCAGGCTGCGTAAGTCTGGTGAATGGGATTGAAAGCTTGGGGAAAGTTTTGAATAAGTAATATGTCAGCTTAGAGCCGCGCATCAGCTTCAGAAACACCACGTTTTTAACCGTCAAATAAACCGCGCACCGCGCGGTTTATTCTTTTAAAACAAATGGTTGTTTTATTTCCCTACAAAATTTACGGATAGACCAAGTAAAACAGTCGGATTTGGTTTATACTTGAGTTGTTTAGTCAGGTTAGTGCCAATTTGTAGTTAGTGCACGTAGCTCACCAAACGGTGATTTGTTGCGTGAACAAATAACCAATCTCAAAAAGGACCTGGATATGCGACTCACTACGAAAGGACGCTTTGCAGTTACCGCCATGATTGATTTGGCTTTGCGCCAGCATAGCGGACCCGTTACGCTGTCAGCTATCAGTCAGCGTCAAAACATCTCTCTGTCATACCTCGAGCAGTTATTTGGCAAACTGCGTCGCCACGAACTCGTAGACAGCATTCGTGGACCAGGAGGCGGCTACACATTAGCCCGCCTGGCACGCAATATCACTGTGGCTGACATCATATTCGCTGTCGATGAGCCTATTGATGCGACCAATTGTGGTGGAAAGACCGATTGTTCGACAGGTACAGATGGACGTCCAGGCGTCTGTATGACCCACGAGCTATGGGCTGCGTTAAACCGCACCATGGTCGATTTTCTAGACTCTGTCTCCTTGCAAGATCTTGTTGACCAGCAACGTATGCGTCAACTGCAGGACGGTGGACAAGCTCGTACCGAGAGCGCTATCAAAGTTCCGAGCTCAACGGTTGCTAATGCCGATCCGTTCGGTCGCAAACTGAACGAGTCGGTCACTGTGTAATCACTGTGTAAGTCAGCTGGCAGGTTTGCGAATTAAGATTCAGTTCTTCAAATCAGGAGTTTTCTAATGACGGTTCATCCGGTTTATCTTGACTACTCGGCTACCACCCCAGTGGATCCGCGCGTGGTTGACAAGATGGTGCCCTGGCTCTACGAGCACTACGGCAATCCGGCATCGCGTAGCCATTCGTTTGGCTGGGAGGCAGAAGAGGCGGTAGAGCAGGCTCGCTCCGATGTCGCGGCGCTTGTGAACGCTGACCCGCGCGAAATCGTTTGGACTTCAGGGGCCACGGAATCCAACAATCTAGCGATCAAGGGCGCTGCCCATTTTTACGCTGAACGTGGCAAGCATGTGATTACGGTTAAAACTGAGCACAAAGCAGTCCTTGATCCGTGCCGTGAACTTGAGCGTGAAGGCTATGAAGTGACCTACCTGGATGTCATGGAAAACGGGTTGGTTGACCTTGAGGTGCTTAAGGCCGCTATCCGGCCTGATACAGTGCTGGTATCGGTCATGTTCGTCAACAATGAGATTGGTGTGATTCAGCCAATCGAAGCCATTGGCGAGATCTGCCGCGAAAAGGGCATCATTTTTCATGTTGATGCGGCCCAAGCCACGGGCAAGGTGGAAATTGATCTGCAGCACTTGAAAGTGGACTTGATGTCGTTCTGTGCCCACAAGACCTATGGCCCCAAAGGCATCGGTGCGCTCTACATTCGCCGCAAGCCACGCGTGCGCATCGAGGCACAGATGCACGGTGGGGGGCATGAGCGTGGGTTTCGGTCTGGCACCCTGGCAACTCACCAGATCGTTGGCATGGGAGAATCGTTTCGCTTGGCTAAGCTTGAGATGAAGACTGAAAACGAGAGGATTCGCATGTTGCGTGACCGTCTCTGGAAGGGTATTTCGGAAATCGAAGAGGTATACGTAAATGGTGATCTCGAGCAACGTGTGCCACACAACTTGAACGTGAGTTTTAACTACGTTGAAGGCGAGTCACTCATCATGGCTGTCAAGGAGCTTGCGGTTTCCAGTGGCTCGGCTTGTACTTCGGCGAGTCTAGAGCCGTCTTACGTGTTGCGTGCCTTGGGCCGTAACGACGAATTGGCGCATAGTTCGATTCGTTTTACGTTGGGTCGCTTCACGACCGAAGCGGACATTGACTTTGCGGTTGATCTCTTGAAGCGCCGCGTTGACAAGTTGCGTGACATGTCACCGCTTTGGGAGATGGTCAAAGAGGGCGTGGATCTCGATTCGGTTCAATGGGCCGCCCATTAAATAACTCGTTGTACTGTCAGCATAGGAGATAGTCATCATGGCTTACAGTGAAAAAGTTCTCGATCACTACGAAAACCCCCGCAATGTCGGCTCGTTCGATAAAAGCGAGGGCAATATTGGCACCGGCATGGTCGGTGCGCCGGCTTGCGGCGACGTCATGAAACTGCAGATTCGGGTCAACGACGAAGGTATCATTGAAGATGCTCGTTTCAAGACCTACGGCTGTGGTTCAGCGATTGCATCGAGCTCTCTCGTCACAGAGTGGGTCAAGGGAAAGACACTGGATCAGGCGCTCGAAATCAAAAACGCGGCAATCGCTGAAGAACTCGCGTTGCCCCCAGTCAAGATACACTGTTCCATTCTGGCTGAGGATGCCATCAAGGCAGCGGTCAAGGATTACAAAGACAAGCACGGAAGTTAAACTGGAGTTTGACGTCATGGCTGTGACATTGACCGCGCAGGCGGCCCAGCATATTGAAAAGTATCTGCAAAAACGGGGCAAGGGGCTAGGCTTGCGCTTGGGTGTGCGCACCACGGGCTGCTCAGGCATGGCCTACAAGCTCGAATATGTCGATGAGCCGCATGAGGACGATCAGGTGTTCGAGAGCCATGGCGTGAAAGTATTTGTTGACGCCAAGAGCCTGTCGTACATCGATGGCACCGAGCTTGATTACGCCAAGGAGGGCTTGAACGAAGGGTTCAAGTTCTCCAACCCCAACGAAAAAGCAACCTGCGGTTGCGGCGAATCGTTCACGGTTTAGTGGTTTGAGTCAAGCAGATTATTTCGAGCTGTTAGGCTTGGCTCGGGGTTTTGAGATAGATCCTCAGGATCTCGAGTCGCGGTGGAAAGAGCGTGCTGCGGCTGTTCACCCTGACAGATTTGCCGGTGCCTCTGACGCAGAAAAGCGTGTAGCGATGCAGTGGAGTGCCTCGATCAATGAGGCCTATCGTGTTTTGCGTGATCCACTAAGGCGAGCCCAGTACTTGTGTGAACTTGCTGGGCACCCAACCGAGAATCAACCCAACGTGGCCATGGAGATGTCATTTCTCATGCAGCAGATGCAATGGCGTGAGGCTCTTGAGGACATACGGGCAAATGGGGATAGTGATGGGTTACAGGCCCTTGCCCAAGAGATTGAAGCAGACCGGCATCAGCGACAAGCGGAAACAGGTGAGCTGATTGGTCAGCAACGTTGGAATGCAGTCGTTAAATGCCTGCATGAGTGGATGTTTGTTGAAAAGTTTTTGCAAGAAATTGTCAGTGCGCAACGTGCCCTAAAAAATATCAACACTTAAAACGTAGAAACGGATTAGAACAATGGCCTTGTTGCAAATTGCCGAGCCAGGACAAAGCCCGGTACCCCACCAGCGCAAGATAGCGGTAGGTATTGATTTGGGCACAACCAATTCACTGGTGGCTGCCGTGCGTCATAGTGTGGCTGAAGTGTTGCCTGATGCGCAAGGTCATGCGCTCGTGCCATCTGCGGTGTACTACACCGCACCGGATGCCGTGGCAGTGGGGCGTGAGGCGCTTGCTTATCAGGAGAGCAAGCCGCTAGATACGCTGGTTTCTGTCAAGCGCCTGATGGGCAAGTCTATGTCTGATGCGATAGCCAGCGGCATGCCCTACGCATTTGAGGAAATGGGCAATAGTGTGGCCATTGTGACGGAGCACGCTACGGTGACACCGGTGAAAGTTGCTTCTCATATTCTGAAGCACTTGCGTACATTGGCCGAGCAAACGCTTGGTGATGATCTTGTTGGCGCGGTCATCACCGTGCCCGCTTACTTTGATGACGCCCAGCGTCAGGCAACCCGCGATGCGGCCCGACTTGCTGGGCTAAATGTGCTCAGACTCTTAAATGAACCGACAGCCGCGGCAATTGCCTACGGGCTGGAAAATGGCTCAGAAGGAATTTACGCTGTTTACGACCTCGGTGGTGGTACGTTTGATTTGTCGTTGTTAAGGCTAAGTGCGGGTGTGTTTGAGGTCATCGCCACCGGTGGCGATACCGCTTTGGGTGGCGATGATTTTGATGAAGTGATCGTAGCAGACGCCTTGCAAAAAGCTGATGTTGCTGAGCTTTCCGTCGCTAAACGGCGTCACCTTCTCATGGCAGCACGCGCGTTGCGTGAATCTTTGACCAATGAGAATCAGGCGAGTGTGACGACTGGACTGTCGGGTGCGCTTCAGACATTGAGCTTGACGCGTGATGAGTTTGAGGCGTTAGCCAAGCCGCTGGTTCAACGAACGTTGGCCTGTGCACAGCGTGCGCTTGATGATGCGACCAAGAATGTCTCTGAAGTGCAGGGAGTTGTCATGGTTGGTGGAGCAACGCGTACGCCGCTGGTGCAACGGATGGTGGGCCAGTTTTTTAACCGTGAGCCTCTGGTAAACCTGAACCCTGACGAAGTTGTTGCCCTGGGTGCGGCTCTTCAGGCCAATCTCTTGGCGGGCAATCGTCGTCCTGGCGAGGATTGGCTATTGCTCGATGTCACGCCGCTGTCATTAGGCCTGGAAACCATGGGCGGGTTGGTTGAGACCATTATTCCTCGCAACAGCACCATTCCTGTGGCGCGGGCGCAAGAGTTCACAACTTATCGGGATGGTCAGACGGCTTTGGCAGTGCATGTCGTTCAAGGTGAACGTGATTTGGTGAGTGAGTGTCGCTCGCTGGCAAGGTTTGAACTGCGCGGTATCCCACCGATGGTGGCGGGCGCTGCCCGTATTCGTGTCACGTTTCAAGTTGATGCTGATGGCCTCTTAAACGTCACGGCCCAAGAACAATCGAGTGGTGTCACAGCTGAGGTAACGGTTAAGCCTTCTCATGGGCTTAGCGACGAACAAATCACTGCCATGCTCAAAGACAGCGTGGCCCAGGCTGATCATGATGCCACCATTCGCATGATTCGTGAAGAACAGGTGAAAGGCCAGCAATTGATTGAAACCACAGAGGCTGCCTTGGCTGTTGATGGTGATCTGCTCTCCCAAGCAGAACGTAAAGCGGTGGATGCCCAGATCGAGCATGCCCGCAACGCGTTGGGTGTTCCAGACCTTGAGCAGGTACGTGAGGCTGTCAAAGCGCTGGCTGATGCAACCGATGATTTTGCGGCTCGTCGCATGGATCGCAGTATCCGCAAGGCCCTTGCGGGCAAATCCTTGAACGAAATCTAGGGTCAGCCCTGATCTTGTTGAATAAATACGATTGAATTGAATGTCGGAACCCTGCTATGCCTAAACTAACCATACTGCCTCACGCTGAGATTTGTCCTGAAGGTGCCGTGATTGAAGACGCTCCCTCCGGTGTAAACATCTGTCGGGTGCTGCTTGATCACGATATTGAGATTGAACACGCCTGTGAGTTGTCGTGTGCTTGCACCACATGTCATGTGATTGTCCGTCAAGGTTTTGATTCGCTTGATGATGCGACTGATGCTGAAGAAGACCTGCTTGACCGTGCCTGGGGGTTGTCGCCCACGTCGCGCCTCTCCTGCCAAGCCAAAATTGCCGATGAGGACTTGACGATTGAGATCCCGCGGTACACGATTAATCACGCCCGAGAAAACCACTAAATCGGGTTCAATTGGCATATGGGGAGATAACGTGCGTCCAAATACCGTTAAAGAACGCCTGCTCAAGGGCGAATCAGTTGTCAATGGCTGGCTAGGCATTCCCTCTCCATTGTCAGCAGAAATTGTGGGGTTGGCTGGATTCGATAGTGTGACAGTTGATCTGCAGCACGGAATGATTGCATTTGATGCGGCTTTGCCGATGTTGCAGGCGCTGTCTGCGACGCCAACAACGCCCCTGGTGCGTGTGCCCTCGAATAACGGTCCGCAAATCATGTCATTGCTTGATGCTGGCGCTTATGGCGTGATCTGCCCAATGATTTCTACGCCCGAGCAGGCAGCAAGTTTTGTGAGCGCCTGTCGCTACCCGCCTAAAGGGGATCGTTCGTTTGGTCCATCGCGGGCCATGCTTTACGCCGGTGATGACTATTATCAACACGCCAATGAGGCTATTTTGACCTTGGCCATGATAGAAACGCAGCAAGGCCTGGATAACCTCGATGAAATTTTGGCCGTTGATGGCCTTGACGGTGTTTTTATTGGTCCTAATGACCTGAGCCTGGCACTCGGGCAGGCGCCGAGCTCAGAGCCCAAAGCTGACGTTGTTGTCAAAGCGATTGCCCATATCCTCTCGCGAGCACAAGTTCATGGCAAGATTCCTGGCATTTTTTGTTCTTCGGGAGAGGCTGCTGCGATGAGAATTGGGCAAGGGTTCAAGTTTGTCGTTCCAGGCAACGAAGTAACACACCTTAAGCAAGCGGCAGCACATGCAGTGGCAACGGCACGCGGGCAAGGTACATCTGCCACGAAATCTAGCGGATATTAAGGAATTGGCGTGAGCGCAAGCGGCGTGAATATTCGACTGTCAGCAAATCTCGGGTTCTTGTGGGCAGACTTGCCGTTGATGCGGCGTATTGAAAAGGCCGCAGAGGCAGGGTTTAAGGCTATTGAGTTGCATTGGCCCTTTGACACGCCGGCAGCCGATGTCCGAGCCGCCTGTCTGGCCCACGACTTGACGCTGCTTTCCGTCAACACGCCACAAGGTGACGTGGCGTCTGGAGATGCCGGTTTGGCAGCGCAGATTGGCCGTGAGGCGCAGTTCAAGTCGGCGTTTGAAATGACGCTGGCATGGGCGCGTGAGGCTGGAGCAAGCAAAATCCATGTGCTGCCAGGCATGGCAAGCCCCAATAAGTCAGAGGCTGCTCGCCGGACATTTGTCGCTAACTTGCAGTGGGCAGCCGATCTAGCAGCGCGTGAGGGTGTCACGATTTTGCTCGAGGCGCTAAACCATCGTGACAAGCCAGGTTACTTCTATCACACTCAGGCCGAATCGAACTCTATTCGAGTTGAAACAGGCCGTGACAACATCAAGCTCATGTTTGATGTCTATCACGTCGGGGTGACCGAAGGCGATGTGCTCGTCAAGCTTGAACACTATCTGCCAGTGATTGGTCATATTCAGATCGCTGCTGTTCCGTCGCGTCGGGAACCCGATGAGGGAGAGATTCGTTACGAAGCCGTATTCAAGCGGCTTCAAGAGCTTGGGTTCAGTGGCTGGATTGGCTGTGAATACAAGCCGCGTGACAACGTGGAGGCTGGTCTTGCCTGGGTGCAGGCCATGGGCCTGCACCTCGGTTAACCGAACTAAAACCGCTTGCTATACGTGATCCTCGCGACGCAGATGCGGAAACAGGATGACATCTCGGATGCTGGCACTATCAGTTAGCAACATGATCAAGCGGTCAATTCCGATGCCGCAGCCACCAGCCGGGGGCATGCCATATTCGAGCGCACGAATGTAGTCATCATCGAAGTACATGGCCTCCTCATCGCCTGCATCTTTGGCAGCGACCTGCGCATGAAAACGTGCTGCCTGATCCTCGGGGTCGTTAAGCTCCGAGAATCCATTGGCAAGTTCGCGTCCAGCAATAAAGAGCTCAAACCGCTCTGTGATGCCCGGGCGCGTGTCAGATTGTCTGGCCAGAGGTGAAACCTCGACGGGGTAGTCAATGATATAGGTTGGCTCCCAGAGCTGGTGTTCGGCGACCTCTTCGAACAGCGCAAGCTGCAGGGCCCCTAGGCCGGCGTTGACCATCGCTGGCTCAGTCAGGTCAACCTTCAAACCCTTTAATGCCTCACGCAGGTAGTCAATATCGTCCAACGGCTTGCCCTGGTAGGCTGGTGCGTATTTTTCAATGGCGTTCACGATGGTCAGTCGAGCAAACGGCTTGCCTAGGTCAAGCTCACGCTCTTGGTAAGTCAGCTTGGTTGTACCAATGGTACGCAGTGTGACTTGACGCAGCAACGTTTCGGTAAAGTCCATCAACCACTGATAGTCTGTGTACGCGGCATAGAACTCCATCATGGTGAATTCAGGATTGTGCCGTGGGCTCACACCCTCGTTACGGAAATTGCGGTTGATTTCAAATACCCGCTCAAATCCTCCTACAAGCAGGCGTTTCAAGTAAAGCTCAGGCGCAATACGCAGGAACATTTGCATATCGAGCGCGTTGTGATGAGTCTCAAAGGGCTTGGCTGTGGCGCCACCTGGAATGGCCTGAAGCATTGGGGTTTCAACCTCAAGAAACTCATGCTCGACCATTAGCTCGCGCATTGTTGCGATTGCTTTGCTACGTGACTCGAATGTCTTGCGGGTCTGCTCGGTAACGATGAGGTCGACATAACGTTGGCGATAGCGCAGCTCCTGGTCGGCCATGCCATGAAACTTGTCTGGCAGTGGACGCAGCGACTTGGTGAGCACTCGCGCCTGGTTCGCATGCACCGAGAGCTCGCCTTTGTTGGTTTTAAAAATCGTGCCTTCGATGGCGAGAATGTCACCGAGATCCCAGTGCTTGAATGCTTCGTAGTTTTCTTCGCCCAAAGTGCCTTTGTCCAGATAGATCTGGATGCGTCCAGTGCTGTCTTGCAGCGTCGCAAAACTGGCTTTGCCCATCACGCGCTTGAGCATCATGCGCCCGGCGATCGCAACTTGGTGATTGTGTTCGGCGAGCTCTTCTTTGGTTTGCTCGTCGTACAAGTAGTGAAGCACACCGGCCCGATGTGTGGGTTTAAAGTCATTGGGAAAAGCCGGCCCGTGCTCGCGAAGGCGTGCAAGCTTGTGGCGGCGTTCCACAATCAGGTGATTCTCGTCTACCGGTTGGGTGTCTGTGGGTGTGGTGTTCATCAGGCGTTATCTCGGATGTCGTCGAGCAGTTTGTGACCAAAAGTATTGCTGGCAAGCAACTTCAGCGTGGCGTGAGCGGTTTGTGCTGCGTTAGCTAACATGCCCTGGCGATGCATGTCTTCAAAGCGGCCAACAGCGGGAAACTTCGATTCTGGTGTCTGGCGAATCTGCGCTTGCATGCCGGTGTCGATTACACCAGGCGCTAGCGAGCAAACCCGCAGGTTGGGGTGTCCCTCAGCGTGGACCACTTCGGCATACCGATCCATTGCAGCCTTGGTGGCGCAGTATACGCCCCAACTTCCATAGGCGTGGCGGCCAGCGCCAGATGAAATCAGCATCACTCGCCGGTCTGGACAGTTCCTGGTGTGAGCAAGAAAGTGACCCGTGAGATAGATGGGTGCAGTGATGTTGACGTCAAATGCGGTACGAATGGATTGAA
Source organism: Burkholderiaceae bacterium (assembly GCA_021208885.1). GTDB lineage: Bacteria > Pseudomonadota > Gammaproteobacteria > Burkholderiales > Burkholderiaceae_B > Algicoccus. Next base: position 56,179 of record JAJOJF010000025.1, read on the forward strand.
AATCTAACAGCTGGTCTGCGGGTTCAATGGGCACGACGATGCCGGCATTATGGATGATTCGACACTGACGATCGTTTGATTTGGAGAGCACTTTGGCCATCTGCTCGGCGGCTTGCTCAAGTGCTGAGGCATCAACAAGGTCAACCAGAATTTCCGTGAGCATGGTGCCATGGGTTTGAGCCAGTTCAGCCAGCCCAGGCGTTGGCTGTCTGGAGAGCGTCACCAAATGACCGCCGCCTTCAGCGAGTTCATGCGCAAGTGCGTAACCGAGTCCGCGCGTGGCACCAGTGATAACGGTGACTGGCCCTGGCTTCATAGCCCTTCCTTTAGGCTCGCCTCGATGAAGGGGTCAAGATCACCGTCAAGCACCTTTTGTGTGTTGGAGATCTCAACACCGGTACGCAAGTCTTTGATACGGCTTTGGTCAAGCACGTACGAGCGGATCTGATGGCCCCAGCCCACATCTGTTTTAGCATCTTCCATTTTTTGTTGTTCGGACATGCGCTTGCGCATCTCTAGCTCATAGAGTTTGGATCGCAGCATGTCCATGGCTTCTGCTTTGTTGCGGTGTTGCGAGCGATCGTTTTGACACTGCACCACAATGCCGGTCGGGTTGTGCGTGATACGAACGGCCGAGTCGGTCTTGTTGATGTGCTGGCCACCGGCACCGCTGGCCCGATAAGTATCGATGCGCAAATCAGCCGGATTGATCTCAATGTCGATAGAGTCATCTACTTGTGGGTAAACAAATACGCTGGCAAATGAAGTGTGGCGACCGCCCGAGGAGTCGAATGGGCTTTTGCGAACGAGACGGTGAACCCCAGTCTCAGTTCGCAGATGCCCGAAGGCGTATTCACCTTCGACCTTGATCGTGGCTGACTTGATACCTGCGACTTCCCCCTCAGACTCTTCCATGACATCGGCTTTAAAGCCTTTGCTCTCGCAATATCTTAGATACTGACGCAATAGCATCGAGGCCCAGTCTTGTGCTTCGGTGCCACCGGCACCGGCCTGAATGTCTACAAAACAATTGAGTGGATCAGCCGGATTAGCGAACATACGCTTGAACTCAAGCGTCTCGAGCGTCTTTTGGAAACTGTCGGCATCGGCCTCAATGGCCACTAGCGTCGCATCGTCGTTGTCAGCCTGCGCCATCTCGAAGAGCTCTAGCGCATCGCGTATACCCACATCAAGCTCGTTGAGCGTTTGAACCGTATTTTCTAGCGATTTTTTTTTCGCGGCCGAGTGCCTGAGCTTTTTCTGGGTCGTTCCAGACATTAGGGTCTTCAAGCTCAGCGTTGACAACTTCTAATCGGGCAGCCTTGACATCGTAGTCAAAGATACCTCCGTGCGGCGAGTTCACGTTCGAGATAGTCAGCTAGCCGGGCAGCTAACGAATTTTGGCGATCAACTTCCATGGTGTGCAGCTTTAATTAGAAACAGTAATCGAACATTTTAGCCGAGATGCAAAGCCGTCTCAGCCTTAATCAAGCCGCCTGCGCTGTCTCGATCACCAATTGCAGCGAGATGTTGGACTGCCAGACGTTGGGCGTGGGGCGGTAAACCGCCTGGATTCGCTCAGGCACGGGTTCTTCGCGGTTAAACCAAATGGCATCGAATCGCTGCCGGTCACGCATGAGCGACAGTTTCAGGTGCTTGCCGCCAACGAGACGCTGGTTTTGAACCTGAAACTCATCGAGAAACAGTGGCGCTGGAAACCCGGCGCCCCAGACTTGTTCTTGCAACAGTGTGGCGGTTTGCACATTGGCCCAACCGGTTTCTAACGAACCATCGGTCTCGATTCGGGCGCTAAATTGGGTTTTACCGGTCATCTCGATCACGGCATCAGAAAACCCTTTGGCAAATGCTTCCAACCCTTGCTCTGGCAGTGTCAGTCCTGCTGCCATGGCGTGGCCGCCGAACTTGTGGATCAAACCAGGGTTACGTTTAGACACCAAGTCAAAGACGTCGCGCAAGTGAACATCGGGAATCGAGCGTCCTGAACCACGCCAGGTGCCGTCGCCAGCAGGCGCCAAGGCCACCACCGGGCGCCAGAACTTTTCTTTTAAACGCGAAGCCACAAGCCCTACAACGCCTTGGTGCCAGTCTGGTTGGTAGACACATATGGCAGCACGGCTTTCGCCAGTATCAGCATCCGTGTCAATATCACTCATGGATGCCATGGCCTGTTCGCGCATGGTGACTTCGATCTGTCGGCGCTCCTGGTTAATTCGATCAAGCTCGCGTGCCAGCTCGAGCGCGTATTGTTCATCGTCAGTGCTCAAACACTCAATGCCCAAACTCATGTCGGTTAAGCGACCAGCGGCATTGATGCGCGGCCCGATCGTAAACCCAAAGTCAAAGGCACTGGCTTGAGCCGGGTCGCGCCCGCACACAGCAAACAAAGCACGCAGGCCTGGCTGCATCTGGCCGGCGCGTATGCGTTGCAGGCCTCGGGTGACCAACAGTCGATTGTTGGCGTCCAGTTTGACCACGTCTGCAATGGTGCCAAGCGCAACCAGATCAACCAGGCCATCAAGCCGAGGTTCGGGCTTGTTTATGAAGTAACCGCGGGCTCTTAACGTGGCTCTTAATGCCATCAGCACATAGAACATAACCCCAACGCCAGCCAGATTCTTTGAAGGGAAGCCGCAGCCCACCTGGTTTGGGTTCACGATCGCCAAGGCTGGTGGCAGTCGATCGCCGGGCAAATGGTGGTCAGTGATAATGACGTCAATGCCGTGATCCTTGGCAGCAATGACGCCGTCAACGCTGGCAATGCCGTTGTCAACCGTGACAATGAGGTCGGGCTTGCCCGCATGATGTCTGGCTGCCAACTCAACAACCTCAGGCGAAAGACCGTAGCCAGTCTCAAAGCGGTTGGGCACGAGGTACTCAACCTTGGCACCCAGGGCCCGCAAGCCGCGCAAGCCCACCGCACAGGCGGTCGCACCGTCGCAGTCGTAATCAGCCACGATTAGCAATTTCTTGCCGTCTTCGATGGCTTGAGCCATAGCCTCAGAGGCCTCTTCGATATGGTTTAAGCGATTCGGGGTGATAAGTCCCTGCCAGTCAGTGTTCAGTTCAGAGGTGTCAGAAACTCCTCTCGCAGCCATCAGACGGGCCAAGAGTGGGTGAACGCCTTCGTTGGCTAAACGTTGCGCAACGTCGTGAGGGACTGGTCGCACGATTAGTTCTGGTTGAGCCACCAGCTTCTCCATGAGTTTTGTTGTTCCTTGGCAAAGAGGTTCTGCCACCAGCGCTTGGGTGCATTGTTCAGTCTTACGATACGGTTATCGCCTGTAAGGACGATTTCACGTTCTGGCTCAGCGCTTAGCAAGCCTGACTCGATATCAGCCCAGGCTTCTAGCCAGCCTTGCCAATCGCCGCGCCAGGCAGCTTGCTCCAGAGCAACGAGCCAGTCATGGTCAAGGGATGTCTGAGGGGCGAAGCCTCTGGCTCCACCGTATAGCCAAACGCTGTTGATGGCTGGCAAGCCCCTTTGCTCGCGGCGCTGATTGACGGGGTGATCATGCCAAGCCATTTGGATTTCGTTGACACGCTTGCGCCAGGCTCGCCAAGCGTCGTGCGTGGGCCACCAGTCACCGAGGTCTTGCCCCATCAGTGCCATCGGACTAATGGTTCCCGCAGTTTGTGCAAATTCAGCGTGCACTCGCCAAATGCCATTTCCTAGCGGTTCGATTTCGATGCCATCATCGTCCGCACTAAACAACGGGCGAGCAGTATCCTCCAGTTCAGCGATGTCGGTCGCACAGGGTTGTGTTAAGCACAAAGGGACAACAGTGGCGCGTTCTTGTGAAATTACCGTGGCGCACAGTTGCGCCACCCAAACTGGTTTGTCAGTACGGGTTTCTTTGGCATGCAACGCACCAAGACCGCTGCCGATCGATTCGCCTGCTTCTGGGTTAAAGCCGGCTAATTGGAGCTGCAAACCTTCGGCTGGGGTGCATCCATACTCATGTGGCAGCCAACGTTGCGTTTGTGCTTGCCTGGCATTAAACAAATGAGAAAGCTTAGGGTAGCGGCTGGCAAACGGCTCGATCAATGCCGCAGCTGAGCTTGATGGTGGCAGCGCATTGGGGATGATTAGTGTCATGGGGTTATTTTAGCGGTGGGAAGGGCGTTATTCGGAATTGCCAGTTGTGGTAACGTGCCTTCGGATAGGGTCTAAAGCGCTTGCTTTTAGGATCGGTTTCGCATGTTTTGAACGGAAGCAACCAGCCGGATGAACATTTTTTTGAGTGGTGGGTCGGATTACGCTACGCCGGCATCGGACGACGGGGCGCACGGTCGTCTGGCCGTGATCGCTTTGTTTCGTTTGTGGCGGCCATGGCCATGGCTGGTATCGCACTAGGCGTGGCTGCCTTGATCGTCGTGTTGTCTGTCATGAACGGCTTTCAGCGTGATGTAAGAGATCGCATGCTGTCAGTGTTGCCGCATATAGAACTCTTTGTCCCAGGCGATGCGCCATTGGCTGTACTTGATCGATTTGAAACCCTTGCCGAAATCGCAAAAAATAATCCAAACGTTATCGCAGCCGCGCCGTTTGTGGCTGCACCGGCCATCGTCATGCGTGGCCAAGCCCTGCGTGGCGTTCAAGTCAGGGGAGTTGACCCTGCTGATGAAACAGCCGTATCTGACCTTGGCCAGCAAATGGTGGTTGGTAGCTTGTCTGCGCTTGAACCAGGCAAGTATGGTTTGGTCATCGGCCAGACGCTAGCTGACATTCTGAATCTGACCGTCGGTGACAGCGTGATGCTGTTGGCGCCTCAGGGTAGTGTGAGTCCGGCTGGATTTACTCCTCGATTGCGACAGTTCACCATTGTGGGTATCTACCGATCTGGTCATTATGAATACGACAGCTCGCTGGTATTTGCTCAAGCCCAAGATGCTGCGCGCTTGTTCAGAGACACTGGCACGGCTGGCATTCGTTTGCGGATTTCGGATATGCATCAAGCACCGGAGGTGGCGCTAGAGCTCGGCGCCATCTTGCCACGCGGTGTGTTTGCCGCAGATTGGTCGCGTAACAATCGGACCTGGTTTGCCGCGGTTCAGACAGAAAAACGCATGATGTTTCTGATCCTTACCTTGATCGTGGCGGTGGCCGCGTTTAACTTGCTTTCGTCTCAGGTGATGGCGGTCAAAGACAAGCAGTCTGATATTGCGATTTTGCGCAGCCTTGGCGCAACACCTGGCGCGATCGCCCGGATTTTTCTGATTCAGGGCGCCTTGATTGGAATCGTCGGCACATTTCTCGGTGTAACAGGAGGCTCGCTCTTGGCCTACAACGTTGACACCTTGGTGCCCGCCATTGAACGTTTTTTAGGGATACAGTTTTTACCGCAGGAGATTTACTTCATTTCCTCCTTGCCATCGGATCCTCGCGTGGGCGACATTACTGTGATTGCATTTACATCGTTGGTGATGTCTTTGTTGGCCACGCTCTATCCGAGTTGGCGCGCGTCGCGTCTTGAACCAGCACAGGTGTTGCGTCATGACTGAGGATTTGTCTACCCCGAAAACCCTGGTGTTGAAGGCCGTGGGGTTGAGCCGTCACTTTGAAGATGGCCAGCGTCGTGTTCAGGTACTCGATGGCGTGGACTTGTCGGTACACGCTGGCGAGATGGTAGCCATTGTGGGTGCTTCCGGTTCAGGCAAAAGCACCTTGTTGCATTGCCTGGGTTTGTTGGATCGTCCTGATGGTGGCGAATTGTCAGTGGCCGGGAACGCAACTGGCGGGTTAAGCGAGAAGGCCCGAAGTCGTTTGCGCAATCAATGCCTGGGGTTTGTGTATCAATTCCACCATTTGTTGCCTGAGTTCAATGCCGTTGACAATGTGGCCATGCCATTGATCGTCGGTAAAGAGCCTTTGGCAAGTGCACGCGATCGAGCCCGTGATCTGCTCATCGAGATGGGATTGGGGCATCGCCTGCAAAATTATCCGGGTCAGCTCTCCGGTGGCGAGCGCCAACGGGTTGCGCTAGCGCGTGCTTTGGTGACTAGACCGGTTTGTGTACTGGCCGACGAGCCCACGGGCAATCTCGATCGTGAGACCGCTAGCCAGGTGTTCGAGCTAATTACGCGCATACGCGATGATTTCGGGACGGCCGTGGTGTTAGTCACGCACGACTTGAAACTCGCTGAGCGCGCTGACCGCTGTTTGTCGATGGTCAATGGCCGTTTGTCTGATAGCGAGATTCTCAATGATGCGAGTGCTTCTTGACACCCATTGTCATCTTGATGCTGCCGAGTTTGACGCTGACCGTGATGCCGTAATCACGCAGGCACAAACTGCCGGTGTTCAGGGGATTTTGATTCCTGCAGTGCAGGCTGCTGATTTTGACAAAGTCAGAGCGCTCGCCCACAGCTTTGATCAAGGCGCGTACGCCGTTGGCATTCATCCGATGTTTGTGCGTTACGCCCAAGATAGCGATCTCGAGGTGCTCGGGGATTTCCTGCAAACGTATCGTGACGACCCTCGGCTAGTCGCCGTTGGAGAGATTGGTCTTGATTTTTTTGTGCCTGAGATTAGCCACGGTGTTGAACGTGATCGCCAAATCAAGTTTTATCAGGCTCAACTTGATTTGGCATCGGCCGCTGGATTGCCGGTCGTTTTACATGTGCGGCGTTCACAAGACGAACTTTTGAAGTGGTTGCGACGCCGGCCTTTGATCGGTGGCATTGCTCATGCCTTTAATGGCAGCTTTCAGCAGGCTGAGCAATTTATTAGTCAAGGATTTGCATTGGGTGTCGGTGGCGCATTCACGTTTACTCGTGCGCAGCAGATCCGTCGACTGGTTACTGAGCTGCCATTGTCCAATTTAGTGCTTGAGACTGACTCACCCGACATGGCGCCTGCGTGGCTTAAAAAGGGCTCGCGCAATACACCAAGCGAGGTCGCACAGATTTCTGCAACGCTTGCACAATTGCGCAATGAAACGACTGATCAGGTCCTAGCACAAACGTCGCTTGCCGCCATGCGGGTCATTCCCAAACTCGGGATGCTTTGGGGCAGCTAGCGGACTAGCGCACGACCGTCCCAAGATTTTCCCGCCTTGCCGCTAACAGGCCAGCATCGACCGATCTCGGTTTTTGCGAATTGAAGTCTTCAGTCAATTGCGTCAAGCTTGTCAGCTTTTTTGGGTGACGCATGCGATGCAGGCAAACTGGATTGGAGCAGGATGGCTTATTGGCATTTGCGTGGCTCAACAATGGCGTGAGTTGCCAGACGACTGGGTTATTTACGGTGGACTCGTTGTTTTTGTTGCCCTTTTGCTCGTGGCGCAAAAGGTCTCGTCGTGGCGACATTTCATGTGGCCTGTGCTTGCGGTTTTGTTGGCCATGGGTTGGGTAAGTTGGCTGGCACAAGCGCGACTCGCGGACCGATTGGCGGATCACGAAGACGACAAGGTTACGCGAGTCCCTGTGCTGGTGTCAGACTTGCCAACGTCAGCCAGTGATGGCGTGCGTTTCACTGGCGTTTTGGTTGGGCCTGTGCCAGCTGGACTACCCAGAAAATTCATGGTGTTTTGGCCAGGCGCCTGCACGGGAGACTGCAGTCATCCGGTCGAGCCTGGTCAGCAGTGGCGCATGGCTTTGCGGTTTCGATTCCCGAGTGCGCGATTGAACTTTGCTGGTATCGATGGCGAGAGCTGGATGTTTGCGCAAGGCTTGCGAGCAAGTGCCACCGTGAGAGGGACTCCACGCCGCTTGGATCAGGAATCCGGCTGGCAACCCGCTATCTGGATCGAACAGCTACGCAGTGCCATTCGAAAGCGCTTGCATCGTTTGCTTGTCAATGAGCGTGAGGTCAACGTCATGGTGGCCTTGGCAATTGGCGATCAGCAAGGTGTATCGCCGCAAGATTGGCAGATTTTTAATCTCACTGGCATCACGCACTTGGTTTCGATCAGCGGCTCGCATGTGACGTTAATCGCAGCTCTTGGGGCTGCAGCTGTTGCTGGGGGATGGCGGCGGCTGCGCTGGCGAGGGCGGCTGATGGTTGAACGAGTCCCAGTGCGTTTGGTGTTTGTCTGGGCAGCGGGTGTGTTGGCGTTTTTGTACTGTCTCTTGGCCGGCTGGGGTGTGCCAGCGCAGCGAACATTCTTTATGTTGGCTGCGGGCGCAATGGGCTTGAGTGGCCGGATACCCCTGTCTGGTGCGCAAGCAGTCTTGGCAGCAGGCACGGCAATGACAGTGCTTGATCCATGGGCTGTGCTGTCAACAGGATTTTGGTTGTCGTTTGGCGCCATGGTGATCTTGATTTTGCTGGCTGAGCAGGTGGCTGTGTCACCGAAGATCGTTGGCTCTCGCTGGCAGGTCGTCAAACACACTGCGTTGCTTGGCGCACGTCTACAGTGGATCATGACGCTGGCGATTACGCCCGTGACTATTTTTTTGTTTCAGCAGTTTTCACTAATTGGGCTCTTGGCCAATGCTTGGGCGATTCCGTGGATTACCTTCTTAGCCACGCCATTGGCGCTGTTATTGTCGGCGCTTTGTCTAGTGCCGGTTCCGGACAGTTGGCTGAACCCCGTGGCTTGGGTTGCGCATGCGGCGCTCTATGTTTCATTGGCGCCGGTGCGCTGGATGGCAGGCTTTCAATGGCTGGCCATCGAAACCCGAGCGATTGGTTGGTGGGAGCTTGGCCTCGGCATTGCAGGAGTGACTCTGGCATTGTTGATGCCGCCATGGCGCGGTCGTTGGCTTGCCTGGCTATTGCTGTTGCCCTCGGTCACTAGCACCACGCCACAGCCATCGACTGGCGGCTGGAGGCTGACTGCATTCGATGTCGGGCAGGGCGGCGCGGTGTTGGTGCAGACCCAATCACAAAACCTGTTGTTTGACACGGGTTGGCGTTACGGTGATGTTGATGCCGCTGAGCGCGTGATCTTGCCAGAACTGCGAGCGCTTGGGGTAAAACATCTGGATGTGGTGGTGGTTTCGCACCCTGATAATGACCACGTAGGCGGTTTGTCAAGGCTTGAGCAAACCCGCTCGATTGGCCGCTTGATCGGCTCAGGACTAGAGCGTGGGGATGTATTGGCTTGTCGAGCCGGGCAGTCGTGGCAAGCTGACGGTGTGCAATTTGAGTTTTTGCACCCGGATAGCGACTGTAGCAGCAAAGCTTTGACTGGTCTTGATCGCAATCGCTGCGGTTGTGTGCTGGCTATTGACGGTGAGTTTCATCGGGCATTGTTGACCGGTGACATTGATTCTTCGGTCGAGCGTCGTCTGCTCGATCGCTTGAATCGCCCGTTCGAGGTGGTGATGGTTGGGCACCACGGCTCACATACTTCATCTGACCCGCTTTGGGTCAGACGCGTGCGCGCTAGCCATGCGGTGGCGCAGGCTGGTCACTACAACCGTTTTGGTCATCCGCATGAAGAGGTGGTCAAACGGTGGCGCGCTGCCGGTGCAATGTTCTGGGCATCAAACACAGACGGGGCGATGCGCTTTGAGTCGAGTGCTCATGGGCTTGATGTGGTCAGTGCCCGCAATTTCAGGCGCCGTTACTGGCACAACGTGGGCAGTAGCCTAAAATAGACGCAAATTAACCGGGAGTTAATGTATGAGCGCACCTCGTGTAAAAACCATCGCATGCGCAAGTCCGGGCGGCTTGCACCGCATGGCGTATTACGACTGGGGTGACCCGGACAATCTCGACGTGGTGCTATGTGTGCATGGTCTTACCCGCACCGGTCGAGATTTTGATGTGTTGGCCGAGCATTTGTCCAAGCGTTTTCGGGTAATTTGCCCTGATGTCGCTGGCCGTGGACTTTCGGACTGGCTGGCGCAGCCCTTGAGCTACGCGGTCCCACAATATGCTGCTGACATGGTGGCATTAATTTCGCAGCTGCAACCTAAAACCTTGCGTTGGGTCGGCACATCCATGGGTGGATTAATTGCGTTGACCTACGCAGCGCTTGTGGCTCAGGCCAAGGATCCGGACCGTCAGGTGCCTCCTGCTAGACAATCCACAACCATTGACGATGCAATCGTGCCGATCAGTCGCTTGGTGTTAAACGATGTTGGTCCTCGCATTGAGGCTCCTTCTCTTGCGCGCATTGGCCAATATCTGGCCGAACCCAAGTCGTTTGCCAGTTTTGAAGAGGCAGTTCAGTACATGAAAGAGACCGCTGCGTCGTTTGGTCCACATTCAGATCCTCAATGGGAAATGTTGACGCGCCATTATTTCGTGCCATCACACGGAAAATGGGTCAAGCACTACGATCCGGCGATCGCAATGGCATTTGCCGGCGTAACGCCGGAGTTAATCAGTCAAGGCGAGTTGATGTTGTGGCAGGCATACCAGTGCGTGCAGGCCCCGACTCTCATTATGCACGGTGAACAGTCTGACCTTTTATTGGCTGACACGGTCGACGCCATGCTTGCTGCCAACCCGCATGCCCGTGCGCATACGGTCAAGGGCGTGGGGCACGCACCGAGTTTGATTGTGCAAGACCAGATTAATGTCGTTAGCCGGTTTTTGGATGGAGACTGAATGATCGCATTTCGCAATCCTGATTTGCATTGCCATTCACGTCAATCCGATGGCGTACTCACGCCATCGGATTTGGCCAACAGGGCCCATGCGCGCGGTGTGGATTTGTGGGCCCTAACTGACCATGATGATGTCTCTGGCGTTGGGCAAGCACGCATGTCGGCTCAGAGCCTGGGCATGGCTTTTTTAGCGGGTGTGGAAATTTCTGTGACTTGGGCCAATCGAACAGTTCATGTGGTGGGACTGGGTATTGATGAACGGCACCCAACGCTGACGCAGGGACTCTTAAAGTTGAGGTCTGAGCGCGATGAGCGTGCGCTTTTGATTGCTGAGAAACTGGCTGTCGCGGGTTTTGCGGGGGCATACGAAGGTGCGCTTAAACACGTACAGAACCCGTCGCTAGTGAGCCGTACGCATTTCGCCAGATACCTCGTTGAGCAAGGCCATGTCAGCACCATGCAGCTTGCGTTTGATCGATATTTGGGTGAGCAAGGAACTGCTTATGTGCCCACGCAATGGGCGAGCTTGCACGACGCGGTGCAATGGATTGTGGCTGCTGGGGGTGTCGCTGTGATCGCTCACCCGGCGCGTTACAAATACAGTGAGATCGAGTTTGATGCGCTTTTTCAGGAGTTCAGGCATCTTGGCGGCCTAGCGATTGAAGTATGCACCGGCAGTCACAAGCCTGATGAGAATGTTCAATACGCCCAAGTGGCGCGCGACTATGGGTTTCTAGCCTCGTGTGGCTCGGATTTTCATGGGCCCGCTGAGAGCCGACATGATCTTGGCAGTGTTCCAGCTCTGCCTGAGGACCTCACACCGGTGTGGCAAGCTTTGTCGTTGAACTAACCGCTTATGAGTGATTCAGCCTCGCCAGTTAAAAACTACATCACGCGCAAGGGCTATGAACGCTTGCGCGCTGAGCTTGTGCACCTGATGAATGCGGAACGCCCCGACGTGGTTCAAATCGTTTCGTGGGCGGCTTCCAATGGGGATCGTTCCGAGAACGGTGATTACATTTACGGCAAAAAGCGCCTGCGCGAGATTGACCGTCGTATTCGGTTTTTAACCAAGCGACTCGAAATTGCCCACGTCGTCGATCCGGCCGAGCAGGCCGGGCGTGATCAGGTGTTCTTTGGGGCGACGGTTACCTACAGCGATTCTGAGGGCCAGGAGCTTACAGTCACGATTGTGGGTGTTGACGAGGTTGATCCCTTGAACGGCAAGATCAGCTGGATTTCGCCCGTGGCCAAAGCGCTGATCAAGGCGCGTGAGGGCGACGAGGTCCGGCTGCAAACCCCGCAAGGACCACAAACACTGCTTGTCGAGTCGGTTAGCTACGAAGACTAACGATTGGATTTTTTGGTACGAGAGGCAATCAGTGCCTCGTGACCGGCTAGGCTGTCAGGCCATTTAAGCTTAAAACCCGTTGACAACAACTTTTGATTGGACAGTCTTTTTTTTTCCCATCATGGGTGAGGGTTCACCCTGTTTGGGTTCAGGCGCGCCAAGCATGGCTGCAAGCTTGCGGTAGAGCGTGGCAAGTGGCATCGGATGACTGTCAGTGCCTATAAATACGCCGCTTGCCTTGCGATCAAACAAGTGCAGAATCGCGCGTGCCGCATCTTCGATATGAATTCGGTTCGCGACAAAATCTGGTGAGGCTGGGATGGTCGTTGTGCCGGCGGCAATTGAACCAAGCAGGCCTGACTTGCCCGGGCCATAGATGCCTGAGAGCCTGAGAATAAGCGCGCTCGGCCAATTGGTTTGTAACCAATGCTCAGCCTCTAGCAATATCTTGCCGTTAAAGCCGCGTGGTGCGGTCGGACTTGATTCATCAAGCAAGCCTTGGGCCTGACTGTCATAAACTGCGGTGGAGGATACAAAGAGCAGTTGTGGTCTCGGCTCAGCGGTATTCAGTGCTGTCAGCAGGTTTTGTAGCCCGGTGAGGTAGGTCGCACGATAGGCCGCCTCGGTTCTTTCGCCGGGCGCTGCGCAGTACACCACATGAGTGATATCGCGTGCTTGCTCAGCGACACCGGCCAATGTCTCTGCTTTGCTCAAATCGGCTTTGATCCAACTGATCTCAGTATCCGGTGTTGCCGCAGGTGGGTTGCGTCGGACAGCCAAGATCTTGGTTTGCTGCCAGCCCGGTGTCGTTAGGCAGGTTTGGGCAAGGGTTGAACCCAAGTCGCCAAACCCGGCAATCAAGAGTTTCACGAATTTACCTCCTGCGTACGTTTGAGCTCATCTGGCAAAAAAAAATCGGTCTGCCAGAGCTGGTAGCCCAACCCGGTCAAGCATTTGCCGTAATTTCAAAGCAGGTTTTGATTGGGGTTTGCCTTTGCGCTTGGCAATGATGAGTTCATTTTTGATGGCATGCTCCCAGCCTACGAGTTCAGTGACCGTAACTTGGTAGCCGTGTGCTTCAAGCTGCAGGCAGCGAAGCGTATTGGTTAAGTGGCTACCGAATTCACGGGTGTGGATGGGGCGACGCCACAGTTCAGACAAGGGGTCATCGTCATAAGGGCGCTTGGCTTGGCGCAAGGCTGCAGCCACTTCGGCTTGGCAGCATGGGACCAGAATCATGTAGTTGGCTTTTTTGGCTAAACCAAAGGCAATCGCATCATCGGTTGCTGTGTCGCAAGCGTGCAACGCTGTGACCATGTCCACGTGGTCGGGCAGGGCGGTGCTGGCAATGGCATCACGAGCGTCTAGCGCTAAAAACCTCATTTGTGCAAAGCCTGTGTCTTGGGCGAGTTGCTCGGCCCGGGTCACGAGGTCATGGCGTCGTTCGATGCCAATGACGCTCGCTTGTGGGGCGTGATCCTTGAGATAGAGGTCAACAAGCATGAAACCCAGATAAGACTTGCCAGCACCATGATCGACGATCGTAAAGTCAGGATTTACCTGCTGCAGTTCTTGCAGCGCGGGTTGGATGAACTGAAACAGATGATTGACTTGTTTAAGCTTGCGTCGGCTATCTTGATTCAGTTTGCCATCGCGGGTCAAGATATGCAGTGCCTTTAACAAGGCTTCAGACTGGCCTGGCAGAATTTCGTGTGTGCTCATGCCTGCAATTGTAGTGGTGCTGGCTAAGGTGGCGCCACCAGGCGTTAAAAGCCTGGTGGCAGAGACAATTGTTGTGTCTTGGCGGGATAGATACGCCAGGGTTCATCAGGGTTTCCCGTTAATTCCAGCCAAACACCATCGCCGCTATTGACCCAAGTATTGGCAATGGCACTGACGACCACCTGGTGGCTACTCATGATGTACGGCCCGCCTTTGGGGTCGAGGTCTTTGAGGAAACTGCGTAGTTCGGCCATTTGAGTGGGTCCGGCTGCACGGTTCTGAAAGAACGAATTCAACACTGGCAGGGGCTTTACTTCACCCAAGTCCATGAGCTCGGCAGTCTCAAACGAGCGACACCATTGGCTCGACCAAACGGCAGTCGGCGCAATGCCAAGCGCTTTAAGCTGTCTGCCGATGTCTCGCGCCTGCTCGCGTCCTTGATCATTTAAATTGCGTTGGGTTGAACAGTCATTGACATCAAAGTTGGCAGGATCGCCGCCACCAGGCGCGTAGGCGTGTCGCAAAAGCAATACCAATGAGCGGGTATCGCCAGCGGCTGCCTTCAAGGGTGCTGTCAGTGCGAACACAAGCAATGTCAGCATGAGCATGGGTCCGCAGCGTTTAATCAAATTAATCATGGCAGTTGGGCTCACTTGGTTTGGCCAAGCAGTTGCGTTTTCGGTGCTGGTTAATCTGCTTTGAGCAAAAGTAACCGAAGAGTCGCAGCGATGCGGCAACCGGTACACTATCGACTAGGTTATTTCCGGCACAATTGGTCTGCCAGGAGGGTGAAATGTCCGATGTGATTGCGTTGGTGTTCGATTTTGATGACACCTTGGCGCCCGATAGCACCTCAGGGTTTCTTGAGCATATTGGCGTTGATACGGCCGATTTTTGGGCTCATCGCGTCGACCCCTTGCTGGCTAGTGGCTGGGATCCGGTACCAGCCTACCTGTACGCCATGATCGAGCTCTCCAAGACAGCTCAATACGGCATCATCACCCATGAGCTGCTCTCCAACTGGGGCAAAGCCCTGCCATTGCACTCTGGCGTGGAAAGCCTTTTTCAACGTCTTCGCGAACAAGTGCGCGCAGTGCAGCCGCAAGTGCAACTCGAGTTTTATTTGATCTCCAGCGGCATTGGCGATGTGGTTCGCCATACTCGTATTGCGCACGAGTTCACCCAAATCTGGGCATCGGAGTTTGTCTACGCTGAAGACGGTGGAATTGCCTTTCCCAAACGTATCGTGAGCTTTACCGACAAAACCCGCTATTTGTTTCACGTCCAAAAGGGAATTATTGGCCGGGCCTTTGATAGCCAGCCTTTTGAGGTCAACCGCAAGGTTCCGGAAGACCGGTTGCGTGTGCCGTTTGACCAAATGGTGTTTGTCGGAGATGGCTACACCGACATCCCCTGTTTTTCATTGGTACGCCAGGCCGGCGGCATTGCCTTTGGGGTCTGGGATCCCAGGCACCGCGACAAGCGCAGCCGAGCTTGGGGTTTTATCGAGGATGGTCGTGTTAACAACCTCAACCAGGCTCGATATGACGAGGACGCTGAGCTGTATCAGTGGCTTGAAGAAGCCGTAATCAGCCTGGCCAAGCGAATTGCAGTCAAGGCGCGCATGTATCGTGGATGATGAGCAGTTGATGTTGCTTGCGCTTGAGCAGGCCAAGCTAGCACAGGCTAGAGGCGAGGTGCCTGTCGGTGCGGTCTTGGTGGATGCGCAGGGCTGCGTTTTGGGCTTGGGTGCCAACGCAGTCATTGGGCTGTCCGATCCAACCGCACATGCGGAGATCGTGGCATTGCGCGAGGCGGCGAATCAAGTTGGCAATTATCGTCTGCCTGATACAACTCTGTACGTAACGTTAGAGCCGTGTGCGATGTGCCTAGGGGCATTGTTTCATGCCCGCGTGGGCCGAATTGTTTTCGGTGCCTACGATCCCAAGACTGGTGCTTGTGGTTCAAAGCTTGATTTGACCACGCCAGATCTGATCAATTTCCATGCACAGGTTCAGGGCGGGGTGCTGGGGCAAACCTGTGGTCAACTGTTATCGGATTTCTTTAAAGAAAAAAGACGGCTCAAATCGCTGTCAGACAATGTGGCTGTGGATGACACCGGCAGTGCAGGTGCTGCAGGCGATCATGGCAACTGATGTGGCGGCAGTGCACGTGATTCATTTAACTTATTTAAGGCGAAATTATGGTTGAGCACCATCATCACGCACACGCTCCATTGACCAACAACGGTATCTACGTCATCGCACCATCGGGTGCGATTAACCGACCTGAGCAGGTCGCACTAGCGTCTGAGAACTTGAAAAAGCTGGGGTTTAAAGTCAAGGTTGATCGCCAGGTCAAGCTTGTGCACGAGCGTTTTGCTGGCTCAGATGCAAAGCGCATCGAAGCGATTGAGCGCGCGATGACGCAACCCATGGATATCGTCATGGCTGCACGAGGCGGTTATGGTCTTTCAAGACTGTTGCCAACGATTGACTTTAAAGCGGTGGCAGACAGCGGCAAGGTGTTTGTCGGCCATAGCGACTTCACAGCGTTTAATCTCGCGCTATTCGCCAAAACAGGGCAGATGAGCTATACAGGGCCTGCCATGGTCACAGACTTTGGTGTCAAAAAGCCTAACGAGTTGACTGCCGATTTGTTTGCTGAAGTCATGCGTGGGGAGCTTGAGATTCTTAGCTTTGAGAGCCCGGGCTCCGATGCATTTGATGGGCGTGGCGTTTTGTGGGGTGGCAATTTGGCCATGATCATGTCGTTGCTCGGTACACCGTATTTCCCGAAGGTCAGCGGCGGCATCTTGTTCGTAGAAGATGTCAACGAGCATCCTTATCGGGTTGAACGTATGTTGCTGCAGCTTGCTCATTCGGGTGTGCTTGCCAAACAAAAAGCATTGTTGGTTGGCCATTTCACGGATTACAAGTTGTCGGCACAGGATCGAGGCTACGACATTGGCTCAGTCATTGCACATATCCGTAAAACAGTGGGCATTCCGGTGGTTACTGGTTTGCCCTATGGCCATACGGCCGCCAAGGCAACCTTGCCTGTCGGTGCCAAGGTAGGCTTGGCTACCGAAGCAGGCATGGCCTACCTAGTTATCCATGAACATTGATGGGCTTGGGCAGCTTCTGGTGCACGACAACGCCTGAAAGCAACAGCAGGCCAATCAAGTTGGGAAACGCCATCAGACCATTAAAGACATCGGCTAACGCCCACACCAGGTCGAGCGAGATGGTGGTGCCTAGCATGACAAACCCCGTATAGACGAAGCGGTAGGGCACCACGGCTTTTTCCGTGAAGAGATAAGCCGCACACTTCTCGCCGTAATAAGACCACCCCAGGATGGTCGAATACGCAAAAAAGATCAGGCCAATCGTTACTACCCATCCGCCAACACCTGGCAACAGGGCTTCAAAGCTGTTCGAAGTCAGCGCTGCGCCTGTGACGCCGCCTTTGAACTGGCCGGCCATGACCAGCACAATGCCGGTGACGCTGCACACAATGATGGTGTCCAGGAAGGTGCCTGTCATCGATACCAGGGCTTGGTCTTGTGGGTGGTTGGTTTTAGCAGCGGCTGCGGCAATTGGCGCGGTGCCAATGCCAGCCTCATTGGAAAACACACCTCGAGCAACACCATAACGGATGACAGCACCAATGGCACCGCCAGCGACTGCATCTGCAGCCCACGCGTCATGCAGGATAACTGACAGCGCTGGCAATACAAGCTCGTAATTAAGCCCAATGATGATCATGCCGCCAGCCAGATACAGCAAGGCCATCGCGGGCACAATCAGCGATGCCATGCGCGCAATGCTGCGAATGCCACCCAACAGCACCAGTCCAGTGACCGTGGTTAGCACGATACCTGTGATCCAGCCAGGCAAGCCAAATGTGTTCTGAACCGCTTGCGCCACTGAGTTCGATTGCACCGAATTGCCGGTTCCCAAGGCAGCCAGCATGCCGCAGACGGCAAACATCACAGCCAGGCTCTTAAGTCCAAGCCCTTTATCCAGGTAGTACATCGGTCCGCCAGCCATTTCGCCGTTTCGATCTTGAACTCGGAAATAAACCGCCAGGTAGGCTTCGGCGTACTTGGTTGACATGCCAAATAGTGCTGAGAGCCACATCCAGAAAATTGCACCGGGTCCACCTAGCACCACGGCAGTGGCCACGCCAGCGATGTTGCCGGTGCCAATGGTGCCGGCCATGGCGGTCATCAACGCTTGAAACTGCGAAATATCGCCCGGCGCATCACTCTGGGGGTTTCTCGAGAAAGCCAGCTTGAGTGCTTCAGGCAAAGCACGAAACTGTAAGCCTTTCAGCCGAATGGTGTAGAAAACCCCGGTGCCAACTAGCAGCACCAATAAAGCCGGCCCCCATACCCAGCCGCCAATCACGTTGAGCCAATTGGTCAAATCTTGCATCAATGTCTCTCCCAATATCAGTTGTTGCCTGTCAGAGACGCCTGACAAGTGGCGCGATGTTAGGAAGGCATCAAGTACCGCGGCGTCGCTAAAAGGCGACAATCTATCGGCGGTGAAAGCTTTCAAGATGTAACCAAAGTATTCACTTTCAAGCCCGTTTGTGGCATTGGTCATACGTTTGATTCGAGGCAGCCTTTACAATATCGCCATGGTTATTCTTGGATTCGAAAGCTCGTGCGACGAGACGGGGGTTGCGTTGGTATGCACCGAACGTGGCGTGTTGGCACACGCCTTGCACACGCAGGCGGCCATGCATGAGGCTTATGGTGGCGTGGTTCCCGAATTGGCCTCGCGCGACCATATCCGTCGTATTGTGCCTTTGACACGGCAGGCACTCAGCGACGCCAATTTGAGTCTTGCCAACATTGATGCGATTGCCTACACGGCGGGTCCTGGCTTGGCTGGTGCTTTGCTCGTGGGCGCAGGAACCGCACAAGCCTTGGCTTGGTCTTTGGGCAAACCAGCGATTCCGGTCCATCACCTTGAGGGCCATTTGCTCTCGCCACGCCTGGCCAATCCTCGCCCCGAGTTCCCGTTTGTTGCGCTGCTGGTCTCCGGAGGTCACACGCAACTGATGCGTGTCAATGGTGTTGGCGATTATGAGTTGCTTGGCGAAACGCTAGATGACGCGGCTGGCGAAGCGTTTGACAAAACAGCGAAACTGCTCGGCCTAGGCTACCCCGGCGGGCCGCAGTTAGCCGCTTTGGCTCAGACAGGCGATGAAACCCGATTTGATTTGCCCAGGCCTTTGTTGCACCGCTCGGGATTTGACTTCAGCTTCAGCGGCTTAAAAACTGCCGTGCTCAATCAGGTTCAAAAAGCGTGCAAAGCCGTTGGCTTTGATAGGGCTGACGCCAGCGTGCTTGATGACCAAACCCGCGCTGACCTCGCGGCTGCCACGCAAGCGGCCATCGTGGACATTTTGATTGCCAAATCGTTGGCCTCACTCGATCAAACGGGGCTTAGGCGCTTGGTGGTGGCCGGTGGCGTGGGTGCAAACCGGCGTTTGCGACAACAGTTGCTTAAAGCCTGTGATCAGCGTGGCGCAGAGGTGTTTTTTCCCCCCGTGGAGCTCTGTACGGATAACGGTGCAATGATTGCCTACGCGGCTGCCGAACGAATGAATGCTGGGTTCTGTGACTTGATAGAAGAACAGTCGCACGCTTTTACGGTCAGACCGCGCTGGCCTCTCTCTGAGCTCGGTTCTTCATCGACCGACGACCTCGGGCGGGTGTCATTGACCTGATTTCTTGCCGATCTTTGGTTCGGTGCCATTCAGAATCCGCCCAATGTTCGCCCGATGACGCCAGATCAACGTGAGGCTAATCAAGGTCAACGATGTCAATATTTGCGCCGACAGCGGCCAAAGTACACCCGACAAAATGAAGTAGTAAAACGGCGCGAATAAGGCTGAGGCAATCGCTGCCAAAGATGACATCCGAAAGAAAAACGCAATAATCAACCAGCTCAGCAGGGTGGCTATTCCCAGCATAGGCTCAACCGCTAACAAGACACCGAGTGCCGTGGCAACTCCTTTGCCGCCTTTGAATCCTAAAAATATCGGAAACAGGTGACCCAGAAATACGGCAAGCGCGGTGATTGCGATCACATCGGCTTGGCCACTGAACCGATTAGCTAACCATACTGCAAGCCATCCCTTAGCCGCATCACCCAGAAGCGTCAGAATCGCGGCTTTTTTGTTGCCGGTTCTAAGCACGTTAGTCGCGCCTGGGTTGCCCGAGCCGTAGGTACGGGGGTCTGCCAAGCCCATTAAGCGGCTAGTTACCACCGCAAAGGGGACAGAGCCGAGCAAGTAGCCCAAAACCGCAAAAACTGCCAGTACGGTAAAACCCGAATCAATACTTTGCATCGTGAAAGCCTGTGTAAATGCAACTAGAAAAAATCTGATGTAGTTTAAGGGAACACCTGAGACTTTGAATAATGCTCGCCATATGGGAAGTGTCGGGGTTTGCACGGGTACAATGGGCGCTGTTGCACAATAGGCGTTGCATATCCCCATGAAAATCCTGGTTTCCAACGATGACGGCTACAGCGCTGCTGGCATTGAAGCACTTGCTGACGTTCTCGCGCCGCACGCTGAAATTACGGTTGTCGCACCCGAGGTCAACCACAGCGGCGCATCAAACTCCCTGACACTGAACCGCCCGTTGTCAGTTCGTCAAGCCAAAAACGGCTACTACGTGGTCAACGGCACGCCCTCTGATTGCGTTCACATCGCTTTGACCGGTTTGCTGGACTTTAAGCCTGATTTGGTGGTTTCTGGCATCAATAACGGCGCCAACATGGGTGACGACACGATTTATTCAGGCACGGTGGCTGCAGCCGTCGAAGGTCATTTGTTTGGCATTCCATCGATAGCCTTCTCCCTGACCGAAAAGGGCTGGCCACACTTAGAAGACGCCGCGCAATGGTGTCGGGATTTGGTGCTGCGCTTTGCTCGTAAGCCCTTGCCATCGAACTATTTACTGAATGTCAATTTACCGCCGTTGCCAGCTGCACAGATTCAAGGCGTAAAAACGACTCGCCTTGGCAAGCGACACGCCTCTCAACCGGTCATTCCGGCGCTCAATCCACAGAGCGAAACGGTTTACTGGATCGGTGCGGCCGGTGATGCTCAGGACGATTCTGACGGTACTGATTTCAATGCAGTGGCCAACGGGTTTGTCGCTGTGACGCCTTTGCGACTTGATTTAACCCATGATCAACAGCTTGATCACGTCTCACGATGGTTGAACGAGTAAAAAAGAACGCCGATGCCTGGCTTGACAAGCTAAAGCCAGCCAATAGCAACACACGTATCAGTGTTGGCGGCCGTCCTGTGCCACCAGGTCCACAACAGGTCTTGCCGGGCGCGCCGAACAACCTGGGTTTGACCTCTGACCGTTTGAGAATGCGCATGGTCGAGCGGGTGCGCGCCCAAGGTGTTGATCATGCGGCGGTGCTTGGTGCGCTTGCTTCAGTGGCTCGGCATCGGTTTGTTGATCAAGCACTTGCCAGTCGTGCTTACGAAGACGGTGCATTACCGATCGGTCATGGCCAAACAATTTCGCAGCCGTGGGTGGTCGCGCGCATGTTGGCGGCGCTTTGCGAGCCGGAAATCCCGCGTAAAGTTCTTGAAATCGGCACCGGATGTGGCTATCAGGCTGCGGTGATGTCCCACGTATTTGCGCAAGTCTTCACGATTGAACGCGTTCGTCCGTTGTACGATATGGCAAAGGCTAGGTTGCAGGACATGGCATTGCGCAATGTGCAGTGCCTTTTTGGGGATGGCATGCTTGGCTGGGGTGCCAAGGCACCGTTCGATGCCATCGTGGTGGCCGCGGCAGGATTGTCGATCCCACAAACGTTGCTTGATCAGCTTGCTATCGGTGGTAAGCTCATTGCGCCAGAGGGTGATACCAATCAGCGGCTAATCATGGTGACTCGCCAATCGTCTCGCGAATGGATGCGGGTTGAGCTTGAGGCAGTCCGATTTGTGCCGTTAAGACCCGGCGTACAGACTTGAAAGTATGGGAGAGAAGTATGGCCAGCGCCAAAGCGCTTCACACAAAGACCGCATCACACACTCGAGCAAGCGTGACGAAACCAACAACACTTGGCACACGTGCGGCAAGAGCATTGAGTGTGATGGCGCTGGTGACGCTAATGGCTGGATGTGCCGGTTCTGGTATCTTTGCGCCGATTTCAAGCTTGAGTGATCGTGGCGTTGACGGCACCTATCGTGTGCAGCCAGGTGACACTTTGACCTCCATTTCAAGGGAGACGGGGGTGAGCGTGGATCGCCTGATTGCCTTGAACGATATTTCCAACCCCAGCCTGATCCGGGTGGGACAGCGTTTGCGTCTGAGCGATGATGCTGTGGTGTCAGGTGGCACGATGGCCGACAGCGGTAGTGTTGCCACTGCCGGCGACTCCATGGCTATGCAACGCGGTGATGTGCAGTCTGAGCCGCAGCCTGCTGCTGCACCCACGAGAGTCACGCCTGCAGCAGATGCTGGCAAGATTGCCATGGTATGGCCTGCCAAAGGTGAGATTATTGAAAGGTTCACGCCGCAAACCAAGGGCATTGATATTGCTGGCACGATTGGCGAGCCAGTCGTGGCGGCCGCAGGTGGCAACGTGGTGTTTGCTGGCGATGCGGTTAGAGGGTTTGGCAATCTGGTCATCGTTGATCATGGGGATGGCTTTATTACAGCCTATGCCCACAACGAGAAACTGTTAGTCAAGAAAGGTGATGCGGTCAAGAAATCGCAGCAGATTGCGACCCTGGGTCAGTCCGCAACTACCTCACCGCGGTTGCATTTTGAAGTGCGTCGAAACGGCACACCAGTCGATCCACTGCGGTACTTGCCTGCACAGTAAAGCGGAGTTTGGGCATGACACCAACGCTGGTATTCGATCTGGAAACGATTCCAGATGTTGATGGTTTGCGTCAGATTAATGGTTGGGCAGACTTGACCGACGACGAGGTTGTTGAGCGCGCATTTGCCGAGCGACGAGAAAAGACCGGCAGTACATTTTTGCAGCATCACCTGCACAAAATTGCTGTGGTCGGTTGCGTTTTCCGTGATGACAATGGGTTTCGGGTCAAGTGTCTCGGTCAGGTCGATGACCCGGAACAAAACTTGATTCAGGCGTTTTTCAAGACCATTGATCACTATACCCCTCGCTTGGTGAGCTGGAATGGCTCGGGGTTTGACTTGCCGGTTTTACATTACCGCAGTCTGATTCACGGCGTGGCATCTCCGCGCTATTGGGATACCGGGCAGGATGATCGGGATTTCAAATACAACAATTACCTGAGCCGTTATCACGACCGACATATTGATTTGATGGACGTGCTGGCAAAGTACGGCGGCCGAGCAAACGCACCCCTAGACGACATGGCAAAACTCTGTGGATTCCCTGGCAAACTCGGCATGGATGGCAGTCAGGTTTGGCAGGCGTGGCGAGATGGCAAGGGCGAGGAAGTCAGAGCCTATTGTGAAACCGATGTCGTTAACACCTGGCTCGTGTATTGCAGGTTTAGGCTCATTCGTGGTGAGCTCTCACGCGAGGCTTATGAGCAAGAGGTCATGCTTGTGCGCGAGCATTTGGCTGGCGTTGATGCGCCACACTGGCGCGAGTATCTACAAATGTGGGATCAAGCCTGACCATGGCCCAAACATTTGAGTTGCATATCGAGTCACTCGATCACGAAGCACGAGGCGTGGCTCACCTCGACGGCAAGGTGGTTTTTGTTGAAGGTGCTTTGCCCGGCGAGCATGTCACTGCACAGTTGATCAAAAAAAAGCCCAAGTTCAATACGGCACGTGCGACGGATATTCATAAAACGAGCTGGCTTCGGGTCGAACCCAAGTGCCCACATTTTGGGGTGTGTGGCGGCTGCGCCATGCAGCATCTGACACCGGATGCTCAGGTGGCGGTCAAGCAGCGCGTCTTGGAGGATGCTTTTAAGCACTTGGCAGATCTAAAGCCTGAACAGATGCTGGCGCCGATTCATGGTCCCGCATGGGGTTATCGGTACCGGGCTAGGTTGACTGCTCGGCTGGTGCCTCGCAAAGGCGGCGTGCTAGTGGGCTTTCATGAGCGGCGCAGCAGCTATGTGGCGGACATGTCGAGCTGTTCGGTGCTGCCATCCAAAGTCAGTGATTTGTTGGTGCCACTAAGGCGCTTGATCGAATCGATGAGTACGCCTGATCGTCTGCCACAAATCGAAGTCGCCGTGGGTGATTCGGTCACGGCCTTGGTGTTGCGACATCTTGAGCCATTGAAGGACACAGACAAGGAACTGTTGCGCGTGTTTGCACAAAAACACGGCGTTCAATGGTGGTTGCAACCAAAGGGTCCAGACACTGTTCATTTGCTTGATGAAGCCGGTTCTGCGCAGCTTGCGTACAGCTTGCCGACGTTTGATGTGCGCATGCCGTTTAAACCCACTGACTTCACCCAGGTCAACCACCAGATCAACCGTGTGCTTGTCTCAAAAGCGTTAACGCTGCTTGATGTCCAGCCCACAGAGCGTGTGCTT
The DNA here is from genome assembly GCA_021208885.1 of Burkholderiaceae bacterium. Classification (GTDB taxonomy): domain Bacteria; phylum Pseudomonadota; class Gammaproteobacteria; order Burkholderiales; family Burkholderiaceae_B; genus Algicoccus. Next base: position 80,327 of record JAJOJF010000025.1, read on the forward strand.
GATTTGTTTTGTGGGCTAGGCAACTTTACGCTGCCCATAGCACGGCTAGCCAGATCTGTGCTCGGCATCGAAGGCAGTGAGGTGTTGGTGCAACGAGCGCTAGAGAACGCCATAGCCAATGGTATTGATAATGCTGCGTTTGAAGCGCGCAACCTATTCGAGTTTACGCTTGAGGATCTGAATGCTTTGCCTGCGTTTGACAGGATGCTAATCGACCCACCGCGCGAGGGTGCGTTGGCTGTTTGTGAAGCATTGGTCGGGCAGCCAGATGCGAGTCGTCCCAAGCGTATCGTCTACGTGTCTTGCAATCCGGCAACCCTGGCGCGCGATGCGGCCGTGCTGTGCCATCGCGGACCGTATCGCCTGCGCCAGGCTGGAGTCATCAACATGTTCCCGCACACTGGCCATGTGGAATCGATTGCGGTGTTTGAGCCAACCAAGTCAACGGATTGAGCCAACCGAGCGAGCAACAACTCATCGAATCCGTCATTGAATGTAACGTTAGGTAGACAGCGCGTTGATCATTGCCTGTGCAGCGGCCTTGACTTGAGCGGGCGCCGTTCCGCCCACGTGATTGCGCGCATTGACCGAACCTTCAAGCGTTAGTACCTCGTGAATGTCAGCTTCAATCCGGCTGTCGAAGGCTTTCAGTTCATCAAGGGTCAGGTCAGCCAAGTCACAGCCGCGCTTTTCGCAGGTGAGTACGGCATGAGCCACCACTTCGTGAGCGTCACGAAATGGCAAGCCTTTTTTGACGAGATAGTCTGCCAGATCGGTGGCTGTTGCAAAGCCTTGGCGGGCTGCAGCTTGCATGCTGTGGGTGTGCACGGTCAAGCCCTTCATCATGTCAGCAAATATGGTGAGTGTGTCACGCACCGTGTCTGCTGTGTCGAACAAGCCTTCCTTGTCTTCCTGATTGTCTTTGTTATAGGCCAGGGGCTGACCTTTCATTAATGTCAGCAAGGCCATTAGGTGGCCATTGACACGCCCGGTTTTACCGCGAGCGAGTTCAGGAACATCGGGGTTTTTCTTTTGCGGCATGATGGAGCTGCCAGTACAAAAGCGGTCAGCCAGCGTGATGAATCCAATCTTGGGACTCATCCAGAGGACGAGTTCTTCTGACAGCCGTGAGATGTGCACCATCAAAATCGCACTGGCCGCACAAAACTCGATCGCAAAATCCCGGTCAGACACAGCGTCTAGCGAGTTCTGGCAAACACCGTCAAAGCCTAGTGTTCGGGCAACGTGCTCCCGATCGATTGGGTAGCTTGTTCCCGCTAGGGCCGCCGCACCGAGAGGCAGACGATTGACGCGCTTGCGGCAGTCTGCCAGACGTTCAGCATCTCGCGCAAACATCTCGGCGTAGGCCATCAGGTGATGCCCAAAGGTCACTGGCTGGGCAACTTGCAGGTGCGTAAAGCCCGGCATGATGGTGTCAGCGTACTTCAGTGCTTGCTGGGCTAATGTCAGCCGCAGATCGATTAATTGAACCTGAATCAAGTCAATCTGTTCGCGCAGCCATAGCCGAATGTCAGTTGCAACCTGGTCATTGCGCGAGCGGCCGGTGTGCAGTCGCTTGCCGGCATCGCCAATGAGTTCAACCAAGCGCTTTTCGATATTTAGGTGCACATCCTCAAGGTCAAGCGACCACCGGAACTGACCACTTGTGATTTCTTCCCTGACGATTGCCATGCCGCGCTGGATATCAGACAGGTCGTGGCTGGAAATCACGCCAACGTGGGCTAGCATCTGGGCGTGTGCCAAAGAGCCTTCAATATCTTGCATGGCCATGCGCTTGTCGAAGTCTACCGAGGCGGTGTAGCGCTTGACGAGATCAGATACGGGCTCGGAGAATCGGGCAGACCACGCCTGTGCTTTGTTGGCGAACTGGTCTTGAGCAGGGGTAGGGGAGCTTTTGTCGGTCATGATGGGCAGATTATAGAGCGCAAGCTTAGGCAGCAGGCGTGCAATAATCGGGAATCATGATTTTGACGTAAAAGAGACATCTATGGCTGCGGCAAACGTCGCGCTGGCTCAGCTAAACGCTACGGTCGGCGATTTTGAAGGAAATGCTCGCAAGATTGAGCAAATGGCAAGGCAAGCTGCCGCAAATGGTGCCGATGTGCTGTTGACGCCTGAGATGGCGCTTACCGGCTATCCCGCCGAAGACCTGTTGCTGCGTCCGGCGTTCGTTGAGCGAGAACGAGTGGCGCTGCTCGAATTGACCGAACGTTTGGCTGACTTGCCTGGTTTGGCTGTGGTCGTGGGTCACCTTTACGCCCAAGGCAATGACCTCTATAACACTGCTAGCGTCTTGGTAGGGGGCAAGGTGGTGGCTCGCTATTTCAAGCGCGAATTGCCCAATTACGGCGTGTTTGATGAAAAGCGATATTTCGTAGCAGGTCATGAAGCTTGCGTTTTCGAGCACGCCGGCATGAAGTTTGGCGTCAATATCTGCGAAGACGCCTGGTTCAGGCATGCACCGCAGGCCGCAGTTGCCGCAGGTGCGCAGTGTTTGTTGGTGTTAAACGCCTCGCCATTTCATATGGGCAAGTTTAATCAGCGCCTTGACATGATGCGCAGGTGCGTGGATCGGGCTGGAGTCAGTTTGGTTTATGCCAATCTCTGCGGCGCTCAGGACGAGTTGGTGTTTGATGGCATGTCGTTTGCCCTGGACAAGACCGGTCACTGTATTGGGCACGCACCGGCTTATGACGAGGCCGTTGCGCTTGTCGCCGTGCAGGCCAGTGGGGCTGTTACGGCTGAACATGGCGATTGGATGCCACTCACTAGCATGGAGGATGAGGCTGAACATGATCACTTGTCCATGGTTTGGCAGGCCTTGGTAGTTGGCACCCGCGACTATGTACAAAAGAACGGATTTAAGTCGGTATTGCTTGGTTTGTCGGGCGGCATTGATTCGGCCGTGGTTCTAGCGATTGCAGTCGATGCGCTTGGGGCGGACAAGGTGATGGCCGTGATGATGCCGTCACGCTACACAGCCGACATTTCATTAACAGACGCAGCAGACATGGCAGCCAGAGTGGGTGTGCGATATGAGCAAGTGGCAATCGCTGATATCGCCCAGCGGTTTGAGTCAGCACTTGCCCCCGTGTTTGCAGGGCGCACAGCTGACACCACAGAAGAAAACATTCAGGCCAGAGTGCGGGGCACACTGTTGATGGCCATGTCGAACAAGTTCGGTTCGCTTGTGCTGACGACGGGCAATAAATCCGAGCTCACCACGGGGTACTGTACGCTATACGGCGACATGGCGGGTGGATTCGCTGTTCTTAAAGATGTGCCCAAGACATTGGTATATCGGCTGGCACGTTGGCGCAATTTGCGGTCTGCGATCATTCCAGACCGTATCATCACGCGCGCGCCATCAGCCGAATTAAGACCCGATCAGACCGATCAAGACTCCTTGCCGCCGTACGACGTGATTGACAGTATCATTGCTGGCTACGTCGACCACAATTTGCCGGCCTCCAGACTCATTGAATCGGGTCTTGACGCCGAGGCGGTGGAACTCGTTGTTCGTTTGTTGCGCATCAACGAGTACAAGCGTCGCCAGTCTGCGCCAGGCCCTAAAGTGACTGTTCGGGCATTTGGTCGAGATTGGCGCTATCCTTTGACCAATGCATTTCGTGAAATTGGTGCCTAGCGCGTAGGGCGCTGCACAGCCTGACAGGGAGTATGTCGTGAAACTCGTAACAGCCATTATTAAACCGTTCAAGCTTGACGAAGTCAGGGAAGGGTTGTCTGAGGTGGGCATCACTGGCCTGACTGTAACGGAAATCAAAGGTTTTGGGCGCCAGAAGGGCCACACAGAGCTCTACCGCGGTGCCGAATATGTCGTTGATTTTCTTCCTAAAATCCGCGTGGAAGTTGCCGTGGCTGATAACCAGGTGGAGGCTGTCATCGAGGCTATCATCAAAGCAGCACGGACTGGAAAGATCGGCGATGGCAAGATTTTTGTTTCGCCACTTGATGATGTGATCCGGATTCGCACTGGCGAGCAGGGCGAACAAGCTCTTTAGTGTCACTGTCGTGTCTCACCGCCCCCGTTATTGGGTGCGTCAGCTTTTTTCAAAAAATAGAACAAACAGCCCCAGAGGCTTGTCGCAGCATGAAACCTTTTAATTGGCACAACCCGTACCCAAGTCTCCGTATTCCTTTGTTCGCCCGTAATGTCGTGTCGACATCCCATCCGTTGGCAGCTCAGGCGGGCCTGCGCATGCTGTATCAAGGCGGCAGTGCCGTTGACGCAGCCATCGCGGCGGCAGCGGCGATCACTTTGGTTGAACCGGTTTCTTGTGGCATTGGTGGTGACGCTTTTGCGATTGTCTGGGATGAGGGCAAAGCGCACGGTCTGAATGCCTCTGGACATGCACCGGCAGCGTGGGATCTGGATTATTTCGCAAGCAAATACGGTCGTGACACACAAGGACGACCGATTGCACCCAAACGCGGTGTGGATTCGGTAACAGTGCCTGGTGTAGTGGCCGGATGGGCTGCTTTGCATAAGAAGTTCGGCAAGTTGCCGTTTGCCGATTTG
>JAJOJF010000009.1 GCA_021208885.1 Burkholderiaceae bacterium
GTTGCGCCTCCAGATAACCACCAGACACCAAGCATAAGCCCAGCACCCAATCATCACCTAGATCACCCAACGTCTCACGACACCAAGTGCCCACACTTATCGGTTGTTTCGTTGTTAAAGAGCAAATCAGCTTGATCAATCGATCTGTGCTGACTTCGCTTTCGCCTTGTCTCAAGTCACCGTTGACGGTGAGTTGCGTTTCAGCAGCGAAGAAACGAGATTATGAACGTGTTTTCCACCATTGTCAAATCAAAAGTTCGGGTTGACCCGAATACGGCTAGACTCTGTTGAAATACACTGAATTCTCAATTCTGAGCACAGCCTAAATGGACCCATCCACTGAAGATATTCTGATCAATGTCACCCCGTTTGAGACTCGGGTAGCCTTGGTTTGCCAGGGTGCCGTGCAAGAACTGCACCTGGAGCGCACCTATCAACTTGGCCAAGTCGGCAATATCCGGCTTGGCAAGGTGGTACGGGTGCTACCCGGCATGCAAAGTGCTTTTATCGATATTGGCCTAGAGCGAGCTGCTTTCATTCACATTGCCGACGTTCGAGAAAACCGCCAGGAAAGGGTGTCAGGCGTCACCCCCACGCCCATAGAAAAGCTACTCTTTGAGGGCCAGACCATCATGGTCCAAGTCATCAAAGACCCGATTGGCACCAAAGGTGCCCGTCTTTCGACCCAGATTAGCCTGGCCGGACGACTGCTGGTCTACCTGCCGCACGACCCTCATATTGGCGTGTCGCAACGCATCGAATCTGAAGAGGAGCGCCAAGCACTGCGTGCGCGCGTACAAAACCTCATGCCCGAGGATTGCCAGGGTGGCTTTATTGTGCGCACGCAAGCAGAAGACGCCAGCGACGAGGCCCTGCGCACCGACATTGAGTACCTCATGCGGCTGTGGCGCAACATACAAACAGCCGCCAAGTCGTCAGGCGCACCGGCACTGCTCTATCAAGACCTGACACTGCCGCAGCGGGTGCTGCGCGATGTAGCCAGCGCGCGCACGCACCGAATCTTGGTCGACGACCAGGCGGTGGTTTCTGACATGCGCCAATGGTCTGACACCTACACACCCGAGACCACCGCAAAGATCCAGCACTACGAGGGTGACCGAGCGCTGTTTGATCTTGCCAACGTGGAAGATGAGCTTAAACGCGCCTTGTCACGCCGGGTAGATTTGAAGTCCGGTGGCTATCTCATTATCGACCAGACTGAAGCACTCACGTCAATTGATGTGAATACAGGCGGTTTTGTCGGCGGACGTAATTTCGATGACACTATCTTCAGGAACAACCTGGAGGCTGCGCATGCCATCGCTAGACAGTTACGGTTGCGCAATCTCGGCGGCATCATTGTCATCGACTTTATCGACATGCACGACCCGGAACACCAGGCTGCTGTGCTCGAGGCACTCAAGCAAGCATTGGCGCAGGATCGCACACGCACCACGGTTAGCGACTTCAGCCCGCTCGGGCTAGTTGAAATCACACGCAAACGTACCCGTGACGCGCTAGCCCATCACCTATGTGAGTCATGCCCAACTTGCCAAAGCCGCGGTCAAATCCTGACTGCCCGCAGTGTCTGCTACGAGATTTTGCGCGAGATCATGCGCGAAGCTCGCCAGTTCAATCCCCGCGAATACAGGATTCTTGCTTCTCAAAGCGTGATCGATCTGTTTCTTGAAGAAGAGAGTCAACACCTGGCCCAGCTCAGTGACCACATCGGCAAGCCAATTTCACTGGAGGTCTCAACCGATTGCACGCAAGAGCAATACGACATTGTTTTGCTCTAGCCGGTCAATCGAGCCTAAGCCATCAGGACTAAGCCTCTTGCGCGGCAAACTGCATCTTAAACAGAGCCGCATAAGCGCCATCGATGGCCAATAACTCCTGGTGTGAACCGCTTTCGATGATGCGACCATGGTCTAGCACCACGATGCGATCGGCGTTTTGTACGGTTGAAAGCCGGTGAGCGATCACCAGCGTGGTACGCCCTTTCATGAGCGTCTCAAGCGATGCCTGAACCTGACGCTCTGACTCGTTATCCAAGGCCGAAGTTGCCTCATCCAGAATCAGAATCGGGGCGTTTTTAATCAATGCTCTGGCAATTGCCAAGCGTTGACGCTGCCCGCCAGAGAGGCGCGTGGCGTTTTCACCAACTTCCGTGTGGATGCCATTGGGTAACCCATCCACAAATTCCAGCAAATTCGCTGCAGCCAGCGCGTCCCTGATCTGATGCTCATCAACGTCCTTGAGGGCGCCGTAACCCACGTTGGTGGCGATCGTTCCATTAAAGAGGACCACATCCTGGCTAACCAGGGACAATTGCGCGCGCAGGTTTTGCAAAGAGAGCGTTTGTATGTCAACGCCATCAATAAACACCTTGCCAGAACCAGGCACCACGAAGCGAGGCAGCATATTGACCAGGGTAGTCTTGCCGCTGCCAGATCGCCCAACCAAGGCCACAATCTGCCCCGGTTCAATGTTCAAAGACACATCCTGCAAGGTATCTCGCTCAGCACTTTCAAAACGATGAGTAACGTGCTGAAACTGAACTCGACCTGCTACCGGTCCCCTGAAATCTGCGCCAAGCTCGCGATCCTCGCCGGGCTTGTCAATCAGGTCAAAAACACTTTCAGCTGCTGCCAGCATGCGCTGCATGTTGCTAAGCACGCTCGTTAAGCGCTTGACCGGATCAAAAATCTGGGCAAGGGCAGCCATGAAAGCCGCAAAGCTGCCAACTGACAATACACCCTGGGTTGCTTCGTTTAGCGCCACGCCAATGGCCAACGCCACCGCAACAGCGATGATGACCTGTGCAATTGAACGCAAAGCCGAGTCGGCAATGGCATTGCGCATTTGATGGCGCCGCAACTGGCTATTCACGTCACCAAAACGCTCACGCTCTACCCCATAGCCGTCAAATAACTTGATCACCCGTTGCGCCAGTATCCCTTCTGACACAACTTCGGCAAGCTTGGCGTTGCTGCTGATCGTCTCGCGGTTAATGCGACGCAGCCGCTTCATAAAGAGCCGCGACACAAACACCGAACTTGGCAAAACCACCAAAATAATCAGCGTTAACTGCCACGACATGTAAAAAAGAACTGCTAGCAGCGAAATCACAACCAGCGTTTCACGAACCAGTACTGTCGCAACACTCGTGGCAATCGAACTGATGTTGCCTGCATCCACCGTGAAACGGTTCATCAATCGACCGCTGTCTCCACGCTTGAACTCATCGTCGGGCAAAGACAACAAGCGCTCAAACATGTCACTGCGCAAGCCGAGCAACAAATGGTTGGCAACCCAGGCCAGCAAGTAATCACTAAAGAAGGAACAAATGCCTCTGAGCAGCACCAAGCCCACAATCGCCAAGGGGATCAGCCAGACATACTCAGGTTTGGCGCCCGTGACACCCTCATCGAGCAGCGGCTTCATGGCCACTGCCAACGTGGGCTGGGTAGCAGCTGCCAAAGCCATAAAGAAGGCTGCCACGGCAAGCGCTTTCCAGAGCTTGCCCACACGCGAATAGATACGACCCCAAACGACGTTCTTAAGGGGGTGGTCAGAATGAGGATTAGCGCTGTCCTGCTTCAACTGGAACCTTTTTACAATACCGGTGGCAGACACCGCCACACGGAAATAAAACCGCATTGTACCGAGGCCACCCGCAGCCTGTGCGCAGATGCTATTCTGCCAACCGTGACAAAGCCCGCTCGCCCCTCGCCAACAGTTATTGTGCGCCTGCCCAACTGGGTGGGCGATGTCTGCATGAGTCTGCCAGCCCTTGCGGCTATCCATGACTCGGTCAAGCTGGCTGAGCGGTCACTCATCATCTGCGGCAGGCCTTGGGCAAAAGACCTGGTCGCCGAATTTGACCCGCAGCAATTCGTAGAACTCACCGGCAAGTTTTGGGGCGATCGCCGCGCCGTGCTCACCATACCCTCAAAAAGCCGCCACAATAGCCTTGGGCTCATCATGCCGGACTCGTTTTCTAGTGCGGCTTTGTTTGCCTCAACCCAAATTACATCGGCTGGCTACCGCGACGATGGACGTAGTTGGCTGTTGCGCTGGCCGATCAAAAAACCGGTCGCACCCGTGCATGCTGCCCAAAAATGGTGGTTGCTGACACAAACTGCACTCAGGCAGTGGGGCTTGCACTGCCCCGCCCTGGAAAACGATCTTCCACCGTACACATCACTGAAACTGAACGACAGCGACCGCAACAAAGCGCGCGCGCTGCTAGCAGTCAACGGACTCGAATCAAAGGCATTTGTTTTGGTGGCACCAACTGCAACGGGCACTCACCACGGCAAGGTGAAGGTCTGGCCACACTTTGGTGAACTGGTGCAGGCTCTCAGAATTAGCCACACCGATATCGAAATCGTGATGTGCCCTCCTGCACACGAACAAGACCAAGCCCGCCAAGCATGCCCTCAGGCCAAGCTGTTGCCGCCGCTGCCACTGAAAGCTTTCTGTGCGCTCGCCCAAATGGCGCGCCTGGTCATTTGCAATGACTCCGGGGTGTCGCATCTGGCTGCGGCTGTCAATGCCGAGCAGTTAACACTCTTCGGTGTGACCAACCCGGCTCACACCCGACCATGGACGACACGTGCCCATCTAATTGGGCAAGAGAATCAGTGGCCAGATGCGGCAGCCGTCTTGGCAAAAGTCAAGGAAATATTAGCGTTACGCCAACCACACACCACCAACTCGTTTTAGACTACTGGCATGCTCAACAGTCTGGGATACAGCCTATTATTTGCGCCTAACGTGCTGGTCGCGTTGGTGGTAGTGGCTGTCTTTCTGCTACTGATTCGCAAGCATAAAACAGCGATTTTTTGTTTGCTTGTTGGTCTTGGCTGGGTGCTGCTCTGGTCTTTGCCAGCGGTGACAGTGGTCACTGGCAGCTGGCTCGAAAGCCGATATGCGCAGCGCCAAGCAGCCACATATCCGCAAGTGCAAGCGATCGTGGTGCTGGGTGGCCACATACAGGGCAATCGCCGCAACTGGTTTGAGCCCTATGATCGCGACAAGGTAATTAGCCGTGAGTCGTTGGCTGCTGATCTCTATGCCACCAACCGTGCACCGCTCATTCTCTTGTCTGGTGGTGCTTTGGTTGGCGACATCAGTGACACGGCAAATATGGCGCGCTATCTGCAAAACAACGGTGTGCCGGCTGAAGCCATTTTGCAAGAGACCGAAAGCCAAAGCACACTAGAGAATGCCGAACTGACCCGAAGAACCCTGCAACGGTTGGACGTCGACAGGATTCTGCTCGTGACGTCAGCGTTGCACATGCCGCGCGCCATGGCGGCCTTTGACAACACCGGTATCGCCGTTACCGCAGCACCCCTGCCGCCACAAATAGAATTGCCACCTGATTCCGTTCAGCACCCTTGGTCACCCGATTTGCATACCTTACTGGCAAGCCGCAGCATCATAAAAGAATATGCAGGGCTATTGATTTACTGGCTGTCTGGCGTCAAGAACGCGTTAATCTAGCGCCGAACAAAACACAACTGACAAATCACAATTCACAAACCGCAACCTGGCCACAACAAGAATCCATGACCGATACCGCGAGCCTGCCTGACCTGCTGCATACGCGCAAGACCATGATATTTGAGCATGCAGCATCATTGCTGACACTTCTGTTCGCTGTGTCTGTCTTCGTCTGGAAGCCTGGCATTTATGCCACCTCTGGCGCGATCATCGCGTATTTGCTTGTGCGAAGCGCAGTCGATGTGCAATACCGACAATTGCTTTGGAGCAACAGCATCACCAAAGTCACGCTAGCAATGTTCGCCCTCGGACTGGTTACTGCGGCGATTGGTGCACAGCAACTGAGCGACTGGACATGGATGGCACGCAAGACCATGTTTTTGCCGGTCATTATTTTCTTTGCAGTAGCGCTATCACGCGAGACAAATAGAAAACTTGCTCTTTTTGGCTTGATCACGTGTTTCTGGATTGCATCGATTCTCACGCTATGGGAATACAACTGGCAATTCGTTTTCGGCGGGCGCATGCAGGGCACATGGCCGCAAGGCACCTGGGACAACCTGCTAGGAATATTTGTAACTTTTTTGGTTCTGTTTTATCGCTGGACAAGCAGCGCACTGATCTACCGCAGCATTTACTGGGTAACTTTGCTAATGGCTGTCCTGATGCTATTGCTTGCCGGCGGTCGTGGCCCATGGCTGGCCACCGTTGCTAGCGTGGGCATCTATCTGATCGTATTCCGACCCAACCGCAAAGTCCTTCTGGCTGGCTTGGCTGGCATCATCGTTGCAACTATCGCTGCAACGACGTTGTTTGAAAATCGTACGGAAGCCCTCATCGATCGAATTCAGTCGATCGGTGCTACTTCCCAGGAACAGGACGGCTCGAACTGGGTACGGTTGCAAGTCTGGCACATTGGCGCAACACATTTTGAGCACATCCTCAAAACTGATCCAGTAGCCGGCCTCTTTGGCTCAGGCGCCAAGAGCTACAACCCAAAACAGATTGAATTTTTTGAGACGATGCCATATAGCCCAGAGGACCGAGCACTACTGCAAAGCTATGGTTACCCCAGTGGCGACCCACACAACACCTACATCGATAGTGCGCTCAGAAACGGCTTAGTTTGGACAGTCGCCATATTCGTTTACCTGATTTGGCTGTGCACCCAATTCAAGATTCGGCAGACATTCGCTAGAGCTGAGCCCTTGGTGCTGCTCATGTACCTGTGCATCATGGCGATGTTTTACACGGTGCTGCCCCACTTCATGTCGTTTTTCTTTGCGCTGTTTGTGATGATGTTAAAGCTCGGTGAGCGGCCATCGGAGACGTAAAGTTGCGACTTAAAACCGACCACCCAATGTCGGGCGAAGCAATCAAGTACCGTTGGCTTTGACAAACACCGAAGTGAAGCTTGCGCGTGAATGAAAATGGTAGTTGTGTTCACGCATGTAACGGGCTGCCTCACCGTTGACGACGTCAATCACGTCCTCAGCAAACTGCTCTACCGTGATAACCATGGGCCGGTACCGATTCAGATCAATATCGAGTAAAACCGCTTCGTCGTACCCCTCAACATCGATGTTGATGTAAGAAATATCCTGCAGGCCCTGCTGCTCGAGCAGATTCATCACCGTTGTGCTCGGGACCGTGATCGAAACATGATCCTTGGGTGCCTGGGATGTGAGCCCAGTACCCAACGCACTCAGCCCGTGTTTTTCTTGTTTGACAGGCAATAGCAAGTCAATTTCCCTTTTGCCCGCGTCATACTCTTTCTGGGTAATAACTGCAGCATGAATATTGGTATCGTTGGATCGATGCTTGTTGAATAACTTGATCGAATTCGGATTGGCATCGACATTGACACATCGCCAGCCACACATCCAGAAATAGGCCGTGTTGTTAAATCGAAACGGGTGGTAGGCGCCAATGTCAAGACAAGTGCCCATTACTCGGCGAGGCGCGAAATGCTTTCGGGCCAGACAGTCCTCGGCGTATTGCCCAAAATGACCTTTGAATTGCCCCGACAGGACTGCCTTCAGTACGTGCGTTAGTTTCATGCGTCCTCAGTGACGGGGAATCCCCCTAAGCTGCACGCAGTTTACAATGCCCACGCAGGATAAAAGAAAAACTATCGAGTTCCCGGCACCTTAATCAAGTTTGCCTATTCGCTTGACTATCGATCAACCACCGAATTACGGTCTTTCACAAACATCATGCAAAACGCCGTGCTATTTGCCACTGCTTACATCAAAGACCAACGAGCATGGCTGACGCGCTACAAACCTTGGATTGACTATTACCAGCAGTCGCCACTGGGCAACCTGCCGCTGGTTCTGATTGATGATGGCTCACCGTACTTGCCTGACAATTCAGCGGTGGCTATTTGCAACCCGAGCGAACCGGCTCAGTTGAGGGCTGGCCAACCGACCATTTTCCATTTCAACGACAACCTCGGTCGATCTTCGCTGCAAAGTTATCCTGGATGGTGGCGCAGTTTTCTGTTTAGCGCTCAGATTGCACGATCAAATGACAATTGCAAACTGATTCACATTGAATCGGACGCTTACGTACTAAGCCCACGCTTATTTCAGAAAATCATCGACCTACGTCATGGTTGGACAACATTCTGGCTGGAAAAATATCAAATGCCCGAGACAGCCATTCAAGTGATTTGTCCAGACCAACTAGCGAACCTAGAGCAGATCGAGCGCCACCCCATGCTTAATCGCGAAATGGCTGAAAAATTTTTGCCATTCACGGAGATCGACAAACAAATGATTGGGGATAGGTACAGTGAATTCAAGCGTAACCGATGGATTTTTCGTTCACGGAAATTTGATGGATTTCCGCTTTTTAAAACGGACTTTTTCTTTAAGCCAATACCGTCAAACGCTGACTTCGCTACGCAAGTCGTGCCACGCCAGCTAAAAGACTTCCGTTTTAGAAATCCCGTCAACGTGTAGACTAACTCCAGTACCCAGCACTTGATCAATCGCACCCTTCAACTGAACCGCATCAAACTCGCCCATTAAATCAGGCTGCTCATTTTTGGCAATTAAAGAAATCGCCTGGCTTGCCTTCGGATACCAGCACAACATGTTGTCACTGTCGGGTGACTGTGCCGCGTAAAGTGCCACCAAGGGCAGCGCCAACCCAGACGCAATATGAACCAGCGCTGTGTCCACGGAAATCATGGCCTTGCAGTGTGCGACCTGCTCAAACAACTCTAGTACATGGTTGGTCGGCGCAAATATCAGTCGATCAAACCATGATTCGTGAGCTAGAGATTTTTGCAGTTCGGCCGCCAAGTTGGGCGGTGCAAGCATCAGGATCCGCGTTGCTGGCTTGTCAAGCACGGCTCGGATAATGCGCTTGATGATTTCGATTGGCAGGTGTCTTTTGCGGCTCGCACCGAATGGACAAAACCCGATCACATCGCCTTGAGCCGGCCACCATCGCATGACTTTCTTTTTTTGCTCGTCCGAGCGTGGCACCCAATATTGCCGATTGCTGGTGTCAACACCCATTTCATCTAGCCATGGCGCGAGCTTGTCCGAGAAGTGCCAACCGCGGGTTCGCTCGCCAAGCTTGATATCAATCATCGACAATCCATCATCAAGACCAACCACATGCTCAGCTTGAAGCTTATTGACGAAAAACAAATCACGCGGACGCCAGATCGCACCCAAATGCACCACATACCTTGGTTTGTGCAGCGACTTCGCGATGCGCTTGAGTTCACGCCACCCGTTGCGTCTGCCAGCCAGATAGATCGATTGGATGCCATAACCATGACGAAACAGGTTCTCGAATTCAGGGCCGGTAATGACGGTGAGCTCTAGATCAGGTCGTTGGCGCTGCAACTCTCTTAGCACCCACGATAAAACCACCGTGTCGCCGAGTTTGGCATCCCATCGAACAAACACCACGCGATCAACAAAAGGACCAACAGATTTAGTGGGCCGATCCCACACCCACATGGCCAAACGTCGCCTGAGGTGATCACGTGCCAGGCGAAATTGATCAATAACGGATCTCAACATTGCCCGCATCCACCCACTTGGTGAGTTCACCAATCAGCTCATCGGGTACCCGAACTCGCCATTGTTCTCCCAAACGCACCACACAATGCGCGCCCTTGGTCTCGTAGGCAATCTCAACGGCCATACCTTCATCTGGACCGTGAGCTCGATACGGTGCCAGCACCTCTTGCAGTCGTTTAGCGTCAGCATTGCCATTGAATTGAATCTTTAGCGCTCTGGCACGCGACTCGCGCATGGCCTGTAGGTCAAATATCTCATCGACTGACACTCTGAGGCCACCGGAGTACTCATCGAGTGCCACACGGCCACTAACCACCAACAAGTTGTCCTCGCGCAAGCGACCACGGTTGGCTTCATAAAGCTCATTAAAGAGTGCCACTTCCATCTGAGCCGTGCCATCATCAAGCGTGGCAAACAACATCTTGCCGCGGCGTGTCATCTGCGTTCTGACTGCCGCAATGGTGCCGGCTAGCCATTGACTGTCTCGAGAAGGAACGATTTGCGACAAAGGCTTGGTTACAACACGTCTGACTTCATCACGCCAAGCATCAAACATGTGACCGCTAAAGAAAAACCCAAGCGCAGCCTTCTCTTCTATCAGCTTACGACGCAGATCCCACGGTTCGGTCTTGGACAGCTCAACAGCCACCACGTCACCGGTATCGTCACCAAACAATGAAGCCTGGCTTGCTGTGCGGGCAGCCTGTTCAGCCGCTTCCATGGCGGTCGGCAAGGTTGCCAAGAGCGCCGCACGGTTGGACTCAATCGTGTCAAACGCCCCTGCCCGTATCATTGACTCAATCGCCCGGCGGTTTACCATCTGACGATTGATGCGGGTGCAAAAGTCTGCCAACGAGGTGTATGGCCCACCGACTTGCCGGACACGGATCAGTTCCTCAATCGCCGCCTGCCCAACACCCTTGATTGCGCCTAAACCGTACCGGATGGTCTTGGGCGGCAGACCCTTGGCACTATGCGCATCTTTGACTGGCTCAAACCGGTAGTTTGATGCATTGACATCGGGCGGCAGAACTTTGACGCCATTGGCCAGACAATCACGCCAGAAAGTCTGCACCTTGTCCGTGTCGTCCATATCGGAAGACAAGGTGGCCGCCAGAAACTCTGCCGGGTGATGGGCCTTTAACCAAGCGGTGTGATAAGCAATCAGGGCATAGGCCGCTGAGTGTGACTTGTTAAAGCCATAACCGGCAAACTTCTCCATCAAGTCAAAGAGCTTGACCGCCAACTGTGGGTCATGCCCCTTTTGCTCAGCGCCCTGCTGGAACAACTCACGCTGCTTGGCCATTTCCTCGGGCTTTTTCTTGCCCATGGCGCGGCGCAACAAATCCGCACTGCCAAGCGAGTAGCCACCGATGATCTGCGAGATCAGCATCACCTGTTCTTGGTAGACAATCACCCCGTAGGTGCTCTTTAACGTGTGTTCAAGATCTGGGTGGAAATAGTCAACCGCTGCCCTGCCATGCTTGCGGTTCACAAAGTCGTCCACCATCCCTGATTCCAAGGGGCCGGGGCGATAAAGCGCCAACACAGCAATCACGTCTTCAAAGTTGCTTGGCCGGAGTTTTTTAAGCAGCTCCTTCATGCCGCGCGATTCAAGCTGGAAGACTGCTGTGGTGTTGCCTTCACACAGCAACTGATAGACCGCTGGGTCATCTAACGTGAGCTTCATGATGTCAAACTCAGACAGCTCATCGTTAAAGCGGCGCACATAGCGCACAGCCCAGTCCAGAATGGTCAGGTTGCGCAGGCCCAGAAAGTCAAACTTCACCAAGCCAGCCGCTTCAACATCATCCTTGTCAAACTGAGAGACGGCGCTCGAATCCTGACCAGGCTGGCAATATAGCGGGCAGAAGTCCGTTAATTTACCGGGCGCAATCAACACGCCACCGGCGTGCATGCCGACGTTGCGCGTCAAACCTTCGAGTGGACGCGCCAGATCGATCAATGCCTTGACCTCGTCTTCACGCTCATAACGGGCCTTGAATGCCGGCTCTTCAGCCAACGCCCGATCCAGCGTCCAGGGGTCAGCCGGACTGAATGGGATTAATTTCGACAAGCCATCGCAAAGGCTGTATGGCATGTCAAGCACACGGCCTGCGTCTCGTACAACAGCCTTGGCACCTAACGTGCCAAATGTCGCGATTTGGCTGACAGCCTGACGGCCGTACTTTTGTTTGACGTACTCAATCACCCGCTCACGGTTGTCCTGACAGAAATCGATATCGAAGTCTGGCATCGATACCCGTTCTGGATTCAGGAATCGTTCAAACAGCAAGTCATAGCGGATGGGGTCTAAATCGGTAATACCAAGGCTATATGCCACCAGGGAGCCCGCACCGGAACCACGGCCAGGGCCCACCGGAACCCCATTGTTCTTGCCCCAGTTGATGAAGTCCTGCACGATCAGGAAGTAGCCAGCAAACCCCATTTGAATAATGGTCTGGCACTCCCACTGCAAGCGTGCCTCATAGGTCGGGCGCTGGCGTTGCCGCTCGGCCTCATCTTCAAACAGTTGCGCTAAGCGGACTTCTAGGCCCTCTTGTGAGAGTTTGACCAAATAATCATCGATCGACAGGCCGTCTGGTGTCGGAAAATCCGGCAACCGCGGCTGACCTAGCGTCAGATTCAAGTTACAACGCTGTGCAATCGCCAAGGTGTTCGCCACGGCCGACGGCACGTCACTAAAGAGCTCGATCATCTCCTCAGAAGAACGCAGATACTGATCTGGCGTAAATCGCTTGGTCCGGTTCGGATTAGTGAGAATCTCGCCATCGGCAATACAGACTCTGGCCTCGTGTGCCTCGAACTCTTCAGGATGCAGAAACTGCACCGGATGGGTAGCCACCACCGGAACCCCGAGGGCTTGCGCCAAATGCAGACTCGCCTCTGTACATTGCCAATCGACAACGTTCTCAGTGCGCTGCACCTCCAGAAAATATCGGCCCGGCAGCGCGGCTTGCCACTGCATCGTAAGCTCATTGGCCAAATCATCCTGCCCGGCCAATAGTGCCTGCCCGACGTCGCCCATGCGTGCACCGGACAGCACAATCAAGCCGGCGTTGGCTGCCGGGTCAAGCAACCACTCTCGTTTGATTTCAGCACGCCCCTGTCGGGTATTCTCTAGCCAGGCTCGGGTGATCAGCTCACACAGGCTGCGATAGCCGGTTTCATCGGCTACTAGCAGTAAAATGCGATGAGGCTTAGCAACATCAGCCTCGTTGGTCAGGTTGAT
Source organism: Burkholderiaceae bacterium (assembly GCA_021208885.1). Classification (GTDB taxonomy): domain Bacteria; phylum Pseudomonadota; class Gammaproteobacteria; order Burkholderiales; family Burkholderiaceae_B; genus Algicoccus. The sequence goes on from JAJOJF010000009.1 coordinate 12,814, forward strand.
ATCGCAACCGGCGATTGGTTTGATACCCTGACCTCGTGCTGCCTTGTAGAATTTGATCAGGCCAAAGACATTGCCAAGGTCAGTTAAGGCAACCGCGGGTTGATTCAACGCCCTCGCGCGCTTGACCAGATCGCCGATACGCACAATCCCATCCACCACCGAGAATTCGGAGTGGACGCGCAAGTGGACGAACGAAGCGACCGAGGCGGATGCAGTAGTAAGTGGCGTATCTGACATGCGGTTGATTGTACCGAAGGAGCTCGTAGAGACCGATGAAATGGCTGATTCTTTTTTTGTGGGGCGGTGCAATCCTCTACCTACAGTTTCGTGGCCAGGTGCGTCTAACTTGGCAAAGACAGTTGCTGCACGCATCGAGCGCACTCGCACCCCTCAATGCCCTGGCACTGCTGCTATCTAAAGTCCCTGCCACGCCCACAATACCCATCAGCAGACTGCCCGAGCTAAAGACGCTGGAAGACAACTGGGAAACCATACGGGATGAGTCAAACCAAATCCTGGCGCAACAAACAGCCGAAGCAAGTCATGACACGGTGCCACCTCCCATTCGAATCAATTTGGTTACGGCGGGCAAAGCCGATTCTCACGCAATACAAAACTGCCCACAGACGCTAGCACTCCTGAGGCAAATCCAAGGGATCCAAAGTGCAACGCTGGTAGAAATGCCCCCTCACGCTAACATCGAGCCAGCGCGTGCACCCTACTCAGGACTGCTTCAGGTTCACCTTGGTTTGGAGAGCCCACATCACTCGGACTGCTACGTCGACATCGACGGCATACGCCAGCAGCGGCAGGAAGGACAGGTCATCGTGCTTGACCCATCGTTTGTAACTGAATCAAACAACGGGTCGCCATATCGCAACATCATCTTGCAATGTGAACTTCAGCGGCCAATGGTTACAAACTGGGCTAACCGAGCGAACGCCTGGATAAGCCGTCAAGTCTTGCACCTGACGACCACTGCCGACATGGACAAACAACCAGCCCCGTTACGCGCAATCATTCGGGGCCGCCAATGGCTGGAGCATCAATGCCAGGCCTTTGATGCTGCCTACAAACAAGCCAACCCAACGCTCTATAAGGCCGTCAAGGCGGGCGTCGTGGTGTTGGTTGTGTTGTTGTTTTTGGCGATCTAGCCTGCGCTTACCTTTTTACACTCACCTCGCCAGCGCCTGCCAAGCCTTATACAGGCGCTTGACCGACACCGGGTACGGGGTGCGCAGTCGTTGTGCAAATAAAGCCACCCGCAACTCCTCGAGCATCCAGCGAAACTCATCCAAGCCCGGATCTGGCGCGCCGGCCAGACTTGCGCGGGCGCGCTGATAATTCGAGATAAGCGGTGCCATGTCGCTCATCTTGGCCTGGTCTTTGTCGGCGTCAGCACGCAAGGCATCAAATCTCACCAAGATCGCCTGCAAGTAACGCGGGAAATGCCGTAATTGTTCATACGGTGCTTGGACAACGAATTGCTTGACCATCAATTGCGACAACTGCGCCTTAATGTCCTGACAAGCGTTGACATGGACCTTGAATTGCACCAAGCGCTTTTGCACATCGGTCCACACCTGCAAAATCTCCAGTACCAATCTTGCCAACTCTTGTGCAAGCAACCCGACTCGTTCCTTGGCCTGCTCGCGGCAGACTTGGAACTCATCTGCAGTCTGCGGCCATTGCTCTGTCAAACACGATTGATAGAGTGCTGCGTCCACGATTTGCGTGCGCAACTCTTCCCAAGTTCCAAGCGGCATGTAGAGTACGCCTAGCTTTAGCGCCTCGGGCAGGTTTTTGTCGATGAAACGGATCTGGTCTTTGAGGCCCAGACGCAACAGCCGTATCAACCCTTTGCGATGATGTTCTTTAGCCACATGGGGCTCATCGAACACATCGATTCGGCAGTGACTGCCCTCATCAACCAAGGCGGGGTAACCAATGACGGTTTGTTTTTGTCGCCGGATCTCCATGATCTCAGGCAACTCATCAAAGCACCAGGTCGTGATTTCATCTTGCGGCACATCGCCAATCACGGGCTCGCCTTCTGCCGCTAGCGCCTGCAGCGTCTGTTGCGTCTGGCGCGCGAGATCAGCTTTTATCTGTGCAAGATTGCGCCCTGCTTTGAGCATGCGGCCATGTTCATCGATCACCTTAAAGTTCATGAACAGATGTGCAGGTAAGGTATCAAGCCGAAAGTCAGAGACTGCCACCTTGACATGAAACTGCTCGTCGATGTCGTTGATAATGGCAGCCAGCAAACTGCCTGGCGGGTTCTGCAGGCGGTCAAACCAGCGGTCATAAAACGCCTTGGCGTAGTCAGGCAGCGGCACACAATGTTTGCGCAATTTCTGTGGCAGTGACTTGACCAGCCATTGAACCTTTTCTTTGACCATGCCCGGCACTAACCACTCCCAGCGCTCAGCTGACAGTTGGTTAAGCACCACGAGTGGCACTGTTAGCGTCACCCCATCTTTGGGTGAGCCTGGCTCAAAGTGATAATCAAGTTTCAGTACAGTGCCTTGCCAACTGACTGACTTGGGAAACACGTCACTCGTGATGCCAGCAGCCTCATGCTGCATCAAGTCATCGCGTGAGAGTTTCCACTCTGACTGTTGTTCGGTGGGCAGATGCTTGAACCAGTGCCGAAACTTGGCTAGCTGGCAAATATCATCAGGCAGCAGCCGATCATAGAACTTCGCAATCAACTCTTCGTCAACCAAAATGTCAGGCCGACGACTTCGGTGCTCAAGCTGCTCAATTTGATGGATCAGGCGCCGATTGTGGGCCACAAACTCAAATGGCACATCAAGCTCGCCAGGCACAAGTGCCTCACGGATGAAAGTCTGGCGAGCCAACGCTGGATCCACGGGCCCAAAATGAACCTGACGACCGCTATAGACTGGCAAACCAAACAGCATGGCGCGTTCATGGGCGACCACCTGCCCACGCCGGGCGTCCCAGCGCGGATCAGACCAGCTGCGTTGCAGCAAATGGCCGCCAACCCGCTCAATCCACACCGGATCAATCTTGGCGATGCAGCGCGCATATAGCTTGCTGGTCTCTACGAGCTCGGCAGCCATCACCCACTTGCCAGCACGCTTGGCAAGCTTGGATCCCGGATGAATCCAGAATCGAATGCCGCGTACTCCCTGATAGTGCCCTGCCTCTTCAGACTTTAGGCCTACCTGCCCAAGTAGCCCAGCCAAGAGCGCTGAATGTATTTGCTCAAACGTGGCCTCGGTCTGATTTACACGCCAGCCTTGTTCACCGACTAAAGCAGCAAGCTGTCCGTGAATATCGTGCCATTCACGAAGTCGCGGCACTGACAAGTAGTTCTGACGCAAGAGCTTGGACAATTGACGCTGGGAGGCTTTATGCGCCACTTGCTCGTGATACCAGGCCCAGAGCTTTAGCCAAGCCAGAAACTCTGACTGCTTATCAGCAAACTTCGCATGCGCCTGATCAGCCAGCTCTCTGGCCTGCATAGGCCGATCGCGCGGGTCTTGGACGGCCAGTGCCGAAGCAATAATCAGCATTTCGCTCAAACACTGCTGGTCACGCGCGGCGAGCAGCATGCGCCCGACACGGGGATCAAGCGGCAGCTTGGCCAGACTGCGTCCGATGCCAGTCAAGTGATTCAGAACCGTTGCGTTTGGACCCGGTTTCTGCGTCAGCGCACCAAGCTCCTGCAGGGTCTGATAACCATCGGCAATCGCGCGGCCTGTGGGCGGATCCACGAACGGAAAGGCATCGATGTCATCGAGCCCAAGCGACTTCATCCGCAAAATCACGCCACCCAGTGATGACCGCAAAATTTCTGGCTCGGTGAATTCACGTCGGCGCTTGTAATCAAGCTCATCGTAAAGCCGTATACATACGCCTGGCCCCAAGCGGCCGCAGCGTCCGGCACGCTGATTGGCTGCAGCCTGACTAATGGGTTCGACCTGCAGTTGCTCGACTTTCTGACGCCAGGAATAGCGTTTGACGCGCGCCAGTCCAGAATCCACCACAAAGCGGATTCCAGGCACGGTGAGCGAGGTCTCAGCCACGTTGGTCGCTAGCACCACGCGCCTGGCGCTAGTGCTTGGCCGGAAGATCTCTTCCTGCTCGTTTTGTGAGAGGCGCGCATACAGCGGCAGTATCTGGGTGCTGGGCGGATGGTGCTTGCGCAAAGCCTCAGCCGCTTCTCGGATCTCACGCTCGCCGGGCAGAAACACCAGAATGTCACCGACCCCTAGCCGGGCACACTCATCGACAGCGTCAACGATGGCATCGGTTAATTCGCGCTCCTCATCGACATCAGACTCAGCCGACACTGCCGTTTCTTGAGCAACCACCCCCGGACGCATCACCGGCCGGTATAGAACTTCAACTGGATAAAGTCTGCCTGAAACATCGATGACTGGCGCTGGCTTGCCTTCTGTATCAGCAAAGTGATTCGCAAACCGGTCAGCATCAATCGTGGCTGATGTGATCACGACTTTCAAATCCGGACGTTTGGGCAATAGTTGCCTCAAGTAGCCCAACAAAAAGTCGATGTTCAGGCTGCGCTCGTGAGCCTCGTCAATGATCAGCATGTCATATTGTTTGAGCAACCGGTCGCGCTGGGTTTGGGCTAACAAAACGCCATCGGTCATAAGTTTGATGGCCGTGCTAGAGGCTGCGCGCTGATGAAACCGAATCTGGTAGCCCACGAGCTCACCAAGTGGCGTTTGCAACTCTTGGGCAATACGACGCGCCACCGATGTCGCCGCTAGCCGCCTGGGCTGGGTGTGGCCGATGATGCCAGACTTGCCTCGACCCATGGCCAGGCAGATCTTCGGGATCTGGGTGGTTTTACCGGAACCCGTCTGGCCACTGACAATCACGACCTGATTGTGCTCAATGGCGCGCGCGATTTCCTCACGCGCTTGCGTGACCGGCAGCGCTGGATCAAACTCGATCACAGGCGCCGGGCGTGGGGATTTGGCAACGGATGAGACCGCAGTAGACTCAGAATTCAATGCTTGGACTCAGTCGGTGAGGCACGAAAGTAACATGCATTATAAAATTGTTGATTAATTGAACCTTATCAGGATCGGCCCGCAATGAATGGCAATCCCGACAGCGTCGTTGTCGCTACCGAAGAAGACACTGAGCCACCGGCTAGCGCAACTGCCACAGATACCGTCTCAGCGCTAGGTGCACCAGACTCGGCTGCCCCACAGTTTGTGCGGTGGTTTCGCGAAGTAGCGCCCTATGTACATGCATTTCGGGGCAAGACGTTCGTTGTGGCATTTGGCGGTGAGCTGGTTCAGGCCAATGCGCTGAACTCGTTGATTCAGGATCTCTCGCTTTTAAGCGCACTGGGCATTCGCTTGGTGCTGGTTCATGGCTCACGCCCGCAAGTCAATGAACAATTACGCCTTAAGGGCTACTCCCAACAGTTTGGCCGAGGCCGCCAACCGACAGATGATGCCGCGCTCGAATGCGCCAAAGAAGCTGCCGGTGAAATTCGCCTGGACATTGAAGCGGCTTTTAGCCAAGGGCTGCCGAACACACCCATGTCACATGCCCAAATCCGGGTGATTTCCGGCAACTTTGTGACTGCCCGACCAACTGGTGTGATCGACGGTGTGGACTATCGCCACACCGGTCAGGTACGCAAGATCGACATCGACGCCATGAAAGCGGCCATTGAACGCGGCTCTATCGTGGTGCTCTCGCCGCTTGGCTTCTCACCGACGGGCGAAGCGTTCAATCTGGCCATGGAAGAGCTTGCCACGAGTGTCGCCGTTGGCCTACGGGCAGAAAAGCTCATCTTCCTGACAGAAACACCTGGCGTCATTGATGAAGACGGCAACGTTGACACAGAACTTGCCAGGCTAGACGCCGATGCGCTCTTGGCTGCTGGTGGGCTCGATGAAGACACCGCTTTCTATTTGCACTATGCGTCGCGTGCGGTTAAACGTGGCGTGGCACGTGCACACATGGTGCCATTCAATCTTGATGGCTCGGTGCTGCTCGAAATCTTCACGCACGATGGGGTGGGTACCATGGTGGTGGAAGATACGCTCGATGACCTAAGGCCTGCGACCATTGATGATGTTGGCGCAATTCTGCGCCTGATCGAACCACTTGAACAGGACGGCACGCTCATCCCACGCGGACGTGCCTCGATCGAGCGCGATGTCGAGAACTTCTCTGTCCTTGAGCACGACGGCGTGATATTCGGATGCGCGACATTGCATCACTTCCCCCAAGACCAAATGGCTGAGATGGGCTGCCTGATCGTGCACCCTGAATGGCAGGGATCTGGCGAAGGCGAATTGTTGTTGCGTCATATGGAGTCCAGAGCCCGCGCGCTTGGTGTCAAGCGCATGTTTGTGCTCACCACTCGAACGTCTCATTGGTTTATGAAACGGGGTTTTGTGCAAGGCGGGGTATCTGACCTACCCAAAGAGCGGCAGTCAGCCTATAACCGAGCGCGCAACAGCCAGATCTTCATTAAGCGGCTCTGAACTGACGCACTAAAATCCGGCCTCACAAGCTCCGCACATACATCTAGCGTTTCTATTTGGCACCGGCTTGGCGCCACCCTTGGCGTGGTCTTTGCGCAATAGTTCGGTGTTGCCACTAAAATCCAGACGGATAATGTAAGTCACACTTCAAATCACACAATTCAAGAGGTACGGCATGGCTCGAATGGTTAATTGCGTCAAACTGAAAACTGAAGCTGAAGGGCTCGATTTCCCACCCTATCCTGGTGAGCTTGGCAAAAAAATCTGGCAAAGCGTGTCAAAAAAAGCCTGGCAAGACTGGATGGACGTGCAAACGCGTCTGGTCAACGAAAATCGCTTGAATCTGGCTGATGCCCGTGCACGCAAGTACCTCAAAGAGCAAATGGAGAAATTTCTGTTTGAAGACCAGGACGTCGAGGCACAAGGCTACGTGCCACCTTCGGCCTGAGCCAAGCGAGATTTGATGAAGCTCTGGTTTGAGCGTGGTGCTTGGGCAAGCAAGCGCGGGCGCCACAAAATCGCTGGCATCAAGCCAGAGGATGTCAAACGCATCGCCGTCATTCGTCACGCAGCGCTTGGTGACATGGTGCTGGTGCGGCCATTTCTGATAGAAGCGCGGAAGTTTTTTCCGAATGCGGAAATTGTGCTGAGCCTGGTCTCAAACTATACCTATGGCGCACCGACCGATCTGGTCGATTCGGTCCACATCCTGCATGGCAGCGACCAGAAACGTGCGTCATTCAAAGAACGCATCGCGCGTGCCCGCGAACTTGGCGAAGTGGATATCTTGTTTGACCTGGCTAACACCACCCGCTCGCGCTATCTCTGCCTTCTGACGCCTGCCAAGATCAAGATTGGTTTCCCTTACTGGTGGTACATCCGTAACCTCTTTCTGGATGCTGCGGTACATCGCTCAGATTTCTCGTTTGAAGCCATCAACATGCTTGATGCGCTGATGCTGCTTGGAGCCAATCCGGGCATCCCACCTAACTTTGCCTGGCCCAAAGAAATCGCGGACATCAAAGCCGAGCGGCCAAATAAATCCGTGGTGTATTTCCCGTTTGCTTCAGTGGCTTCCAAATGCTGGCCCCGAGCGCATTTCATGGAACTCATTGGCCAAGCAGCCAAGACCATGCCAGATTACGAACACGTCATTCTGGCCGGGGTCAAGCCCGAGGAGCAGGTGACCGATTATCAATCGCTTGCAGATGCCCACCACAACGTTCGCCTACAAAACGCCCTGGATCTCGATGCTGCCACCCGGATGCTAGCGGCAACCGGTGTGGTGGTTTCTAACGATACCGGCGTTCGCAACCTGGCGATTTCTCTAGACACTCCAACACTTGGCATCTTCTTTTCGACAGTGCCCTATCGCTACTGGCCGCGCTACGGCAATCATCAAGCGGTTTTTAATGCCGATGGCAGCATGCCTGCTGTTCAGAGCGTGCTCCAAACTCTAGTCGAGATGACAAAGCGTCACTGAGTCGCGCGTAGCGACTGACTGCGATCCCACTGCTGTTGCGCAAAGCGTCAGCTTTAGCGCCAGATATTAGCTTGGGGACTTGGCATCTACCGGAGTCAGAAAAATCCCTGATTCCTGAGTTCAGATTCCATCATTTCTGACTCTATATTCCGAAATTCTAGGACGAACAATCCGAAATTTCGGTGGTGACTTTCGGGGGTATCGACCGGCACACCGATTTGAGACACCTTGAAATTTGACCATGACACTTTAAGTTTTCAAGACAAAGACTACAAAGACGGCACCACCCTTTCAATCACACCGCCCCTGCAATCAGCGCGAGCGACTTTTCGATCATGTCTTTTGGTAGATACCTCATTTTACAAACCGCATCAGGCTCAAGCGGAAAATTGGGCAAATACTCTCGCAGACATTGGCCTAACATCTTGGCCTGGTTCAGATCGCGCTGTTTTTTGACTGGCTCGCGATCACGCTGTGCAGACAACCAAGCCTTGTGAAGCGCAAATGCCCTGGGGTCTGGAACAGGCATCATGACAGGTTGGCCATTGGCAGAAATGACTACCTGCTCAAAACGTGGGACATTGGCAAGCCACTCGAGATTCGGAACCTCTACAGCCTCTAGATCGCCTGCTGCCATTTTTTCCGGTGCAGTCGACTCCATTCCCCTATCCTGGGTAATGAAGTCAACCATAAAACCATCTTTATTGATGGCTCGAAATCGATCTAGCCCAGAAGCCTGAAACGTCTTGTCAGCCTTGCGCAGCAACTCCAAAAGACCCCGGTCCTCAAGTTTTTTTGCCAGCAGAGCTATTTTTTTACGACCATCAAACAGCAAGTCGACATCGCCCGATGCTAGCAACTCAACTTTGAATTCAGCGCCCGCCATCGACTCATAAGCAAACAAGGCATGAGTGCCAACTACTCGAAGCTCTTTCAAGGCCCGAGTCTCATCTAAACGCAACAGGATATCTCCAACGATCGTTGGCATTCGTCCCAGACGCAAAGCTCGATTCAACCGGCTTTGAGTCTTTAGCTTCTCAGATAGCCCCGCCAACGTCTGATCTGCTACTTGCTTACCGTGAATGAAGCGAGCATAAAGATCTTCGGTCTCGGTACTTCGGCGGCCGAGCGATTTACCGTTACCGTGAGCATCTTGAAGACGGATAAGGTATTGAGTGCCGTTTACTTGCTTCCACCGCATCCCATACCGATAATCACGACTGCGCGATTGGGCCTCGCGCCAAGCTCGATACAATTGGTCGGACTCCACCAGATAAAGTCGTTGCTGATCATTGAGGGGCTTCATGCCCGAAACGTTTTTTGCCTGTTTTTTTGTAAAAATGGATTTTACAGGCAAAAATTTATTATCTCAATGACTTATAGAATTTTTATCATTAAAAAACCCTGAGTTTTTGGCTCAGGGTTTCTCTATCTCACGCTAAAATTGAGACAACTGTTCTAGGGAACTATTCCCCTTGCGTCTTCTCAGCCACCAGACGTTCAGCGACTTTAACACCCTGGTGACGGACATCCGCGCCGTGCACCATAAAGATCACGCGCTCGGCCATGTTCTTGCAGTGATCGCCAATGCGCTCCAAGGAACGAGCCACGAACAAAAGATCAATACCCCCTGAAATCGTGCGTGGATCTTCGATCATGTAGGAAACCAGTCCGCGCACGGTGGCTTTCCATTCTTTGTCGACTTGCTTGTCGTGACGCACGACCTCCGCGGCTTTGACCGAGTCATGGCGCGCGAAGCTATCCATCACGTCGTTCAACATGCCGGAAACAGCCGAAGCCATATGCTGCAACTCAAGCTCTGGCACAAACCGCTGTGCATCCTCGTGAATGCGGTTGGCGCGACGGGCAATGGTCTCTGCCTCATCGCCACAACGCTCCATGTCAGTGAGCATCTTGGAGACTGCTAGCGCGACACGCAGATCAACAGCGGCAGGCTGGCGACGGGCAATCAGGCTGACAATACGATCATCAATGCTAATCTCAAGCTGGTTGACTTCTTTCTCATTGGCGCGCACACGCTCAAGCGCCTCGCCGTCACCACCCACTAGCACCTGCATGGCGTCGGTGATCATGGACTGAACCAAACCACCCATGCGCAGCAACTCACTGCGAATCTGGTCAATGTCCATGTCAAACTGCTTGAAGGTATGTTCAGTCATTTTGGGCAAGCACCTGAAAAATTAGTTATTCATACTATCGCACGCAGTCTACGGGCAGAATATGACAGTTTTGTGAATTAATACTCTACCTTGGTTACACCGCCCCGGCTCGCCACCAGTGCGACATCCGCCTTTTCTAGCGCAAAAAGGCCATTGGTGACCACGCCAGGCCAATGATTGATGCGGGCTTCAAGCTCCGCAGCGTTGCGAATTGACAACCCAGAAACATCCACAATGACATTGCCATTGTCCGTCACAAAACCCTGCCTAACCGATGCCTGACCGCCCAAGGCCTCACATCTTCTGATGATGGCAGCTTGAGCCATGGGTATGACTTCAATCGGCAAGGGAAACCTGCCCAACACGTCAACCTGCTTGGATGCATCCACAATACAGACGAAGCGTTCAGAGACTGAGGCCACGATTTTTTCTCGGGTCAGCGCCCCGCCACCGCCCTTGATCATCTCGCCTTGAGCGTTGATTTCATCGGCGCCATCGACATAGACGGGCATCGATGCCACGTCATCTAACTCAAGTACAGCGACTCCGCCGTCACGCAGGCGCTTGGCAGTGCGCTCGGAACTCGCCACCGCAGCCTTGAACCGATCACGCTTGGCACACAACAGATCAATAAAAAGGTCTGCGGTCGATCCCGTGCCCACCCCAATGACCGCATCAGGAGTCAACCACGGCTCGATATAGTCAATCGCAGCCTGTGCTGCTGCCTGTTTTAAGGCTTGCGCATCTAAAGTCATTTCAGCTCGTCCTCGTTTACGTCCGTATCGCTTATTGCATCGTCCACTGCATCATCGGCCGCCTCTTCTGGCAACAGTTTGGCCACCTCATCAACGGGTAACGCTTCTACGCTCTTTAAGTTCTTCAACATCACGCGGGTCCGGGTCTCGGTCTTGCCAAGGCGCGTGGCTGCCGTCTCAAGCGACTTGCGCACGTCATTAAGCGATGCGCCAAACTTGCCAAACTCGGTTTTAACAGCGCGCAGCAGCTGCCAGACTTCGGACGATCGCTTCTCAATGGCCAGTGTGCGGAAACCCATCTGCAAGCTGTTTAACATTGCTGCCAGATTCACCGGCCCGGCCACATTGATGCGCAAAGCCTGCAGCTTGTCCAATAACCCCGGTGACCTTAACACTTCGGCGTACAGGCCTTCACTTGGCAAAAACATAATCGCAAAATCGGTGGTGTACGGCGGTGCGACATACTTAGTGGCAATCATCTTGGCTTGCGCCTCGATCGCTCGACCCAAAGCTTGGGAAGCATTCTTCACTGCATCGCGATCAGCGTCCTCTTGAGCCTGATGCAGGCGTTCGTATTCCTCTTTCGGAAACTTGGCATCAATTGGCAGCCAGACTGGGCCATCCACGCCGTCCCTGCCCGGCAGCTTGATGGCAAACTCAACAATGGCGTCGCTGTCAGGAATCGGCTTGACGTTACGCGCATACTGGTCAGCAGTCATCGTGTCTTCGATCAGGCGCGCTAGCTGCACCTCACCCCAAGTGCCACGCGACTTTACGTTCGTCAGCACCCGCTTCAAATCTCCCACGCCAGCTGCCAAGGTTTGCATCTCGCCCAATCCCTTGTGCACCGCTTCCAGACGATCGGACACCAACTTAAAAGACTCACCCAAGCGTTGCTCTAGCGTGGCATGCAGCTTCTCATCGACCGTTTGCCGCATTTGCTCAAGCTTGGATGCATTGTCCTTTTGCAAAAGCTCCAGACGCTGTTCGACCATGCCGCGAAGATCAGCCATGCGTTGCTCATTGCTTAGCGACAAGGCTTGCAGGCGTTGCGCAAAGCCCTGCCCAAATCGATCAAGTGCCTCGGCAGATTCCTGACGCCCTGCTGCTGCATCGCGAGAGACCATGGCACGAAACTGCTCATCAGCCGCGGCTAACTCCATGCGCAACGCCCGCTGTGACTCGGACAGCTCGGTGCGCAATTGACGTTGACTGTCAGCTAGCTCGGTTCGCCAAACGTGCTCGAGCCGTTCTTGGTTTTCTAGTAGCCGGTCAAGCCGGTCGTCTTGATCGCCACGTCTTGAACGCCAGAGGGAATACACCAGCATGACCGCCAGAGCCGACAACACCACGCCAGCCAAAGCCAGCCATGGCAAGGTCTGGGGGTCATTTAGCCATGCGCTCACAACTAGCCGAGCTTCTCTTTAAATTTCTTTTCATTAAAGCCAGTGGTCACCGAGCCATCCCGATGAATCGCCAAAGGCCGGCGCACCAGTGAGGGGTACTGCGCAATCAGCGACTGCCATTGCTCGTCGTTATAGACCTCGCGCTCATGGTCAGCAAGCTTGCGCCAGGTCATCGATGCCCGATTCACGAGCTTTTCCCAGCCGCCAAGAGCATCGGCCCATTTCTTCAAATCCTTGGGGTCAATTGGTTCATCGCGGTAGTCAATGAACTTGTGATCCACGCCATGCTCGGACAGCCATGCCATGGCTTTCTGGCAAGTGCTGCACTTTTTTAATCCATATAGTTTCATGACCCCCTCCTGGCTTGGCGGCGTTGTAGTGCATTTAAGCCAATGACAACCGTGGCCACCACCACCACAAAAATCGTGGCCAGTGCGTTGACCTCCGGCTTTAATCCCAACCTTACCCGAGAAAATATCTCGGGCGACAACAGTGTTGCGCCAGGGCCTGACAAGAACGACGCAATCACCACATCATCAAGCGACAGCGTAAAGGCCAGCAGCCAACCCGAGATAATGGCGGGCGCAATCAAGGGCAGCGTCACCGCAAAAAATACCCTCAAAGGCGTGGCACCAAGATCCAGCGCCGCTTCCTCGAGCGAGCGATCAAGATCACGGATGCGAGATTGAACAATGACGGTCACGAACGCCATACAAAACGTGGTGTGTCCCACCCAAATGGTAAACATGCCCCGCTCGCCAGGCCAACCAAAAATTGAGTCCATCTCGACAAACAGCAACAGCATGGAAATTCCAAGCACCACCTCAGGTATCACCAGTGGCGCACTGACTAGCCCAACAAACAAAGAAAACCCCTTGAAATTTCCTTTGCGTGCCAGCACATAGCCAGCCCAAGTCCCAATAATCGACGCCGCCGTGGCCGTCAACGTCGCGACCTTGAATGACAGCCAGGCTGCACTGAGCAGTGCCTGGTCATTCAACAGAGCCTCATACCAGCGCCAAGAGAACCCGCTCCAGCTCGTCATGATGGGCGAGCTGTTAAACGAGAACACAATCAATGTGGCAATCGGCACATACAAAAAGAAAAATCCGACACCCAGCGCCATCAGGCGGCCCATGGGACTTGGATCATTGGGTGCGGTGCGCTTTAGCCAACTCATGCCCGCCCCCTTTCTGCCTCATAGCGATGCTTTTGATTGACCTGGAAGATGATCATCGGAATCAAGAGCAGCAACACCATGATGACCGTAATCGCTGAAGCCATTGGCCAGTCGGCATTGGTGAAGAATTCATTCCACATGATGCGCCCCATCATGAGCGTGTCGGCCCCACCCAAGAGCTCGGGAATCACGTATTCACCGACCGCCGGGATAAACACCAGCATGGCACCTGCAATGACCCCTGGCATGGACAACGGCAAAGTAATCGAGACAAACGCCCGCCAGGGCTTGGCACCCAAGTCATACGCTGCATCAAGCAAGCGGGTATCTAACTTGACCAAGTTGGCGTAAAGCGGCAGGATAAAAAATGGCAGGTAGGCATAAACCAGGCCAATGTAGACCGCCCAGTCGGTGCGATAGATTTCCAGTGGCGCATCAATGATGCCGACCGCCATGAGTACGTTATTTAACAACCCATCGGAACGCAAGATGCCGACCCAGGCGTAAACGCGCAGCAATAAGGACGTCCAAAACGGCAATATCACCGCCAGGAGCAACACATGACGGATCGAATCGGGTGACCGAGCGATGTAGTAGGCCATGGGATAGCCGATCACGGCACACCAGAATGTGGTGACCGCTGCCATCTTCAAAGAGCTGATGTAAGTACTGATGTAGAGCGAATCGGAGAAGAGCAGGATGTAGCCACGCAAGTGCAGCGTGAGATTGATCGCCTCGTCTTTGATTTCCGTCAGCGATGTGTAGGGCGGAATCCCGAACTTCAAGTCAGCCAGGCTGATCTTGAAGACCAGCACAAAAGGCACGAGCAAGAACAGCAATAGCCAAATGTAGGGCGGCGCAATGCTTCCAAAAGCAGACCAGGTTGCCTTGTTGCCAAGCCTGCGACCCAGGCGATCGAGCATCATGAGGACAATACCGTGACGCTGTCACGCCCCCAGCTGACATAGACCTCATCGTCCACGCCCGGCGGCTCCTCTTGCGCGAGCAATTGGCTTGGCATGCTGGCTTCAATGACTTTGCCTGAATCCAGACGGATCTGATAAAGCGCGTAGCTGCCCATCCAGGCCATGTGGCTCACCATGCCATGGGCCCAGTTGTGTTCTTGCGCAGGGGCTATGCGCGCCACGCGAATCTGTTCCGGGCGCAGCGACACAGACACTGTCATGCCCAATGGTTCGCTGACACCGTGATCGACATAAAACGGGCGTTGCAAATCTTCGCTTTCGATCATGACATGGTCAGGCTCGTCAACGGTGATCTCGCCTTCAAACAGATTGGTTGATCCGATAAACCCTGCGACAAACCGCGAGTTCGGAAATGCGTATACCTCTTGTGGGGTGCCGACTTGTTGAATCTGGCCTTCGGTCATGACCGCCAGGCGGTTGGCCATGGTCATGGCCTCTTCCTGGTCGTGCGTGACCATAAAGCAAGTCACACCCAGCTGATCCAGTATGCGCACGAGTTCAATCTGCGTGTTGTGACGGATTTGCTTGTCTAGCGCTGACATCGGCTCATCAAGCAACAGCAGCTTTGGGCGCTTGACCAAGCTTCTGGCCAACGCCACCCTTTGCTGCTGGCCACCCGATAGCTGATGAGGTTTGCGCCGCGCGTATGGCGACATTTGCACCAACTCCAGCGCTTCATAGACCCGTTCATGAATCTCGTTGCGCGCCACGCCCTCTTGTTTCAGACCAAAGCCAACATTGGCCTCAACGGTCATGTGGGGGAACAACGCGTAAGACTGGAACATCATGTTCACAGGACGCTCATAAGGGGCAAGCTCGGTGATGTCCTCGCCATCAAGATAGATGCGTCCTGAGCTCACCGTCTCAAAACCCGCCAGCATCCTCAGCAACGTGGATTTGCCACAGCCTGAGCTGCCTAAAAGCGCAAATATCTCGTTACGGTTAATTGTCAGGTTCACCGATTGCACAGCGACCGTCTGCCCAAAGACCTTGGTCAAATCCTGGATTTTGACGAAAGCCTGTGCATCGCCCGACAAACCTGACAAGCTGCCTGCCCCCTGATTCATGATGGCTTATCTTCCCGACTTCAATTCAGACCACAACCGCGTCTGCAAACGCTGGATATTCAAGGGCTGCGCTTGAATCACGAACAAGTTTTTGGCGACCTCTGGCGGAGGATAGACCGCCGGATTGTTGGCCACGCTTGGCACCACGAATTCGCGTGCAGCCTTGTTCGCATTGGGATAGAACATGCTGTTGGTGATATCTGCCGAGACCTTGGGCTCATTGAAGTAGTTGATGAACTTAAACGCTGCTTCAGGGTTCGGTGCATCAGCGGGCACTGCCATGGTGTCAAACCAGGCTGGCGCCCCATCATCGGGCAAAAAGAAGTCAATCTCGTAATTGCGCTTGGCTTCACGTGCACGATCTGCAGCGATCAACACGTCACCTGAATAGGCGTACACCAAGCACAAGTCACCCGAGGCCAGCTCATCAATGTAACCAGACGAACTGAACTGACGAATGAACGGACGCACCTTCTTTAACATCTCTAGCGCTTCGCGATAGTCATCCGGGTTGCTGCTGTTGGGATCCTTGCCGATGTAGTGCAATGCGGCCGGGAACACTTGGGCGGCCTCATCGAGCACAGAAATCCCGCATGACTGGAATTGCTTGGCTTTCTCCGGGTCGAACAAAAGTGACCAGTCATTGAGCTTGACATCTGAGCCCATGATCTCTTTGGCCTTGGTCACATTGACGCCCAAGGCATTGGTGCCATAACCCCAGGGAACCAGATACTCATTGTTGGGATCGACGGGCTTCAGTAGATCCATGATGGCCGGATCCAGATTGGACCAGTTAGGGATCTTGGATTTGTCGAGTTTCTGAAACAAACCAGCTTCGAGTTGGCGCGCCGCAAAATGGGTGGACGGCACCACAATGTCGTAGCCCGACTTGCCGGTCAGCAACTTGGCTTGCAAGGTGTCGTTGCTGTCATAGGTGTCGTACTGCACCTTGATGCCAGTCTGGCGTTCAAATCCGGGGATCGTGTCTTCAGCGGTGTATTCCGCCCAGTTATAAATGTTGAGCTGATTGTTCTGGGCATTTGCCACCCCCATCCAGCCAAGACTGCCTGCAACCAAGACACTGAGAAGACGTGCAACCATTTGAGCCCCCCTGATCCATGGCCAAGTGGACTGCGCCAACTTGAACCTGACATAAAAAATCCCGTTTCATGCATCACAAAACGGGCCTAAAAGACATACCTTGAGCCCTGATTCTAAAGCCATTTTGTGCGGCGGCGCACCCGATGGAGCACAGAATGCGGCAATTTTTATTTCCCGGCGTACCCCTCAAGCAACATCGGCCACAGCCGCTGCTCCAACTCGGGGCATACTTTGCGCACCGAGCGCAACAAACGGCTCAGATTCCCTTGCAACCTGGATCGCTCGGACACACCCGTCTTGGCCCTGTCAAAGTCAATTAGCCACGCTTGATCGAGCTCATCAACCAGAATGTTGTTCACGTTCAAATCCGCATGCCAAACGCCAGCATCGTGCAAACGCGCCACCGCGGCCCCGGCCGAGCGCCAGGCGGCTTGATCGTCAACAGCACACAGTGCACCCCGATGATCCACATACCGCGTCAAAATCGCCGCCCGATAAAAGAGGCCCGTGCGCTTGGCCATGGCGGCAATCGGCTTGGGCACCAATAAACCTTGACCAGACAAGCCAAGCATCACCATGAACTCTCGATAAGGCCTGGTCAGTGTCGGGCCTTGCCACAGATATTGGTCTCGATTGATGTGAGCCATCATGCCGCCTCTGCGGTAGTGCCTAAGCACTGCAGGCTTGCCACCGACCGTCAAGCGCCAGGCACTGCCTCGTCCGCCGCTGCCGACACGGATCATGTCTGATCGGTCGCCCTCAGAGCCCTGCCTGAGCACGTCTAACGCATCAGCGGGCGAGATGCTGCCATCGGTCCAGACCCAAGAGGCCCCGAACTGTTCAGCCTGAACAGAGGCCTGCACAGCTGAGGATTCAACCAAGTCACTCATTGCGCAATATCAACAGTGGCGGGCTCTTTAAGACGCCACGCAACACCAGCGACCCCGCTAACCAGGCACCTGGCATACAAACTGCCAGACCCAGAAGCCATGGCGTGAGCGACCACTGCATCGAGAATTCAAACACCCAGGTTGCCAAAGCCCAGGCGGCTAAAGTCGCACCCGTGGCAGCCATCAGGCCAGCTAACGCACCTATCCCCAAAAGCTCTATACGTTGTGCACGCGAAAGCTGCTCATTGGTCGCGCCAATGGCGCGTAACAGTGCTGCCTCACGCATGCGCTCATGGCGACTAGCGCTCAGCGCTGCGGCCAACACGATGGCACCTGCGAGAATCGCAAACACAAACAAACCCTGGATGGCAACCGACACGCGATCGAGCACCGACTGCAGCTGCGCCAGAAGCGCTCCGACATCAAATATCGTCAGGTTGGGGAACTGTCGGATGAGCGATTGCGTCACTGGTGCTTTGTCTGCCGGCAAGTGAAACGAGGTAATAAAAGTCTGGGGTTGGTCTTTGAGCGCTGCGGTGGACAACACCGCAAAGAAGTTTGGCTGCATCGAGTCCCAATCCACTTGGCG
The DNA here is from genome assembly GCA_021208885.1 of Burkholderiaceae bacterium. Lineage (GTDB taxonomy): Bacteria > Pseudomonadota > Gammaproteobacteria > Burkholderiales > Burkholderiaceae_B > Algicoccus. The sequence goes on from JAJOJF010000009.1 coordinate 30,960, forward strand.
CACGCTGGTTATTTTGACGGGCACAGGCTGGCCTGCGACTTCAAACACCACCTCATCACCTACACCCATGCCCAAGAGATCCGCAACTTCTTGCTCCATGGATAGCTCCATGGCTGCCGGGTTCAAGGGCTCGCCCGCCAAAAGCTTGACGTTCTGTGGCAATGCATCGGCATACGACAGGTTGAAGTCACGCTGAAGCAGGCGTTGAGCGCGTGGCGACTCGAAGTCTTCTGCCACGATCTCCTGGCCATTGCGTTGAATGACCCGGCCACGAATCATGGGGTAGAACTCCAGATTCTGAATGCCGGCATTAACAAGCGCCCCTCGCACAGTCGGCACCTGATCAGGCTGAATGTTGATCAGAAAGCGGTTTGGCGCATCGGGTGGCACGGTTTGCTGCCAGCCTTGCAAAAGGTCCGTGCGCACGATGGTCAGCAGCAGGATCGCCATCATGCCAACAGCCAAGGCACTAATCTGCGCGACTGACGAGGCCTTGCGACGAACCATGCCTGCCAGGGCAAACCGCCAGGCGGGCCGGTGTCCGAGTGCCGGACGAATCAGGTTCAAAAGCTTAAGTGCGCCAAACGACATCAACCCAAACAAGACTGCCGCCACCACAAAGCCAGCTGCCAGGCCAAAGCCATAACGCAAGTTGCCGGCAATCCACCACATCAAGACTGCAAAGCCCGCAAACGCCAACACATACCCTGCCACGCTTTGCACGGGAAACGCTGGCACGTCATGGCGCAGGATTTGTGCCGCTGACACCCGACGCAAGGCCTGCAGTGGCGGTAAAGAAAACGCAAACAGCAACCAGAACCCGGCGTACAACCCTTGCAAGGCAGGTACCCAACCCACGCCTGGCAAGTCCTCACTCACAAATCCCTGCATGACACTGACCAACGCCATCTGAGCGACCCAGCCAATGGCGAGTCCAACAAGTGAACCAACCAATGCCACTGCCATGAATTCGATAACCAACAATTGCGTGACTGATTTTTGTGTGGCCCCACAGCAACGCATGACAGCAATGGCGGGTTGCTGACGCTGGCTAAAACGACGCGCACCCAGGGCAACCGCAACGGCTGCAATCAACACCGCGATCATGACAACGAGCGTCAGAAACTCATTGGCACGCTCAAGCGTTCGGGTGATCTCGGGACGACCGTCGTTGACGGTCACCAGCTCTTGCGCTGGCGTTAACTGGGGCTTTAGCCAATCGCGGTAGGCGTTGACTGCTGGCGTATCGCCGGCGACCAGCATGGAGTGCCGCACCCGACTGCCGGGCCCCAACAACCCCGACTGCGCCAGATCTTCAGCGCGGATCAGCACACGCGGCGCCACATTCACAAACTGAACGCCACGATCAGGCTCATACGTGATGACCCGATCAATGGCCAAATTCTGGCTGCCCACCGACAGCATGTCACCCACGGACAACCCCAAGAGCGCCAACAACTGGCCATCGACCCAGACTTTGCCGACGTCTGGTGCGACCACCGTCGGCTCATCAGGCTCGGTGATGCCACGGCTCGTACGCAATTGGCCACGCAACGGATAGCCGGCTTCGACCGCCTTGACCGATGCCAATTGCAGCTCACCGGCGTTGCTGCCCACCATCGAAGGGAAATTCCAGGTGCGAATGGCTGACAAACCCGCGCTCTGCGCCCGATCGATCCACCCTTGGTCTGCCTCGGCCGGCAATTCAACCACCAGATCAGCGCCTAGCATCTGGCCTGCATCGCGTTCAAGCGCTCGCGCAACACGATCAGATAAAAATCCGACACTGCTAATGGCTGCAACCGCCACCACCACAGCGAGCCCTAACAGGCGCAAATCCCCTGCTCTGAAGTCGCGCCACGTTTGCTTCAATGCGAATCGCCACATGTCTACATCCTGTTGTTCATTGCACCTTATTCACTACACTTGTCGTACTGCATCAATCGCTTGCGACAGACGATTAACCGCAATCACTTTCAAGCCCTCAATGGCCTGCTTCGGTTTGTTGGCTGCTGGAATGATGGCCACCGAGAACCCAAGTTTGGCAGCCTCTTTCAGCCTTTCCTGGCCGCGCGGTGCAGGTCTGACTTCACCAGCCAACCCCACCTCACCAAACGACACCAGTCCTACTGGTAGTGGCTTGTCACGCAAGGAAGACAGGATTGCCAATAGGACTGGCAAGTCAGCCGCTGGTTCCGTGATCTTCACGCCACCCACGGCGTTAACAAATACATCTTGGTCTGAGGTGCTCACGCCACCATGACGGTGTAACACGGCTAAAAGCATGGCCAATCGATGTCCCTCAAGGCCCAAGGCCAATCGGCGTGGGTTGGGCATGTTGGCTGAGTCAACCAGCGCTTGCAGCTCGACCAATAGCGGGCGCGAGCCCTCCTGGGTGGCCATGACGCAAGACCCTGCCACCTGCTCGGCATGCTGCGACAAAAACAACGCTGACGGGTTGGATACCCCCTTCAACCCCCGGTCAGTCATGGCAAACACACCGAGCTCATTGACCGCGCCAAATCGGTTTTTAAACGCCCTGACCAAGCGAAATGACGAGTGCGTATCACCTTCGAAATACAACACTGTGTCAACAATGTGCTCAAGCACCCGGGGCCCTGCCAACGCACCGTCTTTGGTCACATGCCCAATCATCACCAGCGGCACACCCGACTGCTTGGCCATGCGGGTCAGTTGGGCTGCGCACTCGCGCACCTGCGATACCGAACCTGGCGCTGAGGACAAGGCACTGGTGTAAATCGTCTGTATCGAGTCAATCACCGCCACCGCTGGTTTGGGTTCGCGCTTTAAAGCCTCTTCGATCACCTCGAGCCGAATTTCTGCGAGAAGATCCACATCCGGGCTCGAGAGATTCAGGCGCCGCGCACGCAGCGCCACCTGCTCGGCCGACTCCTCGCCCGTGACGTACAGCACGCGGGCGTTTTGTGACATGGCGGCAAGCGCCTGCAAAAGCAGAGTCGATTTGCCGATGCCAGGGTCGCCACCAATCAAAACCACGCCACCGCTGACCAAACCGCCACCCAACACCCGGTCAAACTCGGGGATCCCGGTGGGAAGCCTAGGCAACTCACGGGCTTCGACATCGGCCAATCGCTGTAACTGTGCCGTGCCGGCTACGGCGGCATAGCGATGCGCGGCCGCAGCGGCTGTTTCTTCACGGGTTTCTTCAAAGGTGTTCCACGACTGACAGCCCGGGCACTGACCGAGCCACTTCGGGCTTTCCGTGGCGCAAGACTGACAGACGAACTTGGTTTTTGATTTGGACATGGGCAACAACTAGGTGGTGCCGATCAGAGAGCAATAGCGCCTCGGACGGCTTTAAGCAATCGTTCGATGATACCCCAGCCTATTGAGCGGGCCAGCGCAAAGCAGGCCTATACCACCACCCTGGGAACCCTGGCCGTGACGGCACTCAGTAACTCATAACTAATGGTTCCAGCAGCCTGTGCCACTTGATCAACTGGAGGTCCGCCCTCACCCCACAGCACCACCGGGGCACCAACACCGGCTGATCTTACGCCCGACAAGTCCACCATGATCATGTCCATGGAGACACGACCCAGGATTCGAGTCATTTGTCCATTTACCGATATAGGCGTGCCCGTTGGCGCATGACGCGGATAACCGTCGGCATAGCCACAGGCTACTACACCTACGCGCATGGACCGCTCGGCCACATAGATGTGCCCATAGCCTATGCCTTGACCCGCCGCAACGTCTTTGACACTAATCAGCTCGGACTTCAGCGTCATGGCAGGCTTTAAGTTCAGCTCACTGGCACTGCGATCGTTCAAAGGACTGCCACCATACAGACAAATGCCTGGCCGTGACCAAAGACTGCGACCGTGCTCAGCGGCAAAGACAGCCACTTGGTCCGCGTGCATGAGACTCGCTGCTGAGTTGCTTAAGCACCATTGCCCGGGTCTATCACTTGCCATCTGAGCAAACCGTCGCAAGGGATCATCTAGGCCATCAGGTTGATCGGCACAGGCGAAGTGCGTCATGTAGACGATCTTGCCTACCTTTCCTTCACGCATCAAAGCATCCACCTGATCGAATGCCTGCTGCAGATTAGCTGGAACAAACCCAAGGCGTGTCATGCCCGTGTCAATCTTGACGTAGATATCTAGAGGGCTGCCATCAAACTCGCGCAGCATGGTCAATTGCTCGAGGTTGTGAATCACAGGGGTCAATTGATATTGACCAACGGTTCTAAGGTCAGCCATCTGAAACGGGCCTTCGAGCAGCAAAATGGGCTTTGACCAGCCCGCTTCACGCGCTCGCACCGCCTCATCCAAATCGAGCAATGCCAAGCCGTCAGCATCCGCAAAACCGCCAACCGCAGCCTCAATCCCGTGGCCATAGGCATTGGCCTTGACCACTGCCCAAACCTTGGAAGGTGCAGGGGTTTTTTGCAGCACCCCACGAACTCGGTTCAGGTTGTTGGCTAAGGCATTGGTGTGGATAGTGGCTTGGATCGGGCGCGGCATACAAAAGCTCCAGTTACTGGAAGTCTAGCGCACGGCGGCATTGAAGATCCGTCAAAACACCGCAAAAAATCAAAAATACGACCCACTAGCTACTGTGCAGGGCAGCCATGATCGTGGGCCTGAAAATAAAAAATACCGCACCCAAAATGCACAGAGCCGCCCAAAGGTAATCCCAGCGCAAAGGCTCTTTCATGTAGAAGTAGGCAAACGGCACAAAAACTGACAGCGTGATGACCTCTTGCAAAATCTTCAACTGTCCAAGGTTCATGAAGGTGTAGCCAACTCGGTTGGCTGGCACTTGTAACAGGTACTCAAACAAGGCGATGCCCCAACTGACCAACGCAGCCACAATCCAGGGCTTGTGCGAGAGGTCTCGCAAGTGTGCATACCACGCAAAAGTCATAAAGACGTTGCTGGCAATGAGCAGTCCTACGGTGATAGCAATCGGTGGCATGACACAGACCGTGAGCGCAAGTCAGGTTAAAGAAGCCAAACGGATGAAACGGACACCGCGCGAGTTTACGCCCAAAACCTTTCGAGCCATCAGCGCCCCTTGATCAAACTCCCGAGTATCCCGCGAATCAGTGCCTGCCCTGAGCGGCTGCCGAGCTGACGGGCAAAAGATTTCACGAATGCCTGTAACGGGGAGTCCCCACGGCTGGCACGCCGAGGCGGTTCACTGCCGCCTTTCTGATCCTCGCTCTCATGTTCAAGCTTTGCCTGTGCGTCTTTAGAAGCCGCTTGAGCACGCCGCGCAAGCATCTCATGCGCGCTGTCATTGTCCACGGCTTTGTCATACTTGCCAGCCACGGGCGAGCGCGCCATCAGCGTCGTACGAGCAGCCGCATCAACCGGACCCACACCCGAGCGCGGTGGGCGTATCAAGGTGCGTTCGGCCACGCCAGGCGCACCCTTGCCTTCCAAGAATGAGGTAATCGCCTCACCGACCCCAACGTCACGAATCGCATCCGCAATGTCAAACCTCGGGTTGGGTCGATAAGTCTGAGCAGCTTTCTTTAACGCCTGTTGGTCACGCGCGGTAAATGCTCGCAACGCATGCTGCACACGATTGCCAAGCTGGCTCAACACACTGTCAGGCACGTCATCAGGGTTCTGCGTCACAAAATACACCCCCACACCCTTGGAGCGAATCAGTCGGGCAACTTGCTCGACCTTCTCGATCAAGGCTCGTGGCGCGCCATTAAACAAGAGATGGGCTTCATCAAAAAAGAACACGAGTTTAGGCTTATCAGGATTGCCCACCTCGGGCAACTCTTCAAACAGCTCGGACAAGAACCACAACATAAACGTGGCATACAACTGCGGGGTGCGCATCAGGCGCTCGGCATGCAAAATGGAGACATAACCACGGCCGTCAGGTGCGACGCGCATGAGATCTGCAAACTCAAGCGCTGGCTCCGCAAAAAACGGTGTCGCACCCTGGTTCTCAAGCACGAGCAGCTTTCTTTGAATTGCGCCGATGCTAGCGGTAGTGACGTTGCCGTAGGTATTAGAAATCTCGGTGCGGTGCTCCCCCAAAAACGCGAGCATGGCACGCAGGTCTTTTAAGTCCAGAATCGGCAAGCCCTCGTCGTCGGCAATTCGAAAGGCGATGTTGATCACCCCCTCTTGCGCTTCGGTAAGATCAAGCATGCGTGACAAGAGAAACGGCCCGACTTCGGAGACCGTGGCGCGTACCGGATGCCCGAATTCGCCAAAGAAGTCCCAGAAAATAACCGGCGTATCTGAAAACTCAAAGTCTGGCAGCTCAATGCGTTCGGCACGCGTTTTTTGCCAGGATTTGTCAACACCAGGCAAGGCCATGCCGCTGACATCGCCCTTGATGTCAGTCAGAAACACTGGCACACCGGCGCGCGAGAACTCTTCAGCCAACACCTGCATGGTGATGGTCTTGCCAGTGCCAGTCGCGCCAGCAATCAGGCCATGCCGATTAGCCAGCTTTAAGCCCAGCCACTGCGGATCGACCTGTGTTTCACCGCCACCGCCCACCCAGATTGCGTTGTCCATGCCCAAAGAGTCCTTTCGCTTAAAACCGACAGAGATGTAGACGAAGATATCGTTCAAATGTCATTTAGATCTCATCAGAATTTAAACGAAATTGAGGGATCTGGCTTATCAAAAAAGTCAGATCCCTCAACACTAACTCATTACGAAAGCGATACAACACCTTGCTTCGATAGACGGCCAGCGATGACTGCAAATGAACAGTCACATAAAAGCAGGGCTACCAAAACTAAAGCTTTGAGTGTGCCCCATCACAGAAAGGTTTGTTGGCCGACATCTTGCAGCCACAGAAGTATTTGGTCTCTGACTTCTCAGCTGTGAACGCCATGGGCGAGAACTCACTGCCCTTGTGTGAGCCATCACAGAATGGCTGATTCTTGCTTTTGCCACAGGAGCACCAGTAGTAGGTCTTACCGGCCTCGACTTCGACGGGGTATGGGGCTTTTTGCGCGATGGTGGGTTGCACGGGGTTCTCCTTTTTGTTAGGTAGCCTAACACCTAAAAATGAAAAACGAATAGTCCTGCCACAACTTCACCCGTGACTCTACCGCCATCGACAGCATTGTGCGATGGATGACTGACACAACGTGTGGACAAAAGCTTGACGGATCCGCTTAGCGCTAAGCCTGACACAGTACGTTTGATTAGCCTTCGAGCGCGCGACAGGAACGTTGCCTAACGCGCAATTTTTTTAGCGTCTGATTTCAAATAATTCGCCATGAAATCGGGCATCTACCGGCAGATATGGTGGATTCTGGACTTGCATATCCCTCAGCAATCAAGTGATAACGAAGGACAAACGCGCAAAAACAGCCAAAATGTAATTTTTAAATTACTTTAAATTCAAATATATTTTAAATGTAATTTATAATTTACATATGAAACAAACCTCAAACTCCCACAAGACGCGCAAAAACGTAGATCTTGATCCACTGGTGCAAGACATCGTCGCCGCTCGCCGGGCGCAGAAAATCACACAGGCCGAACTTGCTAACTTTGCTGGCCTCTCACGGCGCACTATCGTGCTCGTCGAATCGGGCGGCGATTGCACGCTCAGCACGTTGCGACGCATCGCGACGGCACTTGGATTGGAGATGCGTGCCCACACACCGCAGCGACCAACGCTTGATGACATCACACGCCAGAACGAGAGGCTGTTTGCCGAAATGCGTGCCCGAAACACATGACCAACCATAACAAACAAGCACCGGGGTAGCCACCATGCTTGATGTGTACGTATCGAACCAATTAGTAGGCGTATTGGATCAGCCTGATCCCTACACCTACGTCTTTAACTATTTGCCGGATGCACCGAGCTCTCTGCCAGTGTCACTGCTAATGCCCAAACGAACAGAGAGTTGGATCAGCCGAGTGCTACACCCGGTATTTCAGATCTCATTGCCAGAAGGCGCGCTGCGCGAACTCATCACCAAAAAATTCGGCAAACACTTTCAACAATTCGGCGATCTTGAGCTATTAGCCGTCGTCGGCGAGAACATGATCGGTCGCATTCAAGTTACTACGCACGGCAAACCACCCTCGGGCGCTACTACACACGAGTCACTGTCACGCTTGATCAATGAGCAGACGACAACGCTGGTTGATCACTACCTTGGGGCTCGAATGCACGAGTCTGGCGTCTCGGGTGGCTTTATCAAGTTTCTGGCTAAAAGCCCAAGCGACAATAACGGCAGACCTACACTGGCGCTCAACGACTGGATCATCAAACTTAATGACGATGACCATCCGCATATTGTGTTACTAGAATACTTCGGCATGATGGCAGCTCGAGAAGCTGACCTGACAGTGCCCGATGTGCACCTCTCAGAGGACCATAAACACCTGTTGATTAAACGTTTTGATGTGACGCCGACAGGCGAACATCTGGGTTTCGAAGACATGTGCGCACTACTAGCCTTGTCCGCCAGAGACAAGTTCACGGGTTCTGTCGAGCGGATTATCAAGACGATCAGCACTTATTCTCAGGCCGATCACAAACACAAGTCGCTTGATCAATTTTTCGGTCAATATCTGCTGGCATCAACCATCCGCAATGGCGATGCTCATCTCAAAAATTTCGGCCTGATTTATAACGACGTCAACTCAGCAGAACTGGCACCGGTTTATGACATGATAAGCATGTCGGTCTATGCGCCGGTTGGCTCCAACTCAAGAGATGCAAACGACGCCATGGCCATCACTTTTGAAGGAACAAAACGCTGGCTGACCGAGGATGCAATCGAATCACTCGCATCTCGGTGCTTGATCACAACCAAGCGGGCGAATCAATGGAAATCCAGCATTGCTGCTGCACTGATTCAAACCGCTGAGAAGGTCATTGCGCATCTAAACAAATACCCTGAGGATCATTTCGAGGCGACTGCAGACCGCATGCTTGAGCTATGGGCTATCGGATTAGAAGTATTTGACAGTGAGGCCGCCGAGCGAATTAGACAAATTCGGCAGGGTCGGCCTTGAGATCACTTGAGGCACCCACATTTTGAGCCACCAAGCCCAACATTTAATTCGAGCAACCAATCAGGGTACTGTATGCCCTCGCTTAGGTCAGATGATGGCATTGGGCAATGCAGGTCGTTTTGCCGTTATCGCTCAATCACAGGCACCCACCGATCGGTCTCTACCCGCATAAATGCAGCCAATTCTTCAGGCGTAGACCCAACCGGCGTGAAATACACCGCAGTGAACTTTTGTTGTACGGCTGGATCTCGCATGATTCGAGCCACCACGTCACTGACTCGATTCAACACAGCGTCAGGCGTGCCTGCCGGCGCCAACATGGCATTCCAAGAGATCGCCTCAAACCCTGGCAATCCCTGCTCGGCTAAAGGCGCGATGCCGGCAAGCTCAGCAACTGGACGGGTGCTGGTGATACCTAGCGCCTTGATCTTGCCCGCTTTCACCTGCTGCATCGCGATTGCCGGCACCATGAAACTGACTTGGATATCGTTTAACAACATCGCGTTGATCACGTCCGGAAAGCCTTTGTAGGGAACATGTTGCATCACAAGCCCGGTTTGCGACTGAAACATCTTCATGGCCAGATGGGAGGCACTACCCAACCCCACTGACCCATAATTGAACTTATCCGGGTTGGCACGCACCGTCTCTAGCAGCGAAGGTAAATCGGTCACACCCATTTGCTCACTGACAATCAGCACATTCGGGCTCGTGGCAATCAACGAAATTGGCGCCAAGTCCTTGGCAGGATCGTACCCAAGGGTTTGCGGAAATAGCGTTGGCGCGGTTACCAAAGGGCCGTTGATGGTGTAGAGCAGGGTATAACCATCAGGCTTGGCCTGCGCCACCACACGTGTCCCAATGTTGCCGCCTGCGCCAGGTTTGTTAATAATCACAACTGCCTGGCCCAGCTCTTTGGCCAATGGTTCAGCCACAACACGTGCCAGAATGTCAGGTGAGGATCCCGCTGGAAATGGAACCACCAATTCAATGGCTCGATCAGATGGCCAAGCCGCCTGTGCTGCGAAGGCCCAGGCAACCAGGAATGTCCCCAGAACACCATTCAAAATACCGCGCTCAAAAAGTTGCTTCATTGAATTTCCCTAAAACAGTGGATATCAAGACAGGCCAAGCCTCGGGATTTGCAATCAACCCTCGATACAAGCAGTCAACATGTTGAATCAACAACATACAAACTCTGCACGATCATACAGCTTGGCTCCCGACTTGCATCTGCCGTGTCTAGTCAGCGGGTGCTTATCGAATCAAGCATCGAACCAAATTTCAGGCTGCATATGCCCACTACTTGCCTGTTGTCTAGGCAATAGCGACACTCTAGTGACACGCGGCGATTGCCATATGCCTGCGGTATTAATTTGAGTCGCGAGATCATGGCTTGCGCTTCGGTCGAACAATAATGACTTCAAGACCAGCTGCCTCTAGATCAGGGATCAAATCCTCAGGTGGAATGCGTGTCAGCTTCCCGTTCCTAGTGACAATAAGATCAGTGTTAAATCGAACTGCATCAATTTTTGCTTGTAGGACGCCCGCCTCGAAAGCTTTAAGGATTTGACGTTCGGTTTCAGCCCTGTCAGGCCGTTTTTTTCAGCCATCAATTGACTGCCCCCCGGATGACAAGACCACAGTTGTATCGTTTGCGTCTAGAACATACCGCGCACTACTGCTCAAAACTGCTTGGGCAAACCCGCTTGTTTAAGCACAGCATTGGCTGTGTGTCTTGATTTGATTTTGCTATCAACAGGGAACCTAACCCGTGTAATCGGCGAGTACCAGATATCGTGATCGCCTTTGCCGGGGCGATCGAAATAGCAACCGGCTTCCGACAGCAGCCGCTTGAGTTCATGCGAGAAATTACTGCCCATCAGTGCAAATTTCTGTGGGCAACAGAGAATTTGCGAGCCAAGAGTTCAAACGGAACTTCAGTGCCATCCGGCAATCCGTTTAAATCCAGCAATTCAGGTATCAGCACCTCTAATTTGAGCGAAAGTGCCTCGAGCGTTTCAGCTTCCGTAGCAAGTCCTGGCACATCATCAGACGTTGCCACCCAGACCCTAGCTTGATCATCCCATTCAGCACGAACGAAATATATCTTTTGCATTCAACACCTCCAGCCACACTTAAACGCAGGCCCTAATCGTACATCACTCCCACTCGATCGTCGCCGGTGGCTTGGTCGAGACGTCATACACCACGCGGTTGATGCCCTTGACCTCGTTGATGATGCGCGATGACACTTTGGAGAGCAACTGATGCGGCAAAGGCGCCCAGTCTGCCGTCATGAAATCCGATGTCTGCACGGCTCTGAGCGCCACCACATACTCATACGTGCGGCCATCGCCCATCACACCGACAGACTTCACCGGCAAGAACACCGCAAATGCTTGTGAAGTCAGGTCATACCAGGATTTGTTGGTCTCAGGATCAATCGTGTTTCTGAGCTCTTCGATAAAGATTGCATCGGCTTCGCGCAACCAGTCAGCAAACTGCTTGTTCACCGCACCCAGGATGCGCACGCCCAAGCCAGGGCCCGGAAACGGATGGCGGTAGACCATCTCGGGTGGCAAGCCCACCGCAATGCCAAGTTTTCTGACTTCGTCTTTGAAGAGCTCGCGCAAAGGCTCAAGCAACTTCAGATTCAAGGTCTCGGGCAAGCCGCCAACATTGTGGTGAGACTTAATCGACACCGCCTTGCCTGTCTTGGCACCAGCCGACTCAATCACATCGGGATAAATCGTGCCTTGGGCAAGCCACTTGGCGTTCTCGATTTTGCCGGCTTCACGCTGAAAGACTTCGACGAACTCTTTGCCGATAATCTTGCGCTTAGCTTCCGGGTCAGTCACCCCATCAAGCTTGCCCATGAAATCGTCAGTTGCATCGACATGAATCACCTTGACACCCATGTGCTCGGCAAATGTCGACATCACCTGCTCGGCTTCATTCAAGCGCAACAAGCCGTGATCGACAAACACGCAGGTCAGTTGATCGCCAATGGCTTTATGAATCAGCGCAGCAGCAACCGAAGAATCCACCCCGCCTGACAATCCCAGAATCACGTGGTCTGAGCCCACCTGCTCACGAATCTTGGCGACCGCTTCGTCGACGTAGTCAGGCATGTTCCAGTCCGCGTGGCAGCCACAGATGTCACGCACAAAGCGCGTCAGCATGGCCTGGCCCTGAACCGTGTGTGTCACCTCAGGGTGAAACTGCACACCGTAGAACAAGCGGGTTTCATCGGCCATGCCAGCAATCGGGCACGATGGCGTTGATGCCATCAGCTTGAACCCCGCTGGCAGACTGGTGACCTGGTCGCCATGGCTCATCCAGACCTTGAGCATCCCATGGCCTTCAGGTGTGCTGAAATCCTCAATGCCGTCAAAGAGCTTGGTGTGACCACGAGCCCTGACTTCTGCATAGCCAAACTCACGATGATGCGCATGCGTCACGTCACCGCCGAAATGCATCGCCATGGCCTGCATGCCATAGCAAATACCCAGCACAGGCACGCCCTGCTCAAACACTGCGCCCGGCACCTTCAATGCATCGTCGTCATAAGCCGACAAATGGCTGCCAGACAAGATAATGCCTTTTAAGCCGTGGGCCTTCTGTTCGAGCAGGAACGCATCCGAGACGTCGCCCGGGTGCAATTCACAATAAACACCAGCCTCACGCACTCGCCGGGCAATCAGTTGAGTAACCTGCGACCCGTAGTCGAGGATCAGAATTCGTTCATGCATGCGAGTAAGTCCGAAGTGTGTTCGAAGTGGATTCGAATTAGTCTGCGCGATAGTTCGGGGCTTCTTTGGTGATTTGCACGTCATGGACGTGTGACTCACGAATGCCAGCGGCCGTGATTTGCACAAAATTGGGCTTTGTGCGCATATCCTGAATCGAAGCGCAGCCGCAGTACCCCATCGAAGCACGCAAGCCACCAACAAGCTGATAGATGATCGCTAACACACTGCCTTTGTACGGCACACGGCCTTCAATGCCTTCCGGTACGTACTTGTCGCTGTTGCTTGAGGAGTCCTGGAAATACCGGTCGGCCGAACCATCAGCCATGGCACCCAGACTGCCCATGCCCCGATAGGACTTGTAGGATCGGCCCTGAAACAACACCACCTCACCCGGTGCCTCTTCGGTGCCGGCAAACATGCTGCCCATCATGACCGACGATGCGCCAGCGGCAATTGCCTTGGCAATATCACCCGAGTAACGCACGCCACCATCGGCAATTAACGGAACGCCTGTGCCTTCAAGTGCCTTGGCCACATCAGAAATCGCACTGATCTGTGGCACGCCGACACCGGCCACAATCCGGGTGGTACAAATCGAGCCTGGGCCAATGCCAACTTTGACGCCATCGGCGCCTGCATCAAGCAATGCCTTGGCTGCAGCACCCGTGGCGATATTGCCGCCAATGACCTGCACCTTCTCAAAGCGCTCTTTAATCCAGCGCACGCGGTTGATCACGCCAGCCGAGTGACCGTGCGCTGTGTCCACCACGATCACGTCAACACCGGCTGCCACGAGCTTTTCGATTCGCTCTTCGGAATCAGCACCGACACCAACAGCCGCACCCACACGAAGCTGACCAAAGCTATCTTTGCAAGCCATGGGGTGTTCGGTGTTCTTGACGATGTCTTTGACGGTTGCCAAACCACACAGCTCGAAGTTGTCGTTGACAATCAGCACACGCTCCAAGCGGTGCTTGTGCATGAGCGACTGTGCCTGATCAAGGGTTGCCCCTTCTGGCATGGTGACCAAACGCTCTTGTGGCGTCATGATGTTCTTTAAAGGCTCATCCAAGCGTTCTTCAAACCGAAGATCGCGGTTGGTCACAATACCAACGACTTTCCCGCCTTCGACCACTGGCAAGCCCGATATGCCATGCTGCTTTTGAAGCGCAATGGCATCACGAACACGCATCGAAGGGGTCACCGTAACTGGGTCGATGACAATGCCAAACTCGTGGCGCTTAACGCGCGAGACCTCAGAAGCCTGCTCATCCGCAGTCAGGTTCTTGTGAATAATGCCAATCCCACCCTCTTGCGCCATGGCAATGGCCAGCCGTGCTTCAGTCACGGTATCCATGGCGGCTGACACCAAGGGAATGTTCAGTGAAATCTGGCGGGTGAGTTGGGTGGTGAGCGATGTGTCGCGCGGCAACACATCTGAAAAAGCAGGCACCAACAGAACGTCGTCGAAGGTGAGCGCTGTTTGACTGAGACGCATAAAAAAACTCCGGGCGCAAAGCAAGATTATACGTGAGCACCGCAAGGATTTCAGCACAGCAGGCCCTCGCCCTAGAGCCTGCTGCCGATTAGCGCTAGCCTACCTGCACCCGCGCGTTCCTAAAAAACCGCATCCAGGGCGAGTCCATGCCGCCGGTGTCGGCCTCGCCCCAGCGCTCGGGATGCCAGCTCATCATGACATTGCGCGTGACCCGCTCAGGGTGAGGCATAAGCGCTGTAAAACGCCCATCGGCGGTGGTAACCGCCGTCAACCCATCGGGGCTGCCGTTGGGGTTAAACGGATAGGCTTCAGTGGCCTGACCGCGGTTGTCAACATAGTGCATGGCCCGAATCACCTTGGCCGCGTCGCCCTGGCGCCGGAAGTCAGCAAACCCCTCGCCGTGAGCAACCGCCACCGGTATGCGTGTGCCTGCCATCCCTGCAAAGAAAATCGAAGGCGACTCCACCACTTCCACCAGAGACAGCCTGGCCTCATATTTCTCGGACTGGTTGCGAGTAAACCGCGGCCAGTGCTCAGCACCCGGAATCATGCCAGCCAAGGCGGCCAGCATCTGGCAGCCGTTGCATACGCCTAAGCCAAACACATCGCCACGGGCGAAGTAGTCAGCGAACATGTTTGAAAGCCGCTCATTAAACAAGATGCTGCGAGCCCAGCCTTCGCCAGCGCCCAACACATCGCCATAGCTAAACCCACCGACCGCAACCAGGCCGGTGAACGAACTGAGCTCAGCCCTGCCCTGCTGCAAATCCGTCATGTGCACATCAACAGCCTCAAACCCGGCACGATCAAACGCCCAAGCCATCTCCACCTGGCTGTTGCAGCCTTGCTCCCGCAAAATCGCAACCTTAGGACGCACGCCTGATGCGATGAAAGGCGCGGCCATGTCCTCTTGTGGATTGAACGGGACCACACAGGACATGCCGGGATCTTCAGCGTCATCCCAGAGGTTGTATTCCGCGTCAGCACAGGCTGGGTTGTCACGCAGGCGGGCGATACGCCAGCTAACTTCTGACCAGCGCTTGGCAAGTTCTGCACGAGGCTTGCCCCAAATTTTCTTGGCATCCCGGAAGATTTCAATCTCGTCCGTTGTGTTCGGCATGCCAATCACATGCGCGTGCTTGGACAACCCCGAGCCACGCAACACCTGCATGACGGCATCGCGCTCAGCCGAGGGCACCTGAATCACTGCACCGGCCTCTTCGTTAAAGAGTGCCTTTAAGGTCAACTCATTGCGCTGGACCGCAACTTGCTCCGGACGAATCTTGAAGTCACCCCAGTCAGCCGCATAGGGATCGATGGTCAAAAGATCCAAATTGACTGACACCCCGCAACGCCCGGCAAACGCCATCTCGCAAAGCGTGGTGAACAAGCCACCATCTGAACGGTCGTGGTAGGCCAGCACGATGCCAGAGTCCACGAGCGCACGCATGGTCGCAAAGAAACTGCGCAAGGTCTCAGCGCTTGCCATATCAGGCACTTCTTCGCCCAACTGACCTGCCACTTGCGCCAACACAGAACCGGCCATGCGCTGACGCCCTTCGCCCAAGTCAACCAGAATCAGCGTGGTGGGGCCCATATCCGTGCGCAATTGCGGCGTGACGGTTTTTTTAACGTCAGCCACTGGCGCAAATGCACTCACGATCAGTGATACCGGCGCAATCACTTCTTTGGTTTGCTCGTTTTCCTGCCAGCGCGTGCGCATCGACAAGGAGTCTTTGCCCACCGGAATCGACAGCCCCGCTTCCTGGCAGAACTCGCTGGCAGCCTGCACGGTGTCAAACAACACCGCATCCTGGCCCGGCGAGCCACAGGCTGCCATCCAGTTGGCTGACAGCTTGATGTCTTCGAGTGACTCGACGTCAGCGGCCACGAGGTTGGTCAAGGCTTCAGTAATGGCCATACGCGCTGAAGCCGGGCCATTGAACATCGCCAAGGGCGTACGTTCGCCCATGGCCATCACCTCACCGCGGTCGCTGTCGTAATCAGTCAAGGTCACGGCACAATCAGCGACCGGCACCTGCCAGGGCCCAACCATCTGGTCGCGGCTAACCAAGCCGCTGACCGTGCGATCGCCAATCGTGATCAGGAACGATTTATTGGCCACGGTGGGGTGGCGCAGCACCCGATCAACCGCTTGATCAAGATCGATCACGGTCAGATCCATGGGCTCAGCCACGGGTGCCTCGTGGGTGACGTCTCGCGTCATTTTGGGGGGTTTGCCCAGAATTACATCCATGGGTACATCAACCGGCGCGTCCTGACCAAACGTTACTTTCAGCTGCCGTTCTTCAG
The DNA here is from genome assembly GCA_021208885.1 of Burkholderiaceae bacterium. GTDB lineage: Bacteria > Pseudomonadota > Gammaproteobacteria > Burkholderiales > Burkholderiaceae_B > Algicoccus. The sequence continues at coordinate 47,540 of JAJOJF010000009.1, forward strand.
TGGCATGGCCAATCACGGCAAACGGACAACGCTCGCGCGCAGCGATATCAGCAAACCGCGTCAAATCGTCTGGCATGATCGCCAGCACATAGCGTTCCTGGCTCTCGTTGGTCCAGATTTCAGCTGGCGACATGCCCGATTCTTCAAGCCTGACTTGGTGCAAGTCAAATATTGCCCCACGACCAGCGTCGTTGACGAGCTCGGGAAATGCGTTTGACAGCCCACCAGCACCGACGTCGTGAATGGCGAGCACTGGATTGTCATGGCCTAACTGCCAGCAGCGGTCAATGACTTCCTGGCAACGACGCTCAATCTCGGGGTTGCCGCGTTGCACCGAATCAAAATCCAATTCCGCCTGATTGGCACCCACGCCCATGCTCGAGGCCGCCCCGCCGCCCATGCCGATGCGCAAGCCCGGACCACCGAGTTGAATCAGTAGCGCACCCGGTGGCAACGGATCCTTGTGGGTCAAGCCATCATCAATGCTACCCAAGCCACCGGCAATCATGATGGGCTTGTGATAGCCCCAGCGCAGGCCCCCGCCGCTTTGCTCAAAACTGCGGAAGTAACCCAGGATATTGGGTCGACCAAATTCATTGTTAAACGCGGCACCACCCAATGGTCCATCAATCATGATCGACAGCGGCGAGGCGATTCGATCTGGCATGCCGTGATGGTCGGCCTCCCAAGGCTGCAGATCGTCTTCAAACCGCAGGTGAGACACAGTAAAGCCCGTCAGTCCTGCCTTGGGTTTAGAGCCTCGGCCAGTCGCGCCTTCATCACGGATCTCGCCACCGGCACCGGTCGAGGCACCTTCAAATGGCGCAATCGCTGTTGGATGGTTATGGGTTTCCACCTTCATCAAGGTGTGCACCACGGTTTCACGCCGGCCGTAGGTGGTGGGACCCGCCACACTGTCCGTTGCTGCGTCTGCTGCCCAAACCTCGGGCTCAAACCGCACTGCCGGACCACCCTGCATGATGGCGGCGTTGTCTGAATAGGCCACTACCGTGCCACGCGGCTGCTTGGCGTGGGTCTCGCGGATCATGCCAAATAGCGTTTTGTCTTTCGGCTGGCCGTCAATCACCCACTGCGCATTAAAAATCTTGTGGCGGCAGTGCTCACTATTTGCCTGGGCAAACATCATGAGCTCAACGTCGGTGGGGTTGCGCCCAAGCCCGACAAACGATTCCACCAGATAGTCGATCTCATCGTCTGAAAGCGCCAGCCCCCAGTCACCGTTGGCAGCTTCAAGCGCAGATTTGCCCGCCCCCAAGACATCGACCGTTTGCACCGGCTTGCCTTGGCGAGTTTCAAAGAGCACCGACACATCAAAGGCCTGGTCAACCACGGTCTGGGTCATGCGATCATGAAGCAACCCGGCAATGGCGGCCAACTCCGTCTCAGTCAATTTCTTCTTGGACAACAAGCCACGCTTGATCGTCAATACATACCGCACCCCGCGCTCGATACGTTTGATGAAGTCCATGCCGCAGTTGTGCGCAATGTCGGTGGCTTTACTGGCCCAGGGCGACACGGTGCCCAGCCGCGGCAATACCCGCAGCACCAGAGCATCAGACTCTTCCAATGGCGCATCCAGTGTCACGCCATAGTCCAAGAGTGCCGTCACCCGCTCCAACTCTGCGCCAGCCAGTGGCTCGCGGCTCCAGATGTAATGCTCAAAACATGCCTGCACGGCAGCAACCGGCAGGTTAGCTGCAGCAAACTTATCGAGTAACTGTTGGGCACGAAACGGGGAAATCGCCGATGAACCAGCAAGCGTGAGGGTGTCAGACACGTCAACCAACCACAAAAGGTGAAGAATGGGCGTATTTTAGCCGGGGAGCAGGCACTGTCGGGTAGTAGCCTCGAAGACAACTCCGATACAACCACCACAACCGTCAACGAGTACTGAGCGCGCTGCCAAGCGACTCGAGCCGGCTGACCCAGGCATGAAAATGCGGACAAGCCTTTCGGATTCGCTCTAAGCCGATCTTGGCGAGCAAAGTCGGGCCATCAGATGCTCAAAAAATTCAGGGGCACATAAACGCCGCAGTTTTAGAGTTACGGTGCTTAGAGCGACAAGGAATGGCGACAACGAATGGAAACAGCACTCAAGGACTAGAACCCCAGTTCAAGGCAAGAACGCGAAGGCGCCTCGCTCAGAACGTTAGCGACATGGGTGACACATGCGTACATTGCTATCAATATTTAATAGTGATATCATTGATCTCACAATTCGGAGGCTGATAACATGGCGAACATGACGATTAGAAATTTACCCGACGAGGTGCACCGAGCACTTCGTGTACGAGCCGCGCAACACGGGCGTAGCACCGAGGCTGAGGTGCGCGAAATACTTGAGGCGACAGTGCAATCAACGCAACGCATCAAACTCGGTTCACTGCTGCGATCTATCGCTCGTGAGGCTGGCGAATTAACTGCGACTGAAGCAGAGCATTTCGAACAAGTTCGAGATAAAACCCCCGCTGAGCCCCTGAGGTTTGAATGATTATTCTCGATACCAACGTCATTTCTGAAGCCTGGAAAATCGACCCCGATCCCGTTGTTTTGAGCTGGTTGGACAGTCAGAGCGTAGAGACACTGTTCCTAACTACGATTACTGTCGCGGAATTACGTTTCGGTATTGCCGCTATGCCAAAGGGGAAAAGACGCACTAGCTACACCAACCGACTGGAGCAAGATGTACTTCCGACCTTTGAAGGCCGAGTATTGAGTTTTGACTTAGGTTCGTCAAACGCCTACGGAGACCTGATTGCCCGAGCTCGCTCTAAAGGCAAGGCAATTAGTAAGGCAGATGGATATATTGCAGCAATCGCAGCCACAAGTAATTTAATCGTGGCCACCCGTGACGTCAGCCCTTTTAAAGCCGCCGGGTTAAAAGTAATCAATCCATGGGGATTGAAACATTAAGCACTTGCGAATCCAAAACACCAAGACCGGCGTCCACATCAGGAAAATCCTCGGGAATTGGCTCAAGCCGGGCCAACAAAGCGAGTAAGCCATTTGTAGATACGGACTCAACGACAAGTCGGTTTCCCGTGCGCCGTATATTCACCTCTACTGCCTCGAGCTCAAATCCCTTTGGAACTGGCACGAATTGGTGTTGGCCAACGCTAATAAGTGGCACTCGCTTGGTAGCCTGCCTAGTTTGTTCTTTTCGTGGGAACATCCGCTCCTCTTCACAGTAGGTGGTGATCATGCGACAAATCTCGGAACTCGTCAAATTGAATACTTATTAGCGGCGATCGGTTTTTTAAGGGCCGCATTCAGACCAATAGCCGAACGATTATTCCGACTGCGCTACCCCTCAATCTCCCCTCGCTCCACCAACATCGCCCGCACATCCTTCTTGGTGATTTTGCCGTACCCAGACTTCGGCAACGACTCCCAAAAAAAGAATTCACGTGGCCAGCGGTATTTGGCGCAGCGTCCTTCAAGATGCGCAAACAGTTGCTCAGGCGTAACCTCCTCAACATCCGGTCGCCTCACCACCACCGCCACCCCCACCTCGCCCCACTTGGGGTCTGGCACACCGAGCACAGCGACTTCGAGCACACCGGGGTGGGTCAGGAGCACCTCTTCGACTTCGCGCGGGTAGACATTCGAGCCACCCGAGATGTACATATCCGATTCACGACCGGTGATGTAGAGCAATCCGCGCTCATCCACCCTGCCCAGGTCACCGGTGTGAAACCAGCCACCTTTGAGTGCTTTCTCAGTAGCCTCAGGATTGTTGTGATAGCCAAAGAGCACGGCAGGACCGCGCACACAAATCTCGCCAACTTCGCCTGTGGGCAAACGATTCATGTCTTTATCCAGAATCGCCACTTCCATGCCCGTGCGTGGTCTGCCGCATGAGCCAATATTGGCGTTCGGATCTTCATCATCAGCTGAGTGCATATGCGGTGGCAACACGGTAATGCAACCGGTGACTTCCCCCAAACCAAAATACTGCACCAACACGCGGCCAAGTTTCTGCAATGCCAGTTTCTGGTCTGCTCGGTACATCGGCGCGCCAGCATAGATCATGAACTTAAGGCTACTGTGGTCGTACTCATCCACAGAAGGATGCTCAACCAACACCTTCACAATCGTTGGCACGGTAAATACATTGGTCACCCGGTGCTTCTCGACAAGTTGCCAGAACACTTCAGGCTCGAGCTTTTCTGATGGCATCAGCACATTGGCCGCCCCGCGAGCGACATTTAACAACATGTGGATGCCGGCGCCATGTGACAAAGGCGCCACTACCGCCGACACATCAAACTCATTGGTCCCAGGAATCAGATCAGCCAAATGATTGGTCACCACAAACGCCATCTGGCCATGCGTCAATACGCCCGCCTTGGGTCTGCCAGTCGTACCGGATGTATAGAAAAACCAGCACGGATCATTCTCGGAAATTTCTGCTGGCGCAAAATCGCTGCCCAAGTGTTTGCTGACCAGGGCCTCGTAGCTGTGCTCGCCTGCTCTTGGCTCACCGATGGCGACTACCAACCCAACATCGCTTGACGCTCTCTTCACAGCATCCACGTGGTCAGCGAACAAGTCTTCATAGACCATCACCGTAGCACCACTGCTAGCACCGAGATACGCCACTTCATCTGGCGTTAACCGAAAGTTGGTTGGCACCCAGACGCAACCGAGACGAAACGCCACCCAGGCCAGCTCCAAGGTCTGCAGACAGTTACGTGATTGCGTGAGTATCCGATCACCCTTGACCACCCCAAGATCAGTCAAAGCCTGACACATGGCGTTAACGCGAGAATCAACCTCTTTCCAGGTCCAGACCTCTTCGCCCCGAATGACGCCAGGCCGCTCGGGATGCAACTTTGCCGTCTGAGCCAACAATTGACTCAGGTTCATCACTTGTGCTGCATGCATGTCAGACCGCCTGCAAAATGCTCAGGTAGTTGGCAACTGAAGTACCACCCATGTTGAATACCGCGCCTCGGGTAGCACCAGGCAGTTGCATGGCACCAGCGGTGCCAGATAACTGCATGGCAGCCATCACGTGCATGGACACGCCAGTCGCCCCAATCGGATGACCTTTGGACTTCAAGCCGCCCGAGCGATTGACCGGCAGCTTGCCATCGGCAGCGGTCACGCCATCGAGTGCGACACGGGCGCCTTGGCCTTGGGGCGCAAGTCCCATCGCTTCGTACTCCAACATTTCAGCAATGGTGAAGCAGTCATGCGTTTCCACAAAGCTCAAATCATCCAAGCCAATGCCCGCGTCAACCAGACCCTTTTGCCAGGCCATGGCCGCCCCTTCAAAACGGGTTGGATCACGTCGGCTCATCGGCAGCCACTCATTGACCTGCGTGCGCGAGAGCCACTTGACGGCCGGCACCTTGGCCGAAGTCGACTGATCCAGAGAAATCACGACCGCTGCCGCCCCGTCTGAGACCAAGGAGCAGTCTGAGCGCTTTAAGGGACCCGCCACGATTGGGTTTTTGTCTGACACGTTGCGACAAAACTCAAACCCCAAGTCGCGCTGCAAGTGAGCAAAGGGATTGTCGACACCGTTCTTGTGGTTCTTGGCTGCAATGGTCGCCAAGGCGTCTGACTGATCGCCGTACTTTTCAAAGTAGGCACCGGCAATCTCGCCAAACACGCCGGCAAAGCCTGCCGGAATACCCGCCTCTTCCTTGACGTAGGAGCACTTAAGCAGCACTTCACCAATCTGGGCATTGGGCAAGGTGTTCATCTTCTCGTAGCCAACGACCAAGACCCGCTTCATGCGTCCGGCCAAGATGGCGTCGATGGCCGTGTAGATCGCGGCCGACCCGGTGGCGCAAGCATTCTCAAGGCGCGCTGCTGGCACATGGCGCAACTCAGGAATCGCCACACCCACCATGGCACCGGCGAAATCCTGCGGCACAAAGCCACCGTTAAACGTGCCCACAAACACGCCGTCAATGTCAGCGACATCAAAGCCAGACGATTCAATAGCCGCCAACCCCGCCTCACGAATCAGCTCTTCGATTTCAACGGCGTCGTGTTTGCCGAATTTGGTGTGGCCCCAGCCAACGATCATGGGTGTGTTCATGTCTACCTCTCAGTTTTTTGAATTTGGTTTAGTGCAGTGGACATGCATACCGCCTCACTAGGCGAACCCACGAGCACATGAAACTCAGTTGCCTAATGTTATCGCGGTGGATGGGTCTGGGCGCACAAAGCGACTCGTTGCGACTGCCATGACGGGTGCTCACCAACCGGGAAAACAACTTTTTAAACCAGTCGATCATGACTGAACCGGAGATTTCTGATAGCGTATGACATATATGTCAAATTTAATCTTAGCAAAGTAATTTCTGTGCAGCAAAAAGTTCTATATGTTCTCCAAGAGACCGTCTTACACCGGCTCCAGTCAATGAATGATGACCAATTCAATCGTGCCAAACTATGCGGTGGCACCGCTTTGTCACGTTGCTGGCTCGAGCACCGGGTGTCTTACGACCTCGATTTTTTCTTGCCGAATGGATTTAAGGTCATGGATCTTGCCATTGCGATCAAGCAGGCGGGCATTACATTCGAGACACGTGATCTGGTGCAAGACGATCACAAAGCCAATCAATTGCACGGCGATGTGCTCTACGAAGGTCAACGGCTTAAAGTTTCGTTCATTGAGGATGCGTACTTTGAGCTTTATCCAGGCGTATCGAGGCCCTTTGGCCAGTTGACGGTCCAAACTGAAGAAATCTCGGGTCTATATCACCGAAAGCTGCGCACAGTGGTGAGGCATGGGCAAGGTGAAGAGCCCGGCTCCTTCGCCGATGGTCGACAAAAAGCGCGAGATTTGTTTGACCTGTATGTCCTATCCGTTAAGCACATGCCGCTGACAAATTTCATCGAAAGCCTACCCTACCCCTTTCCAACCGGCTCATTTATCAACGGATTGGTCAGCATGCCTTGGCTAGAGCTAATCGATGAGCTTGAAGAGTTGATTTGTGCACCACAGTGGGCGCGAGCCAAAGATGTCGAGTTTTTACGGAATTCGCTCTACGCTCAGATTGGCGCTCAGACTATTTCCGATGATGACGAGACCGGCTTTACTGATGAAGCGCCATCATGAAACAACACCTACGTCAATCGATGATCGAACCCTGGGAGGTCGTCAGCAAAAAGGCCTACTGGGATCGCGATGTGGATTTGCAGAGGTGGCGCGATCGCATCGCCATCGGCCACCGCTCCTATCTGCCAGATGCCATCAAGGCGATGCACCCGCGCGAGTTCATCCATTTCTATGGCAAAAAAGCATTTGTGCTGGACTGGCCAAGACTGCGAGCCCTACTGCCCAAAGACATTCACAGAGACTGCCCCATCTACGATGTATTTTGGAGTCAGTTGGCAGGTGGCGGCTACGACTTGAGACCGTTTGCCGATTACTACGATTTGCCCGAGCGCCGACGTCAATTCCTGCGCGCTGTGGCAAAGACGCCTGGCAAAAGCATCTACGAAGTCGCCAAGTCTTTGAACATGCAGTATCGCCGCGCCCATGACCATGCGATGGCTCTGATACAAGAAAACCGGATCAGAGGCAAAGAAGTGATTGACAACAGCAGGCGCAAGATCAAGCTGTATCCCGCCTATGGACGAGCTATTTCATAGCGCCGGCAAAGAATTATTTAACCCCGTCCAAATGGCATCGCAAACTGCTGTCATCTTGACGAATGAAGTCGTTTGATCTTCTCACAGGGGCTTTCACGCATCGTGACAAAACGGTATTGTCGGTAATGAATGCACTGTTAAAACCTCTATTTCTGCGATTAGATGAGCATTAATTTTCAACTGGACGATAACTTATTTACGATTGGACGGAGAAATGTTTACAATTAGACGATATTAAACTTTCGATTAGCCGACTATCTGCCCCCCCTAAACCGTGAATCTATCTAGCCTGACACCTCGTTTTTCGCATCGCATTCTGAGCGAAGCGCTTGAAGACTCGCCCGTTGTTCTGATCCATGGCCCTCGCCAATGCGGCAAGAGCACGCTTGCCAAAATGCTTGGCGACGCACTGAGTTATGACTACATGACGTTTGACAGCGATGTGACACGCGACTTCGCATCAAACGATCCGATCGGATTTGTCGACCGTTTGTCTGAGCGTGTAATCCTTGATGAAGTGCAACGTGTACCGCAGCTTTTCACAAGCCTCAAAGCCGCAGTGGATAAAGACAGGCAACCTGGCAGATTTCTGTTAACCGGTTCTGCGAATATTTTGTTGTTGCCCAACCTTGCCGATTCACTGGCTGGCAGAATGGCGATTCAACGTTTGTATCCGTTTGCGCAATGTGAGTTAGAGGAGCAGGAGTCCGATTTTCTGGATAGGCTTTTTGCAGCTGACTTTCCGATGCGTCAGGTAGACCGACTAAAAGACAATCTATTAGAACGTATTGTTTCAGGCGGTTATCCGCCTGCGTTGTCAAGACCTGAGGGGCGTCGCCGAGATCTTTGGTACCGCGACTATCTCGATACGGTCGTGCAACGTGATGTGCGTGAAATCTCACACATCCGCGCACTCGATGCGTTGCCGCGTCTGCTGCAGATCACAGCGGCGCGTACGGCTCAACTGCTGAACCTGACTGAACTTGCATCGGCGTTTCAGCTTAGTCGCCCTACGATCGGGGAGTACCTCACCCTTTTAGAAAATATTTTCCTCGTAGAAAGGTTGCCATCATGGCATAGTAATCAAACCAGTCGTTTGGTCAAAGCCCCGAAGCTGCACATGGGTGATACGGGCTTGGCTTGTAGTCTTTTAGGGTTGACCACAGATGTGCTTACACGTACGCGTGATCGGTTGGGCCCATTGCTTGAAACCTTCGTCTATCAGGAGCTTCGACGGCTCTCGAGTTGGCATGATCGGCGTCATGATTTCTTTCATTACCGGGATAAAGACCAAGTGGAAGTAGACATCGTCATTGAGCGTGGCATTACCAAGTTAGCTGGTGTTGAGGTCAAGGCTGCAGCCACAGTCAAAGCGGCTGACTTCAAAGGGCTGCAACGCCTGCAGAAAGTGGCTGGCGAGCGTTTCGCCGCAGGTGTTGTGCTTTATGACGGTGAGATGTGCATCCGATTTACCGAGAAACTATTTGCTGTTCCCCTGCGGTGGCTTTGGGGACGCCCTTGATTAGATATCTAACTCGAGCTTTTCATCAGGTTTGATGACAAAGTTTTGACCGGGGAAGGAGGACCGTGTCCGAACATATTCGTACCGGTTTATTCGCAAAGGAATAACACGTTATTTCGTGTCAACAATTCTGAACACTTGAACGCCAAGCGTCCACTTCATGAAACAGCACAATAAAGTGACCACAGCCCAGTATCCCCAGTCGTGGTCACTTTTGCCCGCGACCTACTTCTTCCTCGTTGGCGGCAAATCCGTGCAGTGACCGTCAGCCGCTTCGGCAGCCAAGCCCACTGACTCACCTAGCGTGGGGTGTGGATGAATGGTCTTGCCAATATCGACCGAATCAGCACCCATCTCAATGGCCAAAGCCACTTCGCTGATCAGGTCGCCGGCGTTGGTGCCAACAATGCCACCACCGATGATACGACCCGTCTCCTGGTCAAACAAAAGCTTGGTAAAGCCTTCATCACGGCCGTTAGCAATGGCACGGCCCGAAGCCGCCCACGGGAACATGCCCTTCTTGACCTTCACACCGTCTTTTTTGGCTTGTTCTTCCGTGATGCCTACCCACGCCACTTCCGGATCGGTGTAGGCCACCGACGGAATCACGCGCGCATCGAAATAGCTCTTCTCGCCAAACGCCGCTTCAGCTGCAACATGTCCTTCATGCACGGCTTTGTGTGCCAGCATGGGTTGACCCACGATGTCACCGATGGCAAAGATATGCGGCACGTTAGTGCGCATCTGCGAATCGACCTCAATAAACCCGCGTTCAGTGACAGCCACGCCTGCCTTGTCAGCACCAATCTTCTTGCCATTGGGTGATCGGCCCACGGCTTGCAGCACCAGATCGTAGACTTGTGGTTCTTTGGGCGCACCCTCGCCTTCAAAGGTGACATGAATGCCGTCCTTCTTGGCTTGCGCACCCACGGTCTTGGTTTTGAGCATGATGTTGTCAAAGCGGTGCTCGTTTTTCTTCATCCAGACTTTGACCAAGTCGCGGTCAGCGCCTTGCATCAAGCCATCGAGCATCTCGACCACATCAAGACGAGCACCCAAGGCCGAGTAGACGGTGCCCATCTCAAGACCGATGATGCCACCACCAACAATTAGCATGCGCTTAGGGATCGCTGCCAACTCCAAGGCGCCGGTAGAGTCCACCACACGCGGATCCTCTGGCATAAACGGCAACTTCACTGATTGGCTGCCTGCAGCAATGATCGCCTGGCCGAACTGAATCGTTTCCGCACCCTTGTCGGTTTTAACCTCGATGGTATTAGGACCCGTAAACTCAGCCACGCCATGAACCACGCGCACCTTGCGTGCCTTTGCCATGCCAGCCAAGCCACCAGTCAACTTGCCAATCACGCCAGACTTGAATTCACGTAACTTGGCCAGATCCACCTTGGGCTTGCCAAACGTGATGCCGTGCGCCGCCATGTGCTGGGCTTCTTCCATCACTGCTGCCGTATGCAACAAGGCTTTGGATGGAATGCAACCCACATTCAGGCACACCCCACCTAGCGTCGGATAGCGCTCGATCAGAATGACTTCCATGCCCAGGTCAGCGGCACGAAACGCCGCCGAATACCCACCGGGGCCCGCACCGAGCACGACCAGAGGGCCTGCTGGGGTTACGGACGGGGTTTCGGATGGAGCTGCGGTTGGTACGGCCGATGGAGCGGGTGCCGGTGTTGCTGGGACCTGCGCTTTTTCAGCTGGAGTTGGCGCTGTTGATGCTGTTGTTGCTGCTGGTGCAGCAGCACCCGCCCCAGGCTCAATCTGCGCAATCGGCGAGCCTTCGCTAACCTTGTCACCGACTTTGACCAAGAGCTTGACGATCTTGCCAGGTTCTGAGGCCGGGATTTCCATCGAGGCCTTGTCAGACTCAACGGTGATCAGGCTTTGTTCGGCTTCAATGGTGTCGCCTTCCGAGACCAGAATCTCGATGATTTCAACATCTTTGAAGTCACCAATATTGGGAACGTGAATATCTTTGCTCATATCAATCATCGCCCCCTTACAAGATGATCCGACGGAAGTCCGCCAGCAAGCTGCCAAGATAGGCGTTAAAGCGTGCAGCTGCGCCCCATCGATCACGCGGTGATCGTAGGAGAGTGACAGCGGCAATGTCAGGCGTGGCACGAACTGCTTGCCATCCCAAACAGGCTTCATGAATGACTTGGACACACCCAGAATCGCCACTTCTGGCGCATTGATAATGGGCGTGAAGTCCGTGCCGCCTATGCCACCGAGTGACGAGATCGACATGCAACCGCCGGTCATCTGTGCCGGTGACAGCTTGCCGTCACGAGCAAGCTTGGCAAGATCAGACGTTTCTTGAGCCAGCTCCAGCACGCCTTTTTTGTCGGCATTCATGATCACTGGCACCACCAGGCCATTGGGCGTGTCTGCGGCAAAGCCGATGTTGTAGTAGCGCTTGAGCACCAGGTTGTCGCCATCAAGCGAGGCATTGAATTCAGGGTATTTCTTCAAAGCCGCAACCACGGCCTTGATCAAAAACGCCAGCATGGTGACCTTGATGCCAGCCCGCTCGTACTCTTTATTCAGTGTCTTGCGCAGCTCTTCGAGTTCCGTGATATCGGCTTCATCATTGTTGGTGACATGCGGGATCATCACCCAGTTACGATGCAGGTTCGCACCCGAGATCTTTTTGATGCGCGACAGGGGCTTGGCCTCAATCTCACCAAACTTCGCAAAATCCACCTTCGGCCACGGCAAGAGGTCAAGCCCAACGCCCGAACCACCACCGCTAGCAGCAGCCACTGCACCGCCGCCCTGCATCACACCCTTGACGAACTGCTGCACGTCTTCCTGGGTGATACGGCCTTTGGGGCCGGAACCGTTAACTTTGGCTAGATCAACACCCAATTCACGCGCAAACTTGCGCACCGACGGTGAGGCATGTGGCAACTGTCCCGGCGCGGTAGGCACGGCAAGGCTGGCTGTCGGTGAGGCGGGTGCAGCAGGCACCGCAGGTGCGGGCGTTGCTGCTGGCGCTGGTGCTGGCGCTGCCTTGGGTTCTTGCGGCTTGGCTTCTTGGGCTGCTTCTGCCTTAGGGGCAGCCGAAGCTGCCGCACCTGCTTGCACATGCAGAATCACGCTGCCTTCGTTGACCTTGTCACCGATTTTGATGTCAATTTTTTTGACCACGCCACCCGTTGACGCCGGTATTTCCATTGACGCTTTATCTGATTCGACCGTGATCAGGCTTTGCTCGGGTTCAATGGTGTCGCCAACGTTCACCAAAATCTCAATAACCTCGACGTCCTTAAAGTCACCAATGTCGGGCACTTTGACTGCTGTTAAATCGCTCATCGTTCTGTCTCCTTCGTGCTCGACAATCAGGCGTAGGCTGGGTTGGGCTTGTTGGGGTTGATGCCGTACTTGGCAATTGCCTGGGCGGGTGCGTCCTTGTCAACCTTGCCTTCGCGAGCCAGTTCTACAAGGGTTGCCAGCACCACAAAGCGACGATCGACCTCAAAGTGCTCGCGCAATTTGGCGCGGAAGTCCGAACGGCCAAAGCCATCAGTGCCCAGCACCTTGTAGCGACGGCCCTCGGGGATGAACGGACGGATCTGGTCAGCAAAGAGCTTCATGTAGTCGGTGGACGCCACAATGGGCCCTTCGGTTTTTTCCAGTAACTGGGTGACGTATGGCACTTGTGGCTTGGCACCCGGGTGCAACATGTTGTGACGCTCGCAGTCCATGCCGTTGCGGCGCAACTCGGTAAAGCTTGTGGCGCTCCAGACGTCGGCGTAAACACCCCAGTCTTCTTGCAACAGATCAGCTGCGGCAATCACTTCACGCAGGATCGTGCCTGAACCCAAGAGTTGGGCTTTCGGTGCGTCTTTGCTCTTAGCCTTGGCCGCGGGCTTGATCTTGTACATGCCCTTCAGAATGCCCTCCTCGTCACCGGTCTTTAGTCCCGGCTGGGCATAGTTCTCGTTCATGAGCGTGATGTAGAAGTACACGTTCTCTTGGTCTTCGACCATGCGCTTCAGACCACTTTGAATGATCACAGCCACTTCATGCGCAAAGGTTGGATCGTAAGAGACGCAGTTCGGAATGACTGACGACAGAATGTGGCTGTGCCCGTCTTCGTGCTGCAAACCTTCGCCGTTTAGGGTCGTGCGACCAGCCGTGCCGCCGAGCAAGAACCCTCGTGCCTGCATGTCACCGGCTGCCCATGCCAGATCGCCAACACGCTGGAAACCGAACATGGAGTAGTAGATAAAGAACGGGATCATGATGCGGTTGTTCGTCGAGTACGACGTTGCTGCCGCAATCCAGGAACTAAATGCACCCGCTTCATTAATGCCTTCTTGCAGTAACTGACCGTTGGCCGATTCCTTGTAGTACATGACTTGGTCTTTGTCGACGGGCACATACTTTTGGCCTTCAGGGGCATAGATGCCAATCTGACGGAACAAGCCTTCCATGCCGAAGGTACGGGACTCGTCAGCCAGAATCGGCACCACACGTGGGCCGATTTCCTTGTCGCGCAGGATTTGATTGAGCGAGCGCACAAAGGCTTGCGTGGTGGAAATCTCACGGCCTTCTGGTGTGGGATCAAGAATCGGGCGGAACACCTCGAGTGCGGGAACCTTCAACTTCTCATCGGCTTGAACACGACGCTTGGGCAAGTACCCACCAAGTGCCTTGCGACGCTCATGCAGGTACTGCATCTCAGGCGAGTCTTCAGCGGGCTTGAAGTAAGGAATCTTCTCAAGCTGATCGTCTGGCACCGGAATGTTGAAACGATCGCGGAACTCGCGAATCGAGTCGAGATCGAGTTTTTTCTGCTGGTGAGCAGGGTTCTGGCCTTGAGCCACATGACCCAGACCATAGCCCTTGATCGTCTTGGCCAGAATCACGGTCGGCTGGCCAACATGCTTGGTGGCGGCATCGAATGCGGCGTATACCTTGTGTGGGTCGTGGCCGCCACGATTCAAGCGCCAGATGTCTTCATCGCTCATGCGTGAGACCATCTCAAGCAACTTGGGGTGCTTGCCAAAGAAGTGCTCGCGCACAAACTTGCCATCGTTGGCTTTAAATGCCTGGTACTCACCGTCAACCGCCTCTTCCATGACTTTGCGCAAGATGCCTTCCTTGTCGCTTGCCAAAAGCGGATCCCAGTAGCCACCCCAAACCAGTTTGATGACATTCCAGCCGCTGCCGCGGAAGTCGCCCTCGAGCTCCTGGATGATCTTGCCGTTGCCACGCACCGGGCCGTCCAAGCGCTGCAGGTTGCAGTTGATAACAAAGATCAGGTTGTCCAACTTCTCACGAGCTGCCAGACTGATCGCACCCAAGGATTCGGGCTCGTCCATCTCGCCGTCACCGCAGAACACCCAGACCTTTCGCTTGCTGGTGTCGGCAATCCCACGGGCATGCAAGTATTTCAGGAACCTGGCCTGATAGATCGCCATCAAGGGGCCCAAGCCCATGGACACGGTCGGGAACTGCCAGAACTCTGGCATCAATTTGGGATGAGGGTAAGAAGACAAACCTTTGCCATCCACCTCTTGGCGGAAGTTGTCCAACTGCTCTTCAGTCAGTCGACCTTCGAGGTATGCACGGCCATACATGCCGGGCGATGAGTGGCCCTGGAAATACACCAGATCCCCACCATGCTCTTCATTCTCCGCATGCCAGAAGTGGTTTTGGCCACAACCTATCATGGTGGCTAGCGACGCAAACGAGGCAATGTGACCACCGAGATCACCGCCATCAGGCGGGTTGTGCTTGTTGGCCTTGACCACCATGGCCATGGCGTTCCAGCGAATATAGCTACGGATCTTGGCCTCAAGCTCCATGTTGCCGGGGTGCCCTACCTGTTCACCCACTGAAATCGTGTTCAAGTAGGCAGTGTTCGGAGAAAACGGGATATGGGCGCCAGAGCGGCGGGCTTGATCGATCAAGCGTTCCAACAAGTAGTGCGCGCGCTCTGGTCCTTCACGTTCGAGCACAGCGGCTAGCGCCTGCATCCACTCTTCGGTTTCAAGGGTGTCAGGGTCGTTGGCGGCCTGATACGTCAATGCGGGGTTGCCCATTGCCATCTCCTTTGATGTGAGCGCCAATTCTGGGTGGACATGGCGCTGTGTCTGCTTGTGACTTGATTCTAGGGGCTACTGGATGACAGGGCAAGAAAAATTTCACTATTTGGATTGACTTTTTGTATTGTGAAAGATAATCTGGGAGATTCCTTCTGGGACGATTTGGGTCAGATGTTGGATCACCGCTTGAGACCGCTCAAGGACCTGCCTCATGCCTCATGTTGCTGAGAAGATTAGCCAGAATTACCGTCATGTCCCGCGGCAACCACTAGAGATTGACTAGTCGCATCCCAAGCAGAGCATTATCAGAACATGATCAGTCTTACAGACCGAAAGGTCACATGAGATAACACGTAGAAGGTTTGCCGGGTCTAAATCGGATAAGCCATTCATGATCAGCGAGCATCAGAAATGACGACAAAAAATCGCCTAAGGCTACCGATCGGCATTCAAACATTCTCGGAAATCCGCGAAGGCGGATACTATTATGTCGATAAGACACCCCATATTGAACGGCTAGTCAACCAGAACAAGTACTACTTTTTGTCTCGCCCCAGACGGTTCGGTAAAAGCCTGCTGCTCGATACCTTGCGCTGCCTGTTTGACGGCCACCAGGATTTATTCGAAGGCCTCTACATTTATGATAAGTGGGACTGGCAGATAAAGCACCCCGTCATTCGCCTAAGCTTTGGTAGCGGTGTCATGCGCGATCGAGGTGAGCTTGATGTACGGATTCGTGATCAGATTCAAGTTGCTCGCAATGACCTTGGCCTGCCACCAGCCACACGAACAGATATCGCCGGTGAATTTTTAGCGCTGATCAGAGACGCGCATGATCAATATCAACAACCAGTTGTTGTGCTTATCGATGAATATGACAAACCCATCTTAGACAACATCCTTGATCCTGATAAAGCCAGAGAACTGCGCGAAGGTTTGAAGAACCTGTACAGCGCGCTCAAGGACGCCGATCCGCACCTGCGAATGGTCTTGCTAACTGGGGTATCCAAATTTAGTAAGGCCAGCCTGTTTTCTGGGTTGAATAACTTACGAGACATCACACTTTCGCCTGAATACGCCACGGTTTGCGGCTATACCGATGAGGATATTGATCGCGTATTTGAACCAGAGCTTGGTGCGCTTGATCGAGACATGGTCCGTGACTGGTACAACGGCTACCGTTGGGGAGGACAAGACGTCACCTCGGTTTACAACCCATTTGATGTTCTGCTGCTATTTGATGAAAAAAAATTTGGTGCTTACTGGTTTGAAACTGCGACACCAACGTTTCTAATTGACATACTTAAACAAAGAGGGATATTCACGCCAGCGCTCGATCACTTAATCGCCAAAACACAATTGCTAAATCAGTTCGATGTCGACGACATCAGCACTGAAGGCCTTTTGTTCCAAACCGGCTATCTAACCATCAAGGATGTCAAAGAGCCTAAACCTGGCCTGCAACTGTTCACGCTTGGTTTCCCGAACCTCGAGGTTGAAAGCAGCCTAAACGATGCTTTATTGCCTGCGCTTGGCGTTAATCGCAACGATGCACAAACACTGCAAATCAAGCTGCTCGACTTACTGGAAAACCACGACGTAAAAGGCCTACAGTCCCATTTGCAAGCTCTTTTTGCCAGCATCCCCCACGACTGGTACCGCAACAACCCGATCGCACGGTACGAAGGCCACTACGCAAGTGTTTTTTACAGTCACTTTGCAGCATTGGCGCTAAACATCACCGTCGAAGACGCCAGCAACCACGGACGTGTAGACATGACGGTGGATTATGGTGGCCACATCTATTTGTTTGAGTTCAAGGTTGTAGAACAGTTACCAGAGGGTAAAGCCTTGGCGCAGATCATTGAAAAAGGCTACGCGGACAAATACCTAGCTCGTGGTAAGCCGATTCATTTGGTGGGGGTGGAGTTTTCTAGGGAAAAACGCGAGATCGTAGCGTTTGATGTGCAAACGCTGGAGCCAACCAGCCCGGCCTGACCATAAGAAGACAACACAATCTGCTCATCATATACAGCACTGACCCCTGATTTGCGCAGTGATGCGGAATAAGCGCTCAAATTCAATGTGATTCGTGTGTGATTGAGGCATCGATCAGCATACCTTAGTCTTTCAGTTTAAAATACCCAAAGTTTGATAATTTTTTAAACCAACCAGCGAGAAAAGCCATGATCGCAGATCGCATTCGGCAGGCACGACTGGCGGCAGGTTTAACTTTGGCTGAACTAGGCAACCAGCTTGGCGTGTCCCACACAGCTATTCAAAAGTTTGAAAAGGGTTTTCTGACGCCATCATCGACGCAACTGCTCAAGCTCGCGCAAGCCTGCGGGATCCGCACGGAATACTTCTTTCGTACGCGCAACGTCACGCTACTGAACGCCGAATTTCGCAAGCGCACCACCTTTGGCAAAACTGCGCAGGAGTCCATCAAGCTCAAAGTAGTCGAGATGGTGGAAAAGCGCATGGAACTGTTATCGTCTTTCCCGAACTGGCCACTACCAACATTTGTCTCACGTCAAACACTGACGGTGCTACCCAAACGGATTAAGGCAATAGACGAGATTGACGCATTTGCTGACAAGGTTCGCGATTGCTGGCAACTAGGCATGAATCCGATTGGTGATTTGACTGACACTCTCGAAGGACTTGGTCTATTGGTGATCGTTGTCGACGATGACCACCCTGGATTTTCTGGCATGACGGCGATGGCACAAACGCAAGACGGCGAACGCCATCCTATTGTGGCAGTTTCAAAACGTTGGCCTGGTGATCGACAGCGCTTCACACTCGCGCATGAGGTCGGTCATATCTTGCTTAATGGTCGGTTAACAGCCGACATTGATGAAGAAAAAGCCTGCGACCGTTTTGCAGGATCATTTCTGGTGCCGTGTACTGCCGTACATCATCTGCTTGGAGACAAGCGCCATGCGTTGGAATGGCAAGAGCTTTACACGCTGAAACACGACTTTGGACTATCAATGGCCGGATGGCTGGCACGGGCAAAACAATGTGGAGTCATAACTGACTCTATCTACCTATCAACGATCAAGCGATTTTCTGCGAGGGGCTGGCGAAGACTTGAACCGGGCGATCCACTGCCACAAGAAGAGCCTCGTCTTTTTCACCAATTGGTCTATCGCGCACTGGCTGAGCAGTACATATCAGAGGCCAAAGCAGCCGAACTATTGGGCATCCCGCTGATGCGGTTTCACAAGCAACGTCAGCTGGAGTCAGTGAATGCGGCTACTGATCAGTGACGCCAATATCTTGATTGACATGGAGTCAGCCGCCCTGCTGGAAACACTTTTTGAGCTTCCAGTAGAGTTTGGGATTCCTGATATGCTGTACTACGAAGAGATAGCGCCCGGCAGCCCAGACTTAGAAAGTTTCGGTTTGAAAGTGATGAAAGTCCACGGTGAATTCGTGGCCTATGCATTCAGTCTACCTAGCCAATACAACCATCTCTTGCCAGCAAAAAATGGCGCGAAACCTAGTCATAACGATTACCTAGCTCTAGCACTTGCCAAGCAAGAGGCTTGCACCCTAGCCACCGGCGACTCAAATCTTCGCCTCGTGGCAGCCAAAGAGCAGGTCGAGGTCAAGGGAACGATTGGCATTCTATGCAAGATGGTCAAGTACAGACTCTTGTCTGTCGAAGACGCTCTCGGCGCATTAGCTCGCATGAAAAATGCCAAAAGGCGCTTGCCATGGGTTGAGGCGGAAAAACGCTTGAATGCGATGCGGTAGCAGCTGTTACGGACACTGTCCAAGTGGATGCTCCGCTAGGTTGATCCATATGCGCAATCATCGGCGCTGGCTACGTTTGAGCGCGCAACACGGGATCTAGGCGCTCGATATCTTCGGCAACCTGCTCGCACCTCACCGGTGACGCAGTGCCCGGACTGCATTCAAGCAAGACACGCCTGACATCGGATTTGGGCAATCCGTGTTCGGCAATTGCTTTGACGATCGTGCGCCGCTCGATGTCGGCCCAGTTAACCGACCTGGGCGAGCCTCGGGCACTGATTTCCTCTTGCGCCAAGCCCCAGAAAACCTTACCCACTCCTGAGCTTTCTGCCAATCCCGCCAGCAACTGAAGACGCCGGTCGAACTCGGTTGCCTCGCTCGGATTACTTTGGTAGTCGCTGGCGTCTGGTCGACCCGCCAGAGAAAAGACCGCTAGCTCGTAGTTTTCCTTGAAAAAATCAACGTAAGGGGCGTAGTTGCCAGTTTCATAATAGTGCAAGGTAGCTTTCTGATATTTGCCAATCAACGTATCTTTAAACAGAAGCGGCAACACCTGCGCGCGTGCGAGCGACGCCGTCTGCACCAGGCGCGCGGTGCGCTTGTTACCGTCGCGAAAGTATTGCAAATACGCCAGGTTGCAGTGAAGGTAAATCGCCTGCTCGAAAGGGTCAGTGTATTTATCAGCCTCTTTGAGCACAAACCTGATTTCGGTTCGCAGTCCAGACGCATCAGACAGTGGCGTGTATGCCGCGCCCGTGATGTTCACATCCGATGAGCGACCGATGCCCTGCTCGTTAACAGGCAGCAAATCCCGCATCAATGTTTTATGCAAATCGCAAACGTAGTCCAGATCCAGCACGTCGTCCGGCTCGACTGCCATGACTTGCTCAAAGCCATTGCGCAAATTAACGAGCATGACCGCATCCGAATAGCGCTTGCCGCCAGCAGTTACACCAAAGCGCAACAAATTGTCGGTGTCGATCCGGTCGTAGGTGTTGCCTTCTATCTTGGCTGACGTATAGACAAAGTCAACCACTGTCTCTTCGTAGTTGCGGTGATCACTTTTGAAGCGCGCCAACGGATAAATCCGTGTCAATCGATGCAACCATTGCCGATCCTCATCTGACAGGGCGAATCGGTGCCTGACGAATGATGGGTCGTATTGCATAGGGGGCTTCGATCTGAATTAATGAACTAACTGTAGTTTACGCTGACCGGCCAGTACTTAGAAATTATGCTCTACCTCCAACTAATCATTTTGACTTTACCGATTAAAAAGCGGACTCACTGCACTGAACCCAGCGCAGCCTACACCGACGATCCCCTATACTCAGTTTAGACGGCTCATACCCACCTGATCAGATGGCCCCCACTGCAATCGACTAACCCCGTACACCATCCCACATGTCTACTGCCCTTATCGCAGCACTTGAGCGCCACTTCGGCCACACCACATTGAGCCGCGGCAGAACCTATGCAAAAACAGGGCAAGTGACTTCCTGGCAAGTTGAGCCAGACCAAAAAACCATGACTGCCGTGGTGCGCGGCAGCAAAACCTATCGCCAGCAGATTCATTTTGCCTGGTCAGCCTCTGGCGCGTTGACCCACGTCTATGGCCAATGCAGTTGCCCAATGGGATATAACTGCAAGCATGTTGCGGCCGCCATTCTGGTAGCGCAAGCCGCTGGCGCCCTGCCCGACTCTGTCGGCCACAATCTCAGTCTTGAGCATGCAGCTAGCGCACCACAAAACCAGGCCTATGCTGGCACAGTAAACAATGCTCAAAGTTCGCGCCCAGCACCACCCATGGATAACGCCATTCGGGCTTGGCTGACGCAAGCGCCGAAGCAACTGGCGCACACGCCGGTTACTGTTGATCCGAACGAATATCCGGCAACCGTGAAAGACAGGATCCGGTATGTTGTTCAACAAAGTCGTGGCCGGGTCAACATCACGCCCATGAAAGTGACGCTGCGCAAAGACGGCAGCACAAGCGCCAATAGCCGTGCTCGGCAGTACGAGTTTCGCCATGTCCGCGATGAGACCCGCGCACGGTTTGTGCTGCCCATCGATGTAAGAATATTTCGTCTGCTTAGCCTGTCGGAGCGGGACTATGGCATGTACAGGCCCACCGTCCCAGACAACGAGGAGGGACAAACCTTGTTTCGCTTGGTGTTGGAGACTGGTCGGGCCTATTGGGAGCAGACCGATGGGCAATTGCTTCACCTGGGCAAACCGCGCCATGGCCAGTTCGTGTGGCGTCACTGCGGCGAGGCGCAGCAGTTGATGATTAAGGCCGAGGCCGAGCACGATGCCGAACACGCTGACCAGCGTGATGCAACTGAACAATGGCTAAAGGCCTTACCGATAACGCCACCGTGGTACATGGATCCGGAAACAGGTGCCTGCGGTTTACTGGAAACCGAACATACCATCGAAGAGATCAGATGGCTCGCCAGTGCGCCACCGGTGCCAGCCGCGCAAGCCGATCAAGTGCTTGCCGCCATGTCGCAAGCCAACATCAAGCTGCCACGCCCCAACCCGGTTGCCCAGCAATTGATCACTGACATTGAACCCACACCAGTGTTGACGCTTGGTGCCATCAAAGCCCGCGAAGAGCGATACGACTTATTTCGACACTACAAGCTGCCATATCAAAAGCATGAAATTGCGCCGATGCTCAGGCTGTCGTTTGATTACGACGGCCACCGCATCGCACTTGATGCGCCAGACACCATCACACATCACGCCGCCGATGGGCAATTGCAACTGATTGCGCGAGACCAAATCAGCGAGACCAAGCATCTCGAAACACTGATGGATTACGCCAATGGGCTCGGATTTCATCCAGTAGATTTCTACACCGATGATGCCGACATGGCCGAGTTTGAACAGTCAGACTTGGTGTTGTGGCCATTTAACGGTGAAAACCCCTTGTCAGAAATGGGAGGCGGTCACGAAGCGTTGGACTTCATTGAAGATGTCGCGCCCATCCTTAGAGACGAGGGTTGGCAGGTGATCATTGATACCTCGTGGCCATGTCGCATCTACAAAGGATCATCCAACATTCGTGGCGGCATTACCGAGCAGGAGGACTCCTGGTTCTCGATTGGACTGCACTACGAGGTTGACGGCCAGGAGTTTGACCTGCTGCCGGTGCTGGCCAAGCTTGTGGAATCTATCCCAGAAGAGGTGCTACACGACGAAACTGCACTGCAAAACCTTTTGGATGACAGGCCGTTTGTGGCGCGGCTCAAAGACGGACAATACGCACGACTTCCACTGGAAAAGCTGATCCCGGCACTGCGATTCATCCGCGACCTGCACGAGCAATTGCACGCAGCTCAGGCCGGTGCCGTGCGTGAACTGGTCGATGCACTGGCCGGCTGTGGGATTCCGTTTACCGGCGGCGAACGTCTACTGGCGCTTGGTTCGCGCCTAAGGCAACTGCTGGCTTCAAACTCTGCGTCAAAAACACAGCCTGTTATCCCAGAGACCTTCCACGGTCATCTACGTCCCTATCAAACAACCGGCATGGCCTGGATGCTGGCGCTCTCGGACACCGGGTTTGGCGGCATCCTGGCTGACGACATGGGCTTGGGCAAAACTGTCCAAACCCTGGCGTTTCTAGCTACGAAACGAGATCAACCACAAAAATCCCAACAACAAAGCCCCCAAACCACAGAGCAGTCGCAACTGCCCTGCCTGCTGGTAGTGCCCACCTCGTTGGTGAGCAACTGGGTTCGAGAGGCGGCGCAATTCGTGCCCGACATGAAAGTACTGGCCCTGCAAGGCCTGGACAGAAAAAACTATTTCGATCAAATTGAGCGCCACGATCTGGTGATCACTACCTATCCATTGCTGCACCGAGACAGCGAAACGCTCTTTGCCCACGAGTATGACACCGTGATTCTGGATGAAGCGCAGTACGTCAAGAACCCCACCTCTCAAGTGGCCAAGCTCATCCGTCAGATTCCTGCCAAACATCGAATGGCGCTGACTGGCACGCCAATGGAGAACAATCTTGAAGAGTTGTGGTGCCTCTTTGACTGGCTGATCCCCGGCTTGTTAGGCAGTCGCAAGTTGTTCGGGGAGAAGTTTCGCAAGCCCATCGAAAAAGAAAACAACCTCGCACGACAAGTCGCGCTCTCCAAGCGTATTTCACCCTTCGTCATGCGGCGTACCAAAGATCAGGTCGTCACTGATTTGCCACCACGCACCGAGATCGTGGAGTCGGTGGAGTTGACAGGCGCGCAACGAGCCTTGTACGAGACCGTGCGCGCCACCATGCATGAACGGGTGAGAAAGGCATTGGCACAAAAAGGCCTGGCCAGCAGCAAGATCACCGTGCTCGATGCGCTCTTGAAACTACGACAGGCTTGCTGTGACCCTCAGTTAGTCAAGTTAGCCAGCGCCGCCAAGATCACGACTAGCGCCAAACGCAGTCGACTCATGGAAATACTGGAAGAACTATTTGCTGAAGGCCGGCGCGTGCTGGTATTCTCGCAGTTTGTGGAAATGCTGAATTTGATCGAGGTCGACGTCAAAGCCCGTGGCTGGGACTATCTGAAACTCACCGGCCAAACGCAAAAACGTGGCGAGCTTGTCAACGCGTTTCAGTCTGGCGACGCTCCGCTGTTTCTGATTAGCCTCAAAGCAGGTGGCGTTGGCTTGAACTTAACGGCCGCTGACACCGTCATCTTGTACGACCCCTGGTGGAACCCGGCCATCGAAAGGCAAGCCATGGATCGGGTGCACCGCATCGGGCAAGATAAGCCCGTGTTTGTGCATCGATTGATTGCCCACGGCACGGTCGAGACCAAAATCTCGCAGATGCAAGCTCGCAAGCAGGCTTTGATGGACTCGGTGTTTGATCCTGACTCAGGCAACAACATGGACATGAGCGAAGAAGAGATCATGTCGTTGTTTGCGCCGATTGAGTGAATGAATCAGTGCAGGATTGACCAACCAGGGCACCAGCATGGCGCTTAAGTAGGTCCTGAACCAAAGTCATCGGCAAAACGATCGATCTGATGCATGCGCTCATGCAAGATCGACACAATACCGATGTCACCGCCTGACAAATATCGCCAGTACACAATATGGCGCTCATAGCGGAAGAAAAAACCAGACACCCCAAATTCAGCTGGCACGGGCTTGGACAACACACCACGCGACGCGATCCGGTCAAACGCAGCAAACAACCCTTTGATATATTTGTCCGCTTGTCGCTTGCCCCACTGATGTTGGGTGTACTGATAAATTTCGTCGATTCGCAGCGACGCAGCTGCTTGGACACGAACTGACACAGGATCACCGTTTCTGACGATTGATCACATCCTCAGCCGATAAGGGTTCATAAGAATCTTCTGGCGCCGCGAATGCAACCGCTAACTCCGCTTTCAATCGTTCAAAGGCCAGTGCCTGTGTTCGCTCTTTGTCGCGACGGATCAAGTCACGTATGTACTCACTGATATTCTCGTATGAACCGTCTTCACCGACATTGGTCGCCACAAATTCACTCAGTGCGCCGCTCAAACGCACCGTCAGCGTGGTTGTGCTCATCATCAGTCCTTGATACAAAGGTTTTAACGTATTCAGTTTAATCAAAATTGAATACAGTGACAAAGTCTGGATATTCCGTCTTGATATCAAGCCTTGATATCAAGTTCGTCAGCAGCCCTGAGCATCAAACAAACACGCGCGCATGAACCAAAAACCCTGGTAGGGTCGTTTTACCGACCCGAAAGCCAACAATCCCGAAGCATCCCGATCAGGACGATATAGACTGTGCTGTTTCATTTGTTACATATGTAACAGATTTTGTTTTTATTAAAACAATGGTAAAATCTCGTTATTGTTAATCCAGACGCTTGGTGAGAAATAATGGCACAGACCGTACATGGCAATGCACCAACTTCACAAGACCGGGGCGAGCTCGCCAAAATGGTGATGACATTGCTCGACCACTGGAAACTGAGCACTGAAGATCAAGCAGCACTGCTTGGCCTTGCGCCAAGCAACCGAGCAGCATTGTCTAACTACCGAAGCGGCAAAGCAATCGGCACTAGTCGTGATCAATACGAGCGTGTTGGTCACCTGCTTGGCATCCACAAAAACCTACGATTGCTTTTCCCACACGACCGAGAACTAGCCTACCGTTGGATGAGCACGCGCAATAAAGCGTTCGACAACCTGACGCCTGTTGAGGTCATCAAAGAATGGGGGTTCGCGGGTTTGCTCGTTGTGCGCGGCTACCTTGATCGTGCCCGAGGCGTTTGAAGTTAAGGAACAGGACAATCGCGTCACCACAAGTTGCGATACAAGCGTCGCTCCTCAATGTGCTTGAGCGCACGCACCCTCACCCGCGGCACTTCCATCTACCAACTGAACCAGTACCCAAGCCTCAGTCAAAGCCTCCTAGTTAAAAAATCCTCGCATCACGGACCCACTGAATGAGCTCATTGTTTAATCACCTTGCATTAACCGACATCCACCAAGATGTTTCACGTAACATCGTTTCGCTGTGCCAATCGCAGGACCTCTTTGACGACCTGACAGACGATCCGTCTTTGTGGGCACTCGCTCAGGAGGTCGAAGATGACATCAAGCCAGTTACTTACCGTTCAAGAACGCCCATTATTCACCGCCCATTTGAAGACGCTGACTGGTTCAACGCGATTGCATGGCCGTTTAAGCATTGGCAAAGCAGTAGATTTTCTGATGGCACATACGGTATCTGGTACGGATCGAAATTAGTCGAAACCACTGTACATGAGTCCGCATACCACTGGTACCGCGGGCTGTTAAGCGATGCCGGATTTGAACAGATGACCGTGACTGCCGAGCGCAAGGTATATGCAGTCAAGTGTGATGCTGCCCTGCTCGACTTACACGATGCTCACCACCAGCATCCAGATCTTTTGCATCCATCGGACTACAGTTTTTGTCAATCAATCGGTGCGCGAATTCATAGGGAGGGGCATCCCGGTATGCTGACCCAATCGGTTCGTCATCCCGACGGTCAAAATCTCGCCATCTTCAACCCTGACGTTCTCTCAAATCCTCGACACCACTGCCAGCTAACCTATCGTCTTGATGCTGGGCAGATCACCGTTGAGAAGCAACCCGGGGTAGCCTGGTTGACGCTTGACGCCAGCCGGTTTTAGCAGAAGCCATAGCGGGCGACTCGGGAAAGCATCTGATACACGGCCCATCGATCCTACTTAACTTTGGCTTCGATGGTGTGTGCTCGTGGAACTCGTTCAACTGGCCCCGACTCACCATGAAATCCCAAATTTGTCTTTCATTTCATCCGCTTTCGCCCATGGATCACCGGGCAAACGATCGATCAACTCAGTGAACACTTGCCGAAAAGCCTGCGCTGTAGCCTTTTCGTCCAAGGCTTGTGCCTGATCAGCCGACAATAAAGGTCGCATGTCTAGCAGAAATCGCGGCTTGGCCAACTTAGCGAACATCCGCTGCTGAGCCTCTGCCCTCGTGATCACTTGATCGGCTAGGCTAAGATAGCGAGCGAACATCTCAAGAACCCGACCTATATCCAAACCATCGAAAACCGTCAGTGCATGCGACAAATCAAATAAATCACGTCCTTTGTCACGCTGCAGCAAGGCCCGCAACTTGGTGGCAAGCATCTCTTCGGGAGAGAACGTCGGTACAAATGCTTCCCCAGAAAACCACGGGTTTTCTACTCGCAGTGGTAGCTCAAATCGCCCGTCGTAGGCCTCAATCTCACGGGTATTGATTTCTATCTTCAATCGAATCGGAGCATCATCCTGCTCTGCTTCAATTCGAAACCGAAACTTCGGTGCCACCGGGCTCTGATCAAATTGAGCCCGACCAAGCCAAGGCTCAAGGACTTCCCGTAATTGATCCAAAATCGGCCCAATGGGTCCAGCGCCAGTACGCACGAGATCAATATCCTCCGAATAGCGAAGCGGTACTGGGAAATGCAATTTGTTCAAAGCTGTGCCACCTCTGAAACGCAAAGCCTCGCGCAGAGTCCGGTCAGAAAAAATCTCGATCAAGGCACGGCTGATGATTAAATCCTGCTCAATCTGCATTGGATCAGCCCAGGCAACAACGCTACCCCATGCCACAAGGTTTTGTGATGGAATCATTGGTCTGCCTCCGGCACGCGCCGCACAATCACTTTCCAGCGGTCATCACGCGCAAGCGGCGGCAGCGCCAAATCAGGATCGAATAGCTCTTGACGATCAAGCTCTGTCCATCGTACAGACCCTCGCTCTTGCAGAGCCACATGCATGGGTTTAACAACTGCAACATAACCTAGCGCTTCAAGCAAGTAACCCAACCGTTGGACCACTGGTTTTTCCGTTACTAGAGAAAGGGCCTTTAGCTGTTCGGCGTCAATGGCTGACCCCAGATCGGCAAGAACCGTCACAACGTTGTCTAAGCCACCAGATGCTCGAGGGTAGCGCAACAGGTCCAGGGCTGTTAGCGCCGCTGACGAGACCTTCATCACACCGGTATCGGTTTTTCGGTCTTCGATACCGGCCTTCACTACCATCACATCCTTGCGGTAATAAAACGAAATGAGATTGCGTCCGGCACGAATGTCCGGAATTTGTTTGTTGGAAATGACCTGAAACTGCATGACAGCTTGATGCGTAGCACCGTGCAGCTGCGCCGCTTTCAGAAGGCCCACATAATAAGGTCGCCCCAGATAACGCATCAGTGCATCGATGTACCAGGTCGGTGGTGGTGCCCCCCATGCGGCATACTGCGGCGGGACAACTACATAGAACCCTTGTCGAGGACTTAACAGCATGCCCTTGTGTTGCATCTGCTCAGCAGCATCTAACAAAGCACCGTGACTGACTCCAAGTGCTCGCTCTGCTTGCTCGGCAGTAAAAACCACCCCACCCGTCGCAAGCAAGCCATTAATGTAAGCTGACAAGGATAATCGATTGCCGTAAATCATATAAATATTTCCGCTTTTTATGCGGATATTTTAATATGATTTTCTACAGCCGGCAAATCATCATATCGACTTTTCTGCTTAGAAATCGAGGCCAGGAAGCAAAACACGCCTGACATCGGATTTGGGCAATCCATGCGGGGGTCTGATTGAAGGGGGTGCGGCCTCATGGGTCTGTTGCACCGAGCCGACCAAGGCAAACCTCATCGATCAAGCTCGGTCTAACCTTCTGGCCCAATTTCAGGGCGCTTCCCAAAGCCACCGCAGGGGAATGGCGTATAGACCTTCTCCGAAACCTGCACTAGTCTCACCATCGTAGAGAACAACACCGCCGGCAAACCGATCGCCACAGGCCGTCTTCAGTTTTTTGAGTCCTTTGAAATCCGCAGCCGACACGGTAGCAGCTGCCTTGACTTCAACTCCAGCGATCCGGTTTGACCCCCTTTCGATCACAATGTCTACTTCGGCTTGATCTTTGTCTCGGTAATGAAAAAACTCATGATGGCGTTCATGCCAGCTAGCCATCCGCCGGATCTCTTGGTAGACAAAGGTTTCTAGCAATGGACCGAATTGGCTTCGATCGGATTTAAGTGTCTGGGCGTCTACACCGAGAAGACTGCAGGCTAGCCCGGAATCACCTAGGTGCAGCTTTGGAGTCTTGATGAGGCGGCTAGTGTGGTTGTTGTACCAAGGCGGCAAACGCTCCAAGAGGAATATATGCTCAAGCAGGGTGATGTAGTCACCGATCGTTTGTCTACTTTGCTGAAATGAAGTGGAAAGATCAAGAAGGTTAACCAATTGCCCTGTGCGCGCGGCGGCCAGACGCAGCAAGCGTGGCAAGGCATCAAGCGACCGGATGCGGGAGATTTCTCGCACATCACGCTGAACCAATGAAGTGATGTAGTCGCGGTACCAATCGTCGCGCGTAGTGTGTGCTGGTGGGCCTGCCGGCCGTTCCAAGGCGGGCGGGTAACCGCCCGCCACCACTCGCTCCAAAAGATCTTCCTTGAGTCTGGGCACGGTTTTAACGGGAAAGTCTGCTTCGAACAGCCGATCCAGAAATTCGGATGGTTGGCCGGCCAGTTCACACTGGGCAAAAGGGTGCAACCGCAAAATGGCCATACGACCGGCGAGTGAGTCCGACAGTTTGGGCACTAGCAAGACGTTGGATGAACCCGTTAACAGAAATCGCCCGGGTTGCCGATCGCGATCAACCACGCTTTTTAGAGTGGTGAAAAGCGCTGGCACGCGTTGCACTTCGTCGAGAATGACTCGACTGGGCAAATCATCGACAAAGCCAAGAGGATCCTCGTCTGCTGAACGCCGTGTGACCGCATTATCAAAACTGAGATAACCGTACCCCTGGCGATCACCTAGCATTTTGGCGAGCGTACTTTTGCCGCACTGGCGTGGACCGTGCACCAGCACCACCGGCGAATACGCCAAAGCTTGGGCCAGTCGCGGCTCAGCAAACCGCGGAAATTGTGTACCTTGGTCGAAAGGAGCCATCAGATACCTGCTGCGTTAAACGTCGTCCAATTGTAAACTAAGATATCGTCCAATTGCAATGTTATATATAGTCTGATTGTCGACTTAATGTACGTCCATTTGTTGATTCAGGTTTCGCCAATTGCCAACTTAAGCAAGAAACTATTAGATTCGGCTTTAAAATTTCACTCATAGCAAAATCCCCTGATCGATTGCCTCATCGTCCGG
Source organism: Burkholderiaceae bacterium (assembly GCA_021208885.1). Classification (GTDB taxonomy): domain Bacteria; phylum Pseudomonadota; class Gammaproteobacteria; order Burkholderiales; family Burkholderiaceae_B; genus Algicoccus. The sequence goes on from JAJOJF010000009.1 coordinate 77,223, forward strand.
TTCGTCCGGTGCAACCACCAGCCCATATTTGTGCATCGACTGATTGCCCAAGGCACGATCGAGACCAAAATCGCTCGGATGCAGGCAACAACCTAGACATGAGCGAAGAAGAGATCATGTCGCTGTTTGCGCTGTTTACGCCGATTGCGTGATTGAATCAATGCGACTCGCCGACGAGGGCTCGCCGTCACAGCACTCAACTATGGCTCAATCTCTCCAGCTAAAGACTGTAAAAGCGCGGTCGCACTTTCGGTCGCATCTTTTGCTTGATCAAACAAGCTATTCCAGTCGTCGGGCGGATTACCGGCTTCCAGCATCTTACCGTTCAGCGCGTAAAGCCCCGCTCTTCAGGACGGGGATGTACGCGCAGGCGCAGCCTGTATGTCAGTTTTTTTCGGGTGTTTTTTGTCATCCCGAGCTGCCAGATCTCTAGTGCCTTTGATATACTCTGCGTCATTAAGATAGTGATTTGCAAAGCCCGAGGGCATCGGGTGATCGCCTGTGGAGTTGAAACGTTGGTTTTAACGATGAAGCAGGAACCATTGGGAAGTAGCGATACAAGCCCAATCCTGGCGGCTTGATAAAGCTGCTAGGAATCCTCGTCGTTCAGGACGGGGAGGCTGTCAATGAAAACACGATATGCGTCATGATGACTTTCGTATGCCCGCTTGCAGTGCTCGTCGTTTACCCAGGCATACACGATGACTTTGCTAGGCGCATGGCACCTAAAAAAGAGTCGGTACTGCTGAAAAAACTTTGCCCTAAACCAGTGCTTACGGTCCGCGCCGAGCGTTGCGCCTTGGCGATAATCGGCACGAAGCGGGTCCTGCGGTATGACATCAAAGGCCAACTTTGTGATCGCAGCCAAGCGTTTGCTGGCGTTCTTTTTTTTGTAGTTCTCAGAATCTTTGGCCTTTAGCTCCTGAACTTGCTTGACCAGTAACTCGAGTTGCTCCAAAAATAGCGGATGGGCAAATATGGTCCAGCCTTGAATCACCAAGGCAAAAGCCTGTGCAGCCTGATGCGATGAGTTCATTCATCGGCATCCGACAGCGGCGACTCCAGATCAACTTCTATGCCTGTGACCAAGCTATGTAAATACTGCGGCAATGCCGGGTCTACTGCTTTTATCCGATCGGGGTGTTTTGCCATGTCATTAGCCAAGAATGCCAAAAACTGATCGAGCACCGGATCAACAGCTTCGGCCGACTGACTACGGGTGAGCACTACCTCACCATTTGCGCGGATGATGTAATGAATTTTGTCACGCTTGCATAGTTTTAAAGCCCGACGCACAGTCTCGGGCACCGTGGTCTGGTAACGATCTGTTAGCGTGGATTCGACTTCCAAGGTTGCCGCCATTTTTCTGTTCCCTAACCGAAGTAAAAGACAACTTAATGGTAATGCAAATATATTACTAAGTCAATGCAAATGCATTGTCACTGCGCTTCGGTCACATTACAACGAACAGCCCCGCCCCCCTCTTAACAAACGGTCTTACCGAACGCGTGGGCGCTGAAGCAATGAGCGTTGCAAACGACCACTTTATTTATCTAGGCTGCAATCACAGCAATAAACCACCACCCGGTGCCACCGTCGCAATTCCTCTCACAACACGCCTTACAATATAAAGACCTTGAACCACCCGGCGGTTAATGAATCCTGGCTTACATGCGGCAACCACCGAAATCTGTCATCTCAACGCCGTTTCACGAGCATGCGCACTTAAAGCGCAGGCGCCTGTACTGGATAGCCCCCATGCTGGTACTGGCTTTGTACGCCTTGGTGATGGGTGCGTTTTTCTGGTTACAGCAAATTCGTGAAGACAGCATCATGTTCATCACGATTGACCAGGAGATGCGCCAACAGCGCTTAACCTGGGTAGTGATCGGTTTGTCGGTAGTGATCGTCGTAGCGCTGTTGGCGCTGTGGCGCTATACCCGTCACCGCACCGAGACGGAAGCGGCGCTCATGGCCGAGACCGAGTTTCGGCGCGCCATGGAGAACTCCATGTCCACTGGCATGCGGGTGCTTGACCTTGAAGGCCGGATTGCCTACGTGAACCCGGCGTTCTGTCGAATGATTGGCTGGAATGAGGCTGACTTGATTGGCCGCATGCCACCCTTCCCTTACTGGGTGCCAGGCAAATACGATAGCCACCGACAGACGCTGGACGCGGTGATTTCTGGCAAAACCCCGTCAAGCGGGATCGAGCTTGAAGCGCAGCGCCGTGATGGTTCGCGCTTTACCGCCCGCATGTATGTGTCACCACTTCTGGCACCGAATGGCACGCAGATCGGCTGGATGACGTCCATGACCGACATCACCGAGCCGCGCCGAATCCGAGAGGCACTGACGGCAGCACACGAACGATTCATGACCGTGCTTGAAAGCCTCGACGATGCGATCTCTGTGACAGCGGACACGGCTGATGGCATGGACTTGCTGTTTGCTAACCGTACGTACCGCAGCCTCTTTGGGGCGCAGACCAATGGCCATCAGGAATTGCTCGCGGGTCGCCGTGGTCGCTACAGCGACGAATCCGCCGAGGTGTATTCCACCCATGTGGAACGCTGGTTTGAAGTGCAGCACCGGATGCTGGCTTGGACCGATGGCCGCCGGGTACGCATGCAGGTGGCCAGGGACATTACCGAGCGGCGCAAGCACGAGGAAGACTCGCGTGTCCAGCAAGAGAAGATTCAAATTACCAGTCGTCTGACCACCATGGGCGAGATGGCTTCCTCCTTGGCGCATGAATTGAACCAGCCACTAACCGCCATCAGCAACTACAGCATGGGTGCGGTGGCCATGGTCAAGGCTGGCCAGACAGCCCCTGACAAACTGCTGCCCGCCCTAGAAAAAGCCGCTGCCCAAGCCCAACGTGCCGGCAAGATCATTAGTCGTATTCGAGAGTTCGTCAAACGCAGCGAACCCCGCCGCCAGACAGTGGATATCCAGACGATTGTCGACAATGCGGTGAGCTTGGCCGAGATCGACGCCCGCAAACGTGCCATTGATATCGAGATCAAACTGCCCACTGACTTGCCCAAGGTGCTTGCTGACCCGATTCTGATTGAGCAAGTGCTGCTCAACCTCATTAAAAACGGCCTTGAAGCCATGGAAAACAGCACCGAACACGTATTGACCGTGGAAGTCACCCGCCACCACAACACCATGCAGGTCGCTGTGATCGACTCAGGACATGGCGTATCAGATCCCGATCGGCTCTTTGAGCCCTTCTTTAGCACCAAGTCTGAAGGGCTGGGCATGGGGTTAAATATCTGCCGAACGATTATCGAATCGCACCATGGCCAGCTCTGGGCCACGAACAATCAAAGCCCGAGCCACCCTGAGCTTTCCGGCACAACTTTCCGGTTCACGTTACCATGTGCCCCTATTGAGATGGCTAGTGACACCGAAACAGCAGCCGAACAAGCCCAAAACCCCGACAACAAAACCACAGAGGAGTTTCCCGCATGACGATGCCGCCAACTGCCAGCACTGTATATATCGTGGATGACGATGAGGCTGTTCGCGACTCACTGCGTTGGCTGCTTGAAGCCAACACGTATCGGGTCAAGGCCTTTGCCAGTGCTGAAGCGTTTCTGGCGGAGTACCGTGAAGAAAACCCCGGCATCCTGATCGTGGATGTACGCATGCCAGGCATGAGTGGGCTGCAACTGCAAGAAGAACTCCTAGCCAGAAAATCCCACATGCCAGTGGTTTTTATTACCGGTCACGGTGATGTGCCCATGGCTGTGAACACCATGAAAAAAGGTGCGGTCGACTTTCTGGAAAAGCCGTTTAACGAGACCGATCTCAGAGACATCGTCAGCCGCATGTTCGAGATCGCCAACGAGAATCTTCAGAAACAACAATCCAAGCGGGCGCACGAAGCCATGCTTGGCAGGCTCACGGCCCGTGAGCAGCAGGTGCTTGAGCGCATCGTGGCTGGACGCCTTAACAAACAAATCGCAGATGACTTGGGCATCAGCATCAAGACGGTGGAAGCCCACCGCGCCAACATCATGGAAAAGCTTCAGGTAACGACGGTTGCTGATCTCATGAAGGTGGCTTTGGCTGGAGAGGCGCCAGCGGCGTGATAGAGCCTAGGTAGACCAGTATTAATTGCGCAGCTGTTTTCTAAAAAGAAACAATCGTTTCTTTTTAGAAAACGTTTTATCAAAGGCAAAGAATAAGCTAGGTGGCCGCGCCCGTGGCTTTGCGTTTGTTCAGCGCTGAGCGCAACAGCACCAACACAATCCCGATAAAACCACCGCCAACGAGCGCCAAAGCGAGGATCAGCGAACGCCGAATGTTGGACTTGAACTCAATCGCACCGACGTCGTAACGTGCCGCCACAAAATCACCCTGCACGATTGGCGTTTCATTAAAAGCAACGATCGCCCGGTCAATCAACTGGTTTTGTTCGATGGCGCGAGCCTGTGCCTCGAGCTCGATCAGCTCACCGATGTAGGCCTCTTTTTGTTCGCGGCTTTGGATGAGTTTGATCTCTTTCTCAATGGCTTCATAACCACGCAGGTAGAAAGGCTGGTTCTCCGTCAAATTCGCCACGACTGAAGCGCCCGCCTGAAAGGTCTGCGTTTCGATCGTGTTTTTAGCAATACCCAGCGAACGGGCAATCTCCGCTTGCTCTTGCAGGTAGGCAACGCGGTTGCGAACGTTTTTGTCGTAGTCTTCAAGCAAGTTACCCAGCTTGAACTCAATATCCTCAAGTTGGAACTCGGCATCACGTTCACGGACCTTCACGAGCCGCGTGAACTGCTCTTGCAAGGTCTGTCGCACATTGTCCTGCGAGTTTCGCAGGGCTTGATTCAAAATGAACCGGATCGTGTCCTGATCCTCACCACTTTTAAAATCCACCACCCAAGTCGTTCTCGGATCTCGATTGCGCGTGTCCTCCGGATCCGTTGGCGGCAAGATTTGATATTGGTAGGCCTCTGCAACCAAACGAATTTCGTATTCGAGCTCAGACTCATCCGGTTGGCGTTTGACAGCACCGTACTCACGGATGGCTTCCACCAACGTTTCGCGCGTAATCAGATCTTCAGTGAAGAGCCCCAAAAGCCTGGACCGATCAACATTAAAAAACTCCAACGCGTTCAAGGTTTCGTAAGCACTGGCCTGTCCGACGGTAATAGGACGCACCTCGAATCTGCCACTTAATGTCTGTGGGGCCAGAAACGCAAACAGGCCACCGGCCAGCATGGTTAGCGCAGTGACCAATGCAATCAGCCAACGTCCCTCCCAAACAGTGCTGACTAGCTGAGCCAGATCGATTTCGTCATCTTGATACTGCGGTGCGTCTGTCATATTAAGTAAACCAGGTAAGCAATCAAAGCCCCGTAAGCCAACAGGCTTGAGGCAATCAACCATTTGGAAGCGGTACTAAAAGTAGTTCTCATGGTCGGGTATCTCAAGTGTGGACCCCAATACCGGGTCAAGACACAAGACCACCAACTACAGTCGCGCAAGCGGTACTTGCTTGATGTCGGAGTGTAGGTTTACTAACTAATATTTTGTGCAATTCAAATTGGCAATTTTTAGTGTTATGCACCTAGGAGGTCACTGCAAAGTGGCGAATTCCCGACCATTCGAATAATTATTCGTATTTTTCAAAGCATTGAACCGATACTAATTATTTTTTTAAACAGCAAAGAAATAAGAATGACCGCAAATCAAATCAATTGATGAAAAACACTCTTAATTGGCAATAAAAGTTGTGCAAATATTTGCTTAGTCCTGCCATTATCTGAGGACCTCATTGAAGTTAAGGTCTCACCAGCGATGGACAGCCTCATTGATTTGAAGCAACGATTTGCACAGCAACTCGAAATGTCTTTGCGACAAGCCTATGGTGGCACCCTGCCCTCACTGTCGACCATTGCGCGCGACTTGTCTTTGCGTTTTCCTTACTTGCCACATGTCAGCACCGAGACTGTTCGAAAGTGGTTACGCGGGGTCGCCATTCCCCAATCACCTCGGATGCAGGCACTGGCCAATTGGCTAGGCGATGATATAACGCAGGTGCTAAACACAAAACCCCAAGCCATGGGGACAATGGGCGGTTGGTCAATGCGTCAACCCAGCCATTCGGGTGACATGAGTGATGTAACCATCGCCAACAAAAACAACCATGCCAGCATACTTAATCTGCTCGACTCACTAAGCGCGACAGACTACGAGCTTGTTGTTCGGCTCGCTGAATCACTAGCCTCAAAATCAGCGGCTAGTCCAATGGCCGCCCTCAGCGGCATCCCTATATCACTGGCTGAAGAGCCCATTACGTTAAAGGGTGGCATCGCCGCGCCGAGCGTTGACGTTGCACCTGCAAAGCCAGCTTTGAGATCGACCCGCAGAATCATCAGGCGATAGGCCTCTTATCAGACCTACAGCAGGTCCACCCCATACT